>VXMJ01000078.1 GCA_009841145.1 Caldilineaceae bacterium SB0661_bin_34 | reverse complement strand
CCCGACACCGTGCGCATGGACGGCGACCGCCTGCACATCCCGATTGTGGGGTGGGTGCGTCTGGAAGGGGGCGGGTTGTATCGGGGCTGCAAGCCGAAGCAGGTGCGTATCCGGAAGGAAGGCACCGAGGACCATCCGAAGTGGTATGCCTACGTGTTCCATGAAGTGCCGGTGGACCAGCTGAAGCAACCGGCTTGGACGGGCGCCGTGGGAGTCGACCGCAACGTCGGCCAGGCCACCGACAGCGACGGCGAAGTGTACGAAGTGCCGGACGACCCGAAGCTGGAGGCGAACATCAAGCGCAAGGAGCGACAGGCGGCCAAGGCGCGTGCGCGTTCCAAGGCCAATGGCCAGCCCATGTCCAACCGCGGCAGGCGCGTATGTGGCCAGCTGAAGAAGCGGCAACGCAAGCAGAAGCGGCGCCGGGAGAACGCCGCGCACCAGCACAGCCGCAAGCTGGCCGACAGGGCGCACACCGTGGTCATTGAGGATCTGAATACCAAGGCCATGACCAGGAGTGCCAAGGGTACGGTGGCAGAGCCCGGCAAGAATGTGAAGCAGAAGGCCGGACTCAACCGGAAGATCCTGAAGTCGAACTGGGGCCGCACGGAGCGGATGTTGGACTACAAGGCGGGGCAGGTCCTGAAGGTGCCCCCGGCCTACACGTCGCAGACCTGCGCGGCGTGCGGACACGTCGACAAGGAGAACCGCAGGACACAGGCACACTTCCACTGCACGGCATGCGGACACACCGCGAACGCGGACCGCAATGCCGCCCAAAACATCCTGGCGCGGGGCCTGGCCCTGCTCCCGAAGGCCCGCGGGACTGGGGCTTCTGCACGGCGAGAGGCGTTCGGTCACTGTCCGTTGCCCGTGGCAACGGACAAATCGACCTCACCGACCCGTGAACAAGGTATGCCGTCACGGCCGAGGGGGTCTCCTCCTTGGTACACAGGTATATAAGTCCCATGAAACAGGGCCAAACCGTCGTAGAAACGGCCAGGGAAAGCTCACTCACCACCTGCCGCACAGTTGAGGCTCGCCTGCCATGACCATGATCCAGGTGTCCGACCTGTCCCTGACCTACCCCGGGACCCGGAACCCGGCCGTGGACGGCATTTCCTTCGAGGTGGGGCAGGGGGAAATCTTTGGCTTTCTCGGACCCAGCGGTGCCGGCAAGAGCACGACCCAGCGCGTCCTCTGCCGCCTCCTGCAGCACTGGTCCGGTTCGGTGACCGTCATGGACCGTTCCCTAGCCGATTGGGGACAGGACTATTTCGCCCACGTGGGGGTCTCCTTCGAGCTGCCCAACCACTACCTGCAGCTGACCGCCCGCGAAAACCTGAAGCTGTTTGCCAATCTGTACCCACAGGCTGTGACCCGTTCGGAAGACCTGCTGGCCGTGGTCGACCTGACGGCGGACGCCGACACCCGGGTCGGACAGTTCTCCAAGGGGATGATGCAACGCCTTAGCTTTGTGCGCGCCTTTCAGCATGAGCCCCGGCTCGTGTTCCTGGACGAACCCACGGCGGGCCTGGATCCGGTCAACGCCCGCCGCATCACGGACCACTTGCAAACCCTGCGCGCGGATGGCTGCACGATCTTCCTGACCACCCACGACATGCATGTCGCCGATCTGCTCTGCGACCGCGTGGCCTTCATGGTGCAGGGACGGTTGGCGTTGATCGACACGCCGCGCAACCTGCGGCTGGCCCACGGCCGCAAGCAGGTGCAGGTCGAGTACCGGACCGGGGAAGGTCGGCAACAGGAACTCTTCGACCTGGATGGCATCGGCGGCAACGAACGGTTTGCCGAACTTCTGCGGTCCGAGGAGATTGAGACCATTCACACGCAGGAAGCCACCCTTGAGGACATCTTCATCCGGACCACGGGCGAACAGCTGTTGTGAAGATGCTGGCTTCGCTCCTGCGCTGGGAGCTGCTGATCAATGCGCGCCAGGGCATCTGGATGGCCGCCGTCTTCGTGCTGGTCTTCTGGTCCATTGCACTCTCGCTGGTGCCGGCCGCCGCCAAGGTGATTGTCACCGCCGCCCTGCTGTTTGTCGAAGTCGGTGTCTTCGCCCTCTACCTGCTGCCGGCCAGCTACTATCTGGAGAAGGGCCAGCGGATTCTCGACGGGTTGATCACAACTCCCCTGCAACCAAGCCTCTGGCTGGCCGCCAAGACAACCATCTTCATGCTGCAGGCAATCGTCGTCAGCATCGTCATCACCCTGTTCGCGCTGGGCTGGGAGAGGGTGCATTGGGGCTGGTTCCTGGTTGCGATCCTGCTGCTGGCCCTGCCCCAACTGCTGTTCGCCTTCGTCGTGGCCACCCGGTACCACGGAATCTCCGAGTTCCTGTTCCCGTCCATTCCCATCATGTTCCTGCTGCAGCTTCCCCTGTTGGAATACGTGAATGTGCTGACGGGACCTTTCTGGTGGATCTTTCCCACTTTCCCCGGCCTTGCCCTGCTGGATCTCTCCCTGTCGGGAGGCGGGCCGGAACAGCCGTGGCTGGCCGCTCTGTGGGGCCTGATATACGGCACGGTGCCCGTGTGGTTTTGGGCCGCCCATCGCCTGAAGGTCACGGCCACCCGGCAGGCGGGGACCTGATGAAACTGCTGCGAGGCCTGGCAGCCGGGGATCTCGCGCTGATTGCCGGCGACCGCACGGCGCAGTTCCTGGTCTTCTATCCCCTCATCCTGGGGCTGGTGGTCCGCTTTGGCCTGGAACCGCTGAACCAGCGTCTTCCGATCGACCTTGAGCCGTACTACCTGCTCATTGTCAGCCTCTTGATTGCGGTTATGGCACCGGTTGTGATCGGCACCGTGACGGGCCTGATGGTCCTGGACGAAAAGGACACCCGCACCCTACTGGCATTGAGGGTCACGCCCCTGTCGCTGAAGGCATACCTGGCCTGGCGCGCGGGGGTGCCGGTAACGCTCTACTGCGGTTCGGCCCTGCTCCTGGCCTACATGCTCGGGATCCATGTCGCGCCGCGCGGGCCCGGGTGGATCGTATTGGTGGCGCTGGCCGCGGCACCGTTCATGGTTGCGAGTGCCCTGTTGATTAGCGGCTTGGCAGAGAACAAGGTACAGGGCTTGGCCCTTTCCAAGGGTCTGGGTCCGTTCATCGTGGCCGCCATGGTGGCCTGGTGGGTTCCGGAACCGTGGCAGTGGCTGCTGGGAGTGTTTCCGTCCTACTGGCCAGTCAAGCTGTACTGGCACATGGCCGAGGGAGTATCGGTGCTGGTGCCGCTGGTTGGAACGGTGGTGTGCGGCACCGTTTGGATTTGGGCCCTGGCCCATCTGTTCTTACGGCGTCTGGCACGACATCTGGCCTGAAATCTGGAGAGCCGACAGAAGTCCGGAGCAATCACAGTCCGAGGCACCTGCATGACACTTGACGACCTCGAAATCCTTATCCAAGAGGGGGAAGGGACAACCCTTGAGTTCAAGGAGAGACTTTCGTCGTCGTTCGCGCGAGAACTTGTGGCCCTTGCCAATGCCATCGGCGGCAGAATTCTTCTGGGCGTACGCGATGACGGAACCGTGATCGGCATACAGGATTCCAACAATCTGCGTGCACGTATCCAGGATATCGCCCGCAATTGCGATCCACCGGTTCAGGTACATGCGGAACCAGTCGGTCAAGTGGTCACGATCCACGTTAAGGAGAGTGCCTCCAAGCCAGTACAGTGCAGCGAGGGGTTCTTTCTGCGCCAGGGGGCTGTGACTCAGAAACTAAGCCGAGACGAAATCCGAGACATGTTTCGTCTTGAAGGAACTGTCCGATTCGATCTCGCGCCCTGTCCGCGGTTTGACTACCCCAACGATTTTGATCGCGGGAAGTTTGATGTCTGGCTCAGTCTTTCGGGAATTACCGGCCAGCCTCGGGTCGAGGACATACTGGTCAACATCGGGGCGGCTGAACGAGCGAACGACGCGTTGCGCTTCCGGAACGCCGGAGTGCTCTTCTTTGCCAAAAATCCGCGCCGCTTCTTTCCACAGGCCTACATCACCTGTCTGCTCGCGAGGGGCACCGACAAGGTACATATCCTGGATCGCAAGGATTTCGATGGTGGCATCGTGGCCGACATTGAGGACGCCCTGCGCTTCGTGGAACGCAATACCCGTACCGCGTACCGGATCGAAGGCCTAATACCAATCCATCATGCCTGGATTACTTGAGTGTCGGCAGGCAGCTTGGTTA
>VXMJ01000022.1 GCA_009841145.1 Caldilineaceae bacterium SB0661_bin_34 | reverse complement strand
GACAATATCCTCCGCCACAACCTCGGCAACCAAAAGTGGGACCGCCGCCAAAAGCAACACAACGCACGGGTCAGGGACTTCCTGTGCCGGGCCGCCCACAGCGTCGTCGACCGCGCCGGCACCATCGCCTGCGAGGATCTGACGGCATCCATGACGTCGGCCAAGGTCATGCACCGCGACACCCAACGCCGTCTGAGCGGCTGGGTCAAGGGCGTGATGGCCGACACCCTAATCTCGATATCTCGACGCAGAGGCACTGCGTTGGTGTTGGTGAACCCCGCCTACACGTCGCAAATCGACTCCCGCACCGGACTCCTGCAGGGAAAACGGCGCTGGGATCGGTTTTACGGCCTGGACGGAGTCGTGTTGGACGCGGACACCAACGCCGCCCGCAACATCCTGGCGCGCCTGTACGACGACGAGATCACGCTGTACACGCCCTTCCCAGAGGTCAAACGACTGCTCCGGGATCGAAGCGGGACAACGGTGGGGACGGCTCCACCCGGACTCGAGTCCGCCCACGCGGCCCACGTCGCCTGACGGCCGAGAGCGAATTACCCCAAACCTTATGGGTTTGGGGAACTGGTTTGTGAGCTACCACGTGTTCACCCGCTACGTGAAGGTAACCTTCCTCAAGGGAGCGACGCTGTGTCCTGTGCCGCCCGGCTCGGGAAAGGATCTGGACTCGCGTTGGGTCGATATCTACGAGGGCGGATTCGACAAGGAGCGGATGGCGACATGGATCCAGCAGGCGGCAACCCTGCCCGGCTGGCGCGGGTTCTGACAAGTCGTGTATTGAACCTTCCACTGAAAAGTTCGTCGTACTGCCGTATACACTCCACCTTGAGTAAACATCCGCGTCCGGAGGATACTCGGCCACATGCTTCGTCCGGGGAGAAGTCCTCCGATCTGTTTATGATCCGCTGATTGTCAATCAAGGTGCAGGCGGATCCATCATCCGCCAAGGTGATGGAACGGTTTTCCTCCCGGCTACAGGCCCAATCGCAAGCTGTGGGTTCCGGTCTCGGGACTTGCTTGGGAACAGACTGACGCTGTCCTGTCCATCCCGGTCAATGTGTATCGCTGTCATTGCACCGACAATGTACAGGCCTGTTTGCTTGAGTTACATAAGCCTGAAGCCACAACCCAACGGTAATCCATGAACGAGTTCTTTCAGCCGATTTCCGGTCTGGAAACGCCCCGGTTCGCGGGCTTGTCCACCTTCATGCGGCTGCCGTACGTACCGCCCGGACACGAGCACTGGTCTGAACTAGACTTTGGATATGTAGGAGTTCCCTGGGACGGGGGCACCACCAACCGGCCCGGCGCGCGCCACGGTCCCCGGCAGGTTCGGGATTCCTCAGCCATGATCCGCAGTGTCCATCCCATTCGGCGGCGGTCGCCATATGCTGATTGCAACTGTGCCGATCTGGGAGACGTGCCCGTCAATCCGGCCGACCTGGATGACTCCCTGAAGCGAGTCGAGGCGTTCTACCGGAAACTGAGCAGGGACGGCATCGTGCCGGTTACGGCAGGGGGCGACCACCTCATCACGCTGCCCATCCTGCGTGGACTTGTGCAAGAGCCCGTGGGCATGATCCAGTTCGACTCGCACACCGATTTGTACAGAGGCTACTTCGGTGGCTACCGGTACACCCACGGCACGCCGTTTCGCAGGGCCGTGGAAGAGGGTCTGCTGGATCCCCGGCGGACGGTCCAGATCGGCCTGCGGGGTTCCATGTACGACACTGAGGACATCGACTTCGGCCGATCCCAAGGGGTCAGGATGGTGATGGTCGAAGAGCTTATGGAGCGCGGTGTGCCGGATGTCATGGAGGAGGCCAGGACGATTGTGGGCACAGCGCCGATCTACGTCAGCTTCGACATCGACTTTGTGGATCCGGCCTATGCGCCCGGCACCGGTACGCCGGAGATTGGAGGACCGACTTCTTTTCAGGCTCTGCAGGCGGTTCGGGGACTAACGGGTACAAACATCATTGGTGCCGACATGGTGGAGGTGTCGCCTCCCTTCGACCCGTCTGGTGGCACGGCCCTGATCGGCGCCACCGTGATGTTCGAACTGCTGTGCGTGATGACGGTAGGCAAGGAACAGCCCTGAGAGCGAGTCAATTGCCCTTGAGCGTCGCCTGAGCACCGGATGACGGTCTCAGGATACTGGACGTGGCGGATTCAATCCTCACCCGACCATAAGGCGGAGTGCAACTTCTGTGGGACTGTGGTATCAGGGGGCATCGTTGGAAATGTGGATACCCACGGCAGTTCCCGGTTCGCTGGGATTTCCGGATGCCGAACAGCCGTGATTACCCTGTTCCGGCGGAGGGAATGGAGCGTTCCCATTCCATGACGCGGGCAGGATTCAGTCTGACAATTCCCTCCAGGCGATCGAAGTCGGCGTCTGCTGAGATGATGTGATCTGCTCCCAGCCGCTGCATCACCGCCGCGTGGACTAGGTCCCGGGCACTGACACCAGAGTGGCGGTCCGCCAGTACCGATGCCACAAGAATGTCTTCCGCATCGACTGGCTCAATGCGGTCATGCATGGCTTCGGCAAAGGCTCGCAGAACCTCCCATCCCGGTACCCAGCGATCCGAAGCCAAGTAGTGGTGCATCAGTTCCTGAAGGACCTCGGAGTTGGTTACGAACGTTTGCGGCTCCTTGGCCACCATGCGGAGAATCCGAGCGCACGGTTCCTTCAAGGGATGGCCGCGGCCGGCGGCATAGATGGGAATGTTGGCATCAATAAAGACCGCCGGGCTCATGGGCTGCCTCCAACTCACGGGAGACGGTCTCAGGATCTGGCGGATTTTCCAAGTTCAACCCGATTAGCCGTTCAACCGCCTGCTCGCGGCGCCTGCGCAGAATGTCCTCATAGGCAGAATCGATCATGCAGCGCACCACATCGGAGATCCCCACTCCTTTCTCCCGGGCCAACTCTTCCAGTCGCTGCCGGTGTTTGTCGTTCAGTCGTACGTCCAACCGGTTCGTCATATCGACCTTCTGTACGGTGCGATTTGTACGGAAATCATTGTCCGTCACTTTGGTCCCAAAGTCAACTGGACAAGACCTTCATTGTGCTCTCACCCAGAGGCTAGCCATGGTTCCCTGCATGCGCGTTTGACCGGCCGCTTCAGCTTCTTCGCGAGAGCCCAATGCATCTTCATTCGAGGGATGCTTCGAATGAGTCCGATGCATCAAACAAGCTCAAAGCAGAAGACCTGCATTGCAATCAGGTTAAGAAGGTGCCAGGGACTGCACCTGACGGCTCAACTCCTGGGCGATTTCCCCGGAACGGTGTGGCCCGGCACCAAGTTGGGCCATGGCACGAAGGTATCGTTTTTCGGATGGAGTCAACCGGTCGAACCCAACAAGAAAGAAGCTTGCATCAAGGGCGGCTGTAGCTTGCCGGCTTGCCGTGACTACGTCCGATGGCCCAATGGGGGATGCTTCCGCGATGTCCCATACGTGCTTGCCCCACTCCTGCAGGAAGTACGGGTAGCCTTGGGTCTGGGCAACAATCCCATCAAGCGCGTTGGAATCTATCAATACCCCTTCGTTGAGGGTGGGTTTGGCAATGGCGATCCCGACATCGTCCCGGGAAAGCGGCCCAATCTCCGGGAAATCAAACAGGTGTTCGGCATACGACTTCGCGTTTCCCATCCGTCCCCATAGCTGCGGCAGTCCGGCACCTACCATGCAGCCGGAGGTACGAGACCCGCTGTGGCACCTCGTGGAACGCTGGCACGATCTGGTGCGCAGCCAAGGGAACCCCAAGGTGTCCGCTTCCACCAACCGGCTCAAGGGCTGGTCGGGTACCCTCTGGGCGCGCTTCAAGACCCGGGCTCGCCTGACACGGGGGCTGAAGACCGAAAACCGGCACCCTCAACTTCGTGCCCCTGATGGCCCGCAGCATGGCCTGAACCGATGCGCAGAACCCCACTTGTGGAGAGGATGCCCCTGACCGCCCGCACCAATATCAACGAGATTGAAACAGTGCCCAGATCTCAGTGCAGCTCAACCGCTGTCACCGCATGGGGTACACTGGCTCGAATCCTGCTGTTCCACACGAGGGGTCGAATCATCATGCGACATTGGTTGACACGGATGCGTTTTGGCGGAGTCTTGTTGTGTTTGTTGGCCTTGGTATTGGCTGGTTGCGCGCCGGTGCCTGCAACTCAGGGCGAGAGTGGCGAAGCCGCCACGGAGCCAGTGGAAATCACCGTATGGCTGAGCCAAACTGCTCAATCGGATTGCATTGTGGCGGAGTCAGTTGACACCTTCAATGCCAAACAGGATGAAGTCGTTGTCAATGTCGAGCGCAAGGCCACGACCGATTCCTTGCGTCCTGCACTGGCCGCGGGTTCTGGTCCAGACGTAGTACAACTGGGCGGCCCGGTGTTTGCCGCTGAATTGGCCTTGGCCGGTCAGCTACTGCCCATGGATGCCTACGCGGATGAATTCGGATGGGCGGAACTGTTTCATGACTGGGCCTTCAACATTGGTGTGGTCGAAGGCGAACTGTTCAGCCTGCCGCAGGAATTGGAAACACTCGTGTTGTTCTACAACAAGACCGTGTTTGAGGAAAAGGGTTGGCAACCTCCCTCCAACCTGGAAGAAATGATCTCTCTGGCCGAAGTCATACAGAACGACGGCCTCATTCCCTTCGCCGGCCAGTCAAGCCAATGCAATGTGTGCAATGAATGGTATGTAGGGGAATTCATGAACCAGGTAGCGGGTCCGGAATTGGTCTACCAGGCCCTAACCGGTGAAGTCCCATTTGACCATCCCGATTTCGTGCGTGCCATCGAGATTCATAATGATATGATGCAGAAGGGCTACTACATGGGTAGCCTGGAACGCTTCCAAGCCGCCAACTTTGAAGAATTCACGACCGCTTTTGCAACTGGTGAAGCGGTCATGAACATGGAAGGCACGTGGTTCTATGGCCGCGAAGGGGACTACTTCGGCGAAGGTACAACCCATGGCAACGATTGGGACTGGGTGCCCAATCCTTCCGTCGACGGTACACCTATTTTCTCGATTGGACTTGGTGGTACACAGTCCATTAGCAAGAGTTCCGCCAATCCTCGCGAAGCGGCCATGTACCTTTCCCACTACTTCTCACCCGAAGTGCAGGGACGGCTCGTGAGTGTATGCAACTACGGCACGGCTCCTGTGCGGGGAGTGGACGAGTTCATGGAAGGTGTGGATCCCCGTATGCAGGCCATCTATGCTGCTATGAACGACGCCTTTGAAGCCGGCGGATATGGTTACACCCTTTGGACGTTCTTCCCACCAAAGACAGACCTCTACCTGTATGAAGAACTGGAGAAGGTCTGGTCCGGTCACATGACAGCTCAGGAATATCTGACGCGAGCCAACGAAATTTTCCAGGAGGAACTGGCTGCCGGGGAAGTACCTCCCACGCCCAGCCGCTAGACCGACGAATTGGCAACTGAGGGTTGAGGACACGGTGTGACCGCAAGTCCATCCATCCAAGACACCTCGTCCCGGCGTACTTCCTTTCTGGGCAAGGGTGTGGAAGTGCGCCGGGGATTATTGGCTTGGGCCTTTATCGTCCCGATTACGCTGGTTCACCTTGTCGTGGTGGTGGGCCCGGGAATTTCCGGTCTTTATTATGCGCTGACGGATTGGTCAGGCATTGGCAAGGCAGAGTTCATTGGCTTGGGCAATTTCGTGGAACTGTTCACAGAAGACCTGAATTTCCGGGCCGCGTTTCGTCACAATCTGTTCTGGATGGCGTTCTTTCTGACCATTCCCATGATTATGGCTTTGAGTGCGGCTAGTCTGCTGGCGCAGATTCGGCGAGGGGCCATGGTGATTCGGTCCATGTTCTATCTGCCCTATGTACTGCCCTCCATCGTCTCAGCCTTTACCTGGTCAATGTTGCTGAATCCATCCCTGGGTATCGGCGCGGCGCTGGACAAGATCGGCATTAAGGGGCTGGATCATCCTTGGCTCGGAGATTTTCGAACCGCCCTGGCTTCAATTGCCTTCGCGGACAACTGGCATTGGTGGGGTTTCCTCTCCATCTTGTTCCTGACCGCCATGCAAGCCATCCCTGTTGACCTCTACGATGCGGCCAAAATTGACGGCGCCAATCGTTGGCAGCAGTTTCGCAATGTCACCTTGCCCGGGATTCGGCCCACCATTCTGTTCATGTTGCTCATGACTGCAATCTGGTCCTTCCTCTCTTTTGACTATGTCTGGATCCTGACCCAGGGTGGACCGTCGGGCGCGTCGGAGTTGGTATCGTCCCACCTCTACAAGCAGGCGTTCCTGCGCTTCGAGGCGGGATACGCGGCGGCCATAGGCTTGACGGTTTCACTCATGGCGGGTTGCATTGTGGGAGGTTTCACGATTTTGAGAAGGCGAGGGTGGGAAATATGATCCATCGCCTATTTGGTCAACGAGAGAATCTGGCTCCCAACTACATCATTCTGGGGCTGCTTTGTGCCTTTGCAGTGATCCCGATTCTGATCCTGGGTTTCAACTCCCTGAAGTCCAACCTGGAACTGGGCGAGAACTCGGTTGGTTTTCCTCGCCAGTTCCAATGGTCCAACTACCCCGATGCCTGGGAACAGGGCGGATTTGCCGTCACCATGACCAACAGCGTCATCTTCGTGGTCGGCACGGTCACCGGGGTGGTGGTGCTGGGTGGCATGGCCGCCTATGCCCTGGCCCGACTCAATCCCCGCGGTAGCAACTTGTACATGATTTACATGTTGTCGCTGTCAACCATCCCCTTCTGGCTCTATGCCGTGCCACTCTTCATTCTATGGAAAAACCTGAGTCTGTTGAACACCCGGTTTGGTTTGATCGTCATCTATATCGCGCTGAACTCACCGTTCGCCATCTTTCTGCTGCGTTCCTTTCTGGTGAAATTCCCGCCAGATTTTGAGGACGCGGCTCGGGTGGACGGGGCAACAGAGGTACAAGTGCTAACCAAGGTAGTGCTGCCAATCATGTGGCCGGGCCTTCTAACGGTGGCCCTGGTTGTTGCCCTTGGGGTTTGGGGGGAGTTCCAAATCGCCCTCATCTTCATGCAGGAAGATGAAAAGATGCCCCTCACAACCTCCTATTTCAACTTCATGCGTCGTTTCTCGAGGGATTGGAGTTTGACGGCAGCCGGCGCCATCATGATGATCCTGCCCGTGTTGATCATATTCATGGGTTTGCAGCGCCGATTCGTAGAGGGGCTGACACAAGGTGGCCTGAAATAGGGGCGAGAACGAATCCGAGGGAGCATCCCCCAAGTCGAGTTGGGCAGCCCTTGCGCGTGAACCCAACCCAGCGCAGTGAATTGAATCGCGCCCAACCAGCGCATAGGTCATTGGGATTGACAGAGTAGATACGGTGACCGAGTGGCCCTCTTGTCCTGTGCAACCGATGAGGTCAGCGTTTGCGTGGATCCGAGTTCTATCCAACTAGTCAGGTTCGGGGGGAGCGACTAGGCGCGGGAAGTGCCACGGCAACCATCGGCGACATGCTCCAAGTGAAATCGAGCGTGCCGGGCAATTGGCCAAACTGCCCCGGCGGTCAGGAAGTGCACCCTCTCCGACGAAGCCCGAAGCCGAAGACCTGCGTTGCCATTGGGCTGCGAAGGTTCCAGAGGACTCAAGCAGCAGTCTTCACTCGTCGTCGGGCATGATGCGCCGCATGAACTCATCAAACATCGGAACGGTGAAGGCGGTGTCCCCATGGCCGGGACTCCAAATCATGCCTTTGCCGATCAGTTTGCTGCGTGTGGGAGCCAAGGACTGCACCTGACGGTTCAACTCTTGGGCGATTTCCCCGGAACGGTGTGGCCCGGCACCAAGTTGGGCCATGGCACGAAGGTATCGTTTTTCGGATGGAGTCAACCGGTCGAACCTAACAAGAAAGAAGCTTGCATCAAGGGCGGCTGTGACTTGCCGGCTTGCCGTGACTACGTCCGATGGCGTAATGGGAGATGTTTCCGCGATGTCCCACACGTGCTTGCCCCACTCCTGCAGGAAGTACGGGTAGCCTTGGGTCCGGGCAACAATCCCATCAAGCGCGTCGGAATCTATCAACACCCCTTCGTTGAGGGTGGGCTTGGCGATGGCGATCCCGGCATCGTCCCGGGAAAGCGGCCCAATCTCCGGGAAATCAAACAGGCGTTCAGCATATGACTTCGCGTTTCCCATCTGTCCCCGCAGCTGCGGTAGTCCGGCACCGACCATGACCACCGGAAGACGCCGTTGCGCGGTGCGGTGCAACGCGGCAATCAACGCCCCCAGCTGATCCTTCGGCACATACTGAAGCTCGTCAGTCAACAGCACCAAGGCGGTTGAACCTTTCTTGGCGGCTTCGCCAGCGACCTCAAACAGTGCCTGCAAGTCGATTTCCAGGTTGCCACTGTCGGCCAGTCCGAACTCTGGTTCGTGCTCCAAGCTTACTGCAATGTCCTGGTATGTCACCTTCAGGGCTTTGGTAAACCCGGCGAGGCCCTTCAGCGCCTGGTGCGCCAATTGCTTTGCAGACTCCCAGCGGGAAAGTTGCAACAGGGCCACATGCAATCGGGGGGCCAAAACGGAAGGCAGGGATCGACTTTCGGCGGCTTCCAGATCCAAGGTGTACAGGCCCATTGTCTCGGCCTGTTCGCGTATGGTGTCCAACAACACGGTCTTGCCCACGCCGCGCAAGCCGATCAACACCATGTTCTTGGTCGGCCGACCCAATCGGGATCGTTCCAGTGCGATGCGCGCGGCTTCAAGTACCTCGTCGCGCCCGGCCAGTTCCGGCGGCGGAGTGCCGGCACCGGGTGCGAATGGGTTGCGAACGGGATCCATGGACAGAATTATATCTAAGTTATCCTGTCTTATCTGATTTTGATAACTTTAGGTAACTTGAGTATACATGTGATCGGTTCCGACAGGAGGACCAAGTGCACAGGCAGGTACCGAATGGCATGCCATTCGCCGATGGAGGGATGCGGAGGCGATCGGTTGAAACCGGGATATGGGGGGTTTTGGCTTGCCTACACGTCGAAGGGGGGTGAGGTGTTTTGTCCGCCGGTTTCGGATTCCAGAACCGTCACGTACCACCGGTGACTGGCACCTGCATGGGACAAATTGGGATAGTTTAGGTTCCATTGATGTTCTCTGCATCGGGACCGCTGCCTCCTGTACCCCGACCACCGGGGATCAGCCGTCCGGAATGCAAAACATGACCAGCAGCATCACTGGGCTGACCCTGTCCGGACCGTGCATGGCTCCCAAACCCGACTCGGTGTAGAGAGGCCGCTGTCAAATCGAGTTGCTGCAATTCGTCGGCTGCTCAATAATAGAGTGCTCCGTACTGACAGAACAGCGCCCACAGAGCCTTTGGACAGGCCCTGTCGCTGAAGGTGAAGCGGCACGACCGACAGGTCAGGTTTGCAGGCAGTTCATGACCACATCCGGGAGCGCGCCCCAAGCGGGGCCAAATACCGCAGAGGCCCTGTTGACCGTACAGGGACTGAAGACCTGGTTCCATACCGACGACGGGATCCTCAAGGCTGTCGACGGTGTGGATTTCTCGGTGCCCGCCTGTTCGACCCTGGGACTGATTGGCGAGAGCGGCTGTGGCAAAAGTGTCACAGCCCGATCCATTCTGGGCATAGTGCCGCGGCCGGGGCGCATCGAAGCCGGCACGATCACGTTCCAGTCACAGGAGCAGGGATCCGTGGAACTGACGGCCATGGACCCGACCGGCCGGGAGATCCGTTCCATCCGGGGACGCGAGATCACCATGATTTTCCAAGAACCGATGAGTTCCCTGAGTCCGGTGCACTCGATTGGCAATCAGCTCAGTGAAACCATTCTGCTGCATATGTCCGTGGACCGCCGGGAAGCCATGGAACGATCGCACGAGTTGCTGGACCGGGTTGGCATTCCGGATCCCGGCCAGCGCTTGCAGGAATTTCCCCACCACCTTTCCGGTGGCATGCGACAGCGGGTGATGATTGCGATGGCGTTGTCATGCAGGCCATCGCTGCTGATTGCGGACGAACCGACCACGGCACTGGATGTAACCGTGCAGGCCCAGATTCTGGAATTGATCCGGGAACTGCAGGCCGAACACCAGATGGCCGTGCTGTTCATCACCCACGATCTGGGTGTCATTGCCGAAACCTGCGACCACGTTGCCGTCATGTACCTGGGCCGGATTGTGGAGGCGGGACCCGTGCGGGAGATTTTCCACAACCCCCGGCACCCCTACACGATCCGCCTGATGGAATCCATCCCCCGTCTTGGTGAGGAGCGCTCGCGGCTGAATGCGATCGCGGGTACGGTTCCCATTCCCCTGGACCCGCCTGCCATCTGCAGTTTTCTGGACCGCTGTCCCGATCAGATGGAGGGAGTCTGCGACCAGGCGATGCCGGCCCTCGTACAGTTGCATCCACACCACTCCGTTCGCTGTTTTTTGCACAGCCAGGAAGTGGAAGGTCCATGACAGACGAAAGGGCTTCGACCCCGGCTCCGTTGCTGCAAATCGAGTCGCTACGCAAATATTTTCCCGTGCAGAAAGGGTTGCTGCGTCGTGTGGTGGGGCAGGTACGGGCAGTGGATGGTGTGGATCTGGAGCTGGCGCCCGGAGAGACCCTTGGCCTGGTTGGCGAATCCGGCTCGGGCAAGACCACTCTGGGACGCTGTGTGGTGCGAGCCCAGAAGCCCACCAGTGGAGCCATTCGCCTGGACATTGAAGGACGCGACTCCATCGATCTGGCAGTGGCCAGCCAAAACGAGTTGCGAACCTACCGCCAGCACATGTCCATGATCTTCCAGGATCCCTTCCTGTCGCTGGATCCCCGCTGGACCGTGCTGGATATCGTCAGTGAACCGCTGCGCAAGCTTCAGATCGTCAAGGCCGGGGAAACCGAAGACCGGGTCCGCTCCTTGGTTGAGGTGGTGGGGCTGGAAGCCCAGCACCTGCATCGATATCCCCATGCCTTCTCCGGTGGACAGAGGCAGCGGATCGGCATCGCCCGCGCCCTGGCCACCAATCCCAAACTGATCGTGGCCGATGAACCGGTGTCGGCCCTGGATGTGTCCATCCAGGCCCAAATCCTGAACACCCTCAAGGATCTCCAGCAGGAATTCAGCCTGACCTATCTGTTCATTGCGCACGACTTGAGCGTAGTCGAGCACATCTCCGACCGCGTCGCCGTCATGTATTGCGGCCGGGTTGTGGAAAGCGGTCCCACCCGCCGGCTGTTCCACCAGCCTTTGCATCCCTACACGGAAGCCCTGCTCTCGGCGGTGCCCCAGCCGGATCCCGATCGACGGTCCGACCGCATCATTCTGCCTGGCGAGGTCGCCAATCCTGCCAATCCCCCTGCCGGTTGCCATTTCCACCCCCGCTGCAGCTATGCCCAGGACATCTGCCGGTCGGAAGATCCGCCCTATGTCGACTGGCAGGAAGATCATGGCGCGGCCTGTCATTTCTCCGAGGAAATCGAACTGCAGGGTGTGTAGACCAGGACCGTTATGGCCTTGAACCAACCGGCGCACGCACACGACCAGGACCGCGCCTCGCAGGAGGTGTATACCCAACGGGCCAATACTCCGGAGACACTGGCCTGGTACCAGGATCTGGCCTTGGGCATGTACCTGTACTGGACGGTCGATGCCGTCTTCGGAATGGTCAACGCCCATTCCGTGGTAGGTGCATCCCCGACCTATCTCGATCGCTATTTCCGCCAGCTGCCGCTCTGGTTCAACCCGCAGCAATTCGATGCAGCCTGGTATGCGCGCCTGGCGGCGACCTGTGGATTCGACTATGTCACGGTCACCGCCAAGAACCACAACGGCTTTTGCATGTGGGACACCGCCACTACGGATTTCAAGGTGACCAACACGGCGTACGGCAGGGACATCCTGCACCAGTACACCCAGGCCCTGCGCGCCAGGGACATCCCGGTTGGGTTCTATTTTTCCCCGGACGACGCCTGGTTCCAGTGGCGCCGGGGTCGGGAGGTCACGCGCAGCCGGGACTACTGCAATCCGGAATTCAATCCGGAATTGCTGGCCTATGACCAGCGTCAGCTGGAGGAACTTATCACCGTCTACGATCCCGACATCCTGTGCGTTGACGGGTATCAGGCGGCGACTGCCTCGCTGGTTGAGTTCGCCTGGGACCTGAAGCCGGAACTGATGGTGACGCGGGGCGGGATCACCACGCCTGAACAGGAAGCCCGCCAGGATGTTCAGGGGCCTTTCGAGTCCCACTACACCATTGGCCGCCAATGGCAGTATCGGGCCGGCAACGACCGCAACAAGACGGGCCGGGAGCTGATCGAACTGCTTGTGGACTGCCGTTCGCGCGGCGGCACGCTGTTGCTGGCCATCGGCGGCCCGGACGCGGACGGGGTGCTGCCTCGGGACAAGGACGACAGGGTCCGGGAGCTGGGCCTTTGGATGTTCGTCAACGGGGAGGCCATGCAGGCCACCCGTCCCTGGCTCCATTCCCGGCAGGGCGATCTGGCCTTCACGCAAAGCCGCGACGGCACCGCGGTCTATGCGATCGATTTGGGACCGCCGCTGCCGTTGGGCATCTGGCGCACAGTCGCCGTCGACGGATTGCACCTGCAGGCCGATGCCCGTGTGGACGTACTGGGTGCCTCGGGCCTAACCCTCGAATATCGGCCCGACTTCGATCCGCGGCCACGCTGGTTTGCCACGCCCACGGGGGTGGCCGTGACCTATTGCCGCACCCAGCGCCTGTACAACGACTTGCGCTGGCCCAACCCGGTCACTCTCAAGTTCGACGGCGTGGTCGCAGGTTGACCCTGCCTCTTCCCATCAGGTCCAGTTCCTCCAATTCACCTTCACGGGACAAATCACCATGAACCCCTTGCCTCAAAGCCTGGATCAGATTGACAGGGATGAATTCGCGCCCCGTCACTCCCCGCTCGACGGACCCGGCCAGCCGATTGCCCTCCTGCCGGGTGACGGAAATCCCTTGGATTCTCCCGGCCACATCGATCTCAGCGGCGAGTGGGAAATGGCGGCGGAAATGTCTCCGGACGAACGCCTTGGATCGGACTGGTCCGATGCCATTACTGCCAACGTGCCGTGCAGCGTGCATACCGCCCTGCTGGAAGCGGGCCGCATCCCCGATCCCTACGTGGGCCTGAACGACGAAGTTGCTTATCCGGAGGGATTCCGCACCTGGTGGTTGCGCAGGCGGTTCAGGCATCTGGGTGATGCCACGCACCTGTGTTTCCAGGGTGTGTTCGACGCTTGCGACGTCTGGCTCAACGGTCACCATCTGGGCTCGCACCGGGGCATGTTCGGGGAGTTCGAGTTTCCGGTGGACGAACTTCTGCTGGAGGACAACGAACTGGTGGTGAGGTTGCAGCCGGCTCCCTTTCACCTCCGCGAAGGAGAGGACTGGCGCTTCTTCAAGGGGATGAACCTTGGCTGGATGGACACCACCACCTTCAACAATTCCTATGGTTGGCACTACATCAATCTGCCCACGGTCGGCATTTGGCGGCCGGTGTTCCTGGAGGCCCGCTCTCCGCTGCGCCTGCGGAATCCGTTCGTTGCCACCCTGGATACGGAGGCGGGCAAGGTGCTTCTGACCGTCCAGATCGAGGGTCCCGACAGCGCCTGGCAGGGAAGGCTGTCGGGGGTTGTGGCTCCCGAGAATTTTGCGGGCCGCAGTTTCCATTTTGACCATGCTGTCGAAGGCACCGGCGGAACCAGCGAGGTGCGGCTGGAACTGACCATTCCCGATCCCCACCTCTGGTGGCCGGTGGATCACGGCGATCCGGACTTCTATCGCCTTTGCCTTGGCCTTGAAGGCGATTCCCCCGTCAGTACCGACAGGGTGGAAACCACTTTCGGACTGCGCACGGTCGAAATGCGTCCCTTGCCGGATGGCCCCGACCCGGAGCTGTACAACTGGACCTTCGTCATCAATGGCCGGCCGCTGTTCATCAAGGGGGCCAACTGGTGCACCATGGACGCGCTGATGCGCTTTGACCGGAACCTGTACGCCCGCTTTTTCCAGATGGCGCGCGATTCCCATATCCATATGCTGAGGGCCTGGGGCTCCGGCATGCCGGAGACGGACGATTTCTTCGACCTGGCCGACCGTCACGGGGTAATGATTCTGCAGGAGTGGCCCACGGCCTGGAACTCCCATGACGTCCAGCCCCTGGATCTGCTGGACGAGACGGTGCGCCACACCACGTTGCGCATCCGGAACCATCCGTCCCTGGTCATGTACGGCGCCGGCAACGAATCCAGCAAGCCGTTCGGACCCAGCATCAACATGATGGGCCGCCACAGCATCGAACTGGACGGCACGCGCCCCTTCCATCGGGCCGAACCCTGGGGCGGCAGCATGCACAACTACGATGTGTACTGGGGACGGCAGCCGTTGGACAAGTGGCTGTCCATGAAGGAGACCTTCATTGGGGAGTTTGGAGTGGCCTCCATGCCCTCGTTGGAGTCGACACTGAAGTTTCTGCCGGTTGAGGAGCATGATGCCTGGCCGCCCAGAGCGGATGGCACACTGGCTCATCGCATGCCGGTGTTCAACAAGAAGGCCGGCATGTCGATCCATGCCCAGTACGTCGGTGACTGGGTGCCCAACAACAGCCTTGAGAACTTCATTCTCGGCATTCAGATGACCCAGGCCACCGGCATGCGGCACGTGGTGGAACTGAATCGCGCGCGTTGGCCGCACGCCACCGGCATCTGCTACTACAAGATCAACGACAACAATCCGGCTTCGTCTTGGTCGACGGTCGATTGGTACGGTGCCCCCAAGATTGCCTATCACATCCTGCAGCAGGCCTATGCGCCCCTGCACGCCTGCGTGCTGTTTCCGCGCATGTCCGTGGCCGGGGAACCGGTGGAGCTGCCGGTATTCCTGCTTGACGATGCCTTTGACCTTGAGCGAAGCGACTGGAAGGTGCGCATACGCGCCTTCGGCCAGCACCTGGCACCGGTCGCGGTGCAGGAGTTCAGGGGCGTGGCGGAACCATGGCAGCAAGTCCGGGACTTGGGTGTCCTGTCCCTGAACGCCGATCAGACCTTCAATATTCCCCTGCTGGTGGTCGCGGACGTAATCAAGGGCAATCGGCTGGCGGATCGCACGTTCTACTGGATCAACTACACCCAGATCCAGGGGTCCCTCTTCTCGTTGCCGCGTACATCGCTGGACACGCGCCGGCACGGTGATTCCATCGTCGTCACCAACACCGGCGACCTGCCCGCGGTCGGTGTCCATTTCCAGACACCCGGCATCACGGATGTGTTCAGCTGTGCCGAATCGTTCATATGGCTTGATCCCGGCGAGCGGCGTCCGATCAAGGTTTCCCACTTGGACGAGTCGGTGAAGGCGATGGCCTGGAATGCGGATCCGGCCTGAGGCAGTTTGTGAGATCAGGCAGCGTGCCTTGTGAGTTGATTGGGGATGCAACTGCTGTGGTGCTGCCGGATTCCGGCTGTTTCCATGCGATTGTCAACAGCAGCGGATCGATGTCTGCATCGAAGGATTCATCTGCCGAGAGGACAGCCCTTCGACACTGGGAACGAAATCCCGGAGATTTTTCCCTGGTCTATGATTGGGACAAGAGCGCGGCCTCCGAAGTCAAGCTGTTGGTCATACCCGGGTCGCGCAGGGTTGTAGCAGGATCGCACTCCGCCTTGGTCCATAGGAACCGATCCATGTCTCTGAGGATCCGGACATGATCCACGTCCTGGCACGCCGCATCATGATTTTGATTCCGATGCTGTTTGCGCTGTCGGTGATCATCTTTGCCGTGATTGAACTGCCACCCGGCGACTACCTGACCACCTACATTGCGGCCATGGAGAGTCGGGGCCTGCAGGCGGACGAAGCTGAAATCTCCCGGATTCAGCGCCTCTACGCGCTTGATCGACCGATGTACGTGCGCTACGTCCGTTGGATAAGCGGGTTTCTGCGCGGGGACTTGGGGCGGGCGATGGCCACCGAGTACGCAGGCAAACCGGTAACGGACATCCTGGCGGAGAGAGTTCCCCTCACCATGGGCATTGCGCTCGTGAGTACCATCCTGGTGTGGGCCGTCGCCGTGCCCATCGGCATCCATTCCGCCACGCATCAGTATTCCGCCGCGGATTACTTCTTTACCTTCATGGGGTTTTTCGGCCTGGCGGTTCCGAACTTCCTGTTCGCCATTGTCCTCATGTGGTTCGTCTATGAATTTACGGGCTTTGGCATCACCGGCCTGTTTTCGCTCAAGTACCACGACGCGCCCTGGTCCCTGGCCAAACTGGCAGACCTGCTCAAGAACGTGTGGGTGCCGCTGTTGGTGCTGGCGACTGCGGGCACCGCCGGCATGATCCGCGTCGTGCGGGGGAATCTGCTCGATGAACTCTATCAGCCCTATGTCGAGACGGCCCGCGCCAAGGGACTGTCGGAACGACGTCTGCTGTGGAAATACCCAATCCGCATTACCTTCAACCCCATTGTCAGCACCATTGGTTGGATGCTGCCGGGCATGGTGGGGGGCGAGGTGCTGGTCGCGATCGTGCTCAACCTTGAGACGGTGGGACCGATCCTGCTGGAAGCCGTGCTGTCACAGGACATGCAACTCGCAGGCAGCATCCTGATGATCCTGAGCGTGTTGACCGTGATCGGCACGCTGATTTCGGACTTGGGATTGGTCTGGCTGGATCCCAGGATCCGTTACGACGCATAGGTTGGGCGACGCATCTCGGGAATCAGCACCATGGCCCAGGATCTTTCCGCCGCCAAGGCCTACGAGTACACATCGGTCAACCAGCTGATGTGGCGCCGCTTTCGCAAACACCGCCTGGCCCGTATCGGCGGCACAGTGCTTATCGTGCTCTATGCCCTGGCCTTGCTGTCGGACTATCTCGCACCCTACGATGCCAACACGCGGCTCAAGGGCTTCAGGGATGTACCGCCGTCCCGCATTCGTGTGCGCGACACAAACGGAACGTGGCAGCGGCCGTTCATCTACGGCATCGAACGCGGGCGCCACCCCGAGACGTTCCGCGAGATCTATACCGAGGTCACGGATGAGATTGTCCCCATCGAATTCATTGTACGCGGCGACCCCTACAAATTTATGGGTCTCGTTGACTCCGACCGTCATTTGTTCGGTGTGTCCGGTGAAAACCGTTACATCTTCCTGTTTGGAACCGACAGCATCAGCCGCGACCTTTTTTCGCGCACGCTGAAAGGTGCGCGCATTTCACTCTTCATCGGGTTTGCCGGCGTGCTCATCTCCTTCCTGCTTGGCTGCGTGATTGGCGGGTTGTCGGGATATTTCGGAGGCATGGTCGACGAGGTCGTCCAGCGTTTCAT
The DNA here is from genome assembly GCA_009841145.1 of Caldilineaceae bacterium SB0661_bin_34. Lineage (GTDB taxonomy): Bacteria > Chloroflexota > Anaerolineae > Caldilineales > Caldilineaceae > Bin34. Next base: position 24,950 of record VXMJ01000022.1, on the reverse strand, counting down.
CGACCTGATGATCAGCATCCCCACGTTGCCGCTGTGGATCACCCTGTCGGCAGCCATCCCCACCGACTGGAGTGTGGAAGCCACCTTCCTGGCCATTACCGTCGTGCTGTCCCTGTTCGGCTGGCCGGGTCTGGCTCGCGTGGTGCGGGGCAAGTTGCTGTCATTGCGTGATCTGGACTTCGTGACGGCGGCCAAGATTGGAGGCAGTTCCGATCTGAACACGATCCTGACCCATCTCCTGCCCAATTTCGCCAGCTATCTCATTGTGTCGATCACGCTGGCCATTCCCGGCATGATCTTGGGTGAGACAGCCTTGAGCTTCATTGGCATCGGAATGCAGGATCCCGGGGTGAGCTGGGGGGTTCTGCTGCAGGAAACCCAGAATTTCGCCGCGCTGGCGCATCACACCTGGAAGTTGATCCCGCTGCTGTTCATCATTGTGACCGTGTTGATGTTCAATTTCCTGGGAGACGGTCTCCGGGACGCTGCGGATCCCTACTCTCTCTAGAGAACTCAAGCTCTGGTCGGGGCAGTCGGCGTTTCGCGTTCACAGGTCGACGAGGGCCTTGTCAGGACCACTTTCGTCGCGCAGAAGCCTTCGTTCTGCTGATCGCAGCGGCTGTTGCCAACGGGCCAGGATGGCGTTGTCATCGTCCAGGTACGCCGCCTGCCCTGCGATGCAAGCGGACGAGGTTGTGCCAGTACGAAAACTCTTGGCGCCGGTAAATTTTGCCGGTTTGACTCCCTGCAACGGCCTTCCTACAATGCCAATGCCACTTGGTCGTTGACATTTCAAGGAGAGCCTTGATCCCCTGACACGCTGATTCGCAAGATCCCGGACGTTTCCGGGTGCCTGGTGCATGTTTCCTGGCGGAGTGGTACGGAAGTCCTTGACATCATCCAGGAGCTACGAGATGTATAGATTGATGGGAGCCCGCTATTTGTTGGTCGGGCTTGTTGCGTGTCTGATGCTGGTGTTGGCAGCCTGTGGCCCGGCCGAGGCGCCGGCGGAAATGGCCGAACCCGAGGCCGAGGAGATGGCCGACGTCGCAGACGACGGCTGCCCCTACAACGAGGCTCCGATGTTGGCGGAACAGGTGGCGGCCGGGACCTTGCCGGGCGTCTGTGAACGATTGCCCGTCGAACCCCTGGTGTTGGGCGAAGGACTGGCCGTCAACCCGGACTGGGTCGATATCCAGATTGGCGATTACGGTGGCGAGATTATCTACACCGTCGTGCACGTTGAAATGAAGGAGCCTCCGTTCATCACGGACAACCGCGAACCGAAGATCCAGGCTGGCGGCGTCTACCGGGACTGGGACATCAGCGACGACTACACGGAAGTGACGCTGACGTTGCGTGCCGGCCACAAGTGGTCCGATGGAGCACCCTTGACCACCGAAGACGTGGCGTTTGCGGTGGAGGATGTGCTTCAGAACGACGATCTCTATCCCTCCATGCCCAACTATCTCCTGACCGGCGGTCTTACGGGGGGTGCGGAGCCAACGTTGGAGGTAGTGGACGATTTCACCTTCAAGCTGGTCTACCCCGAACCCTACAAGGCCTGGGAATACAACATCACTGCCTTGGGTACCGGGTATTACGACCTGCTCAAGCCCAAGCACCACATGTCCCGCTACCACCCGGCCTACGCCGAGGAGGATGCTCTCGCCGCCATGGTGGCGGAGGAAGGGTTGGAGACCTGGGTTGATCTGTTCAATCAGACGGATATGCGGATGTGGCAGAACACCGCGGATCATTCCATCGGATTCCCACAGCTCAACACCTATCTCCTGACGGAACACGAAGGCGACCGGTTCACCCTCGTGCGCAATCCCTACTATCACGCAGTGGACACGGCCGGGAACCAGTTGCCCTACCCCGACTACCGCAAGTACGTCAATATCGGATTCTCGGCCAAGGAACAGGCCGAGCTCCTCATGTTCTCGCGGCAGGCCCACTACCATTGGCAAACCGACTTGACGGTGCTGCCCTTGTTGATGGAGAGGCAGGAGGAAGGCAATTACATCACCCTCATCTACCCGAACAAGGACTCGCGGATGTTCTACCTCAACCTGAGCCACGCCGATCCAGGTTGGAGGGCCGCGGTGAATGACGGGAGATTCCGGGAGGCGCTCCAGCTGGCCATCGACAGCCAGGAACTGCTGGACGAACTCTACTTCGCACAGGGATCCCTGCCCGCCACCCAGACGGCTGTGTACGACCCCGACGGAGCGAATGCGCTGCTGGACGAAATGGGCATGGCGGAAAGGGATGCCGATGGTTTCCGGTTGGGTCCGGACGGTGAGGAGTTCGAAATCTTCATTCACCTGGATCAGTGGGGCGGCTATTTTGAACAGGCGCCATTCCTCAAGGACTATTTCGAGGCCGTGGGCCTGCGCACCGACTACCAGCAATTCGAGTCCGGCATCAACAACCAGACCCGGGCCGCCAACGAGCACAAGTCGGGCATCACCTGGAACACGGCCCCGTTGTGGCACTCCCACAATCCTTCCTATCCCGAGTATCTGCCCACAACGAATACCGGTCCCCTGTATCAGGCCTGGTACCAGTCGGACGGCGAACGGGGAGAGGAGCCGCCTGATTGGATAAAGGAGTTCCTGACCATCCATGAGAACCTTGCGCAGCATGTGTTCGGGACACCCGAGTTCATGGAATGGGAACAGGTGCGGAACCAGTGGATTTACGACAACAATCCCTTTTTCACCTTTGTGGAACAGCCCGGGATCTACCACCTGTTCACCAACTGTCTGGGCAATGTGGTGACAGGTCCCGTGTACCATCACGGTTCGTGGACGAACCACAAGCTGCTGTATGTGAAGGAAGGATGTGAAATGAACTAGACCCGCGGGGCCCTATGGCCCTTTATCTGTGGCGGATCGCCCGGTGGCATCACCGACTCCTCACAGATAGCGGATCGATCTGAAAGGACCGCCGGATTCATGGTTGTGAGCCATGAATCCGGCGGTCTGTCATTTAACAGCCGAGGGAACGTGTTGGCCAGTCAACGTGTTCGCCACCCATGTCCACAGATCCTTGGAATTTTCGTGGAGGGCAGAAATCGCACTGTCCGACCGAAATCGTGTCACCCTTGTTCAAACCTGCCCAGGAAGCGAAGTATGTCGGCATGGATCTCGTCCAGATGCCGGCGCAGTGCGTGTGTATCGTCATCGAACAGTTTCAACGTGCAATCCCCTCCAGCTGTCTGAATGCGTTGCTGAATGACCGACAGCTCCTCAATATTGCCGGCAGAATCCAGGGCTCCATGGAAAATCTGGACCGGGACTCGAATATGGCTGGCCCTTTCCACGGGGGACCGCTCGGTCAGTGCTTGGTACCGATCCTCACGCTCCTCGGGAAAGGCTCGGTGAGCATGGCTGGGGAAGCGATGGAGCCCCGTCACAGGCCACATGATGATCCCGCCAGCCAGTAAGTCCTTGGCCCGAGACAGAGCGAGGAGACCGAGAAACCCACCATAGCTGTAGCCGGCCAAGATCAACGGGCGGGAGCCGTCCGTCCGCTCCTTCCAGTCCTGGGCACAGGCCAAAACATCCCAGACATCGGCTCTTCCGTACTCTCCGCGGTTGGCGCCCCGATGCCTTGGCCCATACCCCGCGCTGCCCCGGTACGCCGCGCAGACAAACTCGTATCCCTCCCCCAGAAGATGAAGCATGGTGGCATCGTCCGGATTGATCGGTGTGCCCGGGCCACCGTGAACATACAGGACCGCTGGAGCCTTGGCGTTGGGAGGGATGAACCGCTGAACGGGTACCGAGAGTCCGTCGCCGGAAACGACCGAGTACTCTTCGTGAAGAAACGATGGGGAATTACATACATGACTAAGCACGGATGGGTGCCATAATGAACGGAAGCCGCGGGTGCTGGCAACACCGCGCGGCTCCCTGACAGGCAGGTTGAAGATGCCAACCCGGACTGCTGCCCCCAAGTCTAAAACAACCGAAGTCCGCAGCGAGCGGTATCGCATCCGCTTCGACCGCCGCGCCCAAGCCGCCCTGTGCGCGCAGATCGCAGGTGCCTGTCGGCTGGTGTGGAACCTCCTGCTGGCCGATTGCGAGCGGCGGTATCGGTTGCACAAGGAATATGGCAAGGGGGCTGCCATTGAAGGTGCGGTGCCCGTCGACAAGTCCGTCTCGTTCTTCACGCTGGGCAAGCGGTTCACGGACCTGCGCAGCAGGCCCGATGCCGCCTGGGTACGGGCGTTCCTGGGTTCTCCCTGGGGACGGCGGTACCGCGATATGGATCTGTCCTGGTTGGGAGACCTGCCCTATGCACCGCTCCGCTACACGGCCAAGTACCTGGCCGACGCGTATACACGCTTCTTCGAGGCATGGGCCGCGGCCAAGTTCCAGGGCCAATCCCTGGGCGTGCGCAAGTCGGACGGCAAGCCCAAGGGGTTCCCGAAGTACAAGGCCAAGTTCGACAGGGACGACGGCTTCACCATTCCCGACGGCGTGCGCATGGACGGCGACCGATTGCACATCCCCAAGGTGGGATGGGTGCGTCTGGAAGGGAGCGGGTTGTACCGGGGCTGCAAGGCCAAGCAGGTGCGCATCCGCAAGGAAGGGACCGAGGAACATCCGAAGTGGTACGCCTACGTGTTCCATGAAGTGCCGGCGGACCGGCTGAAACAACCTGCCTGGACCGGTGCCGTGGGCGTCGACCGCAACGTCGGCCAGGCCACGGACAGCGAAGGCGAAGTGTACGAAGTGCCGGACGACCCGAAGCTGGACGCGAACATCAAGCGCAAGCAGCGCAGTGCGGCCAAGGCGCGGGCGCGCTCCAAGGCCAACGGCCAGCCCATGTCCAACCGGGGACGGCGGATCTGCGGGCAGTTGAAGAAGCGGCAACGCAAGAAGAAGCGGCGCCGGGAGAACGCCAACCACCAGGCGAGCCGCAAGCTGGCCGACACGGCGCACACCGTGGTCCTTGAGGACCTGAACACCAAGGCCATGACCAGGAGTGCCAAGGGCACGGTTGAAGAGCCCGGCAAGAATGTGAAGCCGAAGGCCGGACTCAACCGCGGGATCCTCAATACGGGTTGGGGTCAGCTGGAACGAAATCTGGATTACAAGGCGGGCAATGTCGTGAATGTGGACGCGGCCTACACGTCCCAAACCTGCTCATCGTGCGGACATGTCGGCCAGGAAAATCGCAGGACACAGGCAACATTCAAGTGCGTGGCATGTGGATACAAGGCGAACGCCGACCACAACGCCGCCCTCAACATCCTGGCGCGGGGTCTGGCCCTGCTCCCGAAGGCCCGCGGGAATGGGGCTTCTGCACGGCGAGAGGCGCTCGGTCCCTGTTTGTTGCCTTTGGCAATGGACAAATCGACCTCGGTGACCCGTGAACAAGGCATGCCGACTGCGCAGGGACCTCCGGGTTCCGGTGCCTGGTCAAGTATGTAATTCCCAAACGATGGCTTGGGTTCCGGCTCTTCCCGTAGAACGGTGGCGACCTGACCACCGGCTTGCCACCGATTGATGGACGAGCATTCATCAAGGAAGTAGACGGAGTCCTCGGTGCCAAGGTTGATGTTCGGGCCGGTGAAGTATCCTGCAACAGGGGCCGGCAGAGGCAGGCAGTCGTTGAGCTCGCCGGCAGGGAATGCGATCCAGGAAAGATCGGTTTCCCTGATGCGCAGGATGCTGTCACCGTTGGCGGAGAACGCCCCGCCGTGAATGAGTGCGTCTTCGTGGGTCCAGACCACCACAGAGTCCACCATGCGAATGGCTCGAAGCCTCGTGGAGTCACCTTGTCCATCCTTGACCAGCAGGAGGGAAGAGTTTGGACTCCATCCGAACCGTTGAAGTTCCCCGCGGCCCACGGCGCGACAGTTATCGGACTCGACATCGACGACACAGATCCACGGTGTCCTCTCCACCTCGTCAAGGTATTGGCGCTGGAACGCAACCCAGCGGCCGGAAGGTGACCATACAGGAAAGCGGTCCACCGTGTTGACATCGTCCGTCAGTTGGGTTGTCAATCCCGTCCGGAGGTCAAGAAGATGGATGTTTGGGGGACCATGGGAAGCCTGCTCCCAGGCCGAAAATGCCAACGAGCCACCCCCAGGGGACCATTCGGGGAACCCGGCTTGCAGAGACTCGCGTTGAAAGACAATCTCCGGAGCAGCGTCCCCCACCGTGTATACGTACAGAAGGCCGTCGTTGCTACCGAAGGCAATCCGTGACCCGTCAGGTGACCACCGAGGAGCGTTGGGCAACAAGGCGTTGTTGATCTCGCCGGCGATTTCTCCCTGAGCGATCCGTAACTCCAGGTACACGCTTCCTTGAAGGTCGGCCTTACGGACGGCTAGGCGCCGGGAGTTCGCATGGAGATCAAAGTATGTAAACATCAAGCAAGCCTTGTTGGCTTAAGACCACTGCCATTTCTCGGCACATTGCCTTGCTGCACTTGGCCCGGGCTCTTGTGAGCCAGACTGGAACCGGAGTACACGTTGACCACGCTCTCTGTTGCCTGCACAGTCGGCAGTGCTGGGGCCTCCCGGATCCAGGACTAGCCACACAGGCGGCGTACCGGGTCGGTTCGCCGTGTCCGCAGGACGGTGTGCCGCGCGTTCTTCTTGGCAGTCAACAGGGCAACGGTGCCCTGTGCAACTCCTAATGGGATTCAGTTTCGGGGATGCAGAACGGCTGTACCGGGGCAGAGCCGCCGTCCGGTCATCATGGCTGGGGAGCTACCGCCGGGGGCCAGCTGTCCAGATCCTGAATATGGAACATGGCCAGTGCTTCCCCGGTCGCGCAGTCTCCTGTTGCGCTACACGTCAGAGAGCCCGTGATTCCGTCGAACTGTTCAAGACTGTCCAGTGTGTCCCTGATGGCCTGAAGGCCGATCAACAGGTTGCCGTCGTCATCCACTTGGGTGGCTGCCGTAATGGCATGCAGCAGCATGCGCACGGCATCGTACATGTGGGCGTGGTAGCCGCTGGTTGGCGGGATGCCGTGCATCTCCACATATTTGCGGCGCAGTTCATCGTAACGGGCATTCACGATCCGGGGCCCCGTCATATACATGCCCACGGCCGCTTCGCCCGTATTGGGCAGGAAGTCTTCCGAGAAGAGGGCGTTGCCTCCCATCAGTTCCGTGTTTTCCAAGCCCGGAATGTCGCGTGCCTGGGCGACGATCAGGTTGCCCTCCGGCTGGAAGATCGGAAAGAGCAGGATGTCCGGCTCGTGCGTTGCGACCTCGATTAACACGGGCCGCATGTCCAGGTCTCCGACATTGACCGCGCCCTGGAACACGACCTCGCCGCCCAGGTCCTCGAAGGCCGCGGCGGTCATGGCTTGGTTCAGGTCCGCATATATGCTGCCATCGTGAATCGTGGCCAGGGTGCGTGCGCCCAGCTGGTTGAAGGCGTAATCGGCCGCCAACCGGCCCAGCATGCGGTCGTTGTGGGCCGTACGGTAGTAGCCGTGCTGCCAGACGCCACCGGTGTCGCGATCGGGATTCGTCAACGAAGGCGACGTGGTAGAAGCCGCGATCATGCTGCGCCCGGCGGACGTGACGATGGGGATGGCCGCGGTCGCGGCACTGGAACAGGAGGTGCCCAGCACGCCGACCACGGCCGGATTGGCCATCAGCCTGGTGGCGGCGGTCTGGCCACCTTCGGCACTGCACAGCGAGTCCTCGGAAATGAGGTTCACGGGATGACCGTGGATCTCTCCGAATTCGGCCAGCGCGATCGCAATGGCATTGGCCGCGTCCTGTCCCAGGTTGGCATTGGGACCCGACAGTACCACCATCGATCCAATCGTCACCGGTTCGTCGGCCGCCACGGCAACGCAGCCGAGTTCGTCCGTGCACGTCAGGGCATCCTGTGACCCTGTACCCTCGGGAAGTGCCGCACAGCCGGCAGCCAGAAGAGTCCAAAGGGCCAGGAGGACAAGCCAAAGACAGATTCGGAGCGAAGTCATGAAGTTCCCTGGCAGTTCCTGATGGATGAAGGGGCGGCGGACAAAACCCTCCCGCTTGGGGGCACCGGCCAGAGGGAGCCGGCGTTCGCCATGGTCGCAACCCTCAGTTCCGATTATCTATTGTCGCTCATAGGCCACGACCAGAAACGGGGACTCCGGAGGCGTGACGGATTGCCGGGAGCCGTCGGGCCAGACGATCTCCAGATCGGTAATCCGGGATTGGCCCAGGCCGAAGCGCACCGCGGCGTCGTTGCCGGCGCCCAGTGATGATCCGAGCTTCACTTCCCGCATGAGAACTTGACCGTCGTCCCGGGTCAGATAAACCCGGGCTCCGGCGGCGTCCCTGCTGACACGCAGGCCGTCGCCCTCAAGCCGAACCGTCAGGGAGCGGTTGTCGCCGCCCCACAGGCCGGTGTTGCGGTACAGCTGCAACCCCTCGTTCCACCGGGTGGCCACGATGTCGACGAAGCCGTCGAGATCATAGTCGGCGTAGGCACTGCCCATCGTGGGCCTGCCGTTGCGCTCCCAGCTGGTGGGCGTGACCTCGATGAAGCGCCCGTTGCCCTCGTTGTGGAAGAGAATGTCCGGATAGGGATCGTGCATGCCTTCGGGACCGGCCGCGGCCGTTTCCTGCACGAACTTGGTCGTGGCGAGATGCAGGTCCAGCCAGCCATCGTTGTCGATGTCCAGGAAGGCGGTGCCCCAGCCCACCGCCGGGCTGGGGCCCACGGCCACGCCGGCCAGCCGGGCGCGGGAGACGAACTCGCCGCCGCGGTTTTCCAGCAGGGCCATGGCGTTCACCATGTTGGAGAAGTAGAGGTCCAGGTCCTGATCGTTGTCCAGGTCGCCGGCGGCGATGCCCATGCCGGCCAGCCGCACGTTGGCGCCGGTTTCCTCGGATGCATCGTCCCAGCACCATCCACTGCAGCCCGGGCCGTCATTGCGCCACAGAACGTTGCCGATGGGGTTGTGGAGTTCGTCGTTGACAACGTAGATGTCGCTGTCCCCGTCGTTGTCGAAGTCCAGGAAGGTCGCGGCGAATCCGGCCCCCAGCCGCTTGGCATGCACCAGCAGGTGCGAAACATCCTCGAAGGTCCCGTCACCCCGGTTTCGGTACAGGCGGTCGGCGGCCAGTTCATGGTCCACCTCCTTACATTCGGGGTAGCAGGACCAGTTGGCCACGTACAGATCGAGCAGGGCATCGCCGTCGAAGTCCCCCCAGGCGGCTCCGGAACCCTTCCCGGTATCGCCGACTCCGGCGGTTGCCGTCACGTCCTCAAAGCCGGTTCCCTCCCGGTTGCGGAAGAGGCGGTTGGGGCCCTGAGCGATTACGTAGAGGTCCGACCAGCCGTCATTGTCGTAGTCGGCAAAGACGGCACCCCCCGTCAATTCTCCGGGCATGGCCACATCCGCGGTCAGGGCGGAGCGGGAAAAGACGCCCCCGTCGTTGCGGAAGAGCACGTTGTCGGCGATGTTGCCGGTGAAGAACAGGTCCAGCCAACCGTCGTTGTCGAAGTCGCCCCAGGCCTGGCCCACCCCCAGATAGCCGCTGGCGAAGTCCGGGTTGAACATGTCCCAGAAGCCCTCGTGCCGGGCATCCAGGCCGACCGCCGCGGTCACGTCCGCGAAGGGATCGAGGGCCGCAGCGCCGGTAGCCGGAGTGATGTCCACGGGTGCGTCTCCGTGCCGGATCAGCACCTCCGCGTTGAGTGGCAGGTCGTCCTCAAACCGCTGCACCGTTCCGTCCGGCCACTGGACGGTGATCGCCTCCGGCACGCGGAAGGGACCAAAGCCGAAGTGCAGGGCCGTGTCGTTGCCGGAACCCAGGCTGGAACCAATCTTCACTTCCTGCATCATCCGCAGGTCGCCGTCGGTCTCAATCAGTACGCGGGCGCCCACGGCATCGCGGTTGACCGAACCCCGACCCTCCAGCCGCACCTTGAGCCAGCGGTGGCCCCGGCCTTCCACCGCCTGGTTGCGGTAGAGGGCATAGCCGCGTCGCCACTCGCCCACCACATAGTCAGTCCAGCCGTCGCGATCGAAGTCGGCGTGGGCAAAGCCCAAGGCTGGCCAGGGCTCGTCAATCCAGGCTGTCGGGGTCACGTCGGTGAAGGTGCCATCCCCTTCGTTGCGGAACAGGGTGTCGGGCCAGGCCAGGAACATGCCTTCCGGCCCCAGTTCGGCGGTTTCCTGCCGGAACTCGGTGGTCGCAAGGTAGAGGTCCTGCCAGCCGTCGTTGTTGTAGTCCAGGAACGCCGTGCCCCAGCCGGTGGCCGGGCTGGGGCCTACACCCACACCGGCCGTGCGCGATCGGTTGGCAAAGGTTTGGCCCTCCTCGTTGGCCAGCAGGATCATGGGATTGACCATGTCCGAGAAGTACATGTCCAGGTCCAGGTCGTTGTCGTAGTCGCCGACGGCCAGGCCCATGCCGTGGATCAGGAGGAAGGAGTTGGTATCGCGGGAGGCGTCGGTCCAGCACCAGCCGCCGCAGCCGGGCCCGTCGTTGCGCCACAGGACGTTGCCCACCGGATTCTGCATGCGGTCGTTGACCACGTACAGGTCGCTGTCGCCGTCCCCGTCGAAGTCCAGGAAGCTGGCCGCGAAGCCGGCGCCCCTGAGCAGTTCGGGCACGAGCAGGTGGGAGACCGGTTCAAAGGTGCCGTCGCCCCGGTTGCGGAACAGGGCATCCTGTGCCAGTACCGGATCGATGGGATCGCAGTCCGGCCAGCAGGACCAGTTGACCACGTACAGGTCCAATAGGCCGTCGCGGTCGAAGTCGGCCCAGGCCGCCCCCTCGCCCTTGCCCGGATTGTCAACTCCGGCGGCCGCCGCCACGTCGGCAAATCCCCGGCCCTCCAGGTTGCGGAACAGGACGTTGGGTCCATGCACCAGCACATAGAGGTCCTTCCAGCCGTCGTTGTCGAAGTCCACCCACATGGCGCCGCCGGACTCGGCGGCGGTCAGGGCCGTCTGGTCGTTGAATACCGACCGTTCAAAGGTGCCGTCGCCCCGGTTGCGGAACAGGGCGTTGGGGGCCTGGTTGCCGGTGACGTAGAGATCCGGCCAGCCATCGTTGTCGAAGTCGCCCCAGGCCTGGCCCATGGCCATGTAGCCGGTGTCGAACGGGGCATCCTCCCCTTCTTCGCCGAACTGGTTCCAGGTGGCCGCATGTTGGGCATCGATGCCGGCCCGCGCCGAGACATTCAGGAACAGGGGAATTTCGTCGGCCGGTCCGCGGGGCGGGACCGCAGGGGCTTCCCGCGGTGGGATGACGGGTGCACAGGCTGCGAGCAGCACGGCCGCCAGGAGTGGCAGCACGCGGCGCAGGTCGGCGATGCCTGAAATTGCCATGGCGAGGGCCTCGGGTTGTGTTGGAAGGGCCGGCGCGTGCACGGCAAGGGGCGCTCTACCCCTTGATGCCGGTCAGGGCGATGCCCTGCACGAAGATGCGCTGTCCAAAGAAAAAGATGAGAAGCACGGGCAGAAGCACGATCAGGGAGACCGCCATCATGTAGTGGAAGTCCACGTGGCCGAACTGGCCCCGGAACTGGTTGAGACCCACGGCCAGTACCTGCTCCTTCTGCGCCCGAATGTAGATGAGCGGCATCAGGAAGTTGTTCCAGTTGCCGATGAAGGCGAAGATCACGACCGTGGCCAGGGCAGGCTTGGTCAGGGGGACCAAAATCTGCATCAGGATGCGCCAGGAGGAGGCGCCGTCCAGCCGGGCGGCCTCGTCCAGGTCCAGTGGGATGGTCAGGAAGAACTGGCGCAGCAGGAAGATGAAGAAGGGGAAGCCGAACCAGGGCGGCACCATCAGGGGCAGCCAGGACAGGTAGCGCATCCACAGGATGCCGCCCGGCGTGTAGTAGTCCCACCAGGGCTTGAGAAACTGCGTGATCTTGGTGAAGAGCACGTACTGCGGAATGATCAATACTTCGTTGGGCAGGAGCATGGTGGCCAGCACCAGTCCGAACAGCACGTTGCGGCCGCGGGCCCGCAGCCGGGCGAACCCGAAGGCAGCCAGGCAGCAGGAGAAGAGGTTGCCCACGATGTTGTTCAGCGTGATCAGAGTCGAGTTGACAAAGAGGGTGTTGAACGGCAGGTAGGCGCTCCATCCGTCGGTAAAGTTCTGCCAAACAACCGGGTTGGGGATCCAGACGGGTGGATTCACGAAAATCTGCCTCGACTCCTTCAGGGACGTCGACAGCATCCACAGCAGCGGGATTAGGAACATCACCGCGCCCGGCAGGACCAGCAGATAGATGATGGCCATATTGAGGATGCGCCGCTTCGAGGCGCGCTGCCACCAGGGCGTGACCGGACGAACGGGGATGGCCCCCGGATCCACGGTGTCCTGCATCTGGGCCATGACCTACGTCTCGCCCTCGTAGTAGACCCAGCGGCGGCTGCCCCACAATTGCAGCAGCGTCAGGGCCAGGATGATCGTGAACAGGATCCAGGCCAGGGCCGAGGCGTAGCCCATCTTCAGGTACTGGAATGCGTTCTGGTAGATGTAGTAGACCAGCATGTAGGTCGAGGTCCCCGGTCCGCCCTGGGTCATGACGAGAATGTCCGTCAGGATCTGGAAGGCGTTGATCGTGGATATCACGATCACAAAGAAGAGCACCGGGGACAGCATCGGGAGCGTGACGTTGCGGAACTCGTCGAAGGCGTTCGCACCATCAATGCGAGCGGCCTCGTAGAGCGACTGGGGCACGCCCTGCAGCCCTGCCAGGATGATGATCATGTTGGCGCCGATGCCCCAGGTGCTCTTGAGGATCAGGGCCGGCTTGGACCAGGTTTGACTGGACAGCCAAGCCGGTCCGGCGTCAATCGGCAGAAGCTTGACCAGCAGGTAGTTAACCAGACCCACGTTGGGGTTGAAGAGCCAGATCCAGAGGATGGAGATGGCCACCCCGCTGGCGATCGACGGCAGGTAGTAGATGAGTCGCAGAAAATAGGTACCCGGCAGGTTCTGGTTCAGGAGCAGGGCCACGAACAGGGCGCCCAGGGTTCCCAGGAGAACGGAGCCGAAGGTGTAGTAGAAGGTGTTGTAGACGGTCTCCCAGAAGACCAGATCCTCAACCAGCAGATCCCGGTAGTTCTTGAAGCCGATGAAGCCCGACAGGTTGAGGCCGGTCCAGTCCGTAAAGCTGAAGACCAGCGACGCGATGACGGGGCCGCCCGTGAACAGGAACAGGCCGAGGAACCAGGGCAGGATCGCGATCCAGAAATCCCGCTCCTCGCGCTGTTGCAGCGTCCGCAGGCGCTTGGCCGGGCGCGCCGGTACGCTGGCAGTCATGGCAAATGCGGTTGCACCACCGGCTTGGGATGCCGTGCAGGCTTGTGCCCACACGGCATCCCCACAATCAAATCACAAATCAGGACATGCGCTCAGCAGCATCCGCGAAGGCCGCATTGGCCTCCTCCACAATGCCGGTGATGGCGGAGTCCACATCGATTTCGCCGCTCCTCAGGAGCGTCTGGTAGCGGCCCGTGATGTCCAGCAGCTGGGGTGCGGCCAGCGTCTGGTACGGACGTCCGGTCACGGCGTAGTTCTCTAGGGCGTGCAGGAAGTAGTGGGCATTGTCGGAGGCCGGTTCCGAATCCAGCCAGGACTGGTAGGCGTCGGCGCGGGCCGGGCTGCCGCGTCCGGAACTGCCCCACATGAACTCCATGCCCTCCGTGCTCAAGTAGGAGCTGAGGAATCGCCAGGCCGCGGCCGGGTTGCCGCTGTTCTTGGTGATACTGAAACCGGAGCCGAAGGAACCGCAACTCTGCCCGGCGGGTCCGGCCGGCCACGGCGCCACGTCCCAGGCATAGTTGGCGAATGCATATTGTGTTGGAGTGCTCCAGGAGGCAAATAGCGACATACCGCACTGGCCCGCGATCCAGGCATTCTGCTCGAAGGCCTCGGATTCGGCCGGGGTCGGGGCTGCACCGTGCTTGTGAATCAAATCAACCCAGATCTGGACTGCCACGCGCGCTTCCGGCGTATCCAGCTCGATGGCGGTTTCCTCATCGTTGTACAGGTTGGCCCCGTAGGTGTTGAGCATGTTGCGGTTGGTGCCGTTTCCGAAGTTCGGCATGTCTCCGCGCCACCCCCAGATCGGGACGTCACCCTCGGTGTTGGTCAGGGCAATTGAGGTCTCGACCAGGTCTTCAATGGTCCAGTCCTCGGAGGGATAGTCCACCCCCGCCGCATCAAAGATGTCCTTGTTGTAGCCCAGGATGATGGGACCGTGGTCATAGGGAATGCCGTGCTGCTCACCCTCAAACCGATACAGGCGCAGGGCTTCCTCCCAGACGCCGGCAACGTTGAAACCGGGATCGGCATCAATGTGGGACTGCATCGAAACCGTGATGCCCTCGAAAGCCCAAGGGAAGGCGCGGCTGCCGTGGACATAAATGATGTCCGGCAGCGTATCCGCCGCGGCCCACGTTGGTACGACCTGGTTGTGGTCGGACCAGGTGTTGTAGACCGGTTCCAGAACGATGTCGGGATTCTCCTCCATGAAGTTGGCATCGAATTCCTGCTGTGTGGTCTGGAAGGCGGCCTCCCAGGTCAGGGCTGTGGAAACGGTGACCGACTCGGCGGACATGCCGCCCGCATCGCCCGCAGGCGCCGTCGGTGGTGCGCAGGCTGCCAAGGCTGCCGCGCCCGCCGCCACACCGCTGAATGCCAAGAATCGCCGTCGGCTCAAAGTCGTGGAAGCCATGAGGTTTCCTCCTATTCAATTGAGATTTGGTTGGATGAACATGATAGCCCGGCCGTCCAACAGGTCCAAGAACTCACACTTGCCGGGTGTCGCTGCAGGGTCAGCAAATTGCGTGCGGAGCAGCCGTTGGCGACAGGACAGTGCGGCCGAATTTGACAGTAGCCGGTGACGGTGCCATCTCAAGCGGCGGCTTCCCGTTTCCATGGCAGGAATGTTCGCTTCGGTCGAGTACAGAGAGTGGCTGCCCGGCATGATTCGGCGAGGAAGCGGGATGTAGAATGGAGCTTCGACAAGCAGGGGACGGAAATGGATGCGGCTGTAATTCGGGAGCGGGCGCAAGTGGTGCCCAACGGGCGCGTAGGGGAGTTGCCTCCCGATGCCGACCCGACCATGACGCGCGCGGCGCGGGAGAAGCGGACCACCTGGCGGTTGGAACACCTTGACGCGTGGTTCCGCGGCCTTGAGGAACTGGACCACCATGATCCGGAGTACGAGTACGACGTTGCCCATGAGTACGAGGACGACTGGACAACCGACCCCGACTACGGCGTGGTGGGGGTTGACCTCTGCGAGTTCGACGAGGACGGCGTGATCATCCTGCCCGACCCCCGGGCGGGGCGAATCCAGTACCGCATGTGCGACACGGCCTGCGACGCACTGGGCAACCGCGTGGAAATTGAGACGCATGTCCACTACCGGCTGCCGGGTGCCGGGCACGGGGGACGACGACGGCGGGTGAAGAGGGTGCGGCCGGACCTGATGGTGCTGCCGTCGGCCCTTGAGTTGCCGCCGGAGGAAGACCTGGACCCGGACGACAAGCCGGACCGTGCGCTGCGGCTCCACGAGGGGGACCCTCCTCCGGAACTGGTGCTGGAGATATTGTCGGAGGGCGGCGCACAACGGGACCTGGACGAGAAGCTGCGGTTGTACGCGGATCTGGGGGTTGTCGAGTATTTGGTGTACGACTTGGGCGGCAAGCGCACATCCGGTTCGAAAGTGGAGTTGCTGGTGTTTCGGCTGACGGACGGAGCGTACCGGAGGCTGAATCCCGACCCGGCGATGTCCAAATCGGATGGAGGTGACGCGTACTGGAGCGACGTGTTCGGCACGCACATTCGCATGCAGCCGGACCGGTGGCGCCCGCGGTTCCAGTGGTACGACCCTGTTCAGGGCCGCTGGCGCGACCGCGAAACCGACGAACAGCACAGGATCCGGGCGGAAGGTCGAGAAGCGGAACGGGTTGCAGCGGCCGTCAGCGTGATGCGCGAGTTCCTGGAATCGAGGCTGGCTCCGGCACACTTGGACCTGATCGAGGCGGTCTGGCGCAAGGACGGCCCGCCGATGGATGCCTTCCGGCGCATCCGGGTCGTGCAACGGACACCCGACGAGTGGCGTTTCCTGCTGCAGATCCCGGATGATGACATCGGGTCTGAACGGATGCGATAGCCGGGTGCTTGCGGGTCGCCCATTGCATGTGGGTGTTCGCTCGCTGTTGGACGCTTCGGCTCCTGCGTCTCCGGTTGGCCCTGTCGATTGATTGTGTGGAGACTCGTCGGCGATTGCCGCCGACAGCCAAAAGCCTCGAACTTGAGACCGGGACACACTCTCTGGATGCCACTTGCCCAGTGACCGGGCCGGCTGGGAGGGCGGTTGCAGTTCCAGCCCAAACATGGGCGGTGCCCTCCCACATGGAAATAGAGAACGTATGAACTTTAGACTTGGATCCCTGGAACCGACATTGGCAGAAGCCGAGGTCCATCTCCAAAGGGAGCGGATTGTTCCCCGTATCTGGGCTTGGGACCACACCGTCTGGGCCGATAACGATGTCGAGATCGCAGACCGCTTGGGATGGCTGGACATTCACCGCCGCATGGCTGGTCGAGCCGCGGAATTGACGGAATGGGCCCGAGCCTTGGTGGAGGAGGGCTTTCGTCAGGCTGTCCTGATTGGGATGGGGGGGTCCAGTCTGGCCCCGGAGGTATTTAGCGGGCTGTGCGGGTGCTCGGAGCGGGGACTCGAACTGCTCATCCTGGACACCACGGATCCCGAACAGATCGCCTTGCTGGAGGAACGGCTGGACTTGGCCGCGACCCTGTTCGTGGTGGCGACCAAGTCGGGCGGTACTGTCGAAACGCTCTCCGGTTACCAGTACTTTCGGGCCAGGCTCGCAGAACAGGAAGGGGGCCGGCCACCGGGCGAACACTTTGTTGCGATCACGGATCCTGGCAGCAGTCTGGTCAACTTGGCCCGGGAGGCGGGGTTCCGCCGAATTTTCGAGAACGATCCCAACATCGGTGGTCGGTACTCCGCGCTGTCGCTGTTCGGGCTAGTGCCGCTGGCTCTGGCCGGAGGCGATGTCGGCAGTCTGTTGGCCCAAACCGAATCCTTTGCCCAATTGGCAGAGCGTCCGGTTGCCGACAATGATGCGGCCCGGTTCGGGATGTTGATGGGCCGCTTGGCCCTGGCAGGCAGGGACAAATTGACCATCCTGCTTCCTCCGGCCCTGGCTTCCGTGGGGGACTGGATCGAACAGTTGATTGCCGAAAGCCTAGGCAAGTCCGGCCGAGGTATCGTGCCTGTGTTGGGCGAGGGTGCCGACGATGTGGCTTATTTCGGTAACGATCGTTTTTGCGTAGCGGTCGTGCCCTGCGCACCGGACGGGAGCCTGGACGCGGCCATGGCCGCGTTGGCGGACCGTTGTGTGGAGGCTGGGCATCCGGTCGCCGTGATGCCCTTTGCCGGGCCCGAGGACTTGGGCGGCCACTTCTTTTTCTGGGAGTTCGCGACTGCCGTGGCCGGCCACGCCTTGGACGTCCACCCGTTTGATCAGCCGGATGTCGAATCGGCCAAGGTCGCTGCACGGACGTTTGTCGCTGCCTATGAGCGCTGCGGCGTCTTGCCGGAAGGACAGACCGTGGAGGCTTCGCCGCGGGCCCTGGCCGATTTCCTGGCGTTGGCTGCACAGGGGGACTACTTGGCCATCCAGGCCTATCTGCCGGCCAGTCCGGACCATCGGCAGAGCTTGGAGGCCTTGCGCCGCAGTGTCGCCCACCGCCTTGATATTCCGGTCACCGTTGGATTCGGCCCGCGTTTCCTCCATTCCACCGGGCAGCTACACAAGGGGGGTGCCGCCAATGGCCTGAACCTGCAGTTGGTGCGCCGGGTGGACCCGACCACGGACCTGCCCATCCCGGGATCTTCGGGGGGCTCGGACGGCATGACCTTCGGCACCCTGCAGCGCGCCCAGGCCCTAGGCGACGGAGAGGCCCTCCGCAACGGTGGACGCAGGTTGCTGACCCTGGAACTGGGATCCGATCCGGCCGCGGCCTTGGCGCGCCTGCTGTCCTGAGACCGTAAGGGCATCAACAACGACAATTGCCGCCAGCAAAGCTGTAGGCTGTTGTTCCCAGTGGAGCATGCATCAGGACGGAATTCCCAAGCACAATCTTCAGCATGACCGAAATACAACCCGGGTCCGATCCGGACAGCAACCAGGAAGCCCGAGCAGCCGACTCGCTGTTTGAATACTGCCTGGCCCTGATTGACCGCTACCTGGCGCGGATCATTGCCGCCGTCCTCCTGACGGCGGTCGCGATCGTGGCCGGCACGCAGTTGGCGACTGCCGAAAGCTGGGTGCTGTTCGGCGGCGTGACGGCTGCGGTAACGGTCTGGCTGGCGGCCCTGCAGCAGCGGCGGGACGGCTTTGGTTCTCCGATGTTCATCCTGGTCAGCCTGTGTTGTCTGGCCGGTGCCACTCTGGGACACATGACTCCGCTGACAGGCTTGGTGTGCATCGTCCTGCTGCTGGCCACTTGGGATCTCCACCACCTGGCTTGGCGGATGCTCAGCCTGACCGAATCAATCGATCCGGATGCCTACTTGACCAGGCACCTCCTCCGTCTGGGCGCCGTGTTGGGGGTAGGCCTGATTCTGGCGCTCATTCCGCTGCAGGCCACCTTCAGCCTGCCGTTCGTGCCGACCCTGGCCCTTGCCATCGCCTGCTGTGCCCTGCTGTTCTGGGCGATCAGCGGTGCCAGAAAACTGAGCGGCGGCTCGCCCGAGGGCGATTGACCACCGCCCTGGCCTATGCCTCCGACCTGGCCTGCCAGCGCACGCCGGTCGGAATTACATCGGTCTGCTCTCCGCGGGCCATGGCTTCGGCCGTGGCTAGGATGCTGTGGAAGTCGTGCTCCGGCTCGTAGCCCAGGATGGAACGGGTCTTGCCCAGATCCAGCTCGAAGTAGTTGGGCGACGGGATTTTGGCGGTCACGTACTCCATGTCGTGCCGTTCCGCCAGCCACGGGACGAGCTCCGCCCAGTCCAGGATGGCGGCCCCTCCCAGGTTCATTTCCTGTCCCACTGCCGCCTCCGCATCCAGTGCCAGCGACAGGCCCAGGGCGATGTCGCGCACGTCGGTGTAGTGCTGTCGGAAGGGCACGCCGTTGGGATTCAGGGAAAGCAGGAGCTTTTCCTCCCCCGTCCAGAGGCTGCGGATGTGGTCCAGCATGGCCTGCTCCGCCGGGTCCGGGCTGTGCTGGTCGCTCCAATCCTGATGGGCTGAACTTAACAGGAACAGGGGCGGAAGGCCGTCCGCGTTCAGGAACTCCGACGGTTCGATGATGGTTGTGAAGCGAAAGGAGACCGATGGCACACCGTACTGGTGGTGGTAGGACATGGCCAGCTGTTCGCCGACGTACTTGGTCAGAAAATAGGGCATCTGCAGGTACGGGGAGACATCCGTCTCGCGGATGGCGTTGGCAAAGTAGCGGCTCTCGCGTCCCTCGAGGTGGGGGCTGCGATCCGTCAGATGCCAGTAGATGGCCTCGGTGCAGGCGTAGACGAAGCGGTGCAGGTTGGGGCACTGGTCGCGCACCGCTTCCAGGAGGTTCAGGGTCCCGCCACCGTTGATGGCCAGGTAGTCGCGGTTGTCGAACGGACCGCCGAAGGCCGCGGCCAAGTGGTAGATGGCGTCCATGCCGTCCACGGCCTGTTGGCAGTCGGCAAAGCTGCGCAGATCCCCCTCGATCGTCTCCACCCGCTCGAATCCCGCCAGCTTGCCGGCGCGGCCGGCATCGCCCGGATACACAAAGGCGCGCACGTTGTGTCCGGCCGCCAGCAGGCGACGAGCCAGGTTCGCTCCAACGCGGCCTGTGCCGCCCGTTATCAATATGTTCATGGCAGGGATTCCAAACAAAATGCTGAAGGGCCAACCGCTGTTCCGGCTGGTGCCGGAACAGGCTTTGTAGCCAGCATAATAGGCTATCGCACACCTATCCCAGCTGGACTCCATGTTTGGGTACCTCTCAGCAACCGTTGCCGGAAGCCTTTGCTCATCTCTCCGATCTCCGCATCCGGCGCAAGTCACGGATCCTGTCAGATGGGAGCGCTCTTGCACTCGGCGGCCGCTGAGGACCGCTGCCGTTGGCGATCATGCTTGAGCTGGACTGTGTACAACTTGACGTCGGGTTTGGCCTGCCTACGGTCTGACGTGCGCCGGGGTGGCGTGTGCTACAACATGGGTGTATCCGAGTTGCCCACCGCCATGTCCACCCTGTCCCTGGTCAACCGCATCACCCGTCTGACCACCGAGGTCGAAGGGAACGGAGAACCGGAGGGTGGCAGTCGTGACCGAGCTGGCCTCCCTGCGGGAGGAGAACGCCGATCGGCGGCGACAACTTCCCCGGCACAGCGGCAACTGCGGTCAGCCCTCCTCGCAGGACGGGTCGTGCCGGCACAATCGAGAACCTCTGCCGGCGCGTAACATCGAAAGATCAGGGGCTTATATCGAATAGTTGACAGTCGAACTCTTGTGCTACAATTACTGCGAAAGAGAGGACCCGACTGCGAACCGGGCCCTCAACCGGACACGGTGTAGAGGCACCATGGCCAGCATCCCCAAGTCTACAACGCAGGAGCCCCCGACCGTCATACGGACCCTGCGCGTGCGTCTGTACCCCGGTACGGCCACGAACGGCCGGTACCTCGAACAACTGGCCGGAGCCTGCCGGTTCGCCTGGAACCACGTGCTGGCCGGGCACGAGCGTGACTACCGCACATGGAAGGCGTTCGGCAAGCTGGGGGATGGTCCCGGCAGTCCGACCTTCTTTACGCTGGGCCAGCGGTTCACGCAGTTGCGGAACGCACCCGGCAACGAATGGCTGCAGGACTACAGCTACGAAATCGTTCGCTACACCTGCAAGTACCTGGGCGATGCCTACGCCGCGTTCTTCGACCCGGACCGTCCGGACCATGGGCGTCCGCAGTACAAGGCCAGGCACTACACCAAGCCCGCCTTCACCCTCCCGTCCCGCGTGCGCATCGAGGACGGCCGCCTGTACATCCCCAAGATGGGCTGGACGCGTCTCGGTCCCATCCACCGGTATGCCGACGGCCAGCCGCTGACCGTCCGCGTACGGCAGGAATCGGAGGGCAAGCAGCCAAAGTGGTACGCCTACATCGTGTTTGAGGTGCCGGTCGACCACCCCGATGTGTGCCAACCCGCGGAGTCCGGAGCGGTCGGCGTTGACCGCAACGTGGGGCAGGCCACGGACAGCACGGGCGAAGTCCATGCCCTCCCCGACACGACCGTCGAGGACGCGAAGATCAAGCGGTACCAGCGCAGGATGGCCCGGCAGCAGAAGGGCTCCCAACGCCGCCGCGGGACTGGCGGGAAACTGCGCAAACTCCAGCGCAAGCGCGCCCGACGCCGGGACAACGCCACACACCAAATCAGCCGCAAGGTGGCGGACACGGCCCACACCGTCGTGCTCGAGGACCTGAACACCAAGGCCATGACGAAGAGTGCGAAGGGCACGGTCGAGAACCCCGGCAAGAACGTGAAGCAGAAAGCGGGACTCAACCGTGCCATCCTGGCCTCCGGCTGGGGACAGCTGGAGCGCAAGTTCGATTACAAGGCCAGCGAGTTGCGGTTCGTCGAGCCGGCCTACACTTCGCAAGCCTGCAGCCAATGCGGGTACACCGCCAAGTCAAACCGACCGTCGCAGGCGGTGTTCCGATGCGGGGCCTGCGGGTTCCGGGCGAACGCCGACCACAATGCGGCGATCAACATCCTGGTGCGGGCGGGACTTCCGCCCGCACCCGTTTCGGCCCGCGGGACTGGGGCTGCTGCACGGCGAGGAGCGCTCCCTCCCTGGTCGGTCGCAAGGCCAGCCAAAGGGACTCCCGCGACCCGTGAACCGGATATGCGTGGTGTCAACCATCGTATATAAGCCCCAAAGATCACACCATTGTTGGTTTTCAGGAATAAACACCATGGTTCGAAGCGAGGCCCTGCAACAGTATTTTCTTCAGGCGGAAGACGCGATTCTCTCGTCCATCGAAAGTCTGGTTGAACAGGAAACACCGAGTACGGATGTTGGCCGGTTGGACTCGTTTGCCGAGTACCTTTGCACCATGTTTGCGCCGATCGCTGATCAGGCCGAGATCATCCAGGTTCCCACCGGCGGCAACCATGTCCGGGTACAGTTGCACGCCAAGTCCCCGAAGCTGCCTCCGATTTTGGTCCTTACCCACTTCGACACGGTGTGGCCTGTCGGTACTCTTGAACAAATGCCATTTCGGCAGGATGAGGATGGCAAGACCTATGGTCCGGCCATCTTTGACATGAAGAGCAGCATTGCCATGATGGAGCACATCTTTAGAGCCTTCAAGGACCTGAATCTGGAACCAAATCGACATGTGGTGCTGTTGGCAACCGCGGACGAGGAGGTGGGCAGCACTACTTCAATGCCATTGTTGGAATACGAGGCAAAGAGAGCAAACTGCGTCCTGGTTCCAGAACCCCCGTTACCTGGGGGCGTGATCAAGACTGCACGCAAGGGCAGTCGGATGATGGACATTCACATTGGCGGCATCCCTGCACACTCCGGACTCGAAATCGAGAAGGGGGTTTCAGCCATCGAAGAAGCTGCCCACCAAATCCTGACCCTTCAGGCGATGACCAATCTCGAAGCTGGATTGACCGTCAATACCGGCATAATTCAGGGCGGAACCAACTCCAATGTGGTTGCGCCGTATGTAGACATGCAAGTCGATGTACGTGCCTGGACTCGGGAAGACCTTGCATCCGCAGTAACCCGAATACAGAACCTTTCACCCAAGCTGCAAGGTACCACCATTCAAGTTGGCAGCAAGCGAGGGCGACCTCCACTGGAAGAATCAGTCACGCTGCCAGTGTTCGACAAGGCCAGGGAGATAGCCTCACATCTGGGTATCGATCTGGCCAGGGGGCGTACCGGTGGGGGTAGTGATGGGAATTTGACTGGTGCCCTGGGTGTGCCAACACTGGATGGTCTGGGTGTACCTGGTGCAGGAGCTCACGCGATCCACGAACACATTGAGACGGACCAATTGATTCCACGAACGTGGTTGATTTCGGAATTGATCCTCAACTTGGCGGTTGACAACTAACGACCAAGCGTCTGGTCCCAATAAGTTTGGAGGTGTCGGTTGTGCTTTGACCTGCCGGAAGGCGTGGTCCGCAGCGGCCGTCAACTGACCGGTGGCGGTGCAGGTGCGGCAGGACATGGCCTGATGCTTGGATCCGTCTGAAGACCCGTTCGCTGGTGTTCAGCCCGGGGCTGTAGATCGGCAGATACCCGAGATGGATGCCCAGTACCTTCCGTTCCGGCTGCGTGGCCTTGATCCGGTCTCCAGAACCTATACCTGTCCGCCACTACCTGTCGGTATTGCAGATGGGTTGTCCGGTAGACGCTTCCCCGGCCTTGCGCATGCCTCTCGGCGACGCGTCCTACGGGCCTCCACGTCCATTTCTTCGCCGACGGACCTCGCCGGCCCGGGGAGCGCGTTCAGGGTTCGGGCCGGCTCCTTGTGACCCGTGTACGCCTGGATATTGCGGGCGGCGTTCTCGTCCCGGTCGCACTCGAAGCCGCACAGGTTGCAGCGGTAGGTGCGCTCCGACAACAGCAGGGACTGCTTCACGGCCCCGCAATGGCTGCACGTCTTCGAGGACGGGTACCAGCGGTCGACGCGCCGGAACTCCGTTCCGTACCAATGGCACTTGTACTCCAGCTGCCGCACAAACTCGGCCATGCCGGCATCGCTGAGGGCGCGGGCCAGCCTGCGGTTCTTCTTCATGCCGTCGACGTTGAGCGTTTCCACCTTCACCGTGCCGCCGCGTTTGGCGATCTGCGTGGTGGCCTTGTGATGGTGGTCGGCTCTCAGATTGGCAATGTCGAAGTGCAACCGGTTGCGCTTGGCGTACAGGATGTCCCTGCGCTGGGATGGGTTGTGCTTGCCGTGCGTGTGGATACTGCGGGCGATGGCCTTGTCCAGACGGCGCAGGGACTTCAAGGCGGGTGCCAGGGCCTGGGGGGTGGCGATCTCCTCCACTTCCTCGCCGTCCCACAGCGTGGCCAGCGTACTTACGCCCATGTCGATGCCGGTGTCGGGACCAGGACGGGCTGCCGGCGCGGGCAGGCATGTGTCCACCGTGAACGAAGCGAACCAGCGGCCGCCCTTCCTGCTGACGGTCACGCCCATGATGTCGCCCTCGAACCGCAGTTCCTCGCGCATCCGCACCCAGCCGATTTTGGGCAGGCGCACGTTGGGGCCCTCCACCTGGATGCTGTTGCGGCCGTTGGACGGTGTGAACGCGATCTTGCGGCGGCGTTTGCGGAGCGGCGGGAAGCCGACCTTGCGGCGGGGCTTGCCGCGCTTCCGCTCCTTGCAGTACTCGCTCCAGGAGTCCAGCCCCCTGCCCATGTGAGCGATGGCGTTCTTGGACACGTACTGGGACAAGGGGCAGGACCACTCGAACAGATCGGACTTGATGGCGTTGAAGTCCTTGCGCAGGTCCATGTCCGACATCCACTGGCCGCCGTCCGGGTTCACATCCACATGGGCATACCACTCGCCGGCATTGCGCTCGTCGGTCCGCCCGAACCAAGCCAACTGGAACCTGCCGCGCGCCCAGTTGGCAGCCACCCGCGCCCATCCGGCATGCTCCATCATCAGTGTTGCCTGCCTGTCCGTAGGGGACAAGGCGACGCGGTGGGACTTGGCCAGCCCCTTTAGGTGGGATGTGGCAGACTTGGGCATCAGTCGGTGCTCCTACACCGGCGGATGGAAGGCGGTCGGCATCCCCGGCCGCCTTCAACATTGTACACCCATGCGGCATCGCAGACCGTAACCGGAAGTGCCAAGAAATGGCAGGTTACAGTGAACAGCAACTGTGTAATGTTGTCAACTATGGATCGCGGTTGATAGAGGCTGT
>VXMJ01000073.1:79366-175109 GCA_009841145.1 Caldilineaceae bacterium SB0661_bin_34 | reverse complement strand
CCCCCCTACTACCCCCGCTTTTTTGGGGGCCCTGGTTTTTTTTTTTAAATTCCAGTGTTGGGGCCAATTTTCGCCCCCACCGGCCGGGGTTTTTGTACCGGGCCGTTGCGACGGTGCGACTGCAATCCAAGAACGCCGCGGGAGCGAACCTCTCCCCGGCATTACCCTTCGTCGTCCTCCATTTCCATTTCCATCTCGGGCTCTTCGTCCCGCCGCCGTCGGTTGCGGCGCCTGCCCTCGCCTTCGCCCACTTCCGGAGCCGGTTGCCAATCCAGCTCGGCCTGCTTGATCGACAGGCCGACGCGCCGACGCTCGGTATCCAGGCGGATGATCCGCACTTCGTACTCCTCACCTACGGTTACGGCCTGGCTGGCGCTCTCCACGTGCTCATGGCTCATCTCGGAGATGTGAATCAACCCCTCAACCGGTTCATTGGCCAGCTTGGCAAAGGCCCCGAAATCCTTGATGCGGGTGATGGTGGCCCGGATCAGGTCACCGACACTGTAGCGCTCGCCCAGGGTGTCCCACGGACGCGGCTGCAACTGGCGCAGCGACAAGCCAATGCGCTTGCGCTCCTTCTCGACCGAGATCACCTTGACCTCAACCTGCTCGCCCACGTTCAGAACCTCGGATGGGTGGTTGACCATGGCCCAGCTGAGTTCGCTGACATGGATGAGACCGTCCGCACCGCCGATGTTCACGAAGGCGCCGAAGTCGGCCAGGCTGCTAACCACGCCCTTGCGGGTTTCGCCCACTTCCAGCTCCTCAAGAATTGCATCCTTGCGCTGGTTGCGCAATTCGCGCATGGCTTCCTTCTCGGACAGAATCAGGCGGTTGCGGCGACGTTCAATGTCGATGACCTTGACCTGCAGCGTCTTGCCCACCAGGGGCGCAAAGCGGTCCGCCTGATTGGCGCTGTCCTTGTCCTGCTGCATCTGGCTCTCAAGGCTCAGGTGGCTGGCCGGCACAAACCCGCGGATCAGGCCCAGACCGATCAGGACACCGCCCCGGTTGTAGTCGATTACGCTGCCGGACACAATCTCCTTGGACTCCAGCAGCTCCTCGGCCCGCAGCCAGTCCTTCTCCTGGCGCGCCCGGATGATGCTGATCAGCGGCTGTCCCTTGTCGTCGATCCGGAAGACGAAGACCTCGATGGTCTGCCCTTCTTCGATTTCGGCGTAGGAATCACCGAGACGCTCGATTTCGCGTCCCTCAATCTCGCCCTCGTACTTGGCGCCGATGTCCAGCTCCAGGCGCCGCGGCGCTTTCTTCAGGACAATCCCTTCGACCACCGTGTCCGGGCGCACCGACGAGATGTCGTAGTCGTCGTCCCAGTTCAGCTGGTCCATCAGGTGCATGTCGGAAACATCGACCTCGGCGGGAACGGGCTCGCCCGTGACGTCGGCCTCGGTCACCGTGCCCGACAGGTCCTCTTCAAGTTCCGGCACAACCGCGGTTTCGTCGGTGGCGAAGAGGAACACCGGACGGGGAAACAGGGTGGAATTCATCATGGAAAAATTGCTCAAAACCTATTGACAAGCGGATAAGACATGCAAACCGACCGAAGCACGGACCCCGTCGTCAGGAGCCGCGCACCGCGGTCATCTCAATCTCGACGATGGCGCCGCCCGGCAGAGCCGCGACCTGTACCGTGGACCGGGCTGGAGGATCGTCCCCCATGACTTCACCGTAGACCGCATTCACCGCGGCAAAATCCCCAATGTCCGTGAGGAAGATCGTGGTCTTGACTACATTGGCCAACGAGGTGCCGGCATCCTCCAGAACAACCGAGAGGTTTGCCAGAACCTGTTTGGCCTGTGCCTCCACGGTGTCATTCGATTGCCCGGTGGCCGGGTCCTTCGTACCGGTCTGGCCGGATGCAAAGACAAGGTCGCCGGCCACGATTGCGTGGGAATAAGGTCCGGCGGGGGCGGGGGCCCGAGTACTGTTTACGGGAGTGCGGGACATAGCAGTGCGGATGTTCTCTTAGGACAGCGAGACGAGACTCCGCGAGCACTGGTGTGCGGGACGGAATCCAGGGAAGGAAACTAGCATAGGCTCGCCCCGGCCGCAACAAACGCCGATTACTGGACCGGTGCCGGCCTGACCTGGTCGAGCCTTTGGATCCGGCGCAGATCGGGAGCCAGCCAGGCCACCAGACCCACCACCAGCATGGAGCCAATGCCGCCGCTCACCACGGAGATCAGCGGCGTGAAGTACTGGGCCACCAACCCGGATTCGAATCCTCCCAACTCGTTCGACGCACTCACAAAGACGGAACTCACGGCGGCCACGCGTCCGCGCATCGAGTCCGGGGTCAGCAATTGCTGCAGGGTTTGCCGCACGACCATGCTGACGTTGTCGAAGGCTCCAGTGAGGAACAGCATGGCAAAGGACAGCGGGAACGAAGTCGAGACGCCGAACACAATCGTGACCGCGCCGAACGCGGCCACGTTGGCCAGCAGGGCCGGACCGGCCCGTCTCATGGGCGGCAGGACAAGCAGCAGCACGGACATGGCCACGGCCCCGACCGCAGGGGCCGCTCGCAGCCAGCCAAACCCTTGGGGCCCCACCTGCAGAATGTCCTGGGCAAAGATCGGCAGCAGGTAGACCGCACCGCCGAACAGGACCGCGAACAGATCCAGCGTGATCATCGCCAGGATGATCGGCGTCCGCCGGACGAAACGAATGCCGGCCAGGAGTGTGCTCAGGTTGAAAGGTTGTTTCGGAGCAGAAGGCTGGGGAAGCAGTTTCAGAAAGGGCAGAAGGAGAATAAACAGTGCGGAAGAAGCCGCCGCAATCCAATAGGCGGCCAACAGGTTGATGTTGATAATCAGACCGCCCATGGCCGGGCCGGCCACGGACGTGAAGTGCATGAGGCCGGTGGTCCAGGTGACCGCATTGGGAAAGCTCTCCTTCGGCACCAGGGTCGGCATCAGGGCCACCCTTGCCGGCCGTCCCAGCATGATGGCCGTGCCATCCAGGAAGAGCAGCAGGTAGATCACCGAAATCGGAGACTGCTGCCACGCGGCCAAGGCCAGGCCAACGGAAGTCAGGGTCATACCGGCCAGCGACAGCATGATCAACCGAATCCGGTTGAACCGGTCACCGAGCCAGCCCGCGGGAAGGGCGAACAGCATGGCGGGAAGGGCCATGACGAGAGCCGTCAATCCGAGCGCCAGGGCTTCACCCGTTCGGTCGTAGACATCCCAGGCCAGGGCGGTGGCCTGTATCCGGGTGCCAATCATCGACACCAGCCAGCCGATCGCGTAGAACCGGTAACTGGGAGACCGCCAGGCCAGGAACGAATCGTGGCGCACCCTGCGGTACCGGACGGATGCGGATTCGGACATAAGGGAGGAACGTCAATGTGCGCGGGGGCACGCACATGAATATGACGGATATGGGTGACGGGTGGAATGCGGCAGTATCATCGGCCGCGCAGGCCCGTCTGCCGAAACCCGGCGCGACCGCAATGACCAGCGAGTCCGGCTTGACTACTGTCCGACGCGCAGGCCAACTCCGGTGGTCAGGCCCGATCGATTGCCTACAGCAAGGGGAGGCGGATGGTCTCGCCGCTCTGCAGACTGCGACTGACCGCTTCAGTGAATTCCATGTATTTGACCCCGGTCGCGAAGTCGGTGTGGGTAATTGCCTCGCGACCCCGGATCGCGTTGACGAACTCCTCCTCAACCCGCCAGGCTCCCCGTTCGTTGTCGGAAACTTCCACAACCGACAACTCTGCGTCGCCGCGCCGGCCGCCCAGGAGTTGGCCCTCACTGAACCGCAGGGTGCCCTGCGATCCGTACAGCGAAGCCGTCGCCGGACCGGCCAAGCCGGTCACCGACGACACCTGCAGATGATATTGGGCACCGCAGGCCATACGGCCCGTCACGTCCACGTGTTCCGGAATGCGCACGGCGCGCACCACGCCCGTCTCCTCGTCCAACCGCTGCGGCACGAACACCGCGCCCGCGGCCTGCACCGTGGCGACCTCGCCCAGCCAGCGCATCAACGCCTCGTAATAGATGCCCATCGTCATGATGTTGAGACCGCTGCGGTCCATGTCGTGCCGCCAGTGGAGCGGTCCGTCCAGGTCCAGCCATGTGCCGCCCACCTGCATGTCAACCACCAGCGGGTCCCCAAGGTATCCATCCCGCACCAGCCGCTGGATGGCACGGTCCCCCCCCAGGGTCATGGGCGAAGGAACAATTTGGGCCACCTGGGTCGGCCGCGCCTGGGCGATCCGGTACATCAGGCGCGCCTCGGAGGCGTTCATCGCCATACGCGCCTCGCACATGACATGCTTGCCCGCTTCCAAGGCGGCCACGGTCGCCGTGCAGTGCATGTAGGGCCAGGTCCCGATGACCACGGCGTCGATGTCGGAGGCTTCAATGATCTCGGTCCAGTGGGAGGCAACACGTCCGAAACCGAACTGCTCCGCCACGCGCCGGCCGGACTCGGGCGTTCGGTTGGCCACAGCCACCATTTCAACGTTCTCCTGCTCCAGGAGACCGGGGATGTGGCGGTCGCGGGTGTTGGCGCCGGCGCCTATGACACCAATACGGAGGGTGTTGTCTGACATGTGTGGATCGATCCTGTCGTTGGTTGGGATGCCTGCAAGCCTACCGGGAAAACCGCCGCGTGCCGGTTTGTGTGGGGACGGCGCTTCACTACCATGAATCCGAACTCACCTTGACGGTAGCGGTGCCAGCCACCTTGCAACGTACCGAAAACGGCTGTTTCAAGGTGGACTGCCGCGGCCGCAATCTGGTTGCCGAACCGCGCATCAAAGCATCAAGGGGACGATTTTCACCGGCAGGCCGATTCTAGCAGTACCGAGGGGTCCTGTCCCCCTGCCCGAACGAGGCCGGGCCAAACGGCTCCGGAGGCGGTGCTATTCTTTGAGCCAGGGAGGATCTGGCGCCTCCATCCACGCACCCCATCCTGCCGCTTCACTCAAGATGTCCGATTCCGCACCCCATCACCATCACCGTCACTATCGCCACGACCACCACGACCATGTGGAATCGAGGTCGTTGTTCAGCGAGCATGATCACGATTACAGCGGCGCGGGCCGACGCAGCCTGATTGCCGCGCTGGTCCTGCTACTGGTCCACATGGCTTTGGACGTGGTGGGAGGTGTGCTCGCAGGCAGCCTCTCGCTGTTGGCCCACGCCGGCCACATGGTGACCGACGCGGGGGCGCTGGTCGTGGCGCTGGCCGCGTTGCACTATGGCAGTTTGCCACCCTCAACGGAGCGGACATTCGGCCTGCGGCGGCTGGAGGTCCTGGCGGCCCTGTTCAATGTAATCCTGTTGTGGACCGTGGCGGGAACCATCCTCCTGGAAGTCCTCGAGGTGGTGGGACACGGCCATGCCCACAGCCATGAGCACCTTGGTATCTATCTGCTGGTCATCGGTACCCTGGGATTGGTCATCCAATTGACATCCGCCTTCATCCTGCACCGATCGATGCACCACAGCATCAGTGTGGAAGGGGCCTTTCGCCACGTTTCGGTCCACGCGGTGGAATCGGTGGCCATTATCGTCTCCGGCATCCTGGTGGAGTTGTTCCACTGGGACTTCCTGGACTGGGCCCTGAGTCTGGTGCTTGTTGTGGTCATCCTGTTGAGCACCTACCGCCTAGTGGTCAAAATCGTCAAGGTATTGCTGCAGGCCGTCCCGGACGATGTCGACGTGTACCGGTTGTGCGGCAGCTTGGAGAATGTGCCCGGGGTAACCCTCATCCATGACGTGCACGTCTGGGCACTCGTGCCCGGCTACAACGTGCTGACCGCCCACGCGATCGTGGATCCCGACAGCACAGCAGAAGATCTGATGCGCATCCGTACGGAGATGCTGAAGACTGCGCGGGAGGAACATGGAATCCGGCACACCACGTTTCAGCTGGAATTTTCGGCCGCAGACTGCCACGAGGAAAATCACCACGTCGACCATTTGATGGCGTTGTCGCGGGAGGAAGCCGGCAAAGGTTAGGTCCGGGCGGCAATTCCTGTGCTTGACGGCACGGGATCCGAGTTGGCCCGGCCCCTTCTTTCAAACAATCGTTCCTACCGATGAAGGCCGCCGACTCACTCTCCAGTCACCAGGGTGGGCATGAGCATGCCCACCGGCACCACCACGGCAGCCACAGCCACCACGATCACGGCCATGACCTGAGGAAAGCCAGCCGTCGCAGCCTCAAGACTGCACTCATCCTGATTGCCACGTTCATGGTGGTGGAAGTCGTTGGTGGAGTGATCTCAGGAAGCTTGGCGCTGCTGGCGGACGCGGGCCACATGCTCACGGACGCAGCAGCCATCGTCCTGGCTCTCGTGGCCCTGCACTTTTCCGATCTTCCCGCCTCCTGGGAACGCACCTACGGGTACCGCCGCCTGGAAGTGCTGGCGGCCTTGATCAACGCCCTTTCCCTGTGCGTCATCATCGGAGGGGTGCTGTGGGAAGCCTACCGCCGCCTCCGCACCGTCCCCGAGGTGGAGGGAGGCCTGATGTTGGGCATCGGCCTGGCAGGCCTGGCCGTGAACGTGCTGGCCCTACTCGTTCTGCGCAGGAGTGCGGAAGGCAACCTGAACGTCGAAGGCGCACTGCAGCACATCGTGGCCGACCTGCTTGGTTCGGTGGCGGTCGTCGTTTCGGGGGCCTTGGTGTGGGCATTCGGCTGGACCATCGTGGACCCAATCCTCAGCGTGGTCATCTCAATCCTGATCGGCATCAGTGCCTGGCGGCTTCTGGCCAAGGTGTTCAACGTCCTTCTGCAGGGCGTCCCCAAACACGTGGACCTGGACCAGCTCTGCGCGGGGCTGGAAGATCTTCCGGGAGTGACGTTCGTGCACGATGTGCACGTGTGGTCACTGGCCCCGGACTACGATGTCCTCACCGCGCACATCCTGGTGGACCCCGTCCTGCAAACCGAGGACTTGACGCGCATGCGCGCCCAGGTGCAGGAACTCGCGAAACGAGACTACAACCTGCGCCACGTCACGGTACAGCTGGAATTCACGGCGGAGGGGTGTCACGACGAAGTGCACCACTTCGACCACCTCCACCGGTTGCCCAAGGACGAAGTTCCCGCCTGATTGTTCGGGTGTTGCAGACGCGGTGCTCCTTGGAGTGGGCACGACTCGTGCCGTGGCGGCCACCGGGAATGGTTCGCGATGGCCAATTCCGGAACCCGCTCCGCCTGTTCCCCGGAACAGCGATATCGGGCAACACTGCCTTCGACTGGAATCAACGGCGCATCGGCCGCATTCAGACCTTCAGGCCAGGTGCCCGGTCACCACCGTCACGGAGTGTGGCTCCAACTCCAGGTGTGTGGCGGATGCCGTCGTGGCCGTCCGCACCGTTACCAGTTCGGGTTCCGCCTCGCTGTTCACAGTCTTGATGTCCGGCCCGTTTACCACATGGCACGTCAAGTCGGACAGTTCGCCCGCGGACAGCTTCAGTTCCACGGTGCTCGACTCCAGGCTGCGGTTGACGACAAAGAGGGCCAGCCGGCTTCCTTGCAGGGAGCCGGCCACGTCCAGAACCCTGACCCCCTGGTGGTCGCCTCCGTCGAAGGTCTCCCCTTCCCAGTGCAGATCCAGGGCATCCCCGCGCGCCCACTGGCTGTAGAGCCGGAAGGGGTGGAAGATGCTCTGGCGCACCAGTCCGGTCGGACTGGTCAGAATGGGTGCAATCACGTTGACGATCTGGGCCAGGTTGGCCATCTTGACGGTGTCGGCATGCCGGATGAAGGCATTCATCTGCAAGGCCACCACCAGCGCATCCTCAAGGTTGTAGTGCTCCTCGAGACCCTGGTCGCGAAACGCCCGGTACCAGACATTCCACTCGTCGACGGCCAAGGGGATGGGTTCAAGGCCATGGGCCAGACAAAGGCCGCGCATCAGGCCGGCGTAGCCTGACAAACGGGCCTCAATCAGTTCCGATATGGCCATGTAGGCGTTAAAGTCATCGTCCCTTTGCCCACGTGCCAGTGAGTTGCCCACGTACCAGTGAATTGACATGTAGTCGATTAGGCTGGACGCCTCCTCGACAATCAACTGGGCGCGTTCCACGAAGTCGGAACGCCAGTGACAGGTGGCCGAAGCCAGGAGCTTGATGGACGGATCGGCCCACTTCATCACCTTGCCGAACTCCTTGCAGACGCGGGCGTACTCCTGTGGCTGCTTAGCGCCGATTTGCCATTCACCGTCCACTTCGTTGCCCAGTCCCCAGTACTTCACATCGTGGGGCCGCTCCCACCCGTGCGCGCGGCGCAGGTTGGCCAAGGCGGTGTCGTCCCGGCCATTGCAGTACTCCACCCAGTCGTGGGCTTCGCGCATGTCACCGTCACCGCAGTTGACCACCAAGTACGGCTCTGTCCCGATGTCGCGGCAGAAGTCGACGAACTCATTGGTGCCGAAGGTGTTTGGTTCCAGGGCTGCCCAAGCGAGGTCGTGGCGGGCGGGGCGGGCCTCCCGGGGCCCGACGCCGTCCCGCCAGCGATAGCCGGACACGAAGTTGCCGCCGGGGTAGCGCATGATGGGCATGCGCAGTTCCATGAGTGCCTGGCGGACGTCGGAGCGCAGGCCACGGTCATCCGCCAACGGATGGTCGGGGTCGTAGATGCCCCCGTTGATGCAACGGCCGAGATGTTCAGCGAACCCCCCGAAGACATGGGGATGGATGGCATCCACCCTGCGGGCCGGATCGATGTGGATCGCGTTCATGGCAGTGGGATCAAGACTGAGTGGATATATACGGTGAGGTTCACTGCCGGTCCCGCCTGTTTCGGCCTTCCCTTGTGCAATATGGAGCACAAGCGGGGGACAGGTTCTGCAATCCCTGTCCAGCTACAAACGGGCAAGGCAAGTTTCAACACCGACTTCGCGATTCTGACACAAGCCATGCGGGGTCTCTCGATCCGTCAGTCCGACGACGGCTCTGCGTCCCGCATGGAACAGCTGCATCGCCTCCTCTGCCGTGTCAGGCCGGACAAGCGGATGCGTGGACGATCCCGCAACCTGTCTGGGATCTGCGGGAAAGTAGTCTCACGGAGTTATGGCGGCAGGAGATGCGGGTCCGCGTCCCGATTGCGTACAGACCCATCGCAACGACCTTCCGCGACTGCAATTGCGAAGTCCATCTCATGCGTCAGACAGGCAGCCAGCAATGTGCGCAGCGGATACGGATTGTTGCCCATGGAGGCTTCTACGGCGTGAATGTACAGTGACCTTTCACTGACCGGAATGATTGGAACCGGATACCCAACGCGCAATGCCATCCAACTCATGATGAGCCGGCCTGTACGGCCGTTGCCGTCGGGAAACGGGTGAACTCCGATGTACCGGCCATGCGACACAGCCAACCCCATTGGAACGTCCAGTTCGGGATTATGAGGGTTGTGGTTGACTTGTGCCACCCATGCATTCACGTCGTCGAAGAACTCCTGCATCAAGTTGGGGACTTCGCTTGGTGGTGCCAACTGCCTTCCAGGACGGCCATCGGGATTGGCAATCACATTTGGCTCGCGCTTCCATTGCCCGACATCAGTGTGGGTTGGAAGCAGCAATCTGTGCCAGTGGCATAGGGCAGCCTGCGTCAACGGTTCTCCGGAATCGACATAGGCCAGTAGATTCGTTGCCGCTTCATTGTGGCCGCGCATTTCAGCAATGTCCCGGTCTCCTCGTGGGTTCGACTCGGTGTTCCATTTCGGAAGCGTCTCAGGTGCACCCAACAGAAGGGTGGCCGTGTTTGCAAACGACAGCGTACTTCCTTCAATAGCGTTCGTGTGCAAATTCCAGCGGACGCGCACGTTGTCTTGGTATTCGCGTAAGGCACCCTCCATGAGTGCGGGCCGGCTCGCGTATTGTGTCGTTGTAGATCCACTAGCGCAGCAGGGATGATGCGTTCCGGTGCAACCCCAAGGCAAAATTCGTCCCAATTCATATCTGCAATTTGGAATAGAAATTGGACCCCAAAGTGCAGGTATTTCGGATTCGGGCAACTTGGGAGCCGATCTTGGCTTCCCATTCCGCTGCAGTTAGGGGAATCGGACCGCGCCGCGCACGGCGCAACGCCTCGGGAAACAGAGGTCCCCCAGCGCCAGGCGGCAGATTTGGGTCGGCTACAGCATTGCGAAACGTCGGGTCACAATATCCGTTCGCGGCCGCGATTGCGAAGTCCATTTCACGCATCAAGCAAGCAGCCAGGAGCATTCGCAACGGCAAGGGATCATCGTATTTGACTCCCATTTCCACCGCTTCAAAGTACACCTCACGCACATCGGATGGCACGATCGGCACTGGATAACCTGCACGCAGGCAGAGCCAGGACAGTAGCAGACGGCCAGTGCGGCCATTGCCATCCGCAAAGGGATGGAGGGCAAGGTACTCGATGTGCAAGCGAGCAAGGACTGCAGCGATGTCCTCATCACACTCCACGCAGGCTCTCAAACCGGAATCCATCGCCTTCACATGCTGTTCCATGGCAACGGGAACCACCTCTGGGGGGGCAAACACATAGAAGCGACCGTCCAACGCAAACACTCCATTAGGCTGAGACTTCCAATGCCCCCGTTCCGGATGCAGCGGCAGCAGGTCGCGATGCCACGCCCGCAACTCATCCTCGCCAAGAACCGACCCGGACGCCGCGTGTCGTTGCAGGTTCTGGACCGCTGCGTCGTGTCCGATCAACTCGTGCACATCCCGTTCACGTGAAATATGGATCATTTCCTCGTTGCCGGTCGCTTCCAGTCCCAGAAGGATGATGGCCGCCTGACCATAGAGCAGCATGCTTCCTTCAATGACGTTCGTATGCAGATTCCACCGAACCCGCACATTGTCCTCCCAGGGCAACCGTAGCCGAGGAGTGTTGGGACGCGAGCGGTAGCTCCGTCCGGTCTTTTGCAAGGCCTCCGGGGTAAGACGGATTGCCTCTGCTCCAAGCCGGAACCGTTCGGGAACGGACGAACCGAATGTTGGCGACAGGCCGGAAGTGGATTTAGCCATGATCGTGGGAATGGGTTGGTCGATCGTAGATCGCATTGTAGACAGGATAGCCGTCAGGACGCGGCATGAACTGACCAGTCCCGACCTTTCGCGACCGTGCCATGGAAGACCCTCGGTCCGACGTTGGTTACGCAATGGCCGGATTTTTGAAATGGACTGACGCGGCTTGCGCCACCTTCCGATTAGACTTGCATACCGTTGCCCAGTTCGGCCCTGCCAAGATCTGCAGCTGGCAACCCCGCAACCGGCCATGGTGATACAAGAGTCTGTTTCCTGTTACGGGCATTCATCAGGCGATCTCAATCACGAACCTGCCCAAGTCGACATGCGAACATTCGATTCCCAGCCAAGTGAGTACGGTCAAGTTCCGGAAGTCAGTCACGCCGATCGCGTCCGGGCCGCGCTCCGGATGCGCTCGTGGCAACTGAAGACATATGCACAAGCCGCCGGGCAACTCAATGCGGCAGGAATCCTCACCGCTACCGGCAAGCAGTGGACAGCCGGGAATTTGCGCGCCTACACCCGGCGACACGGAATTCCCCGCCACGAATGTCTTGACCACCCTCCACCCCTGTGGGATGGCAGCCCTGAGCGTGCCTTGGAGAACACGCCATCCTACGAGGCGATTGTCCGGTGCATCGAGCACGGCAGCCTCGCGCAGCACGCCGCACTGCGGCAACGGATCCGCAGGGAACCTGCCGTGCGTACCCTGGTACGCAGAGTGTCCGAGGACAACCTGAACCATCCGTACGATGCTTTTTCCTACGGGTTCTGGTTTCAGTATGCAAAGCACGCCTGACGTTCCCGACGCTGCCCGCCGCGCGTGGCACCGACTGCTGTTGGCGACCGCCGACTTGCAGGCCGTGGTGGGCGATTCGGTATTGGTCGGCGGTACGGCGGCCGCGCTGGCGGCAGGCCACCGGTATTCCCACGACTCGGACCATGTCCTGTCGGACCTTGAGAATCAGTTCGCCGAAATCACGGACCTGCTGGATGCCACACCGGGTTGGCACACGGCAAGGATTCGAGAGCCGGTTCTGATCCTCGGCAGTCTGCACGGAATTCGCATGGGCCTGCGCCAATTGCTCCGGCCCGATCCGCTGGAGGCAGAAACGATTACCTTTCAAGGACGGTCGATTCGCGTGCCCACGTATGCAGAAATACTGCGCATCAAGGGCTTTTTGGTGATCCGCCGCAACGCGGTTCGCGACTACGTGGACTGTTGCGCACTTTTGCAGCGGTTGGACGACGCGGATCTGGCGATGGCCCTGACACCGTTCAACCGGCTCTACGCGTTCGACCAGCCGGGCGGGGAACCTCCTCTCTACCGGTTGGCCATGCGTCTCGTGAACCCGGTGCCGGACGACCTGGACAATGTTGACGGACGGCAGTTGGAGTCGCGCGCCGGCCATCCGTGGGAATGGGATGCGACCGCGACAGCCTGTCTGCAGCAAGGTCTGCGGGTGATGGACCTGGTGGACCGAAGTCCCCTTGCCACACCAGATACACCTGCCGAGTGAGCAGGGGCTTGGTCAAGGGCGCGCAACCACACTCCAATCGGATCCTACGGGCATTGAGGCCGTTCCGAACGGCTCATGTCGTGACGGCATCCGACCCGGGGCCCAAAGCAGGAAACGGACCTCAACTTCCTGCAACGGCTGGCCGCCGCTTCAACCAGATCACGGCTCGCGGAAATTGAGAACTGCCGTCTGCCGCCGAATCGTCCCTGCCGGTCCGGCCGGCTTCCCAAACGTCAGGCCCGATCAATCCCGCCGTCATTCGTGCGGATGCAGATCGGCGTGGGGATTGATCCAGGTATCGGGCGGCTGTGGTACCGAACCGTCCAACAGGGGATCCGAGGTGGTCTCCATCCAACGGTCCAGGCGCCCGCGCAGATCCTCCAGAATCGCAGCACTGTCCGGATCACCGGCCAAGTTGCAGGCTTCGTGCGGATCCCAGATCAGGTCGTACAGCTGTTCCCGGCCCGGCGGTCGGCTCGGCAGGCCGTGGTCCACCATCACGTCCTTGGAAATGCTGGGATCGATGTTGGCCATCGGCGCCGTGTCCTGCGGGTCGTAGCGTCGCACGTACTTGTAGCGCTGCGTCCGCACCGCCCGTTTGGGTTCGTAGGCCGCGTGATAAGTCACTTCCGAGAAGATCTCGTCGTTGACCTCCTGCGCTGAGCCGTCCACCAACGGCATCAGGCTCGTACCTTCCAGCCAGTCGGGCGGCTCAATTCCCGCAATCTCGCAGAGAGTCGGATAGAGGTCGATTTGGGATACAAGGCCATCGATCGCCCGGCCGCCGCCAAAGCCGGGTCCGCGCACGATCAACAACACCCCCATGCCGTGATCGGTCAGCCGGCACTTCATCAAGGGAAAGGCCAAGCCGTGGTCCGTGGTCGCGATTACGAGGGTGTTGGCTGCCAGTCCCTGCTCATCGAGGGTGTCCAGGATGCGGCCATAGTAGCCGTCCAGCGTGCGCACCATCGTGGCGTAGGCCGCCATGTCCTCCCGGACCGCCGGCACATCCGGCAATGGTGCCGGCGGCTGCAGAAAGGACGGATTGATGTCCGCGGCCGGCTCTGGAAACACCCGGTGGGTCTCACCGTAGCCGATGGCCACGAAGAAAGGCTCGTCATGGTCCCGTCGCAAATACGCAACCGCCTCGTCGGTGATGCCGTTGCCACCCCAGGCGCGGTCCGTATACCGTTCGTCGTACCCGAGCAGATCGTGGTTCACATGCAGGTGCGTAACACCGAACAGGGCCGTTCGGTAGCCGGCCCCCTTGAGGGTATGGCACAGATGCTTGTGCGTGTCCCGCAGGTTGAAGCCCCGATTGGTCAGGCCAAGCTGGCCGCTGCTGTGGGGACTGGCCCCGGTCAGCAGAGCGGCCCGGCTGGGAGAACAAGTGGGCGCGGCATTGAAGGCATTGCGAAACACCACGCCTTCCTCGGCCAGCCGCTGGAGGTTGGGCGTGGGCAACCGGTAACCGTACGGGCTGATATAGCGGCCCGTGTCGTGGGAGTGGAGGTAGATGATGTTGGGTCTGGACATGGCCTTTCCGGCTATTGATGGATCTTGTATGGAAACTACATGGCGGCCAGATCGTCGAGACCGGCCTGCTGCAGAGTTCGGAGCATCGTTGCGGCATCCGCTGCGTTCTGCTCAAGGTTGGGCAGACGCGGTCTCCCGGCGTCAATGCCCAGATGCTTCATCACCGTATACAGGGCGCCCCCGAATCCATGGTCAATCATGATGGCGGTCACTCGGTTGGCCCGCAGCTGCAGCTGCATGGCCTCCTTGGTTCGCCCCTCGACCACCAGGGACCGCATGCGGGCGTAGGCACCGGGCATGAAGTTCAGGGTTGATCCGATGTTGCCTACGGAGCCGGCCAGAACCGCGGCCACACACATTTCGTCCATGCCCGAGGACAGACTCCACGCGTCCCTGCCGACCCCCGCATCCAACACCCGACGGAACTCGAACATGTTCGGCCCGGTGTACTTGCCACCGGCAAGGTTGGGAATGTCGAGCAGGGCTTCCACCAAGGGCAGGATAGGCACCGACGCGTTGATGATGTACATGAAGAACGGCAGGTCCGGTGCCGCAGCCGCCAGTTGGCGGTAGTACGCCTCCACGGCCCCGGGACTGTTGTACAGGGGTGGGATGATGCTGGCAAAGCCGTCGGCGCCGCAGGTCGCCGCATGCCCGGCCAGACGGAAAGCATCGCCGGCGGCCATGGCACCCACGTGGCTGACCACCGGCACCCGACCGGCCACCTCGTCCAGGACGGTTTCCAACACCTGTTCCCGGCCCGCGACGGACATGAAGACCCCCTCACCGGTCGTGCCGTTGACGTAGAAGCCTCCTATCTCCTTGGTCAGGAGATGGCGCACCAGGGCGCGCAGGGCCGTCAGGTTGGGTCCTCCATCCAAGGCATGCGGTGTCATGAGCGCGGGCCACGCGCCCTGCAGATGGGTCATGGGCAGGATCTAAACGGAAGAAAGGTCAGAAGTCGACCAGATGGTCGAGGCCGATGCGGCGGTACTGTTCGGGAGGCGCCTCGGACTCCAGCATCACGCCCACCATCAGATCCTGCA
This sequence comes from Caldilineaceae bacterium SB0661_bin_34, assembly GCA_009841145.1. Classification (GTDB taxonomy): domain Bacteria; phylum Chloroflexota; class Anaerolineae; order Caldilineales; family Caldilineaceae; genus Bin34. The sequence goes on along the minus strand of VXMJ01000073.1, from coordinate 159,996 downwards.
TGCGACGCTCCAGTTCCGGATCCTGAAGGGGGTTGGTCTGATCTGGATCCGTCTCCAAATCGAAGAGCATGCTGGGATGCGGAGGCCGGCCACGCTGGGCCTGGAACGGCTGCGCCGGGATGCGCAGGACCGGACAGCCCTTGGTGAAACCGAAGGGACGGGCCAGTCCCGTATCCTGCAGGTCCTCGGGGCGGAACCGATTGTCCATGCGGGTTGGCATCAGCGTGTAGTCATACAGGGGGTAGTCATCCCCCACGCGATTCCCGCGCATGTAGACATGGCGGCCGTCAGTGACATTGACCTGGCCACCGAAGTGGCCGTACAGGACCGCCTCACGGGTGGGCGCGTTGTCGGCCAGCACCGGGCCCAGGGGCACACCCTGGGTGTCGGCGGGAATGTCGACGCCGAAGAAGTCGAGCAGTGTGGGGGCCATGTCAATCATCTGCACCAGCTGGCTGCGGCTTTCGCCGGCGCGGCGGCAGCGGGGATCCCAAACAAAGAGGGGAGTGTTGGCCAGTTCGTTGTACCAGGGCGGCACCAACTTGGCCCACCAGTCCTTTTCCCCCAGGAAGAACCCGTGATCGGTGCAGACGATCAGCATGGTGTCGTTCCACATGTCATGCCGATCCATCTGATCCAGTACCTCGCCGAGGTATCGGTCGCACATGCTCAGGAGTGCCACGTACTGGTGGCGCATGTGGCGCACTGTGGCCTCGTCCTCCTCCACCTCCCGGTAGGGCGGCCAGTCGAAGTGATCCCCGTCCCAATCATCGGGATACAGGTCCTTGTAGTGTTGGCTCGTGTAGAACGGCTCGTGGGGATCGAAGGTTTCGATCTGCAGGAACCAGCTGTCCTGATCATGGTTGCGCTCGATGAAATCCAGGCCGGAGGCCATGGTCTTGGCCTGGGGTTGATCCTGCTCGCGCGCCATGTACAGCCGGTTGACCCAGTCCTGCCGCCACTTGATGCCCTCACGCGGTGCGATGCAGTCCGGGATGTCAGGGTCCGCCACCTGGCCGATCCAGGGATCCCCCTCCTGGCCGCGGTGGAACTCCCACGACCGGTACTGCGTGTGGTAGGTCGCGCCGCCGTCCTCCCAGTAGTGGTAGTGGTCACTGGTCAGGTGGGTATAGACCCCCTCCCGTGACAGGGCGGCCGGCATGGAATCGTCGAACGGCTCCAGCGGTCCCCAGCTGCGGTGCAGGAAGTTGTAGCGGCCGGTGTGCAGTTCGCGCCGAGCCGGCATGCAGGGCATGCTGCCCACGTAGCAGCTGTCGAAGCGGACGGTCCGCTCCGCCAGCCGGCTGAAGTTGGGCGCGTGCGTCCAGTCGCAGCCGTAGGGCGGGAGCAGGCGTCGATTCAGTGAATCGAGCATCACCATGATCGCTTTCATGGACAGTGGGATCTCCGTTGGCGAACGGGTACCGCAATTGCGGTCCTTCCGGGGAAAGCCATTATAGTCCTGCCTTCCGCCGTTCCCCGCCCTCGCCAATCTGGCTTTCCGCCTGCAACCGAATCCCGGTCATGCACGTTGGTAAAGAGGGTTCGCACCACCGAGCCCATCCCTTTCGCCCCTGCATCCCCGCATCCCGTGTCCGACCTTGTCATCGAGGTTGCGAACCTCGTCAAACACTACGGCGACATCACCGCGGTCGCTGATGTCAGCCTCCAGGTGGAAGCTGGCACGATCTTTGGCCTGGTGGGCCCCAACGGCGCGGGCAAGTCCACTGCCATCGAATGCATCGAGGGTCTGCGCACACCCAGCGACGGCTCGGTACGGGTGCTGGGCCGGCCGCCGCGTCAACACCGGCGTGAGCTGTTCCGGGAGATCGGGGTGCTGCCCCAACACAATGAACTGCTGCCGTCCCGCCTGCGCGTCGGTGAGGCCGTGGACCTCTGGCGGTCCTTCCACCACAATCCGCTGTCGAAGGACGAAACGCTTGCCCTGTGTGGTCTCGGGGGACGACAGAAGGCACGCACCGCCCGGCTGTCGGGCGGCCAGCGTCGACGGCTGATGATCGCCCTGGCCCAAGTCGGCCGGCCTCGCCTGCTGATCTTGGACGAACCGTCCAGCGGTTTGGATCCGGTCGCCCGGTACAACATCTGGCGCAACCTGAACGCGTTCAAGGAGCAGGGCGGCACCATCCTAGTATCCACCCACTACATGGACGAAGCCGAAGAGCACTGCGATCAGCTCTGCCTCCTGGATTACGGACGGATCCAGGTATTGGGCAATCCGCGCCGCCTGATGGAGGAACGCCGCATGCGGATTCTGGTCAAGGTGCCGCACGCGCCGGACTTGGACCGAGACAAGCTGTTGGCGCTGGACCATGCCCACCAGGTGGAGCAGGTCGAGAACGAATGGTTCGTCTTCGGTACCACCGATCGGCTGTACGGCGAGTTGAAGCAACTGACCGGCCAGGAGTTCCTCGAAATGCGCCCGGCCCGCCTGGAGGACCTGTATCTGATGACTACCGGCCGCGCCTATCGGACCGGAGTTGACTGACATGAACTTCAAGATGATGCGGACCCTGTTCCGCACCGACCTGCTGATCTTCGTGCGTGAACCGGCCGCCGCCTTTTTTACGTTTGCCTTCCCAGTCCTGCTTCTGTCCATCCTCGGGGAAATTTTTGGCAGGTATCCGCACCAGTTCACGTTACCGGACGGCACGGCCGTCGATACCACCTACATGTCGGTTTTCTTTCCCGGCTTCGTGGCCTTCATCATCGCCAACCTTGCACTGCAGAGCGCACCCATTTTCCTGGCCAGCCAGCGCACCACCGGCTGGTTCCGGATGCTGCAGCTGTCGCCCCTGTCTCTGTCCTGGGTAATCGCGGTCCGGGTACTGATGTACTTTTCGATCTTTGTCTTTTCCTATGCAGTGATGTTCGTGCTGGCGCGTCAGATCTTCGAGCTGCGGTTTTTCGGACAGCTTCTGCCCTTTGGGCTTGCCTTGCTGCTGTCCTTTGTCTCCTTCGGCAGCATCGGGTTTCTGCTGGGCGGCCTGTTCAACTCCGCCAGCACCACGCAGACGGTGGCTTCCATCTTCTTCTTCCTGATGTATTTCACCTCGGGCTCCGCCATTCCGCGGGATCAGTTCCCGGACTGGCTTTTTCGCGCCACCGAGCTCAATCCCATGACCCACGTGGTGGACCTGCTGATTGCCGTCTGGACAGGCCAGACATTCGACCAGATATGGGTATCGGCGCTGGTGGTGGCCTTGGTGGGCATGGCGGGTTTTGTGCTGACCCCGCTCACGTTCCGGTGGGACGCCGAAGGCTGACCGAACTGCCGCGGCAAGGTTCGGACCGTAGGCCGCGTTGCCTCTGAAGCCCACCGGCTCCCGGGCCAGGTTGAACTTGCCGTGCCGGCAGGTATTGTCAGACTGCAAACCTAGTCGAGAAGCCATAAGGCAGGCCCTTGATGAATTTCGCGCTGATCGGTCTTGGCCGAGTAGGCCGGGTTCATGCCGCCAACATTGCGTCGCATCCGCAGGCCAACCTGCACACGATTGCCGATCCGCGCGCCCCGCAGCTGGAAGAGTTGGCCCGCCGGTATGGATCCTCCCTGACTACGGAGCCGGAAGCCGTGTTTGCAGATCCGGGGGTGGATGCAGTGGTCATCAGTTCGCCAACCACGACCCACATCGACTACCTGCAGGCTGCAGCCCAGTCCGGAAAGGCAGCCCTGTGCGAAAAGCCGATGGGCATCGACATCGACCGGGTCGAACGGTGCCTCAGACTTCTGGAAGACCATCCGATCCCCGTCATGATTGGGTTCCATCGACGACACGATCCGTCCTATGCGGCCCTGCGGGCCTCCGTGCGTGCCGGGGCCATCGGACAGCTTGAGCAGGTGATGGTCCACGTGCGCGATCCCGCGCCGCCCACGCTCGAGTATGTGCGAGTCTCCGGGGGCGTGTTCCGGGATTCGGTAATCCACTACTTCGATCTGCTGCGCTGGCTGACGGGAGAGGACCCGGTTGCCGTCAGTGCCTTCGGCTCCTGCCTGATCGACCCGGGCATCGGCTTGGAAGGCGACTACGACACCACGCTTGTCAATCTGCGTCTCCCCAGTGGCGCGTTGTGCCACATTGCCAGCAGCCGCCGTTCGGTGGAAGGCGCGGATGCCCGCATCGAGGTCTTTGGTTCCGAGGGCGTGTTGCGAGTGGCCAACGCGCCAATCAATCTGCTGGAACCGCCGGTAGCCGGAATTCGCTACATTGGATTTCCCACGCGCTTCGAGGAAGCATTTCGCAACGAACTGAACAGCTTCATTGAGGCCGTGTCCACGGGCTCTCCACCCGTACCCGGACCGGAGGATGGACGGCGCTCGCTGATCATCGCGGATGCAGCCACCTCCTCGGCATTGAACGGCAACGCCGTGGACATTCGCTATTGACCGCAGGCGGACTGTGATCGGTGTAAGGCTGCGGAACGCCACGCGGTTGTCCGGTCCGTCCTGATGCGGGTGCGCCTAATGCCATGCGTACTTGGCCACTACCGCCTCGTCCACTGTAACGCCCAGACCCGGCGCGTCCCGGAGATGGACACAACCGTCAACCTGAACCCACGGATCGGTCACCAGTTCATGCTGCATCGGTGAGGGATGCGGCTTCAGATCCATCCCCACATGGTTGGGCGAGTTGGCCAGCATATGGAGGCTGGCTGCGGTGTTGAGGGCACTGCTCCAGGTATGGGCGCTGGCGTCCAAATTGGCGGCCTCAATCATTTTCAGGACCTGGCGGCAGCCGGTGATGCCCAGGCACCGTCCGGGATCCAGCTGGACGACATCCACCCCTCCCGATTCAATTAATCGCTTGTAGCTCTCCGGATTCCACTCGTCCTCACCGGTTCCGATTGGGGTGGTGACCGCGCCTCTTAGCTTGGCATGCGCGACCAGATCGTGCGAGGGCAGTGGTTGTTCAATCCAGCGCAGGCGGTAGGGTTCCAGGTCGTTGAAGCGCTGGATGGCCGTAGGCAAATCCCAGAAGCGGCGGTGACCAGCCACATCCAGAATGACATCGACTTCGTAGCCGACCGCGGCCCGAATGCGGTCCACCAGCAGCAAGTCGCGTTCCCTGTCCGTGCCGAACTGGGAGTCGGGCGTCATGCCCCAACCAGCCTTGAGGATCCGGAATCCGCTCTGTTGATGCATCGCGAACTCATTGACGGTCCAGTCCAAATCATCCATGTCAAGGATGAATGAGGCCATGGCCGGTACCTTGTCCGTCACGTGACCTCCCAACAGGGATGCCACGGGTTGTCCCAGAATGTGCCCCTTGAGGTCCCACAGCGCCATGTCGATGGCGCTGATGGCGAACGCGGCAATGCCTTCACTGCCGTACCAGAAGCATCGGTCCAGCATGGTGTGCCACAAACCCTCGATGTTCATCGGGTCCTGACCGATCAGAAGCTCAGACAGGCCACCATCGATGAGCGCCTTGGCGGCACGGGTGGCTTCCGGAAACTGCGAGATGCACTCGCCCCACCCCACTTGACCACTGGAATCTTCGATGCGCACCAATGTCAGGTAGCGCTCGACATTGCGATAATGAGGCTCCGGATAGGCGACCAGCAGCGGTGTGACGGACATGATGGACATGGAGACATAGCCGGTTGATCGTGGTTCAGGAGGCGGAATGTGTCGCAAGGACGCAGACCATCCATTGATTGTCACCCAATGACCTTTTGAACCGAAGCAGCCGGTAGTCCCGGACACACCCGGATTGCGTCTGATCCAAACATCCTGGCTCACTGACAACCATGAATGGGGAGGCTCCCCAATGACTCGATTTCACTTCACTCGATGGTTACGGTTCGTGGTCTTCGCCGCCGGACTGATGATCCTGCTGGCCGGATGTGCCCGTCAGTCCATATACGACGCGCACAAGGACCACGACCACGACCACGCGTGGGATTATGTGGGCGATGTCAATGCCACGCCGGCCGATGCCGTCGAAGGAGCCGACTTCATGGAAGCGCCGTTCGTGCTCATGGAGACGGTCTCGGCGGACTACAACTCCACTACCGGCACCGCACAAATGGCCATCCACGACCATGGCACCACCGTCACCCTGAGGCTGTCCAACCTGCTCCCGAACACCGACTACATATCGCATGTCCACGAGGAGACCTGTTCAACCGGCGGTGGAGCCTACTACCGGTTTGATCCGGAGGGAGATGGAATGCCACCCAACGCAATCCACATCGGCTTCACCTCCGATGACAATGGCACAGGCTTCATGACTGCTGAGAATGCCAAACAGGTTGATGAGTCCGCCCATTCCGTGATTGTGCACACCACCGCCGAAGTCAGTCTCCTGTGCGCGGACATGCAGTAAACCGATACTTTTTCGCTGAACAACCCTGATCGTTCAGGGTGAACGCGACGCAGGTTGCAGGCACTCCTGCAACCAGGGAGTATCCACCAAAGCACGCAGGAAGATCCCGCGTGCGCCGTTGACGTCCCGATCCAGGGACACGCCGTCCGAGCCCGTCACCACCTTGCGGCCGCCCAGGTTCGGGATGACTTCGCCCGACCAGCTGCACGTCTTCGACGTGTACGCCTCGTTGACGATCACCACCTGCTTGCCGAACTCGGCGGCCTTGTGCAGCAGGAACGCCTTGAGGCGATGGTGGCTCAGGGTCAGCAGGTTGCGGACGGTCTGGCGCCGAATCTTGCGCCCGGCGCGGCCCGACATGCCCTGCACCCGAAAGTCCGGCAGCAGGATGATGTCGTAGTTGCAAACCAGCCAGTGGGCCACCTGGTGGTGCAGTTCGTCGACCAGGTTCCTGATCTTGCGCCGGATGCGGCCGGCGGCCCGGTACAGGCTGCGCTTGCGTCGGTGCGGGGCCGCGTCGGCCTGGGACAGCAGGTTGTCGAGGTGCTGGCACAGACGTTGAATGCGCCCACATGCGCGATCTCCGAACTGGCCGATGGCGTCTTCCGCGTAGAAGGTCTGGAACGTGCGCACACCGGGATCCAGCGCGACGATGCGGCCTTGGTTCTCGACCTGCTGCACCGGCGCTGCGGTGGACACGTGCAGATGGTACCGGCCGTCGCGCAGCACCAGGCGGGAATCCTTCACGGGGGACGGCAGGGCTTCGGCATAACGCAGGTCTCCCAGCAGGGTGGGGTAGACGCCGCGGTCCTTGATGGCCGTGGCCGGGATGTAGACGGACTGCACGGGTGCCTTCCGGCTGCGGAACTTGACTTCGTGAACCTTGCCGGTCTCCCGATACCTGCGCTTGGCTTCCCGGACGGCGATGCAGGCGTCGCGGATGGCGATGGACTTCACCAGGTAGGGTGCCTCCGCACACCAGTCCGGCAGGCCGCGCAGGAGGCCGGTCTTGATGCCCTTCCAGTCGGCCTTGGTGCCGGGCTGTTGCAGGTACGCGATCGTGCGGTTGTAGACAAAGCGGGACACCCCGAACCATCGGCGCAGGAGGGCGCGCTGGTCAGCGTCGGGGAAGATCCGGATCTTCCTGCATTTGGCGACGGTAGCCTCGGAGTTCAGGCAGGCGGCGGGAGAAGGAGTGCACAACGGCAAGCAGATCCTCGAAGAGCTCGCGTTCGGGGCTGCTGTCCGTGTGGCCGAGAACCACCACTTCGCCGCCGTTGGCTTCGACGAACCAGGCAACGAGGTCGAAGCCAAACCTTGCAAGACGGTCCTGGTGGGCAACCACAAGGCGGAGCTTAGCTCCTTCGCGCAATCGTTCCAGTAGGGCAACAAGGCCGCGTCGCTTCCAGTTGAGTCCGCCCCCAATGTCGGTGACGACCTCGGCGTCGGGGTACCGCGCCCGCAGAAAGGCAACCTGTCGCTCCAGGTCGTCCCTTTGCCTGGGGCTGGACACGCGCGCGCAGGCGACGGTGACGGGCTCCGCGTGGCCATGCAGGTGCGCGTCGACATCATGGCGCCGCTGGCCGACGGGCGTGACGTGGTGTTCGATCTTGCCGGCCTTGGCCCACCGGCGCAAGGTGCTGGCCGACACACCGAGGCGTCGCTCGGCCTCGCGGCTCGTGACATGGGGCATGGCTGAACCTGTGCCTGATCCGACATGCCACCATTATACAAATATGGATAATTTTTCAAATAATCAATAGGCCGTCCGGAAGGTGTTGGCAACCCCAACTCGCCCGGGAGGCCCGCATGCTCGTTTGAATGATTGCCCGGACCTGAGTCGCCACACTTCCGCACCGTGGCCTTGGCAGGGGCTCCATTTGGCAGAATGGGCAGCATGCACGGACAACCGCCCAACATCCTCTTCATCCTGATCGATGACCTGGGGGCCGTGGATCTGGCCTCCTTTGGCAGCACCTTCTATGCAACCCCCAACCTGGATCGGCTGGCGGAAAGAGGCCTCGTCTTCACCGACGCCTACGCCAGCTGCCCGGTCTGCTCGCCGACCCGCGGGAGTCTGTTGACAGGCCGCTATCCAGCCCGTATCGGCCTGACCGACTGGATCGACTTCGGAGGTCGCATCCAGCCAGCCCGCGGCAAGCTGGTGGACGTGCCCTACATCCGGGAACTGCCGCGGACGGAGGTGACTTCCGCCTCGCTGCTGCGAGGCCGGGGCTACAGCACCTGGCATGTCGGCAAGTGGCATCTCGGCTTTGAGGAAACCTACCCGGAACAACACGGCTTCAATGTCAATATCGGCGGCGGATACTTGGGCGCGCCGGGGCCCGGGGGCTACTTCAGCCCTTTCGACATTCCGAACCTGCCGCCCGGTTCACCCGGCCAGTACCTGCCGGAAGTACTGACGGACGAGGCAATCAACCTGATCCGCAACCGGGGCGACAATCCGTTCTTCCTAAACATGTGCTTCTACCTGGTGCATACCCCCATCGAAGCCCCGGCTGACCGGGTGGCCAAGTGGGAGGCTCGCGTCCGCGAACTGGGACTCGACCGGCGGACCGCGCTGGTGGAGGGGGAATTCTTTCCCATGGAACACAAGCGGCACCTGCGCGTCACCCGCCGCATCCTGCAGTCCGATCCCGTCTACGCGGCGATGGTGGAGAGCATGGATGAGAATGTGGGCCGACTGTTGGACACATTGGAGGAGGAAGGCATCGCGGACGACACTCTGGTGGTATTCACCTCGGACAACGGAGGGCTGTCCACCTCGGAGAGCTCGCCCACCTGCAACAACCCCTACGCCGAAGGCAAGGGCTGGATGTACGAAGGCGGCACGCGCGTCCCGATGATTGCCGCATGGCCGGGCCGCATTCCCGCCGGCAGCCGTACTGCGGAACCAGTCTGCAGCATCGACCTGTTCCCCACCTGGCTGGCCCAGGCTGGGATTCCCGTGCCGGACCGCCTGTTGATTGATGGCGAGGACCTGTCGCCGGTCCTGTTCGAAGGGGCCGCACTGGAGCGGGATGCCCTCTTCTGGCACTACCCCCACTACGGCAACCAGGGAGGCACTCCCGGCTCCTCAATCCGCAGCGGAGACTGGAAGCTGATTGAGTTCTACGAGGACCACCGGTTGGAACTGTACAACTTGGCGGAGGACATCGGCGAGGTCCACAACCTGGCGGAGGAGGAACCGGAACACACCCGGGCCCTGCACCAACGCCTCAAGGAATGGCGCGGGAGCGTGGCGGCCCGAATCCCAACCCCCAATCCGAACTGGCAGGAATAGCCGACGACCGGTTAGCCGCGCCCGGCGACAGAGCGCATCGCCTGCCGACGGCGGCCACAACAAGCCTTGTACTTGCGTCCGCTGCCGCACGGACACGGCGCGTTGCGGTTGATGCGGGCCTGCGGTTGGGCCAATCTGGCCTGATCGCGCTGCCGGTAGAGGCTCATGATCTCGGCCGGCGCCCGACGCGCGGCCAGCAGGCGAGCCATCGTCTCCATCGGTTCCCGGACATGGTTGAAGAAGGCCCGGTAGCCGGCACATAGATAGTTGAGTCCCGCCTCGCCGTCCGGGGTTTCGATGAAGCGGTTCTTGGGACAGCCGCCGTTGCAGACGAAGCGCACCTCGCAGTCCAGGCAGTACTGGGGCAGGGTGTCGCGCTTGGCATCGCCGAACTGGTTCTGGGTTTCGGAACCAGCCATCTCCAGGAGCGAGTGCTGTGCCATGTTGCCCAGCAGATAGTCCGGCTCCACATAGTGGTCGCAGGAGTATAGGTCGCCATTGTGCTCCATGGCCAGGGCCGTGCCGCAACTTTCCTCGAAGATGCACAGGCCGGGCCGGTTGCCGGTCCAGGCAGCCAGCGCCACGTCGAAGATCTGGACGAAAACCCGCCCCACGTCGCGGCGCACCCACTCCTCGAAGATGGCAATCAGGAAGTCGCCGTACTGCCGGTCGGTGACGCTGCGGTCCGTGACCCGGTTGCCTTCCTGGTAGCCGGTCTCGTTGTCCCGCTCCACGATCGGAATGAACTGCATGAAATTCGTCCCGACCTCATCCCTCAGGTAGCGATACACCTCCAGCGGATGATGATCGTTGCCGGCGTGCACGGTGCACAGGATGTTGAACTCGACACCGTGTTCCCCGAACAGCCGCGCCGCACGCATCACCCGGGCGTGGGTGGGTGCTCCGCCCTTGTCAACACGGTACTTGTCGTGCAGTTCCGGTGGCCCGTCCATGCTGAGGCCCACCAGGAACTCGTTGGCCGCGAAGAACTCGCACCATTCGTCGTCCAGGAGCGTGCCATTGGTCTGCAGGGCGTTCTGGATGCGCATGCCCGGACGCTTGTACTTCTGCTGCAGGGCCACGGCCTCCCGGAACCAGTCGAGTCCCATCAGGGTCGGCTCGCCGCCCTGCCAGGCAAAGGTGACCTCCGGAACCTTCTGGGCCTCGATGTACTGCCGGGTGTACTCCTCCAGCAAGTCCAGCGGCATGCGGAAGTCCGAACCGGGATAGAGTTCCTCCTTGGACAGGAAGTAGCAGTAGGTACAGTCCAGGTTGCAGATCGCGCCGCTCGGCTTGAGCATGATGTGGAAAGAGTTGGGCGTCCTTCCCGGCGTCAGGGCCGGTGTGCCGGCCAACGGTATCTCAAGCATGTCTGCCGTCCCTGGTCCCGATTCCCCGTGAGCTACCAGGTTATGTCCACCCGGCGCCCGGTCTTGGCGCTTTCCACAGCCCCCAACATCATGGCCAGACTGCGAATGTTGTCCGTGCAGACCGTCTGCGGCTTGGTGCCGGCCGTGAGGCAGGTGAGGAACTCGTTGATGACTCCGCCGTGCACGGTGTACTGCAGTTCTGGCGACGGCGGCACCGCCATCGGCTCCACCGCGCGGAAGAAGCCCTCGGTACCGGTCACCAGTTCGCCGCGGATCTCCTCCTCGCCATCCCAGACCACACTCCCTCCGGTGCCGATGGACCGCCAGTCGCAATTCCAGGAGTTGTTCATGCCTTCGGCACACCAGCTGCCGTTATAGCTGAACACCACATCGTCCGTCATCTCGAAGATGCAGAAGGCCGCGGCGCCGTGCTGATACCAGGAGCCGGCCGGATTCCATTCATGGCAGTAGACGGAAACGGGGTCCCTGCCGGTGATGAAGCGCGCCTGGTCAAAGGAGTGGATGGCCATGTCGATGAGCAGGACATGATCCATTTCGACCCGGAAGCCGCCGAAGCGGGGTCCCAGGAAGAAGTTGGCCGCGACCGTGGAAAGCTGGCCCAGGGCCGAGGACTGCACCATGTCGCGGTACTGGATGATCGAATTCATGTAGCGCCGGTTCTGGATCACCGCGTAGGTGCGATCGTGTTCGGCGGCGGCGGCCACCATGCGCTGCGCCTCCGCCATCGTCGGCGCCAGCGGCTTTTCGCCCAGAACATGGCAGCCCAGCTCCAGGGCGGTCAGGGTCACGGTCGGATGGGCCGCGGGCACGGTGCAGTCGAAGACGACCCGGGCGCCGGTATCTTTGATCATGCGGACCTGATCGGTACCCACGGGCACGTCGCCGAGGGCGAACTCCTGCCGCCGGGCCTCGGCCAGTTCGGGCACAAGGTCGACCATGCCCACGATTTCGATGTCGGTACGGCCCTGCATGGCCCTCAGCCACGCGCGGCTGATGCTACCGCAGCCCACGAGCACGGCGCGCCACTTGGCCTGGTTCTGTGCCACTTCTGAACGACTCCCTGGAGATAGGCGAAGGTTGAGGTGCGGGATCGCATGCCGACCCTGTGACAACCGGTTCCGAGCCAAGACGGCACCCGATGGGCAGGGGTTGCGAACGACGAACAATAGTCTAGTCTACCTGTCCGGTTCGGAGGACCTTGGGACAGCGGTTTTTTGTGTATACTGCGAACTGTCCTGCAGGCAGGGTGTCAACCGGGCACCTGTCCCTTTTGTGCAGGCGGCGGAAGTCTTCAGACCGGGGGCAATCGGAGAAGTCAAATGACCCACGTAATCTTTGATGAGTGCATTCGTGACGGTGCCTGCGTCGAGGTCTGTCCGGTGGAGTGCATCATCCCCGGGGAACCCGAGGACGAATGGCCCTGGTTCTACATCGACCCCGAGACCTGCATCGACTGCGGCGCTTGCGTGCCTGAGTGCCCGGTGGACGCCATCCTGCCCGAGGAGGACCTGCCCGAGGACCAGCAGTACTGCACCGAGTTGAACGAGATGTACTTCACTGAAGGGCCCGGCTACGCCGCGCTCGACATGTGACCAATGCCCTGCGCGGTTCCGTGCCGGTGGCACGGTGGCCGCGTCACTGAGCCCGTCGGCACGGATGGCGTGCGGACGGGCTTTTTTTTGACCCGAGGAAGCAGGTTATGGCTGAACAGGAAAAGGAATGGCAGTCGGTTGACTGGGAGGGCGTCAAGACCTGCCTGGTCATCATGGCGCATCCGGACGATCCGGACATCACGTGCGGTGGCACCGCCACACTGATGGCTCAGGCCGGGATCGATGTCCACTACATGATCCTGACCAACGGGGACAAGGGCAACCACAACCCCGAGATCACGCATGAGGAACTGGTGCTCATGCGCCAGAAGGAACAACGCGCCGCGGCCGAGACCTGCGGTCTCAAGAACGTGATCTTCATGGGCGAGGAGGACGGCTTCCTGCAGCCGACGCGCGAGTTGCGCGAACGGGTTGTGCGCATCATCCGCAGCCTACGTCCGGAGATTGTGATCTGCCAGGATCCCACGGCCTACACCTCGGGCACCGGCTACATCAACCATCCGGACCACCGCAATGCCGGTTTAGTCGCCTTCGAAGCCATCTTCCCGGCCTCAGACAACCGCATGTTCTTCCCGGAGATGTTGGACGAGGGCTTCCTGCCCCACAAGATTTCCCAGCTTTACATCACCCGCTTCAGCGATCCCAACACCCGCATCGACGTGTCGGCGGTGGCGGAAACCAAGATAAAGGCGGTCTTCTGCCACAAGTCCCAGTTTGCGGAACGAGAGCAGCAGGCCATGCGCCGCTGGATGGACCGCTGGGGCGAGGAGAACGAGGACGGATCCCGCACCTACTGGGAACACTTCCAGGTCATGCAATTCGAGCCCAGGCGCACCGACAGGGAAGTCGAAGAGGAAGAGGGCAAGCAGGACGCCGACGAATAACCGGTCGGGTTCGCGGGAGTTCGGTGCCGCAGGACAGGTCACCCTGCCGTCTTGGCAAAGTCCTCAAGCCAACTTCGATGGAGACGGGAGCCGTAGGGTTCCTGCCTTGGTGTGCACGGCTTCATATCTTTGGGATACAGGCAAGCCTGTTCAAAGCGTTAGTCAGGCACTAACAATCACTGTCTGGCCACAAAGGGCATTGGGGGCCGGGGTCCGAGTGAGAAGCCGGTGAGGGATGGCTGTCTAACCGTCAACCTGCCGCACCACGAGGCCACCACCAAGTGCAAGCAGGCCGGCCGAACCACTATGGGTACTCGCTGAAGATCCTGCAAACTCTGGATGCAATTGCACTGCAGGATTGGATTGTGCTAGCATTCCGTCAGCCCCACCGGCGATAGCATTGCCGGTCAGACGCTCCGTCAGCCGACGGGGCGTTTTCTTTTGACTACGCTGATAGTCTTCGTTCCAACTGCCGCTTGCCTTGGTTATTCTTTGGATCAAGTGGGAGGTAACGTCGATGCCCCTTCCCATGGCACCCAATTGGAATCAGTTCGTTCTTCATGAAGGACCGCAGCGTGGTGTGCCTTATAGCGCGGAGCACCCCCATGACATTCGGCACCGAACACTCACTCTTTTCAAGACCCGTTGGCTAAACGCCCTGCTCTGCAAGAGTGGTTGCAGTCCGGAGTCCAAACCGACACACAAGCAAACTCGCTGGACCATGGAGAGTCGCGAATTGCACTGTCAATCCAACCTTGACCATTGCCATGGTCAGCCTGACTTTCCTCCCAGACGGACCAAAGGTAACCCTGGCTCAGGTGGAAATCCGGAGTCCCTACTGTTCAGCGGGGCCAAAGCACGCCAGTCACATTTCTTCAACACCAAGTGTCAGGCCTCGTCAGGACATAGCCATCCACATTCATTACCTGAATCGGCAACTGACTGTCTCGAAATTTCGGCCTTCCGATTGAGAACGCTACGTCTGCAGTCCTGGCCAAGTCCTTGGACCGACGCTTTGGCGGAAAAGCAACACGGACTTCCCTGTTCGGGAATCGATCACGAACGATTCGGATAGGGCTGGTCAAGTCGCTGTCACCCGAGACCAAAAAAGCCGCATCAAACCTGTCCTCATAGGCATCTTGGACCAACTGAACTGCGATGTTCACATCGCTCATCTTCTCCTCGGGTTTACTCCACGCTGCACCGCACTCACGACACTGCATGTGTTTGTTGACCCATTTGCCAAAGTGAATGGTCAGCTGTGGCAGTGTTCTCAGTGCATCCAGATAGATTTGCTGCCGTCGGGCCCCCTCCTGGTCGCGGCCTTGCCGGACCGGTGCCGTGAAGTAGTGAACTTGAGTTACGGTGAGCGCTGTGTTGCTGGGAATCAAGTTTCGTGCCAAAGCACACGGATCAAGCCAATAGTATTGCTTTCATTTCCTATCCTTTAGGCCATGGAACAGGTTGAATCCGTCGATGTAGGCCGTGGCGCGTTTCAATGACATTGGCAGGAACTCGTTTTGGGATGGATGACCATTGAGGATTTCATCAACTGACGCGGATGTAGATGGACGATGGGTAATGTGGAAGATCAGTTGCCTTCCGATGCCTGCCATACCGTCTCCGCTGGTCCGAAGGTACCGTATCCTCCCTGAGAAGATCGACGAATGGAGGACGAGTAGACCGAAGCAACGCCCCATGCCTTGTACCAGCGTACCCGTTCGGCAGTGCCGGAAACCTCAGGTAAGCCGCTTGCATGGGCCAAGGGCGATTTGACCACATGGCTGGATGCAGGTTTGTGCCACAGAGGCCAAGTAAAACGGACACGCGTTCAAATTGAAGTGCTTCGGCTGTCAACTCAGCCAGAATGCTCTCCACGGTCTCCATGGCCTATTGGTCATGACTCCATTGAAACCAGCATGACACCCCTGCCGAGACCAAGGCGAGCGTGTCTCATTGAAGCGATCCACTGACTTGGCATACCGACTCCAAAAACAGAACGGGAGCCGCTCGGCCCCCGTTCTGTACGTTGGTGTGACCGATGGTCACACCACATCGGACACAGCCCTACTGATCAGCCAAGATCTCGTTGGCCTCGGTTGTCAGCTCTGCCAGGCTGGACTCCACGTCAGCACCATCCGCAATGGCTGCCATCACCTCCTCCACCCGATCACGCACGAAGTCGTAGCCGGGAACCGGCGGTTCCGTGGTGCCGTAGGGCAACAGTTCGAAGGCGGTCTTGTAGGCCGGGTTCTGAGCAAAGTACTCGCTCAGGCCGTCCGCCACGCTCTGACGCACCGGGAAGTAGTTGCTGGCGCGCGCCCACTTGGCTTGGGACTCGGGCGAGGTGTAGTACTTGATGAAAATCCACGTGGCCAGTTCCTTTTCCGGTGTGGACCTGCCCATGCTGACGCTGGCACCGTAGACGTTCATCACCGGATCCTCCGTGCGGCGCGGCAGCGGAGCCACGGACCATTGGAAGGCGGCCGCATCGTTCACGCCGGCTGCCACGAAGGGCAGGCCGGAGCTCGATCCGATGAAGAACAGGAGCTTGCCGTTGGCAAACGAAACCTGGTCGCCGTAACGCTCCGTGAGCTTACCCGCACAGCCGTCGTCGAAGAGGCCCTGCACCATGGACATGGCCTCAACCGTGGCCGGATCGTCGTAGGTGTAGGCCACATTCTCGTAGTCGAAGATGTCGCCGCCAAAGGCGAACGTGAAGCTGGCAATCCCGGAAGCGTTGAATTTGAACTGGTATCCCAGGCTGCCCTCGTCGCCGATCGCGCCGCTGAACCCCTCATCCACGGCCCGGCAGGCCAACTCAACGAACGCCTCGGGCGTTGTCGGCGGGCCGTCGTGGCCCAACTCGGCCAGCCAGTCCGAATTGTAGTAAAGCACCTCCATCGAGCGGTTGGGCGGAAAGCCCAGCCGGGCGTTGTCGAACGACGGGAAGATGTCGGCGTTGTAGAAGCCGGAGAAGAAATCCGACTGCTCCTCCTCGGACAGGCCCCACTTGGGATCCGAAACGAGGCTGTTCATGTCCACTAGGCCGTCGCCCAGCTGGTAGGTGGCGGACTGGTTCTGGTAGGCAACCACCAGGTTCGGCACGTCGTCCGTGCCAATCACGTTCAGCATTTTGCTGAAGATATCGCCGTAGCTGCCCTGGTTGGACCCTTCGACGGTAATCCCGTATTCGTTGGTGTCATTGAAGTGCGCAATGATTTCCTGCAGCGCTTCCTCGCGTGAGCCGGAGTGCTGGTGCCAGAACGTCACGGTCTGGCCCGACGGATCCACATCGGCCCACATGGACATGTCGTCCATGTCCTCTGACATTTCCTCGGCGGCCGGAGCGGTCGGCACACTGGTCACGGCGCAGCCGGACAGGACAACAAGCAAACAGAGGAGCAGGGCGCTCCAAGCCAGTAATCGAGCCTTCATGGTGTGGATCTCCTTGGATGCACTGCGAGGCTGAACAAAAAACGAACTGAGTTGATCAAACAAGCGAACAAGAACAAGGCTTCCGGAGGGCCGGCACGGGCTAGCCTTTGAGACCCGTCAGCGCAATCCCTTCGGTATATTGCTTCTGGGTCAGGAAATACAAAATCAGGATGGGCACGATGGTAATCATCGACCCCGCCATCATCAGGTGCATGAGGGGACCCGCCTCTTCGGCAAACCGGTAGAGACCCACCATGATCGGACGCCAGGTCTCGGTCGTGGTCACCAGCAGCGGCCACAGGAACTCGTTCCAGGCCCCAATGAAGACGAACACCGTCACCGTGAAGATGGCCGGCTTGGACAGGGGCAACACGACCCGGACCAGGAAAAGGTTGTGGCCGGACCCGTCGATGCGGGCAGCATCCCACAACTCCCAGGGAATCTGGGCAAAAAACTGCCGCAGCAGGAAGATGCTGAACACCGATGCCATGCCCGGAACGGTGATGCCCTGCAGGGTGTTGAGCCAGGAGCCGCCAGGCAACGGAATGAAGGGTACCCGGTTCGCCACCACGAGGAAGTTCGGGATCATGGTCACCATGCCCTGAATCATCAGGGTGCTGAGCATGATCGAAAAAATCAGGCTCCGGCCCTTGAACTCGATACGCGCAAAGGCGTAGCCGGCTAGGATGGAGGTGGAGAGCTGACCGGCCAGGATGGCCGCCGAGATTACAATGCTGTTGAGGAAGTACCGGGCAAAGTTGGCGTCCTGCCAGGCCTGCCCGTAGTTCTCGAAGCGGGGCACGGAGGGCAGCAGTTGCCGGGTAACCGTTTCGCCCAGGGTCATCAAGGAGGCGGACATCATCCAAGCGAACGGAATCAAGGAGATGATCCCGCCCAGCAGGAGAACGCCGTACAGCATCAGGCGACCCAGGCGATAGCGCACGGCCCTCCCTCTCCGCCCAACAGCGCGGGGCCGGGCAGAGGAGAGGCCGATCGGCTTGACGATCTGGGTGTCAGCCATAGAACACCCGCTCCCCCAGGACCTTCGACTGCACGAAGGTCATGTACAGGATGATGACCAGCAGCAGCACGGCCTGGGCCGAGGCGTAGCCAAACTGGTTGGCCTTGTTGAAGGTGTTGAAGATATTGATGCTGACCGTGGTAACGGTGCCCAGGGCGGAGGGCTCCATCATCACGAAGATGTGGTTGAAGGCCTTGAAGGTCCCGATGAAGCCGATCACGGAGAGGTAGAAGGTCACCGGCGAAAGCAGCGGAAAGGTGATCCAGCGCAGCTGCTGGACGTGGGAGGCCCCGTCAATCTCGGCGGCCTCGTACAGGGTCGGGTCGATGCTGCCCAGGCCAGCCAGGAAGATGACGGTGTTGTAGCCGACATAGGTCCAGATGCCGAAGAGCACAATCGAAACCAGGGCCAGGCTGGGCCCGGCCAGGAAGCCACCAAACTCCGTGCCGAACAACAGGTTGAGCAGGCGCTCGGATTCGAACAGCCACTCCTGAGCCGGCAGGCCGAGGGCCTGCATGCCCCGGTTGGCGATGGACAGTTCCCGGGGACTGAAAATGTTGCGGAAGATGAGCGCCGTTGCGATGACGGGCGTGATGTAGGGCAGGAAGAAGATCATGCGGAAGAACTCCTGCCCGCGGATCTTCTGGAACAGGATGTAGGCCAGGCACAGCGAGATCAGCAACTGGACCGGGATCGAGCCGAACGCAAAGTAGAAGGTGATGGGAATGGCGTTCAGGAAGCGTTCGTCGCCGGCGCTTAGCATGCCGACCCAGCCCGTGGGAATCAGCCACAGGCTGGCGGCCACAACGACCAGACTGGCGATGCGGGCCACGAGGTACCCCGGATTGCGGGAGGAACCGGGCCGCGTCCACAGGTACCAGGCTCCGAGGAGACCGAGGAAACCGCCAACGAACAGAAGTGCAGACCACGGGTCGCCGATGGCCTTGAGGTAGTTCTCGACACCGACGTATCCCCGGTCCACCACGCGCCAGCGGCGCGTGCTCATGTACAGGGCGTAGCCAACCGGAAACAGGCCGAAGCAGAAGATCAGGATGCTGGCCGGCAGGATGTAGAGGTAGCCCGTCAGTTGCGACTGCCAAGCCTTCAGGGAGCCCGCGGCGCGGCCGCCCGGCTGTCCGACTCCCTGCAGTGATGCCGCGGTCATCGACCGACGCTCCGTGCCCGCCCCGCCAACCGGGGGCTTCAGGCCAATTTCGATGTGACGCGGAGGGACTTCCCGCGCCTCCAATCCGGGGCCAAGTATACAATGGCGGGTCGGACCGGGACCCGCCCGCGCCGCCTTAATCGGTATACATTCCCTTATGGAGCCACGGATGCTGCAGCAGTCCCCTTCCCTTTGGTTCGAGGACTTCGCCGTGGGCGATGCGGTGGAAAGCCTGGGCCGCACCGTGACCGAAGCGGACGTGGTGAACTTCGCCGCCCTCTCGGGCGATTGGAACCTGATTCACACCGATGCCGAATACGCGCGGGAGCAGATGTACGGCCAGCGGGTGGTACACGGCCTGCTGGTGCTCTCCATCAGTTCCGGCCAGATGGTGCGCCTGGGTTTCCTGAACGACACCACCATCGCCTTCATGGGCCTGGACTGGCAGTTCCGGAGACCGGTCTTCATCAACGACACCATCCGCACGCGCCTGACCGTAAGCGAGTTGCGCGCCATGAAGCGCCTGGACGGCGGCAAGATCACCTTCAAGGTGGAGGTGATCAACCAGGAAGGCAAGCAGTGCCAGCGGGGCAACTGGGAACTGCTCTGCAAGTCGCGGGAAGCGCAGGCAGACTGAACCGCCTTCCTGCAGTCCCTCCGTGCCGGTCGGGCCGGCCGCCTGGGACTGTCGTTAAACCGTAGCGGCGGCCGGCACTTCCGCCGCGGCCTGTTCTTCAGCCCGTGCGTAGACCTCGGGTCGCCGCGTGGCCAGAACCGGCACCGCCTGCCTGATGCCGTCCACGGAACCTAGGTCGCATTCCACCGTGTACACGCCGGGCGCGGTGCCGGCATCGACCAGCACTTCGCCCCAGGGATCAACGACGGCGCTGTGGCCGCAGAACCGGATGTTGTCGAACTCGCCCACGCCGTTGCAGGCGACCATGTAGGTCTGGTTCTCGATGGCGCGGCTGCGCACCAGGGCCTGCCAGTGGGATTGGCGCAGATCTGGCCACTGGGCCGACATAACCTGCATGCGACAACCCCGGCGCGTGTAAATCTGGAACAGTTCCGGGAACCGCAGGTCGTAGCAGATGGCCAGGCCGGCTTCGTGTCCGTCAAGGGTCACGGTTGACAGGGCATCCCCCGCCGCCAGAAATTCCTCCTCCTGCAGCATGGGCACGAGATGCACCTTGCGGTAGGAGGACAGCAGCCGTCCCTCGCGGTCGTAGACGACCATCGTGTTGTAGATCCCGTCGTCCGCCCGTTCGAGCAGCGAACCGGCCACGGTCAGGTTCATGTCCCGGGCCAGCGCCGCGAAGCGGCCGAAGGCGTTGTCGGGGGTCGGCTCGTCGACCAGTGGATCGGCAAACTCCTCCACCCGGTCCAGCGCGTAGGAGGAGGCCCACAGTTCCGGCAGCACCGCCAGATCCGTCTTGTCGTGAGCCGCCATCTCCAGGTAGCTGCGGGCCGTCAGGAAGTTGTACTCCGGATCGGCAATCCGGCAGTCCATTTGCAGGAGGGAAACTTTCAGGGTGCTCATGGTTCCTCGCAGGTTTGTACCGAATTGTTGACAGTGGGCACCGTGTCCGGCAGGCTCTTGCCGCCCGAAGGGGTTGCCCCTCCGAATCGCCAAGGGACCAGAGAGGTTCCGATAGATGGAGGCCTAGGCTACGACAGGTCCAGAATGGATGCCCACTCGTCCGGTGTCTGGCCGGCCTCCATGATCCGAGAGAGCATGTCGTCCGGGATTCCATCCGCGGACCATGCTTCCACAATGCGTTCACGATCTGCATCGCTCAGGTCGGGCAGGAACGCATCCAAAGCTTGGATGAGGATATGTACCTGGCCCAAGCGAATACCATGCTGCTCACCAAGTCTTTCACGGTCGCTTTCGCGGTCCCGCCATCGTTCGGTGTCGGGATCCCACCACTGGAAGCGCGGCGGTGAGCGGTCCTCTTCCGGTACCCCGCGCTGTTCCTCTGAGCGTTCCCGTGCATCCGGCATAATGCGCACACGCGTGTTGAACACCGTACTCCGGTACTCGTCCGCCACGGGAGCCTGCCGGTAGGACCCGCCCTCCAGCCGGTACATCAGGAGTGCCCGGGCCGAACCCGACCAGCGTTTGCCACCCAGGTCGTACACCAGGTACTCCGACACCCCCGCCGCGGCATACAGGTACCTCTTGTAGTTGAGATCCCGTTCCGCCGAGCCTTCGGACACCACTTCCAGCACCAGCGGCGGGACGGGGGCGCCCAGATCGAGACGCAGGACCCCGTCGGGCATGAACCTTTCCCGCTCCGATGGCGACATGACGGCCCGCACCAACATGTCCGGACGCACACCTTTCCGGACGGGATGGCTCGCGCGGGTGGCCTGGTTGGCACTCTCGATGGTCTCGGGACGGAAGCGGACCAACCGCTCGTAGTCCCCCACCTGGCCCGTCCCGGCGAGCCTGTCGGAGGCTGTGTCGGCCCCGTGAGCCTGGACTGTCCGCACCCGTTTTTCCAGGGGGCTCACAACGCCGTCCGCATCGTATTCCAGGAAGTGAACCCCATCGACATCGTAGTCGGGGTCGGTGGTGGAATCCTGGTCGTATTCATGGGCGGGGTCGTAGACGAACTCGGGATCGAAGTGGCACAGGGCCTCCAGTTCGCGCTGCCATTCCGCAAGGTGTTCCCGTCGCCAAGCGGCCCGCGCCAAGCACGCGGCTTGCGTCATGTCCGGATCGGCACTGTCAATCGCGGGAACCGTGTCCCGGTCGTGGGTTCTCGTGGCGGGCGGCCGTTCCCGCACCACAACCACAGCCATCTCCATCCTCCCGTTGGTTCTCCGTTCGGCCCCCATTCTACCCGGGACCGTCAGGGCTGACACCGGACGCTGTGCCCGATGTCAACCATCCGCCATAAGTCCCTTTTGTCTTGGATTCAGTCGGACTCGTGCAGCACGATCACGGCCGAGCCGGGCAACGTCCCTTCCCTCTCGCGCAGGACATCGGGCGTGCTGCGATAGGTCGTTTCGGAGGTGTCCTCATCCTCCTCCACTTCCGGCTGGGTCGAGAAGCGGAACATGAAGGGGAACAGATAGGCGCTCACCACGATGCCGAACCCCGCCAGCACCAGCACCGCCGGCCACCAGTCCTGCCAGTACGGCAGCCACCGGGCCTGGGTCTGCATGTAGGCAAACACGGCGAACAACCCCATGATGAAGCCGGGGATCGGAGCCCACCAGAAATGGGTCTTGTCGCCCAGCAGGAAGAGCAGGACGAAGACCAGGCCCAGGCCACCGAACAGTACGGCACCGAGGGTCTCGATCGACTCCATGAAGCTGCTGCCGTAGAGCGTGAGTCCCAGCACGACCATGAGACCGCCCATGACCAGACCCCACCACCGTTCGCTGGAATCGATGACGTAGGCCAGGAGGAAGCTCAGGGCCATGCCCCACACCAGAATGGCAGCCGACAGGCGCGGCTCGAAACTGTCCGTGGTCGTCAGGTACAGCATCGCAGCCAGCGAAATACAGGTGAAGGTCGGGATCAACTGCCACCAGTTGGATCGGTTGCGCACAAAGAACCAGGCGAAACCCAGTCCCCCCGCCAGCAGCAGGGAGGACAACAGATACTGCAGGTTGGGCGTGGCGAACTTCAGCATCTCCTGGTTGATTAGGAGCAGCAGAACACCACTGGCCGCCAAGGATCCGGACAGGAGCAGGACCGTCAGGCGCGAATGCTTCGGTAACATAACACTCAAGGAAAAGGCGTGTGGCCGTAAAACGGAGTATACAACCGTCCTTGGGCCGATTTGATGCATCCCGGCCAGTCAACGGAAGCCCCCTGTGACATGACGACGAAGCTGGTGCACAGCGAGGATCCCGGCGCTCTGTCAGCGGTACGGCGAGTCCTGGCTGAACAGGCCTGTTTCGCCATGCCGACCGATACGGTCTACGGACTCTGCGCGGATCCGCGCGGCAACGCTTCCGTCCAATCCCTGTTCGCGGCCAAGGGCCGGCCCGAGTCCAAGGCCATCCCGGTGCTGTTGGGCTCGCTTGCTCAACTACCCGAGATCGCGGCCATGCCCCTGCCGCCACTGACCGAGCACTTGGCCGAACACTTCTGGCCGGGCCCCCTGACCCTGATCCTGGAGGCGCGGGCGGGCCTGCCGGATGCTCTGCTGGCAGGCGGCGCAACCGTGGCCGTGCGGGTGGTGGCAAACCCGGTCTTCCGCAGGATCGCACTGGTCACGGGGCCGCTGGCCACGACCAGTGCCAATCGTTCCGGCGGCAAGGACTGCCAGACCGCGGACCAGGTGATGGCCCAGTTGGCGGGGCGGATCCCCTTGGTGCTGGACGGAGGCGCCTCGCCGGATACGCGTCCCAGCACCATCGTCAGTCAGGAAGGAGAGGGAATCCGCATCCTGCGCACGGGCTCCCTGGAGCCGGCCGTGCGTCGGTTTGCGGAACAGTACGGCGCGTCCGTGCAATGAACGGGCCCGTAGTCGGCGTGGACGCCTCGCGCAGTACCGCCGATCAGCCAACCGGCACCGAGAACTATGCCCGGGAAATCCTGTGGCACCTGCTCCGACTGCCGGAAACCGCGGACATCGAGTGGCGGCTGTATTTCAGGACCGGTACCGATACGTTGCCGGCGGAACTGACGGACCGGCCGAATGTCGTCCCCACACCCCTCCCCAACCGAAGGATGTGGACCCACCGCTCCCTGGGTCCTGAGGTTCGGCACCGCAGGCCCGACGTTCTCTTCGTGCCCGCCCATGTCCTGCCGTTCGCCTGGACGCGCCGGAACATGCCGGCCCTGGTCATGACCATCCACGACCTCGGCTACCGTCACTTTCCCAAGGCCCATCCCTGGCGGCAGCGCGCCTACCTGAACCTGACCACGCGCTGGGCCGCGGCCCGGGCCGAATGCCTGATCTGTGACAGCGAGGCTACACGGCAGGACCTGATCCGGTTCCATCGGGCCGATCCCGGCCGGCTGCATACCGTGCACTTGGGTTGGACTCCGCCGCCGGACCCGGATCCGGCATGCGATCCCGGTGCCGTACTGGCGAGGTTCGGACTGCGAAGGCCCTTCGCCCTGTTCGTCAGCACGCTACAGCCGCGCAAGAATGCGGAACGCCTGATCCACGCCTACAGCCGCCTGCACGCCCGAGAGGATCCGGGGTGGGACCTGGTCCTGGCCGGCCGCGTCGGCTGGCTGGCCGAACCCATCCTGGCCGCGGCCCGTTCCTCTCCGGCTGCCGAAGCCATTCACATCGTCGGTTATGTCGATGGAGAAGATGTGGCGGTCCTGCGACGACAGGCGAGGTTCTTTTGCTATCCTTCGCTGCACGAAGGCTTTGGCCTGCCGGTCCTGGAGGCTCAGTCCCAAGGAGTGCCTGTCTTGACATCCAACCGTTCCTCTCTGCCCGAAGTCGCCGGCGACGCGGCCTTGCTGGTCGATCCCGAGGACGTGGATGAAATCGCACAGGCCATGCTGCGCCTGAGTCGCGATGAGGAGCTAAGGGCCGAACTCGTGGCGAAGGGCCACGAAAACGTGAAGCGCTTCTCCTGGGAGAAAGCTGCCCGCGAGACCTTGGCGGTCCTGAAGCGCGCCATGAACAAGGCGCCATGAATTCCGGCCGGCCGGAGCGGCCGGCCCCGGTCGACATCCTCGACGTGCCGGTCCACCCGGTGGACTATGCCGGGACGCTGGAATTGCTGACGGCCTGGCTGGACGCGGAGGGTCCGGAGGCCACCGGGCCGACGCGGCAGATCTGCACGGTCAATCCCGAATTCATCGTTGAGGCACGGCGCAACAGCCGGTTTCGCCAAGTGCTGAATGAGGCCTGGCTCAACGTACCGGACGGCGTGGGCGTACTCCGGGCCCTGAACCTGCATGGCTGCAGCCTGGCCGAACGCGTCACGGGAACCGACCTTATACCCCGGCTGGCGGAGCTGTGTGCCTCGCGGGGCTGGCGGATGTTTTTCCTGGGAGCCGCCCCCGGTGTGGCCATGGCCGCGGCGGGTATACTGGCGAAACGGTTTCCGGGTCTCGAGGTGTGCGGAACCTGGTCCGGTTCCCCCGCCGACAAGGACTGGCCCGTCATCCAACGACTGCTGGCGGATACACAGCCGCACGTCTTGCTGGTGGCCTTCGGGCATCCCCGTCAGGACCTGTGGATACACAGCCATCTCGGCGACCTGCACAGCCGGACGGCGATCGGCGTGGGCGGCGCCTTCGACTTCATGGCCGGCAAGGTGCCGCGGGCACCCGGGTGGATGCGGGACCGCGGACTGGAATGGCTCTACCGCCTTCTCAGGCAACCGGCCCGGTGGCGGCGCATGCTGAGCCTGCCTGTCTTCGTTCTCCTGGTCGCGAAGGAGCGGCTGGCCGGCAAGGCCGTGCAGAAATAACGAAATACGAACATGGGAGCGCATGCCAAGCTATCCTATAGTTTAATGACCAAGCTTGCAACCGCTACAAACTGTGGGAGATTTCGATAACGAAATCCCGGTACATCGGTATCTGACGGCAGTTGGTCGTGAAATTTTTAACACAGCACGAAGTGTCGGTGACCGATGTCGACGATTAGCCAAAACCCCGCCTATCCTCCCAGGCCCGTTGTCGATCGGACCGCCCTGCCACCCGGGCCGCCGGAGTGGCCCGTGGTGGGTCAGGCCTTCCAGTACTTGTTCAACCTGTTGCCTTTCATACATGGCGCCGCCACGTACGGCGATCTGGTCACTTTGTCGGTGAAACCGACTCTGGTGTACCTCGTCAACCATCCCGACCTCGTGCAGGAGCTTTTCGTCACCAATCATCGGCGCGTGGGCAGGGGCCGCACTGTCGAGACGCTCCAGTATCTGTTGGGCTACGGGCTAGTCACATCCGACGGCCCGTTGCATCTCCGGCAACGCCGCCTGATGCAGCCCCAGTTCCACCACCGGCGGATCGGCGGATATGCCGAGACCATGACCGCATTCGCCGGCCGCCACATGGAAGTATGGGAAGACGAGGCACGGATTGACCTGGCCGGAGAGATGAGCGACCTGACTCTAAAGATCGTCGTCAAGACACTGTTCGACCTGGAGCTGCCCGACACGGTGCGCCGCATCGGCGCGGCCTTCGAACTGGCGAACGACTACATCAAGGTTCGGGACAACCAGCCGCCGGCCCTGCGCAGCCTGTTCCACCGGCTGCCCTTGCCCTTCACCCGGCGTTTCCGACGAGGCCTGGCGTACCTGGACCAAACCGTGTACGGTCTCATCGCGGAGCGTCGGAGACACGGGCTGGAAAGTGAAGACCTGCTCTCGCTTCTGCTCAACGCGAGGGATGAAGAGGCGAACGATCCGTCGGAGGCGGTGATGACCGATCAACAGGTGCGGGACGAAGCCATTACCCTGTTTGCCGCCGGCCATGAGACCACGGCGATGGCACTCACCTGGACCTGGTACCTGCTGGCCACTCATCCCGATGTCCAGGCGCGGTTTCACGCCGAACTGGACGACATCCTGGGTGGCCGTACCCCGACGCCGGAGGACTTGCCCAATCTGACTTTCACCGGACGGGTCCTCACCGAATCGATGCGCCTGTACCCGCCGATCTGGTCCACCGGACGGATGACCTTCGAGCCGATCACGTTGGGCGGCTACGATATCCCGGCCGGAGCGTTCGTGATCGCCCCGCCCCTGGTGATCCACCGGGATCCCCGCTGGTTCGACGACCCGTTGGCATTTCACCCCGATCGCTGGACGGCGGAGTTCAAGGAGCAACTGCCCCGGTTCGCCTACTATCCCTTTGGCGGGGGTCCGCGCGTCTGCATTGGGGACGGATTCGCGTGGATGGAGGCGATGTTGATACTGGCAACCTTGGGACAGAAATGGGCGATGCGGCACGACCCCGGCCACCGGATTGAGCTGCTGCCCCTGGTTTCCCTGCGGCCCAAGGACGGCATGCCCATGTTCCTGGAACGACGCCGCTGAAGCCAAGGTAGGCTGGCCTGTCTTGGTCCTCCTGATTGCCAAGGAGCGGCTGGCCGAAAAACTCACAAAGCATCCGAGGGCTTCCCTGGCACTTCCTTGTGAG
Source organism: Caldilineaceae bacterium SB0661_bin_34 (assembly GCA_009841145.1). GTDB lineage: Bacteria > Chloroflexota > Anaerolineae > Caldilineales > Caldilineaceae > Bin34. The sequence continues at coordinate 132,759 of VXMJ01000073.1, read as the reverse complement.
GCAAGACCGTGGGTTCAAATGCCGTGCGCAGGGCTGCAACGGCCGGGGTAAAGATCAGGTCTTCAGACGGTCCCTGCGGTCCTGCCGCAGTTCCGCAGGGTTCGTGCCGTACCGGAGCCGGAAATCGAAAACGATGTTCGGGTCCCAGGCGCGCGAAATTCGTTGTCGAGCAGTGCCCGGAGCTCGTCCACAAACTCCCTGCCGACCGCCGGCAGCAGGAGTTCGCACAACATGTCAACCTGTTCCTTTACCTGGTACATTGCGGTACCGGTGCGGGTGATTCGCTCTCGGTTGATGGGAGCTCCGTTGCACATCCCCGCAACTCGAGTCCGGGTGGAGCAGTCCCCACCGCTGTCCTGGTTCGTTCCGCGAGCAGGGCGCGCACGTCCCTGTAGGGCATGTACAACGTGATCTCCTCGTCGTACAGCCTCGCCAGAATGTTGCAGGCGGCATTGACGTCCGCGTCCAGCACAACCCCGTCGAGACAGTAAAACCGGTCCCAGCGACGACGGCCCTGCAACAGGCCCGTGCGGGAGTCGACTTGCGATGTGTAGGCCGGATTGACCAATGCCAACGCAGAACCTCTGCGTCGAGATATCGAGGTGAGGGTGTCCGCCATCACGCCCTTGACCCAACCGCTCAGACGGCGGTTGGTGTCCCTGTGGCGGTACGGAGCGGACTTCATGTGTGCGGACAGGTCCTCGCAGGCAATGGTGCCGGCCTTGTCCACGACGGTGTGGGCGGCCTGGCAGAGGTGGTCGCGCACCTGCTTGTGGTGCCGGGTCCGCCGCCGGTTCCACTTCTGGTTGCCGAGGTTGTTCTTCCGGATGGTGTCGGCCTTGCGATGGTTGCCCTTGGCCCGGTGCTTCTGCTCGGTGTCCCGGAGGTGATTGCGCCGCGTTCCCTTGACCTTGCGCTGGTCGCTCTCGGCGGACAGCAGGTCGCCCAGACCCTCGCCGTGACGCTCCCCGTCACTGTCGGTGTAGCCCTTGTCCACCCCGACCGTGGCATCCCCGCAGGGACGCGTGCTGCACACCTGTTCCTCGTCCACCGCGTAGTGAACTTCCACCTGTCCGTTGTCCCGCAGGAGGATGCGGAGGGTGCCGGAGGGCAGGTGTGTGCCCTTGAGCGGAATGGCGATTCGTTGGCCGCGTTCCAGACCCTGCAGATACACTCAGGCCCGGCCGTGCCAGACCTTGGTGGTGTAGGAGCCCGCGTCGGCCACGATCTGGTTCGTCACATGGGACCGGCCACCGCGCCACTGCTTCCGCATCTGCCGGTGCAGGAACGGGTCCTCGAGCCAGCGGTTTTGCTTCAGCAGGCTGTACAGACGGTCGCGTTCGGCCTTGTCGCCCCGCGTGCGGTGCCGGATGACCTTCTTGACCGGCACCTTGGAAGCCTCCCGCGCCGCCGCGATGTCCCCCAGGGCATCGGCCAGCGTGGCCTTGCCCAGACGCGCCGGCAGCCCGTGCCAGTCACAGCCCTCCACCATCCAGGCATCGCGGATCTCGTAGGGGGATTGAAGGACCGTGGCCACTCCGCTGCACCGTCGCCAGGCATCCGCGCGCACCTGTCCGCACAGGACGGCGATCCGCGCCAGGCGGTCGTACTTGGCCCGGTTCAGGCGCTCGCTGCGCAGGCTGCGTGTGACTTTCTCAACCATCAGTGGCGACTATGCGGATTGGCTTTCGGTACCGACGCAACCCATACCATCGATCAAGCAGCGTGCCATTCCGAACCCTGGTCTTTACCGTGTGCTTGTGGATGCCGATCCTGGCTGTGATGGCCCCGGCCCGATGGCTGACCATTTCCTAATTATAGCACAAAGAAACTCATTATTTCGAATCAGCGGTCTAGTACATGCTCCGGGAAAATGGCCCGCTCCGCCCGCACTATCGGGTTCAGTTCCCGCGGCGAACCCCAGTCACTGAAATCGTCATGGAGCACGTCCATGTACATGTAGGGAAACAGCGACCCTGACATGGACACGTACCTGCGCGTCAGCTCAGACAGGCTTGACGGGGTCCAAGGCGTCGTCCTCGTGTAGACAAGAACAAGGGCTGTGGTTGCCGACCACTAAAATGCTCCTTGTGGTGCAGCGCATGCCAGTTGGATGCAATCGTCATCGAACCCGGACCGCCTTTGTTGCGACCGGGTCCTGCACTTATTCGACCTTGAAGCCCTGGGCGAAGGCCGTCACATCCGTCACCGGCTCCCCCAAGGGAATCAACAAGCCTTCGAAGGCAACCTCGCCGCCCGGTGCCAAAACCCGTTCATCGGGCAGCATGGCTCGCACGGCCGTGACCCGGCGTTGGGCATCGAAGGCCGTCACCACAACCTCGGGATCCGCCACTGTCACCGCTTCGCGGTTCGTCACCAGACCGGAGACAAGGATCGTGCCCGACGGCTGCGGTTCGAACCGCAAATTCCCAACCGACAACTCGGTCGCGTAGACGCCGATGTGGGCGGGTTTGATGGAGGCTACCGCCAGCGTCCATCCATGAGCCGTCTGTGATACTTCACCCAGCCGGAACATGAACGGTGCAGCTTCACCGGGGAGTGTGATGTGGCGCACGGCCAGGGCGGTACGGCGCACCATCTCCGTACCGTCGGCCGTCTGTAGGCGTGCAGCCACGCGAATCTGCTCGACCGGCACGGAGTCCAGGTTGACCACCTCGCCCATGACCCAGGCGGTGTCCAGACCGTCCACCGCAACCGCCACGCGCCTCAGTTCATGCCGGGCGCGTACGGGATTGGCATCCTCTTCCGGAACATGCAGAGCCGGAATCTCCAGCTCTTGCCCTATCTGGAGGCCGCGCGGATCACCAATCTCGTTCAGTTCCTGGAGATCCTCGACGGTCACCCCGTACCGGGCCGCAATGCCGATGAGCGTATCCCCGGCTTCGATCCGATGTTGTTGCGGCGTGGGCGTCGGGGTCGGGGTGCCGGGCGGCAACCGGATATCGATGTGGATGATGGGTGTCGGCGTGTAGGTGGGCACCACCTCGTAGGGTGTTGGTGTTGCGGCAACGGTCACCGGAGTTGCCGGGACCAAACCGTTGTCTCCGTCCGGCCGCTCCTGGGTACAGCCGCCGATGCAGGCTGCCAACAGGAGACACGCGGTCCACAGGCTGGCCGGGAACCGCATTCCACCGCGGTGATCGGCAAACCTGTCTTTGGTATCCATAACGGGGCTTATGATAGAAACCCCGGCTCCGCAGACGGCACTCTGGACCGTGCGGGACACAAGACGAGGCTGCCATGTCCCTGATCGCCGTTCTCTCCGACAGTCACGACAACATCTGGAACCTGGACAAGGCCCTGCAGGACGTTCGCAGAGCAGGTGCGGCCCACCTGCTCCACTGCGGCGACTTCGTGGCCCCCTTCATCATGCAGCAGCTGGCCGAGGGATTCGACGGCCCCATCCACTGCGTCTACGGCAACAACGACGGCGATCCCCACTCGATCATCAACATGGCCGGCCGCTGGGACCGGCTGACCGTGCACGGCCAACTGGCCGAGCTGGAGATCGACGGCGTGCGCATCGCCATGAACCACTACCCCGAAATCGCGCGCCCGCTGGCCCTGTCGGGCCTGTACGACCTGGTCTGCTACGGCCACAACCACCTCCAGAACCGGGAACAGGTGGGCAACTGCCAACTGGCCAATCCCGGCGAGATTATGGGACGGCTCGGCACGCCGAGCTGGGGCCTGTTCGACACGGGGAGCCGGACCTGGTCCTTCCGGTCGCTGGACGAGTAGTCGAACATGTTCGAAATCCGGTTCCTGGGCACGGCCGCCTCGGTGCCCACCCAGCAGCGCAGCCTCAGCAGCGCCGTGGTCCTCTATCGGAACGAGCGTTTCATGATCGACTGCGGCGAAGGCACCCAGCGCCAAATCCTGCGCAGCGGCATGGGCTTCAAGCGACTGGACAAGATCCTGCTTACCCATCGCCACCTGGACCACATCCTGGGTCTGGGCGGCCTGTCCAGCACGCTGGGGCGATGGGGTTCGATGGAATCCATGCAGATCATGGGACATCCGGCCACACTCCAGCGCGTCCGGGAGTTGATGAAAGTCGTCTTCAATCCCCGTTGGGAGTCCAACCGCAAGATTGAACTGGTACCAATCGAAGCCGGCCCAATCTTCGAAACCGCGGACATGATCGTGGAAGCCGTCGCGGTCGACCACCGCAACACACCCACCTTCGGCTTTGTCTTCCAGGAACGGGCGCGCCGCCACTTCCTGGAGGAGAAGGCACGCGCCCTGGGAGTGCCCTTCGGCCCGGAAAGGCGGGTACTGGTCAACGAGCAGCCGCTGACGCTGGCGGACGGCCGAACCATCCATCCCGACCAGGTGCTGGGGGAACCCATCGCCGGCACCCGGCTGGTCTTCATCAGTGATGTCGACCGCACCGGACCCCTGCACGACATTGCCGACGGCGCGGATCTGCTCGCCATTGAGGGCACCTATCTGCACGCGGATCGGGAACTGGCCAGGGAAAACGGCCACATCACCGTCCGTGCAGCGGCCCGGCTGGCCGCCCGTGCCCGGGTGCGCCACCTCGTCATCCACCATGTGGGACCGCGCTACACCGTCCGCGAAATCCTGGCGGAGGCGCACCGCCACTTCTCCGAAACCATCGTGGTGTCGGACCTGGACCTGGTCCGCATCGGCCGCGGTGGGCCGCTGGTCTGGGAGCGCTGGGCGGATGCCCGCCGGCGCCGGCGCGAGGCGCGGCAGTCGGCCGGAGGCCAGCCCGATCCCGGCTAACCGAATTCAGCCTTCCCGCAGGACGGCGCCCGTCCGGTGTTCGACGGTGCGGGCAATGCGCCGCCGGAGACGCGCGACCTCCTTGTCGTTCAGGCTGTGATCCACCGCCTGATAGGTCAACCGCCAAGCCAGCGACTTGGTTCCGGGCGGCAGAGGCTCGCCGGCATAGAGATCGAACAGTTCGACGTTCGTCAGCAACTCGCCGCCGGCCTGCCGGATAGCCTGCACCACGGCCTGGGCCGTGATTCCCATGTCCATCTGGAATGCCATGTCCTCAATCACCGACGGATAGGGGCTGATGGCCTGCATCTGCTTGACCTGCCATGAGGGCGCTGCCAGCGGCGGCAGCTCCACGTTTCCCACAACCACGCGCTGTCCGTCCAGATCCCAGGCGGAACGCACAAGGGGATGCAGTTCTCCGGCCAGGCCTATGGATTCCCCGTCCAGTTCGATGCGGGCGCAATAGGGCCCGTAGCGATGATCCTGGGCCGCCGCCCACGTGATGCGGTGATCCAGGTTGAGCCGGTTGAACAGCAACTCCAGGATGCCCTTCAGGTCGTAGAAGTCCCAGGTGTCCTCCCCGGCGGGCTGCCGGAAGTCCCCGACCTCGCGCGTGCCGGTCAGGACAAACTGCAGCTTGCGCAGTTCCGCGGGGAAGGGCGCCGTGCCCAGCTCGGGCCGGAACTCGAGACCGATCTCGAAGGCCGCCAGGCGGTCCTCGTAGCGCAGGTTGTGGGCCAGATGTTCCAGCGCGCTCACCAGCAGATCCCGGCGCATGACGCTGCGCTGCGGGGACAACGGGTTGGCCAGTTGGACGAACTCCGGTTCCTGGTCCCCGGTGGCATGCCGGGACAGGCGCAGGTGGTGTTCCGGGCTGGAATAGGAATAGCCCACGATTTCCTGCAGGCCGATGCCGCTCAGGAGATCGCGGATGCGCTCCTCGGAGTCCAGCAGGTGGTTGGGTTCGTGGCCGGGTATCTGTTCCCGCATCCAGGTCAGGCCCACATCCCCGTAGCCCACGATGCGCGCCACTTCCTCGGTCAGGTCGGCCGGAATGCGCAGGTCCAGCCGGAACCAGGGCGGGGTGCAGACGAGCACCGGCTCGTCCGCCTCCCGGAAGAGACCGAAGAGGCCCTCCCCACCGATGTCATCCGGAATAACGTCCTGGACCGCGACCTCAATATCCAAGCGGTGCAGGGCTTTCCGAATCGTGTCGAGATCCAACTGCATTCCCAACTGTCGGTTGACCTCGCCGGCGGTCAGGCAGATCCTGGGCTCCTCCTGTCGGCGCACATACAGGTCCGCCGCGGGACCCGCCATGCGACCACCGGTGAGGTCGCAGATAAGCCTGGTTGCCCGGCCGGCGGCGGCTTCCGCCATGCGGGTGGGCACACCGCGCGTGAATCGATGGCTGGCCTCGCTGTGCAGGCGCAGGGCCTGGGACGTCCGCCGGTTGTTGATGCCGTCGAAGGTCGCGGACTCCAGCAGGATGGTGCGGGTGTCGGCGGACACCTCCGTCTCGGCGCCGCCCATGACGCCGGCGAGCGCAATGGGACCGGCGCGGTCGGTGATCAGCAGCATGGACTCGGTCAGCTCGCGCTGCTGGCCGTCCAGGGTCCGCATTTGTTCCCCGGGGCGGGCCGTGCGCACCGTGATGCAGGGCAACTCCTCCGCGCTGTCCCGATTGCGTTTCCTCAGGAGGTCGAGATCGAAGGCATGCAGGGGCTGCCCCCATTCCAGCATCACATAGTTGGTGATGTCCACGATGTTGTTGATGGCGCGCACACCGGCCTGGGCCAACCGCTGCTGCATCCAGGCAGGAGAGGGGCCCACCTGCACACCGTCGATGGCCACGGCCACGTAACGGGCGCACAGCTCCGGATCCTCGATGGCCAGTTCCACCTGGGGATCCGAGACGTCCGGGGCGGGCAGCGAGCAGTCGGGCAGGGCCTTGAGTCGGCCGCCGGTCAGGGCCGCCACTTCCCGGGCCACGCCGATCATGCTCAGACCGCGGGCCATGTCCGGGGTCAGGTCCAGCTCCACCGTTTCGTCGCGCAGGTACTCCGTCAGGGGCGTCCCCACCGGCGCGTCCTCCGGCAGCAGAAGGATGCCCTCGTGCTCTTCGCTGAGACCCAGTTCCAATTCGGAGCACACCATCCCCGCGGAACGCACTCCGCGGATCTTCGATGCCTTGAGTTTCCGGCGCGGACGGGGACGCTCGTCCGAGTAGGCATCGACCAGGGTGGCGCCGGCGCGGGCGAATGCCACCTTCAGCTCCGGCAGCTCCCCGGTCCCGCGGAACCGGAACAAGTTGGGGGCGCCCGTGACCACCCGCTCCGGATCGCCGCGACCGTCGTCCACGTCCACCAGGACCAGCCGGTCCGCATCCGGATGGGGATGGACCCCGACCACCCGGCCTACGCGCAACGCCTCGGGATCCCACCAGTCGCCGGTGGTTTCGATCCCGGTCACTTCCAACCCGGAGTTGGTCAGAGCTTCGTCCAGCTCGGCGGTGGGCAGATCCCAGTCGACGTACTCGCGCAGCCAGGAAAGGGGGACCAGCATGGTGCAGTTGTCTCGCAAAAAGGCGGGCGAGCCTGCCCTGTCGGCGCGCTCAGGATGCGGCCGCCTGCAGGCGCATAGAAGACTGTTGGGTCAATTGCTCGTAGACGAGGTCGTGGCCGATGGCCCTCCAGATGCCCCAGGCCGCCCGGCTGCCCTGCAGACTGCGCAGATGGCTTGCGATGGCGGGCAGACCGTCCAAGGCAATCTCACCAATTTGGCCAATCTCGGTCAAATCGCGAGGGGAAGGCACATCCTCGTCCTTGATGACCAAATGAAACATGTAGGAGGCAAAGCAATAGCGCCGCACCGGATCGGGATGGTGAAATGCGTAGGTACATACTGCCAGGAAACGTTCCACCCGGCAGGCTAGGCCCGTTTCCTCGGCCACTTCCCGGAACAGGGCGTCCACGACGGACTCATCCGGGTTGATGCCACCGGTAAACAGACGGTACACACCCTGTGGGTACCGCGGCTTGGAGTGAATCAGAACCCGTCCGCTGGGGCGCGTGACAGCGAACAGGACCTCCGCGCGCCGGTCCCCCCGGCGGCGCGCACGCATATCGAGCAGATAATCGTCCAAGTCGATGCAGAAGTGCCGCCGGACCGGCCGACCGTAGAGGGCGGCCAAGTCTTCAACCTCCCCCTCGGAAACCATGGGCCTGGTATTCGGAGGGTCCCCCGCTTCCCTGCTGGCCATTGAATTCCATTCCCGTGCTTGTGAACAGCTGCCGGTCGAATGCGGCGGCCCGTTCCGGCTGAGTTTAGGGCAGGCCCCAAGGGGAAACAAAAATCGCGTCCGGGCCAACCGGGCGCGATCGCCGCGAACTCTTGAACACGGCGGGACTCCGGATGGTCGGCAACGCTCTCGCGACAGGTATCCCGGTCCACCCAGCAACCTGTAGGGCAACGCGTATTCCGAGGATGCGGTCCGGGACTGTTGTAGACGATGCGGGATCGGGGCCATAGTCTCAAAAAGGGCAGAAAGCACGGTGAACAGGGATGGCCAGAATCCTCAAGCCAAGACATACCCCGCGGACTCCACGAAGTTCAGGGCCCGGTCGGTTGCAGCAGGTGCTCCGGCAGGCCAATCACTGCACCCACGAATTGGACCTTGCCTTTGATCTTCAGACAGATCGCATCCGTTTTTCGATACGAGACACGGTGTCCACCGATCCCAGTGGCCCTGCTTGCCAGCCACTCCCGCGAACCTCACCGTCACAGTCTTGCCGCCCGGCTACCGCAGTCGCGCTGTAGGGGCATGTTCGTTGCCTTCCAGTCCAGAACATGGCGGATGCCGCGCCCGTGCGTGCGCCCGGATCCGATGCTGACATCTCAAGTTGGGACAGGCCGGTCACTGTTTCGGTTTCGTCCGCAGTGGCTCCCCCAAAATTGACAACTCAACTCCTTCTCATGCCATTTTGTCATCTAAATCATAGTCCCTCTGTGCTAATCTGTCATCGGGGTTGTCAATTGTTCCATTCGATAACAGGAAACAGAGCATGAGATTCGGGTATTTGGCATTTGGAATACTACTGGGCTGTCTGCTATTGCTGGCCGCTTGGCCTACGGCAGAGGTACAAGCCCATTTTTGTGACGACAGTTACACCGAACAGAAGGGCCGGAGAACTGCTGGTGGCGTTACTGGAACGATTTGACTACGGATGCGGACAGGCAAGTGCAAGCAGTTGCTTCAAGCACCACGCCAACCCCTACTTCTGCAGTGGACGGAACTTTCTGCGACAGGTTTTTTACAAATCAAAAGGACCGGGAGAACTGTTGGTGGCGTTACTGGAACGGTTTGCCGCTGAACCTCTCAAACGGAGCCAATCCGGCGGGTACCAACCCTGCATCTGTTCCTGGAACCAGCTTTGCTGCAATTGCGCCAAGCACGGATCCAGAAGATCCTATAGTAATCATAGCTCCACCCCGAGTGACTCTACAGATTCCTGGACAGGACCCTGTAAATATAGAACTTGATCCCGATGGAAGTACAGATTTGAGTGAATTGGGGGAACTGGATCCGGATTGCGACGAAGCTACACTAAATATTCATGTTGATGAGAATGGTGAAGTGGTGGTAGAGGTTGTAGAATGTCGCTCCAGATCGTAACCATGTATTGGTTGCTACCGGATGTGTTGGCAGACCAATTCCAAATGACGGGAACAATGGGGGAATTTGCCGGCTGCTTGGCATCTGCTCCACGCGCATCCCCCGGTCTCGTCCAGGGGGATGAGACCGGGTGTCTGATCAGAGAGGGTACGGCTGACGGGGCTTGACATCGATAGCGAAGGCTGGTTTGGGAACCTGGAACGCGGCATGGGGGATGGTGACCGGCAAGGCCAGCGTCTTCCGTCCCGCCCTGCGCCCCACCGGCCCGGGGAGTTGGCCGCGCACCGTGCACATGGCGGCTACCAGTCGTCGAACGGATAGCCCTCCTGCCACCACCAGCCACCCGGCTCCGACAGGTGAATCGCAAGGACCGCCATCATCACCAGCGATGCCCAAATCAGAATATTGAGGAGGTGCCGACGAATCCAGGCCCGTTGGTGTTCGGTGCCGAAACTCCGGCCCAGCCGCTGGCGCAACAGGACGGCACCGAGCATCAGTCCCACAACAGCCGCTTCCCCGGCCAGGCGCAGTACCGCATGACTGTCCTCGTTGATCGGCGTGTCCAATTGGTGGAACCAGACAATCAGGCCGGCCTGCATGCAGTAGGCGAACATGCTGTCTTGGCCGAAGGGCATGAACAGCCAGCCGCCCAGCCGGTGGAGAATGGACCACAGGCGGGTGGTCAGGAGCCACAGGATGCGGAGATACACCAATACGATCAACAGGCTGTGGGGTGGCATGAGGAATTCCCGGACCACGAAGCTCCCAAGAAACTCCTGCACTGCCTCGTTGCCTCCGTAGTCCAGCACGAACCCCACGAACAGGACCGCACCGACCACCACGACAACGGCATCCACCACCCGGCCGGCACGATGGGACTGCCACCAGGCGCCCACGGCCTCGCGGTGATAGCCCAGCACCAATGCCCCGAAGAACAGGGGACTGTTTGCCGCTGGATGCCTAAAGGCCGACACATCGAGGCTCATGGCGTCCGGATCCAGCTGGGTTAGCGCGTACACGCAGAGGAACGCACCCAGAACCAGCGGGGTTCTGTTCCGATCGAGACCCCAAAGGGCCAACGGCGCCAGGGCGACATAGATCACATAGGCGATCAGGATATCCATGTCGAACGCACCTTCCTTGAGGGTGATGATGCGAATCATCCATCCCGTCAGTTCGCCCCGGGAGTATTCGCGGAACATCTCCAGGCTGAGGAGGGCCGTCAGTAGGAAGCTGAAAAGCACCACGTAGCGGTAGATGAGCCAGGCGCGCGTAAGCCGGCTGGTCACTTGTTGTCCCAAGGGCCGGCCGACGGCAATGAGACCGATGGTGAAACCGGAGATGAAGAAGAACACCTCGGCGGCATTGATCAGAAAGCGCGAGCCGCCTGTCACGAAGATGAGGGGAGAAGCCAGACCCAAGTGGGTCAGGGTCATCACGAAAATGCAGTATCCCCTCAGGTAGTCCAGCCGCAGGTCCCGCTTGCCTGCGATGTATCCCTCACCCGAACCGAAAAAGGGCTTGAGCACTTCGGCGCGCAATCGGTTCACACGCGGTTTTTCCTTCGTGTGCCGCCGGACTGCTCATGGCTGGTCGACTCGATCTTTCGCAGAACGATCCCGCCCGCACCGGATGCGCGGACAGGCATCCGGTTGTCTTTGTGGTTGGCGCAGTACGGAATCCGCGCCCGGTACGGTGCCAGCGACGACAGTGCCCTTAGGCGCGCCGCAGGGCCGGGTCTCCCGCCGTCCGGTTTGCCATCAGACCGACGAAGCCGGATGCCCCGTGGTGTTCGGTTTTTGCCGGGACCGCCGGGCATCAGTCCGTGTTGTCGGTCCCGTACCGCGGCGGGGAACCGCAGGGGCCGTCAGGACGAGGTGCGCCACTCCGCGGGCCGTTCGGTGATGTCCACCACGTTGCCGTCGGGATCAAGAACCTTGAAGGAGCCGATGGGCACGGTGTCGCGGTCGTAGTCGAACCGCTTCTTCACATCTTCCTTGACAATGTGGGCCCCGATGTCCGTCAGCCGCTTGAAGATCGGTTCCAGGCTTTCCACATACACGCCGAAGTGGATGTGTTCGTCACCCTCTTCGTGAGGGGGCGCGGGCTGGGTCTCGAACGGCAGCAGGGTCAGGTTCACGTGACCGTCGCTGAGGTCCATCGAGATGCCTTCCGGCCGATAGTCCACCCAGGAAAAGCCCAATCCTTTTTCATAGAAGGTGCGGGCCTTGTCCAAATCGCGGCAGCGGACGGCCAAGTGCCTGAGTTCCAACATATTCGCTCTCCGTGCGTGGTTGGCGGGTCGCATCCCGCCCGGATTTCAATAGTCCTCTTCGTCCTCGCCCAGCAACACCCCGACGCGCGTGTCCGGGTCCCGCTCATCCAGCAGGATGCCGCCGCCTTCCGCACCGGCCGGATCCGGGGCCACGGTCTTCTCGGAAGCATGGAACCTGTGCTGGCGCAGCAAGTCCCGTTCCGCCCAAGTCAAGCCGTAGCGGTTGCGGGGATGCAGCAGGGTTTTGACCAATACGCGGCCCACCAGGCGTTCCAGTTCCCCCGCGGTTCGGAAGGTGTCCCAATGCACCAACGAACCGTGAACGAAGGAACGGCCGGCAGGCGTCAAGGCGATCTCCTTGCGCAACGGCACGATTTCGCGTTCCAGATCCAGGGCCAGGTACCACTCCTGTCCGGCCGGTGCCGTGATGTCCTGTCCCATCAGAAAGAACACGCGGTCGCAGTTGGCGATGTTCTCGAAGATGTTGTCGTAGATGTCGCCACCGGCCGGCGTACGCCTAATTTCAACCTTGTTGTGGGCGGGCAGGGATGCCAAGGTCGTCGCGATGATTCCTCGTTCGGCATCCAGGTCGTTGGTGGCGCTTACAAACAGGCGCAAGGTTTCTGCCATGGGCGCAGGGGCAAGTCTAGAGGAACAGGAAAGGCCAATCCGAAGCACAGCGCCGGGGTTGCTGACGACGACGGGTGCGGATTTTAACACAGGGATCGGCCGACGGGTTCTGAACGCGCTGCCCCCTTCGCGGTGCACAGGAGAGGAAACCTGAACGAATCCTGGAGCCAATGCGACTACCTGCCGTAACCATATACCAACCACGGGCAACCGGTTCCGCCAATAGTATCCGCTACGGGCATCCCACACACGGCTGGACCCTGATCGACGCGCTGCCGCGAAACCAGACAGCGATTTCGGCCAAGACCGGATTGGTCAACAATCCGCCTCAATGGAGGGCCTTGTCGGCACGGGAAACAATCGACTGAACGTGCTGCCAATGTGATCGATGGCAGTGTTGTTTGCAAGCCCGCCCGGTCAAGAATCCCGGCGTCGGAGCTGTGCTTCCAGCGTGCGGACGCGTTCTGCCAGTTGATAGGCGCGAGTTTCGGAGGCGACGCGGGCCTCACGTTCCGTCCTCAGTTCTGCTTCGGACCTTTGGACGCGGGCATCGGCATTTTCAGCGCGAACTTCGGCCTCGTATGCACGGTCTTCAGCCTCGTCGGCACGGGCGACTTGGTCGTCGTAGGTGGGAATGTGCTGTCCCGTAGCCGGGTCATACCAACCCAATTCCCCATACTCCCAGCGAAGGTTCAGGTTCAGAACCTTACTGTAACCCTGCAGGACTTCCGCCTCCAGTTCCTCAATGGCGATGGGCCGATACCCGCCGTGCTCCAGTCGGTCTCCAGCAAGCATGGCTCCATGGAAATGGCCGGTGCTGTCGAAGCGCCAGTACTCGGGAATGCCCAGGGCTTCGTAGGCGTCGCGTTTCTCCTCCACATCCAGGCGTCCGGTAGCGCGGGAAGCGATCTCCAGCACGAAGTCGGGCGGCTTGCCCTGTTCCGAGATGATGTAGGCGTTCCTCCGTCTGTACGCCTCGGGATCAACATCGAAGGCGATCATCAAATCCGGAAACTTGATCCCCGACATGTCGCGGGTTGGGAAAGGGGCGATGTAGTGCTCTCCTGCCACCAGAGTCGTGTCGGGATGGCCAAAGTACTTGACCAGCAGGTAGGTACTGCCGGTGAGATTGAGATGGTTGAAGCCGGACTTCTCCTCAGGCCTGCGTTCGGGGGGATCCGGCATCGGAAGTGAAGGATGTGCCTGCAGTGCCGTGACAACGGGCTGCGTGGTGGTCATGACAACCGTTGTAAAAATGGTTGACCTTGGTGGCACACCGCCGTCGTCCATTCCTGCAGACGCGGTCCACGCCGCGTCGCCGCCCCAACAGTGCAAGACGGCTCCGCCCTGGAATCCCACCAGGGAACACCGAACGGATCCCCGCTCATGCCACCCTCCGGGCAGCCTGAACCGGATTGGGGGGGCCTCTCCGCCTCCCCAGCCGGTGCTGCGCTGCAAGCGCCGGTCCCAGCTGCCCCGAAACCGCACCCCAGTACGTCCACACGTGCTTCACCCGCGTCCTCACGGGTACGGTGAAGGCGACCTGGACGCCCGCGCCGACGGGGGCCACCCGTCGGCGCGGGATGCGCTCGGAACAGCCGAGTAAACGTCGGGCCAGCACCAAGGCTGCTGCCTGGTGCACACTGAGCCCGTAACGTTCCATGAACTTCACCCGACCAATCACGGAGCTGAAGGCCGGGTTGACCTGGCATACCTCCACTCCCTCCCGGTAGCCGCGGGAGAGGAAGCAGGCCTTGATCTTGCCGTAGCTGAACGATGACAGCATGCGGCTGTACCTGCGCGACTCGCCTTCGAGCCCCGCCTTCTTCTGCCGGAAGTCAAGCCGCTCGATGACGACGGGCTTGCCCACTTCGCGGGCGTAGGCCACCACGCGGGCCACGGCATCGCCGATAATCGCTTCGGCCTGATGCCGGGACTTGCCATAGGTGACCAGCGGAACCCTGAAGGCCTTCAGATAGTTGCCGCTGGCATCGGTCTCGGCCACGGCCAGATGGTCGGCATTCAGGTCCACACCGATGGTGCCACGCCGTTTGTCGGTGACCACCGGCACCTCCATCATGTCGGTGGTGGCGAACACGCGCCAGCCTTTCGCGTCCCGCTTGAAACGGTAGCTGATGGACTGGCCCAGCGTCGTGGCTCGCACCGCCTGCTCGCCATGCTCGCGCCGGTAGTGGGTGTACTCGGCATTGCTCTCCAGTGCCGCCAGCACGTGCGCGTGGCCGTAGGCAAAGCGCACGCCCTGGATCACCAGGTACTTGCCGTGCCGGGATGCGAGACAATCGGGCAACCGCAGCCGCAGGGTCAGCGACCCGTCGTCCGCCACGGTGGCCACACACAACTGGCAGCCGGCCGTCTCGTCCCGGCTGCCCACCACGAAGAACTCGTTGCTGCGCGCCTCCTGCCAGTCCTTGAGCCATGCCTGATGGCAGGTGTAGCCGTTCTCCGCCAGGTAATGCTGCCTACGCCAGAGCCGCTTCGAACCGAAGCACAGCCGCACCCGTCCCGCCTCCATGTCCGCCTGCAACGCTGCACGCTGCGACTGCAGGGCCGCCCACCGGCGCTTCTTCTGGTGGACCTGATCCCAGCGCCCACACCCGGCCGCATTCCTAATCTGCCGCACACCTCGTGCAATCCGCCGGTCCAGGCTGTCGAGACGCAGCTTCTGCTGCGCCCGGACCGACGCCAGCTTGCCTTCCAGGGACACCCGCACCGCGTTGAACATCCGCGCTGAGATCCCGTACCGCTTCAGGTACGCGCGCTTCAACGACACCGCCGACTGGCCTGCCACCACCTCGGCAAACAGCGTGCGCTCCACGCGTCCGTAGAGCTCACCGTAGGCTGACAACGCCGCGTCGCCTATCTTGCACGAAACGCCCGCGTACGCGGACACGCGCGTCTGGCAGGTGCCGGGGTGCTGCATCAGCCTGCCTGCACTGACACCAGCGTGCGCTCCGCACGACGCTGCGCCGAACGCCTCCCGTAAAGCCGAGCACACAGCGAGGTCAGCACCTCGGTTGCGTTCCAGACCAAGTCATCCTCAAGCTCCCCCTCTTCCATCACCCGAAGACAGGCTCCACCTCCCGCCAGCGCGGCCTCCACATGCTCGAACCTGAAACGGGTCACGCGCGCCCGATGCGCCATCACGATGATTCCCACCGTCTGATCCGCGACCCGCCGCCATCGTCGACGGTGACCATGCTGCGTTGCCCACTCCACGCCTCGGCCCACCTGCCGGCCCGGATCATCTTTCTGATCCGCGGACGCAACACACGCGTACACCACACAACGTCCATCCTGCGCGGGAGGCACGACCACATGGCAGCGCCCGTTGGGCAACTGCTCGATCCGAGGCTCGGGCGGCAACCTCCCGGCATGATGCAGGCGGGCCGTGGTGGCCTTGTCAAAACCGTCAAGGCGACCCCATGCGGTGAGACTGATGCGTCGACCAACAACATCCATGATCAACTATATTAGACTAAATCGTCAGTAGTTGACAACCCCTGTTCGAGCGGCCTGAGGGGCGGGGATGCGCACGGTCCGCGGTTGACGGAAAAGCCTGATCATGCCGTGGCCTCGACATTGAGGACCGAATCATGAGCGATCATGGAACGGTACCGAAATCCACTCGGCCGATGATCGGCACCGACACGGTTCATCAAACTGAACTGCCTTGTCCCGGTTCGCCGAATGGCCCCGGAAACGCGCGGCCTGCCATTCATCTTTGAGTCAAGGCCACCAGCTCCATGTCCGCCTCCACCATGGTTGTAACCAACCCGGCAAAATCGAGTGTAGGCTCCCAACCCAGCTTGCGGCCGGCTTTGGCGGCATCGCCTACCAGGAGGTCCACATCCGCCTCGCGCATGAACCGCTCGTCCTGGACCACGTGGTTCTGCCAGTCCAGGTCCACCACGTCGAAGGCGGCTTTGGCAAACTCCTTGATGAGATGAGTCTCGCCCGTGGCCACCACATAGTCGTCCGGCTCGTCCTGCTGCAGCATGAGCCACATGGCCCGCACATAGTCGGGCGCATAGCCCCAGTCGCGCGAGGTGTCCAGATTGCCCAGGGCCAGTTCCTGCTGCAGGCCCTGCTTGATGCGCGCCACGTTGTAGGAAATCTTGCGGGTCACGAATTCCATGCCCCGCCGCGGACTTTCGTGGTTGAACAGGATGCCGGAACAGGCAAACAGGTCGTAGGCCTCCCGGTAGTTCACCGTGATCCAGTGCCCGTAGACCTTGGCCACGCCGTAGGGACTGCGCGGGTGGAACGGCGTCTGCTCCGTCTGGGGGACTTCCCGGACCTTCCCGAACATTTCGCTGGAACTCGCCTGATAGAACCGAATGGACGGATCCACCTCGCGCACGGCCTCCAACATGCGCGTCACCCCCAGGGCCGTGGTCTCGCCGGTCAGGACCGGCGCCTCGAAACTGGCGGGGATGAAACTCTGGGCGGCCAGGTTGTAGATCTCCGATGGCCGATGGTTGCGAATGATGGAATGCAGACTCGTCTGGTCCAGCAAGTCCGCCTGTTCCAGTACCACCTGGTCCAGCAGATGCTCGATGCGGTGATGGTGAAAGACGCTGGTGCGGCGCACCATGCCCACGACCTTGTAACCCTTCGCCAGGAGGAATTCAGCCAGATAACTGCCGTCCTGACCTGTTATGCCCGTGATCAGGGCCACCGGTTGCGTCATCGTTTGTCCTTGTGCTCGACTGGATCTGGATTGGAGGCCAAGGCGGCACGCCAGCGGTTCAACATGTCCTGCAGCGTTGCGTCCAGGGGCACTGCGGGCCGCCAGCCGCCCAGCGACCGGAGCTTGGCAATGTTGGCCCGCATGACCGGCGGATCGTTGGGCCGCAGGCGCTGCGCTACGGTCCGGACCTCGATTGCGGCGCGGCTAAACGCCACAAGCCGTTCCAATGCATCCTGCAGTTGTACGACAACTCCGCTGCCAATGTTGTACACCTCGCCCGAAGTGCCCTGGTCCATGACACGACAAAGGGCCGAGGCCATGTCGCGGACATCCAGGAAGTCCCGTCTGGCCGCCAGGGTACCGGTCTCCACCACCGACGGCCGCCGTCCCGCCTCGATGGCCGCGATTTGACGGGCAAAGGAACTGAGCGCAAAGTCCGAACTCTGACCCGGACCAATCACGTTGAAGGAACGCACCACCAACAGGTTCAGGTCGGCAGCCAGGGACATCTGCCGGGCCATCATCTCCGCCGCAGCCTTGCTGACCCCGTACGGCGACACGGGCCGGACAGGATGATCCTCGGCAATGGATTCCCCTTGCATGAAGCCGTAGACGGCACTGGTCGAAGCCAGGAGCACCCGGCTGCCCGGAGCATGCCGGGCCACGGCCTGCAACAGGTTCAATTGCGAACGCAGGTTGATGTGGTAGGTCCGCCACGGATCATGCCAACTGAGGCTCTCGCGGCTCTGTCCCGCCAGATGAAAGACGCGGTCGGGACGAATGCGGGCCACGGCCTGATCCACCCACTCCGGATCCGTAAGGTCCCCGCGCAGGGTTCGGACACCCAGCCCCTCCGGAACGGGGCTGCGCCAGGCCATGCCCCACAGGGTGTGTTGGGCGCCTCCGGGCAATGCCCGAGCCAATTCGCGCCCGATGAATCCCGAAAGGCCTGTCACCAAGGTCGTGGTGTGGGCAGGAGTGGGGCTCATCGTGTGAAACCGGCGGCAACAAGGGGCAAGTCAAGACAAAGCGTAGCCGAACCAACCGTGAAGCGGGCCCGTCTACCGGTCAAAGTCGCCAAGGTTCGGGCGTAGTCCGCCCGGACCCGGCTTGTGAAAGTCAATTTCATAATCATGTCTATCAAAATGGCACCGTTGGGATTTTGCTAAACTCCGCTGCATGAAAGTGGGTTATGTGCGTGTGGGACCCGATGAGCAGACGCATGCACGCCAAGTGAAGGCCATCAGAAAGCAGGGATGCCGCCGGAAACGCATCTTCGTGGACCGCTGTCGCGGATCGGTCCCCGCCGCGGAACGTCCCCAGCTGCAGGAAGCCCTGGCCATGCTGGGCAAGGGTGACACCCTGGTCATCTGGCGGCTGGATCGGCTGGCCCGTTCGCTGACGGACCTCGTGGCCCAGGTCGGGCTGCTGAAGGACAGGGGCGTGGCACTCCTCTCGGTCAGCGACAACCTCACGACGAAGGCCGGTTCCGGCAAACAGGCGCGACGGCTGTTCGCATCGTTGGCCCGATTCGAGAAGGATCTGGTCGATGAACGCACGAAACCCGGACGCACCGCGGCCCTGGCACAGGGACGCCGGGGCGGAAGACCGGTGAAGCTGTCCGGCGACAAGCTTGAACTGGCCGCGAAACTCAGGCGCCAGGGCTCGTTGCCGGTCGCCGAGATCGCCCGGATCGTCGGGGTCAGCGCGCCGACCATTTACCGGCACGTGAACGCCGATGGATCCCTGCGCGGGAAGACCAAGCCGGTACCGACGGATCCCCAGCCGGAGCCGAGGCAGTCCTAGTAGCCGACACGATTCCGACCAACCGCCTACAGTCGGCATTGCTCGACAGACACCGGGCCACCATCGGCGGCGAGCCAACCGCGGGCGGGAGCGAATGCCGGGTCCCCAGGCAGCGGACACACGGCGCATGTCAAGAGCTGACCTACAATCACGACCAATTCAGGCCGCGACCATGCCAGGCACATCCCTTAAATCGGTACTTGCATCAATACCCCGCGACCCGTGGCCATGCACGCACTTGTAACCGGCGGAGCCGGATTCCTCGGTTTGCATCTCGCCAACCGTCTGCACACCCTGGGATGGCCGGTGCGCGTGCTTGACGACCTGAGCAACGGCCAGCCGGAGTTCCTGGACCGGAGCATTCCGCTCCAGGAAGGGGATGTCAACGACCTGCCTCTCCTCTGGCGGTTGCTGAAGAACGTTGATGTCGTGTTTCACCTCGCCGCGCTCGCCAACGTGCCGGAATCCGTCCACTATCCCCGGGCCTACAACACGGTCAACACCGGTGGCACCGTAGCCCTGCTCGAGGCCTGCCGGGATGTGGGGGTCCGCCGTGTAATCCTGGCCAGCAGCGCCACCGTCTACGGTGCCCAATCCAGACAACCCGTATCCGAGGATGCACCGCTGAAGCCCGGCGTGCCCTACGCGGTCTCCAAGGTCGCGGCGGAGAACTACCTGTTCAGCATTGCCGGACTCAACGGCTTCGAAGCCGTCGCGCTGCGCATCTTCAACACCTACGGTCCCTGGCAGCCCGTACCCCATGCCCACGCCCCGGTCATCCCCCGGTTCATGCACGACACCCTCAACCGCCGTTCGGTCGTCATCTTCGGCGACGGCCACCAAACCCGCGATTTCATCTACATCGACGATGTGGTGCGCGCCTTGGTCCTAGCCGCGGAAAAGCCGGGGATTCACGGGCATGTCCTGAACATCGGCAGCGGCTGCGAAACCACCATTAACGAACTGGTGGGCCTGATTGGCAAAACCGTTGGCCGCAAGCCTCACGTCCTCCACAACCAGGACACCGCCGCCGGTGTGAGCCGGCTGGTGGCAGACATGTCCAAGGCACGCCGCGTGCTGGACTTCAAGCCTCGGGTCTCGCTCAGGGATGGGCTGCAGCGATTCCATGAACTGGAGCCGGCGTTTCAAGGCTAAAGCCGCCAAACCCGTTGCCGGACGCGCCCCGGTGTGGGCCGCGGTGTGCCGAATCCGCATCGGCACAGCCCTGTCAGCGTGGACGGTGTTGTACCTGGCAGTATGTCTGGCGGGTTGCGGCCGCATGACGTCGGAGCGGTACCTGAACGACCACAACCTGGAACTCAACACGCCGGCAACCGCGGTCCAATCCTGGCAACCGTTCACCGTCCGCCCGGGCAGCCATGCCGGCATCATTGCCGATGACTTGGTCGCAGCCGGCCTGATCAACGACGCCCGGCTGTTCATGGCCTGGGTGGACGCACACGGGCTCGATACGTCCCTGCAGGCCGGCGAGTACCTGCTCTGCCCGTGCATGACCATCCCACAGCTGGCCGCAAGGCTGCAGAGTGGCCAACTGCCGGGCCTCGTCGTGATCGTGCGCGAAGGCGTGCGCCGCGAACAAACGGCGGAACTGCTGGAAACACTGCGGCCGGGCACTGGCGCGGACTACCTGCGCCTGACTGGTTCCGCGGCTGCCTTGGAGACCTGGCGTCGCCTGTTCCCATTCCTGCCGGCCACACCCGAAACCGATTCCCTGGAGGGCTACCTGTTTCCGGACACCTACCACATACCCGACACGGACGAGGCGGCCGAGGACCTGATCCGGCTGCAGTTGTCCCGGTTTGACAGTGTGGTCGTGTCGGAATGGGAAAAGGCCCGGTCCGAACAGGCAACCGCACTGTCCCTCCTGGAACTGGTAACCCTGGCCAGCATCGTGGAAAGGGAAGCGGCCAGCCATGTGGAACTCGCCACGATTGCCGGCGTGATCCACAACCGGCTGGTCAGCGACATGCCACTGGAAATGGACGCGACCGTCCTCTACGGGCTGGGACCTCCCGCTCCCGGGGAAACCTGGTGGGGCCGCGTCCTGACGCGTGCGGACCTCAAACACGAAAGCCCGTTCAATACCTACCTCTTTGCAGGCCTGCCTCCGGCCCCCATTGCCAATCCCGGTTGGCGGTCCCTGGCCGCCAGCCTGCAGCCCGAAAGCCACAACTTCCTCTTTTTCGTGGCCGATCGGGATCGCCCCGGCCACCACCGGTTCGCCGAGACCTACGCGGAACACCTGGCAAACGTGGAAGACTACTGGCGCTGAAGCGGGTCCAACGGTCCGTTTGACTCCACAAGGCCCCGATTCCTAGAATCACCGGAACGGGAAGGTGGCGAAACGGCAGACGCGGCGGACTTAAAATCCGCTGAGGTAACTCCTCGTGTGGGTTCGAATCCCACCCTTCCTACCTACAGCAAAACATACAAACTGCCGCAATCCAAAGCCCTTTCGCGGCACTTGGTTGGTTGAGATCGCGCCGGTTTTGGTGCACAATTGGCTATGTTGCACAATTTCAGATGGGCGGACCTGCTTTTGGGGACCCGCATCACACGCTGAAGGACTTCCAATCATGGATGGCGCGAACACTACTTTCGTCCTGATTTCCACGGCCATGGTCATGCTCATGATCCCAGGCCTGGGTCTTTTCTATGCCGGCCTGGTGCGCGCCAAGAGCGCCTTGTCCACGGTCATGCAGTGCTTCATCTGCATGGGGGTCGTGGGGGTGGTCTGGGTCCTGTGGGGCTACACGCTCGCCTTCGGCGAAAGCATCGGCGGCTTCATCGGCGGCTTCAACCACTTCGCCCTGCAAGGAGTGGCCCTCGAAGACGCGGACGGCGGCCTGTCGCCGATGCTCTTCATGCTGTTCCAGGGCATGTTCGCCGCCATCACGCCGGCCCTGCTGGCAGGCGCCTTCGCGGAACGCATCAAGTTCAGCGCCTTCCTCGTCTTCGTGGTGCTCTGGTCCTCGCTCGTCTACTCCCCCGTAGCCCACTGGGTCTGGGGCGGTGGCTGGCTGGGTACCTTGGGCGCTCTTGACTTCGCCGGCGGCAACGTGGTGCACATGACCTCCGGCGTGGGTGCGCTGGCCGCGGCCCTGGTCATCGGCCGCCGCATGGGCTTCCCCCGGGAGCCGATGGAACCCCACAGCATCATGCTGGTCCTGCTGGGCACCGGCATGCTCTGGTTCGGCTGGTTCGGCTTCAACGGCGGCAGCGCCCTCGCGGCCGACGGAATCGCCGTCAACGCCTTTGTTACCACCAACACGGCCGCAGCCGCCGGTGCCCTGACCTGGATGCTGATCACCTGGCTGTTCGGCGGCAAACCCTTGGGCAAGCCCTCGGCCATCGGCGCGGCCTCGGGCGCTGTGGCCGGCCTGGTAGCCATCACCCCCGGTGCCGGCTTTGTGGAACCCATGCCGGCGCTCCTGATCGGCATCGTCGCCGCCATCGTCTCCTATGCCGCCATCGAATTCCGCATCCGACGACAGCTGGACGATTCGCTGGATGTCTGGGGCATCCACGGCATGTCCGGTACCTGGGGCGCTCTGGCCGTGGGCCTGTTCGCCTCGACCACCTTGGGGACGGACGGCGGCGTCTTCACCGGGAACGGCGGCCAGTTCGTAAGCCAGCTCATTGCCACCGTCGCGACCTGGGCCTATGCTTTCATCGTGACCTGGATTCTGTTCAAGCTCGTCGACGTGGTTATGAAGGTGCGCGTGTCGGAAGCAGACGAGGCCATCGGTCTCGATGCGTCGCAGCATGGTGAACAGGAAGGCGGTGCTGTGTAATGGCTGTGTAATGATTCGGGATACCCGGACAATTCCCGGCTGACGCCATCCAACCAACGGGGAACCGCATGAACAAAATCGAAGCCATCATCCGGCCGGAAAAGCTGATCGCCGTCAAGGACGCATTGTCCGACGCCGGGATCAAGGGCCTGACCGTATCGCAGGTGACCGGGCGCGGCCAGCAGCGGACCATGGTGCACAGCGGGCGCGCCGGCAGGGGCGTCGCCTCGGACATGCTGCAGCGGGTCAAGATCGAGATCTTTGTACGGTCCGAGGACACCGATACCGCCGTGGACGCCATTATGGAGTCGGCTCGCACCGGCCAAGTCGGGGACGGCAAGATTTTCGTCCTGCCCACCGAACGGTCCGTGCGCATCCGCACCGCCGAGGAAAACGAACAGGCCATCTGAACCCAGGGCGGCGGCCCGACAATCGGGCCGCCGCCCTGACCAGCCGTACCGGGGCAATTGCATCCAAATTGGGACCCCGGATGAGTTGACGCGTGTCTACCATGGGCAGGTTCCGGATCCAGCCTGCGGAGAACGCCTCATGGACGGCCGGATGCCTTCTTCCCCAGTCGACACCCCGGGGATCCGCGGGGGGACCAAATCCAGCTACACAACCTGACGGGTATCCGGGTGCTGTCCGCGCCAGGGTTGTCTGCCGTGCGAACAGTTTCGTCGCGATCGCCCGCGTGGGGCAGCTCAACGAGACCTAGTTGCACACCTTCCCGGACTGCCCCACGGAATCCCTTCGCACGACACGCGGGGGCGGGTCTGCGCGCGGCTGGATGCGGCCCGGTTCAGAGAAGGTTGTCGGGACGGGTGCAGGACACCTTGGCGCGAACTGACGGTTAGTTCGTGCCCATCGACGGCCAGAATGTGCGCGGGTCCCACGACCGGGATCGGGACCTTTGAAAGGTTAGCTGAGGCGCCGGGAACCGGCAGGGGCGGAACGGTCGCCTGGGGCGTGCGGAACTGCGCGGAGGTCCGGCCCAGGGTGGCGGCTTCCTCCCAGCGCGTACCGTAGGCGACCGCCAGCAAGGCCGCCAAGGCCATCACCAGCCAGTGCCACCCTGACCGCACCGGGCTGGTGCGAACGCGTGCGCTGCCACGGCCAGCCGGCGCGCCGGACCGCGGAAGTTCTGTTCAATCCAGTCCCGGCAGGCATAGAGGGTCGCGTCCATCCACTCGGGCGGTGTGTCCGTCAACAGCATCCGGGAATGTACATCCCCCGACCCGTGGAGCACCACCAACGGGCTCGGCAGGGGATTGGTGGCGGGCGAGACTACTCCGCAGCGTGCCCTTGCCCACATCCCGGGCCGCGGCCGGACGAGCCTCGGACTGTTCGGTGGACCGGAAGGGCAGGTCGGGATCACAGCGCAGGCAGGGGGATCCGGGCCCATTACCGCATCGCCAGCAGGTCGGCGGAGGCGCGGGCCCTGCTGCAGATCGTGCACAGCCGCCAGGCCAGCGGAAATTCGCTCCCCCGGGTCCTGGACATGGCCTTCCGAGAGGACGAGATCCGCATCCGCACCGGCCATGCCGCCCACAATATGTCGCTCCCGCGCCGACTGGAACAACGGGTATCTGCTCAGGAATCCGAGTTGCCGACAAGAACGGTCTAATTGGTATATCATTTGAATCATGAATTCATCCTGGTAGGTTCTGTTGCCGTCCGGTGCCAAGGCACCGTCGTTGTTATCCTGCGCTTCACTCCCCTGCGATTGGCACTCGGAACCTGTTGATCAGGTCGCGAGGGAGATCATGGAAGTCATGTGCAAATTGCGCCAGTTGGGCCGCTTGCTGAGTGCAAGCATCCTGCTGCTGGCGGTGGCGGCGGCCCCGACGGCTGCCCTGAACAGGGTCCACGTGGTCCAAAGAGGCGAGACGCTGTCGTCCATCGCCCGCCGCTACGATGTCCCCATCTCCATTCTGGCCGCCCACAACGGGATCGACAACAGCGACTACATCTTTGTGGGCCAGCGGGTGGTAGTCCCCGCCTCCGAGACCGCCCTGAGCCCGTCCCTGGGCATCCACACGGTCCGCGTCGGCGACTCCCTGTCCGACATTGCGGATCTCTATGGCGTTCCGCTGGAGAAGATCCTGTTCTTCAACGGAATGGACTCGCCGTCCGCGCTGTGGGTCGGCCAGCCGGTCCTGGTACCGGTTCCCGCAACCCCCGGGCCGCCGCCTTCGGCAGCCGCTCCGGCACCGATTGTGGTGGACCGCAACGCCACATCGCACCAGGTCCGGCAGGGGGACACGCTCTATTCCATTTCGCGCGCCTACGGCGTGGATGTCCAGACCCTGGCCACCCACAACCGTCTGCAGGACGTTGGACGCCTGTTTGTGGGCCAAACCCTGTCGCTGCCCAGAAATCCCCCAACGGCCCCGGCGGTCGGCACATCCCAGTCCATGCCCCGATCCTCCTCGGTCGTCCACACGGTGAACCTGGGCGATTCGCTGAACGCGATTGCGAACCAGTACAAGGTGACCGTCAGGGACCTCATGCTGCTCAACGGCCTGGACCACGCGTCCTTGATCTGGGTGGGACAAAACCTGGCCTTGCCGCGGCGGGCCGACGGGTCCGAGCCGCTGATTGTGCCGGTTGCGGAACCGCAGCCGGCCGCGGGCCAGACGCCGCCCCTGCCCGTGGTCGATCCGATCCCCGACCAGGCAGGCCTGCCCCAGATCCCGTCCAGCTTTGTCCACATCGTCAAGCGGGGCGAGACCCTGTCGGACATCGCCCAACGCTTCAAGGCCACCGCGCTTCAGGTGAGCGACTACAACGGCCTGGCATCGCGCGATCTGATCGTGCCCGGCCAGCGGCTGCTGATCCCGCGCCGGCCGGCACAGGCAAAGGGCTACATGGGCCAACGCTGGATCGAGATCGACCTGTCGTCCCAAACCCTGACCGCCTGGGACGACGAGGATCTTTACATGCACGTGAAGATCAGCAGCGGCCTTGTGCAGTACCCAACCCCGGTTGGCCACTACAACATATGGCACATGAACGAACGCCAGACCATGAGTGGTCCGGGATACAGCCTGCCCAACGTGAGATTCAACATGTACTTCCACCAAGGCTACGCCATGCACGGCGCCTATTGGCACAACAATTTCGGCCAGCCGATGTCACGCGGCTGCGTCAACATGCGGGAAGAAGAGGCGGAACGGCTCTATCGATTCGTCGATCTGGGCACCGAGGTTTGGGTCCACGGCTGATCCCGGGGCTCGGCAACACGGCTTGTTGCGGAAGCGCAACCCGCATCCAATCAGGCACCCCATGTCCGACGTGACGTTGGGGTGCCCTATACAATAGGCGGTTAGTTCAGGGCCGCGGCCGGTTCGCGGCCGTCTTCATCCGAATGCCTATGACCGCCACCGTCCAAAATTCACTGCCATCCGATCACGGTCTGGCGCAGGCCAGCCTGCCGGTTGAAGGCATGCACTGCACCGGCTGCGCCCAATCGATACAAATGGGTTTGGGCACCGTGCCGGGCGTGGCCTCCGCGGCTGTCAGCTACGCCGCCGGCCAGGCCGAGGTGCAGTTCGACCCGCGCCAGATTTCACTCGGTTCACTGGCCTCCGCGGTTGCGGACTTGGGCTACGCCGTTCCTCGGGCGGAAACCGAACTCGCCATCGGGGGCATGACCTGCACGGGCTGCGTCCAGGCCGTGCAGCAGGCATTGAACGGCACGGAAGGAGTGCTCGAGGCCCGCGTCAGCCTGACTCCGCCCTTGGCCACGGTGACCTATCTGCCCCATGCCACCAACCCGGAGGCCTTGGCGACATCCGTGGATCGGGCCGGGTATGAAGCGTCTCGGCCCGATCCAGCAGGCGAACCGGCCGCCGTCACGGAAGGCGGCGAACAGGCGGCAAAACCGGATCCGGAACTGCGCGCCCGCCGCCTGCAGCTGGCAATCGCCATTGCCTGCAGCGCCGCCATCATGCTGCTCAACATGACGGCCATGCTCGGGCCCGGCCTGCTGCAGTGGTTGCCGGTCGCCGCGCGGGAATGGGTTGGCGCCGTCCTGGGCTCCATTGTCGTGCTGGTGGTGGGCCGCGAGTTCCATGTGCGGGCCGTCCAGTCCCTGCGGAGGGGCTTCCCCGGCATGGACGTCCTGGTGTCCCTGGGCTCCCTGGTGGCATGGGGCACCAGCCTGACCACGCTGATCCTGGGTCTCGATCGGACCCTGTTCCCGCTGTTCTTCGAATCGGCCGCCTTCATCATCACGTTCATCTATCTCGGGCGCTACCTGGAGGCTGGTGCGCGGCGCCAGACGGGCGAGGCCATCGCGGCCCTGATGACGCTGCAGCCAACCCAGGCGGTCGTGGAACGCAGCGGCCGGCAACAGACATTGCCCTTGGCCGAACTGGTGGTCGGCGACACGGTGCTGGTGCGCGCCGGGGACACCGTCCCGGTGGACGGAACGGTACTCGACGGGAGCAGTTCGGTGGACGAATCCATGCTGACCGGCGAGAGCCTGCCGGTGCCCAAGCATACAGGCGACGAGGTCTGGAGCGGCACCTCCAACCTGGATGGTTCCCTGCGCTTCCGGGCCGATGCCGTGGGTTCGGAGACGGCGGCCGCGCGCATCGCCACCACGGTCCGCCAGGCCCTGATGAGCCAGGCTCCGGTCCAGTCCCTCGCCGACCGCATCGCCCGCGTGTTCGTGCCCATCATCGTGGCGCTGGCCACGGTCTGCGGTCTGATTTGGGGCTTCTGGGGTGCCGCCCAGTACTACCCGGACCTGGCACCGGCATCCGTGAGCCTCATATTCGCGTCCGCGGTTCTTCTCATCTCGTGTCCGTGTGCCTTGGGCCTGGCCACGCCTACCGCCATGATTGCCGGGACATCGCTCGGTGCGCGGCGCGGAATCCTGGTCAAGGATGCGGCCACGCTGCAAAGACTGTCGACGATCGACACCGTGTTGCTGGACAAGACCGGCACCGTAACCGAGGGAGCACTGCAGCTGGAGAAGCTGGTGCCGTCGCCGCAGGCCGCCCTTGACCCGGACCGGATTCTGTCCCTTGCGGCGGCCATTCTGGAGGGCAGCGCCCATCCCGTTGCCCGAGCGATCGCCGCCGAGGCGGAACAGCGGGAACTGCCGGTACCGCAGGCGACCGGTTTCCGCAGCCTGACCGGGCTCGGCGTGGAAGGCACGGTGGAAGGTTCCGCTGTTCTGATCGGCAGCCAGTCACTCATGGACCAACAGGGGTTGTCCACCGCTGAGTTCGGAGATTTGCTGGCCTCGGCGGAAACCGGTCCGGCCAGCATCTCCTTTGTTGCGGTCGAGGGCCGGGTGGAAGCCTGCGCCGTCGTTTCGGATTCGCTGCGCCGGGAGGCAGCCGATACGGTGACCGCGCTCCGTGCAGCCGGCATGGAAATCCGGATGCTGTCGGGAGACAACGACCAAGCGGCCAAGGCGGCCGCGGCCACCTTGGGACTGGACCCGGACCGCGAAGTACGCAGTCGCCTGCGGCCCGAGAACAAGCTGACGGTCGTAACCGCGTTCCAGGAGGACGGCTACCAGGTGGCCATGGTGGGGGACGGAGTCAACGATGCCCCCGCCCTGGCCCAGGCAGATGTCGGGCTGGCCGTGGCCGCGGGCCACAATCTGGCGTTGCAGACCGCGGACGTGGGTATCCTCAACAACCAGCTCAGCCGCATTCCGGAGGCAATCCGGCTTGGTCAGCGCACCATGCGGGTCGTGCGACAGAACCTGTTCTGGGCCTTCGCCTACAACGTGGCCGCCATTCCCCTGGCCGCAGGCGTGTTCGTGCCCT
Source organism: Caldilineaceae bacterium SB0661_bin_34 (assembly GCA_009841145.1). GTDB lineage: Bacteria > Chloroflexota > Anaerolineae > Caldilineales > Caldilineaceae > Bin34. Next base: position 104,282 of record VXMJ01000073.1, on the reverse strand, counting down.
GGCTGGGCCTGAAGCTGGAACCCCAGTTCGCTGCTGCCATCATGGCCGTGAGCAGCATTTTCGTTGTACGCAACAGCCTGCGCATCCGCGGGTTCAGCCTGCACTGAACCTCACGGAACAGCCTCTGCGATGCCGGCAGCCGGCGCGTCTGCTCCTGGGTGCTCCCCTGGTCGCTGGCTTGGAGCCCTAACCGTGCTGTTGTGGTTGGGATGGCCTGCCGTCCCGGTCCAGGCTCAGGATCTTGTGCCCGGCCGCAGCTGGGCCGCAGCCGGAGAAACCACCTTTCTCCAGAACTGTGCTCCGTGCCACGGGCCGACCGGTGCCGGAGACGGACCCGTCATGGTCGAACAGAATCTGTCCGCGCCAGGCCTGTCCGATCCGGAACGGATTGCCCAAGGCAGTCCCGCGGACTGGTTCCGGACCACCCGGGATGGGCGCATCGAGAACCTCATGCCCCCTTGGGGCAACCAGTTGACCGACGCGCAGATCGGAGACGTGGTGGCGTGGATTTGGCAACTCTCCACCAGTCCGGATGAGCTTAACGAAGGCGCCCGCCTCTGGGCAACGGTGGCCACACCGCTCGGAGACCGGGACTGGCAAACCCTGGCCCTGACCGCGAACCACCAGGCCTGGGCGGAGTCGGTGACGGCCAGCCTTGGCGAACAACAGCATCCGGTACCGACGGTGGGCGAACTTCGGCTGATCCAGCGGTACCTGCAGTCCCTGACCTTGACACCCGACTGGACCAATCCGCTCCGGCCCGGCACAGGTGTGCTGAATGGCCGGATCCGGCAACTGAGTCCCGGCGCGGCGACGGATCCCCCAACCGAAGTGCGGATGCAGGCACAGGTGGGGGAGACGGTCCTGGGTACCTACACGGTGCCTGTGGCCGCCGACGACACCTTCATCCTGGAGGGTGTCGAACCCGCCCCGCGCATCCTCTGGACTGCACAGGCGGAACAGGCGAATCTTGACTTCGCATCACCGCCCGTCAGGTTCGACGAACTCGGCCGGACACCGGAACTGATGTTGGATTTGTACCTGCCGTCCGCCACCCATGGGAATCTTGAGGTCGAGTCCCTGCAATTGGTCCTGGCCCTATCCGGCGAGCAGTTGTTGGTGGGCCAGACTGTTTTGCTAGTCAACACGCTGCCCTGGGTGTTCACGGGAGAGTCGGAGACGCCGGAAACGCTTCCGGTCACGGCCCGCATCCCAATCGATCCGGCGGCCGACGAGGTGACGCTGGCCGATTTCGGTCGCACGCGGTTCACTGCCGGAGACGGATTTGTTCTCGACTCCGTGCCGATTTATCCGGTTTCCGGTCGCCACCAGGCCGTACTGGGCTACTCCCTGCCGTGGCCCTTGGCCGATCAGCGTTGGCGGCAGGCCTGGCCCTATCCCGTCCGTCATGCAATCCTCCTGATTGCCGATGTGCCGGGCCTGGAGCCCGAGCCCGCGGGGTTTGTGCAGTCCGGCGAACGCGAACTGAACGGGCAGGGGTTCACCGTCTGGCAGGCTGCCGATCTTGCGGACGGAATCCTGGATATCGAGTTCTCCGGACCAGCGGCCGCCCGGACCGGCGCGGCAGGTCAACAGGCGACCGCCACCCAGGTCCTGCCGGAACCCGCCTACCTGATGCCCCGCTGGCTGCCGGCCGCGCTCGCCCTAATTCTGCTGGCCGGTGGCGGATCGCTGCTGCTGGTCGGACTGCGGCGCGAGCGCCAAGGACGAGATGCCTGATGCCGCACCTTCGGCCCTGCCTGATCCTCGTCCTGCTGTTCGCGGGTGCCTTTCTGGGTCTATCTGTAACCGTCCTGGCCCAAACCGAGCTGGACGACCGCATGTACGACATTGCACGCGAACTCTGGTGTCCGCTCTGCTCCGGCGTCCGGCTCGATGCCTGCGAACTGCAGGCCTGCATCCAGATGCGCGCGGAGATCCGCCAGTTGTTGGCGGAAGGCAGGGATCCCGAATGGATCGTGGCCTACTTCGAAGAGGAATATGGACCGCAGGTCCACGGCCAACCCCCCTTGCGCGGGTTCCATGCCCTGGCTTGGCTGGTGCCTGCCGCGGCCGTGGTCGGCCTGGGCATCGGTGTGGGCCTCCGTACGCGTCGAGCCGTCCGACAAAGGCGATCTGGAGCCGAACCCCAAACCCACAATCAAGCGTCCCCGGCTGTATGAAGCCGCGTCCGCCCGTCCCCCAACATGACTGAGCCCGTTTCCAATCCACCACCGCTGGTGTCCCGTTCGCTGCTGCTGGTTGTGGCCGCGATCACGGTCATGCTCATCCTGCTCGCCCTGCTGGGTTGGCGCGTGCTGCGCGCCCAGCCGGTCGTCCTGTCCGTGGGCGAACCGGCACCGCCCTTTAACCTGCAGCTGCTTGAGGGCGGATCGCTAACCCTGACAGACTTGCAGGGACGAGGGATTGTCCTGAACTTCTGGGCCAGCTGGTGCGATCCCTGCCGCGACGAAGCGCCGCTCCTGGAGCAAACATGGCAGCGGAACCAAAACCTGGGCATTACGGTCCTGGGTGTCGCCCACCTGGATCAGAAGGCGGCAGCCCTGCGCTTCATCCAAACGTTCGACATCACCTATCCCAACGGCCGGGACTCCGGTAGTCTGATAGCGCGCGCCTACGGCATCCAGGGGGTTCCGGAAACCTTCTTCATAGATCCGGCCGGCAACCTGGCGGGGGCCTGGCGGGGACCCCTCACGGCAGAGGCCATGCAGCAGTTCCTGCCCCTGATCCAGCCCGAACCATGATCGCCGATTTTGCAGCCCTGGCCTTGGCGGCCGCACTGGCCACGGCCTGCCTGGGGGTGGCCGCGTCCCTGCATGCCAGCGTGCATGGTGCCGGCTCCTGGCGGATGGCAGGCAACCGGGCGCTGCGGGCCACGGTCCTGCTGGTGGCCGGCGCCACCGTCATCCTCTGGATCCTGCTGATGCAGGACCGTTTCGAGGTTCTCTATGTCTGGAGTTCGTCGGAGGCCGCACTGCCCCTCTTCTACAAGTTTGCGGCCCTCTGGGGAGGTCAGGCCGGCAGCCTCCTGTTCTGGGCCTTCATACTGGCCTGTGGCTCTCTCCTCGCCGTGCGCCGCGTGGCGCGGACCCTGCCGGACCTCACCCCCTGGACCACGGCCGTCCTGTGCGCCAATCTGGCGTTTTTCCTGCTGTTGGTGGTGGTACCGGCCAACCCGTTCCAGCGCATCCCCTTCCCGCCGGCGGACGGTGCGGGCCTCAATCCCCTGCTGCAGAACTACTGGATGGTCATCCATCCCGTCATGCTCTACCTGGGTTATGTCGGGCTGACGGTGCCGTTCTCGCTGGCCGTGGCGGCCCTGGCCGTCGGTCGCATGGACACCGTCTGGCTGCGGATGCTGCGCCGCTGGACCCTCGTGCCATGGCTGTTCCTCTCGATTGGCATCCTGATGGGCAGCCAGTGGGCCTACCTGGAACTGGGTTGGGGCGGCTACTGGGCCTGGGATCCGGTCGAGAACGCCTCTCTGCTGCCCTGGCTGACGGCCACCGCCTTTCTGCACGGCCTGATTGTCCAGGAGCAGCGTGGCACGATGCGCCTGTGGAACATGGTCATGATAGGCCTGACCTACTTTCTGGTACTGCTTGGCACGTTCACCACCCGCAGCGACGTCGTGGCCAGCGTGCATACGTTCGCGCGCAGCTCGATTGGCCTGTACTTTGTGGGATTCATGGCCCTGACCGCGGTTGGCTTTCCGCTTCTCCTGTGGGTGCGGCGCGCGCTGTTGACCGAACCGGCCGCACCCGCCGCCTGGCTTTCGCGCGAGACCGCCTTCCTGGCCAACAACTGGCTGCTGGGCGGCATCGCCTTCGCCACGCTCTGGGGCACCTACTTCCCCGTCTTCAGCGAACTCCTCACCCAAGAGCAGATTGCAGTGGCCGCACCCTATTTCCAGAAGGTGAACGGCCCCCTCTTCCTGCTCCTGCTGTTGTTCATGGGGGTGGGACCGCTTCTGGGTTGGCGGTTCACACGTCCACCGGAGATCTGGCGCAAGCTGCGACTTCCGCTGGCCGGAGCCCTGGGGTTGGCGCTGGTCTCCCTGTCGCTCCTGCCTCCGGACCCCTTTGCCACGGCCGGCCTTTTCGTCTGTTTCCTGGCCTTTCTGGGCGTACTGCAGGAGTTTGCGGACGGCATCCGAGCCCGTAGGCGCGTCCGGACCGAACCCCCGCTGGTCTCCCTGAAACAGTTGCTGGTGCGCCAGAGCCGGCGCTATGGCGGGTACCTGGTGCATGTTGGCATCGTCTGCATGGGTGTCGCCATCGTCGGCAACGAGTTCCATCAGGAAGTGCGCCACATCACCCTGGCTCGGGGACAGCAGGCCGAGTTCGGTCGGTGGACCGTAACGTACATTGGCCTGACGGAGACGGAACAGGCCAACCTGACGGAATATCGGGCCTTCGTAACGGTGCACGACCGGAGAGGCAACCCGGTGACACGCCTCGAACCGCGCCGCAACGTGTACCACAAGGCCCCGGAGGCTCCGACGAGCGAGGTCGGCCTGCACATGTCGCTGCGCGAAGACCTGTATGTGGTGCTCAACGGGTGGCAGGACGAGGCCGCGTCGGCCACCTTCTCCTTCTTCCTCAACCCTTTGATGATCTGGTTGTGGATCGGCGGCGTCGTGTTGGCGCTCGGCACACTGGTTGCGCTCTGGCCGCACGGACCGGATCCCGGCCGCCGCCCCCGCGCATGACGAGTCCGGATCTGTTCGATGCCGCCAGCCTGCTGCGCCTGGTGGTGGGCCTGATCGTGTTCGGTGCGTTGTGCCTGTGGGTGGTGTGGCCGGTTCTGGTTAGCCGGGACGACGGGGAGCCACCGGCGGCTGGACCGTCAGATCCTCCAGCAGACGGGGACGCGGATGCCAGTGATCCCGGGCCTCTCCCACCAGATAGACCGAACCCGTCACCAGAATGACCGTATCCGGCTCCACCGTCCGCAATGCATGGCGCAGGGCGCAACCTACATCCCTGAACAGGTGTCGCAGCCGGTGGCGTTCGCCGCGCGGCAGGCACTGGGCCAGGTCGCCGGGGCGGCAGGTGGACTTGCCGAACACGTAGGGCTCGGTCAGCAGGAAGTCGCCGTCCAACCGGCAGAGCACGGCCAGAATGCCGGCTGCGTCCTTGGTGGTCAGCATCCCCGTGATGATCAGGAACCGGCGACCGGACCAGCTCTGCTGCAGCGAAGCGACCAGGGCTTCCGCCTTGGGCACATTGTGGGCACAGTCGAGAATGATGTCCGGCTTGGTCTGGATATGCTCCAGGCGGCCGGCCACCGCACCTCCCGCCAGAGCCTTGGCCGCGGCTCCCTCCGCCAAGTGCAGCCCGCTCCCGGCCTGCAACAGGTCCGCAGCGGCCACTGCCACCGCGGCGTTGGCCGCCTGGAAGGGGGCCAAACCGGGCATCGGCAGGTCGCGGTGGACCGCAAAGCGACTCTCCACCGTCAGGGCCAACCGGCCGCCGTGGGTACGGGCGTGCCAGCGGAAGGTCCAATCCCGGGTTGAATCCCCGGCCGGACCCACGGTGTGCAGGTCCGTGCCCACCTTTCGCGCTTCGGTCTCCAACACATTCAGCACCTCCGGCTGTCCGGCTCCGGTGAGGGCCGGTGCCCCCGGCTTGAAGATGCCGGCCTTGTGCCAAGCGATGCTTTCCAGGGTGCCGCCCAGCGTCTCCACGTGGTCCAGGCCGATGTTGGTGACCAGGGCCAGTCGGGGCCGAACCACATTCGATGCGTCCCAACGGCCCCCGGATCCGCACTCAACGATGCCCCAGTCCACGGCGGCCCGTACGTAGAACAGAAACGTCAGGGCGACCCAGGCTTCACCGTAGCTGAGACGCGTGAACTCCCCCTGTGCCTGCTGCCACAGACCGTACCGATGGGCGAAGTCGTTGAACAGCTCATTCAGTTCCGGCACGGTAATCCAGCGGTCGTCCACCACGAGCTTCTCGTGGGGCAGCTGCAGATAGGGATTGATGTGCAGGCCGGTGCGGCAACCGCCGGCCGTCAGGATGCGCGCCAACAGATGGGACACGGATCCCTTGCCACTGGTGCCGGCCACATGGATGTAGGGAAGATTCTCCTCGGGAGCCCCGACCGATACCAGAAAGGACTTGAGACGCCGCAGGGACAGGCCTTGTTCGGTTGGCAGAGGCTCCTTGGCCTGAGGCGTGGCAGCCACCTGGGCCGGGGTCCGGATCAGGGACCAGAGCCAGGCATAGCCCCGCCGATACTCCGCAATATGGGCCTGAATCCGGGCGGTATCCATGGTTGCGTCCCGCTCAGGCCGGCACGGGGAAGTTCCCAACCATCTCCCGAACTTCATCCTTGATGCGCCGCTGGAGGCCCGTGTCGGCCGGATCGCGGGCAATTTCGCCAATCCACGCGCCGATCCGCCTGAACTCCGGCTCGCCCATGCCGCGGGTGGTGGCAGCCGGCGAACCCAGCCTGATGCCGCTGGTGACCCGTGCGGGCCGGGGATCGAAGGGGATCATGTTCTTGTTGCAATGCAGGCCGGCGTTGTCCATGGCCGTCTCCACCGACTTGCCCGTCACGTCGTCGCGGTTCAGGCTGCCCAAATCCACCAGCAACAGATGGTTGTCCGTGCCCCCGGAGACCAAACGCAGCCCCTGTTCCCGCAGCGACTCGCCCAGGCAGGCGGCGTTGGCCACGGTTTGCTCCTGGTAGGTGCGAAATTCCGGTTGCAGGGCCTCCCCCAAACCTACGGCCTTGCCGGCGATCATGTGCATCAGGGGACCACCCTGCTGGCCCGGGAACACGGATCGGTCCATGGCTCTGGCATGCGCCTTGCGGCATAGGATCATGCCGCCACGAGCTGCCCGCAGGGTTTTGTGCGTGGTGGTGGTGACGATGTCGCACCAGGGCACCGGATCGGGATGCAACCCAGTTGCCACCAGGCCGGCCACGTGGGCCATGTCCATCATCAGCAGGGAACCGGTGGCGTCCGCAATGCGGCGCAGGGCCTTGAAGTCGAAGTGGCGCGGGTAGGCACTGGCTCCGGCGACCAGTAGCTTGGGCCGGAACTTCAGGGCCGTGTCCATGACTTCTTCGTAGTCGAGCACCTCCGTCTCGGTGTTGACGCCGTAGTGCTCGAATTGATAGAAGTGGCCGGAGGAGTTCAGGTGGAAGCCGTGGGTCAGGTGGCCGCCGTGATCCAGTTTGAGGGCCAGCACGCGGTCCCCGGGTTCCAGCACGGCCAGGTAGGCGGCCGCATTGGCCTGGGCACCGGAGTGGGGCTGCACGTTGACATGTTCCGCCCCGAACAGCTGTTTGGCGCGGTCGATGGCAAGCTGCTCCACGGTGTCCACATGCTCGCAACCACCGTAGTAGCGTTTGCCGGGATAGCCTTCGGCGTACTTGTTGGTAAGCACGCTGCCCATGGCCCTAAGCACACCCCGAGAGACATAGTTCTCGCTGGCAATCAGTTCGATGCCGTCCGCCTGCCGATTCTGTTCCGCGCAGATGGCATCCATCACTTCCTGATCAAGCCATTCCTCAGGCTGGCGTTGTTGCGGCATGGGGGTTCAACTCCGGGGTTGGTTGCGCTGTCCATGAAGCGAACGAATCGTACCCGTCCCTTGTCCGGGACCGTGCAAATTCACACCGGTTTTGGTGAGCCAATCGCGACCTGAATGCGGACAGACCGGGGACACAGGCCGGTAGCAGGCGTACAATCCCTCCCGATGTTGACGGTCGGCCGTTGTCCGATTGAAGAGGGCTTCCCTTCACCGGACTGCTTCCTGCCGAACCAACCACATCAGTTCCCGTTTCGAAGATCGTCGGCAGTCTCCCGAATTGCCTTCGGACAATGACCCCACCCCGGATCCCCGGCCGCGCGCACAGAACCATCCACGTGACCGCGATTCTGTTTCTGTCGGTCCTGGCATGTGCGGCCTGCGGCAACGCCGCCTGGCATGGCACGGTACTGGAGCCGCCCCTGGAAGTGCCAGTCATTGCCGGAGTGGACCACCGGGGCACCCCCTTCGACAGCGGAGCGCTAGCTGGCAGGTTGCAGGTTGTCTTCTTCGGCTACACCTTCTGCCCGGATTTCTGTCCCGCCACGCTGTATGCAGTGACGGATGCCTTGTCGGTCCAATCCAAGTCTGTCCAGGCGGAAGTGGACGTGTTGTTTGTCACGGTTGATCCGCAAAGGGACAACCGCGGACGCCTGGAAGCCTACGTCAGCCAGTTCCATCCGTCGGTCAGAGGGATTCGCCTTGAGGAGCCGGAGGCGTTGGCAGCCTTGACCGCCGGCTACGGGGTGTATGTGGACTCCGGTGCAGAGTCGGCCGGAGACGATGTTTACCTGGTGGATCACACGACCCGGGTATACGTCCTCAACCGGGAAGGCCACATGGCGCTTACCTATGCCAGCGATCTGCAGGCGGAGGATTTGGCAGCCGACTTGAAGCGCCTGGCCCGGCAGTGAAGACCGGCACTGCAGTGACCCGCGCCAACTGTTTCCTGGGGTGTTCCCTTCCCGAGGATGCCGTGTCCTGGCTGTGCGTCTGGCAGCGGCATCTGCAGAAGCAGCTGGCAGCGGCCGGGCTGGAACAGGCAGTGGGCTGGGTGCGTCCCGAGTCCCTACACCTCACGTTGGTCTTCCTGGGTCCTGTACAGGACCGGTCATGCCAGAGGTTGCAGGACTTGCTGGATGGCCGGTGTGACGACCTGTCGGCTCTCGACACGGTGCTCCAGCCGCCCCGCTTCTTCCCCAAACCCGCTCGTCCGCGCGGTCTCTGGTGTCCCGTAACCGAGTCCGGCGAGTGCCTGCAACAGTTGCATGAAGCCTTGTTGCCGGCCGTGGTCGAGGCCGGACTGGCCTACGACGCGAAACCCTTCAGGCCGCACGTCACCCTGGGCCGGGTACGGAGGCGGTTTCAGGGCCGCCGCGAACTCAAGAGTTTGCAACTGATTCCGGTCGAGGTGCTATTTCAACCGCCACAACTGAGAGCTGAACTGCGGCAGGTTCACCTGTACCGCACGGAAGCAACACCGCAGGGGAACCTCTATCGCAGGCTTGCGACCTGGGTTCTCTGAACCAAGTCCACTGGGGCCAAGTCCATCCAATCGCCCATCCTCCTGGATGCTTGAGTGCGGGACTTGGGGGTATTGCCATCACCGGGCTTCCTGACTCAGGAAGGTCATGCCCTTCCACAATGCTGCATCGCGGCGGTGAGATGGGTTATGCAAACAGGGCTTCCGACGTTATCACCAATTCAGGCAAGTGAGCGTGGTGGGCGTTTTTCATGGCCACCCGTACTGCATGAAAGCCATGACGGATTACCAGGTGCTCGATGGCGGGTGCTGCATCGTAGGTCAGGAGAAAAGAACCTCGGCCACCGGCCAGAAGATCAAAGAGCCGTTCATGGTCCAATTCATGGTAGGTGTAGAGGCGCTGGCCCGCCCGTTTACCGCCGGCCGTGTAGGGCGGGTCGACAAACAGGGCTGCGCGCCGTCCCCAACCGTGTAACAAGGACGGCAACAATGCAAGAGCATCCCCTTGAGCAAAAACGATGCGCTCTGCGAAGGGTTGAATGGCCCGGATGCGGCGCGCCAATGTGTCCGGATACCAGCGCGAGCTCAGGCCCTGGCCATTTTCCCCCTGCCGGATCAGGGCTGCTCCCGGGGCCAGGATACCGGAGCGGCGCGTGCGGTTCAGCACCAGTGTTCGAAAGCCGTGGTCCAGAATGCTGGCAGGTACCGTCCGCATCAGGGCCTCCACTTGTTCCCTGGACGGCTCAAAGTCTTCAATGCGTTGGGCCAGAGCCTCGCCCTCCCTCAGCACGGCGTGCCAAAAGGCTGCCACATCGGGATCCAAGTCCAACATGATGCAACGTTCCACGAGGCCCTCCATCACCGCGGTCAGGGACACAATGCCCCCACCACAGAAGGGATCCACGAGAAGCGTGGGCTGCACATGCCGCAGCCAGGCCCGCACGTGTGGGATTAGCCAAGTCTTGCCCCCCGGATAACGCAGGGGGCTGCGCTGGGGCACCTGTGCCACATTGACGGCCGGCAAACGCGAAGTGGGAAAGCCAGGTACCGCGGGCGTCTGGGCACTCATGATTGAGGCACATGCCACGGTGTGCTGTTCGGAAGTAGATCCTCCTTGCTCACACCGCGGCCTTCCACGGTTGCCTGTCCTTGCCTCAATCCGGTTTTGAATGCGCGTTGCTCCCGGGCCGGCACGGTCTGTTCCCATGCTTGATCAACAGCATCCCACGCGTCGGTGGCGTTGCCTGTCGGCTCTCGTACCGATATGCCGGCAACCATGTGCCCCTGCTCCAGGACTTCCGATGCGTCCACGCTACGCCTCCTGCTCCGCCTGAGGCACAAACCCTACTCGGGACGAATTAGTACGTCGTCCTTGCCACACCGGTCAGCCAACAAGCCATGCCAACCCCGTTGACACAGGCCATCTCCGACCATCCTCGAACAGCCGACGTGGGAATGGGACAGACCCTTGACCGGGGTCAACACGGACGAAGCGAAGCTCCGCAGGGCGATATCCGCCGAAGGCACCCTTTCGATTGGTCAATCCGGCGCGACCACCTTTGCCGAACGTGTCCATACATCACGACGACCGTCGATCTGCACGCCACGGCCGCCTCAACGCACTGCCTAAACAACCCGGCTTTTGGTTGGGAACTGCGTGCAACCTCCGCAGACCAAGAACCTTAGCAGTCCCCTTGCTGGCTGCGAGCCAAACTTACTGGCAGGCCTCGCAGTCCTCGTCGTCCAGGTTGCAGACCAACCCGTCCACGGAGGTCTCAAGCTCGCTGTAGAGCGTGGGCGGGGCCGGGGCCACTGGAACCGCATTGAGCCGTCCGTCCGTGCCCTGCAGCGTACTCTTTTCCACCTGCGTGGCACCCTGTGTCCGCAGGTAGTAGGTCGTCTTCAAACCCTGTGTCCAGGCCAGCTGGTACAGCTCGTCCAATTCCCTGCCGCTGGTGGTGGAGACGTACAGGTTCAATGACTGGGACTGGTCAATCCACTTCTGGCGCCGGGCCCCCGCCTTGACGAGCCAAGTGGGATCGATCTCGAAGGCCGTGGCATACAGCTCCTTCAGCCGATCCGGAACCCGCGGAATGTCGCGCAGGCTGCCGTCGTGCAGCTTGAGATCGCTGATCATCAGCGGGTCCCACAGACCCAGTTCCTTCAGGTCGTCCACCAGATAGGGGTTGACCACCACAAAGTCGCCGGACATGTTGGCCTTGACGTACAGGTTGCGGAACACCGGCTCAATCGACGGACTGACACCGCAGATGTTGGCAATCGTCGCCGTCGGCGCAATGGCCATGACATTGGAGTTGCGCATGCCCGCGTGCTGGACCCGGCGGGCCAAGCTGTCCCAATCGCGGGTGGAGCTGCGGTCCACCTCAAGCTTCCGATAGCGCGCCTTGTCCAGATCGTCGAGCGAGTGCCAGGGCAGCTTGCCCTGGGACCAGAGCGAACCCTCGAACGACGGGTAGCTGCCGCGTTCCTCAGCCAAGGCGGCGGACGCCGAAATGGCATACCAGGAGACCGCCTCCATGCTGACGTCGGCGAACCTTACGGCCTCGTCCGAGGCATAGGCGATGTTCAGCTTGTGCAGGACATCCTGGAAACCCATGATGCCCATGCCGACCGGCCGGTGCCGCTGGTTGCTGGTATGCGTCTCGGGGATGGTGTAGTAGTTGATGTCGATGACGTTGTCCAGCATGCGCATCGCGGTGGTCACGGTGCGCTCCAGCTTCTGGTGTAGGAACTGGCTGTTCTCAACGTGGTTGGACAGGTTCACCGAACCGAGATTGCACACGGCAACCTCATCCGCGGAGGAGTTCAGCGTGATCTCGGTGCACAGGTTGGAGGAGTGCACCACGCCGACGTGCTGTTGCGGCGAGCGCAGATTGCAGGGATCCTTGAACGTGATCCAGGGGTGCCCCGTTTCGTAGAGCATAGTCAGCATGCGCCGCCACAGATCACGGGCGCGGATGCGCTTGGTGACCTTCAGCCGGCCTTCGGCCGCCTGCTGTTCGTACAGGAGATAGCGGTCCCGGAATTCGAGACCGGTGATCTCGTGCAGGTCGGGCACCGCGTCCGGTGAGAACAGGGTCCAATTCCCGTCCTCCTGGACCCGTTCCATGAAGAGGTCGGGCACCCAGCAGGCAGTGTTCATGTCGTGGGTACGGCGCCGATCATCGCCCGTGTTCTTGCGCAGGTCGAGAAACTCGTCGATGTCGATGTGCCACACCTCGAGGTAGGCGCAGACCGCCCCCTTGCGACGACCGCCCTGATTGACGGCCACGGCTGTGTCGTTGGCCACCTTGAGGAACGGAATGACCCCCTGGGACTCTCCGTTCGTCCCCTTGATGTGGGCTCCCAAACCCCGTACCTGGCTCCAGTCATTGCCCAGGCCGCCCGAGAACTTGGACAGCAGGGCGTTGTCCTTGATCGCCTTGAAGATGCCCGCCAGATCGTCCGGCACGGTCGAGAGGAAGCAGGACGAAAGCTGCGGGTTGACGGTTCCCGAATTGAAGAGGGTCGGCGTTGAGCACATGAAGTCGAACGACGACAGTAGTTCGTAGAACTCGATGGCCCGCTCGTCCGGCTCGGCCTCCTGTTGCGCCAGTCCCATTGCCACGCGCATGAAAAACGCCTGCGGTAGTTCGATGCGCGTGCCGCCCGAGTGGAGGAAGTATCGGTCGTAGAGGGTCTGTAGCCCAAGGAACTGGAATTGCTGGTCCCGTTCCGGCGCCAGGGCCTCGGCCAACCGTTCCAGGTCGAAGATTTCGGCCAGTGCAGGTTGCAGTAGTTCGCAGTCGATGCCGGTACGCACGTAACGCGGGAAATAGGCCCGGTACTGCTGGCGGTCGGTCAGCTTCCGGATGCCTGCCACATCGGGGCAGACCAAGGGGAACACCTCATCCTTGAGCTTGCGCAGGACCAGCCGTGCGCTCACCTTCGAGTAGTCGGGGTCCTGTTCAACCAGGGAGCGCGCCGCCATAATCTGCGCCGTACGCAGGTCCTTCGGCGTGATGTCGTTGTACACGTCGCGCGCCAGAACCTCAAGGACATCGTCCGCAGAGACTCCGTCCAGGCCGTGGCAGGCCTCCGCGATCTGCACCTTCAGGCGCTCAAGATCCAGAGGCTCGCGCGTGCCGTCGGGCAAGGCCACCATCAACTCCACGGGCAGCAAAAGCGAGGTCGTCTCGGCCTGGACCGCCCGTTCCCGGGCGCGGTCCTCGCGATAGATGATGTAGCGCCGGGCCACCTCCTCATGGTCCGACTTCATCAGGACAAGTTCGACCTGATCCTGGATTTCCTCGACGGCCACGGACAACGTGGGGCGCCCAAGGGCCCGTTGCGCCACCCGCTGCTCGACTGCATCCACGATGGGATCCACCCTGTGGTCGAGCGCTTCACCCTGCAGGCTGCCCTGCTCCGCCAGGAAGGCCTTCATGATGGCGTTGCGAATTCGCTGTCGGTCATAGGGAACCATGCCGTCCGCCGGGTCGCGCTTGGCCACCCGGACGGCATCCAGGTCGACGACGGTCTGCACGGTCGGAACCGCACCTCCGAAACGGTCGATCCCGAGTTGACCTGTTCCCATCTGTCCGACTTTCATGACTGTGCCCTTTCGCCCAACTAACTTGCACACCGCGTACTGCAGGCACGCACCGGTACCGTTACATATGGTAGCACAAAAGTACCATGTTTTCCAAGGTGGAAACGGGGGACGGCGGCTCTGGAGTACTGCGACGTAATGGTATGGCGTTGCCGCGCGCCCTTCCCGGCTCGACCTGGGAGGACAAGGACAACGTCCCGCCGGCAGCAGGACCGCAATGAGGTCTGTTGCCGGTATTCATCAAATTCTAGCAGTCCCCGCGCTGGGTTCGGCGAACCGGAAGATGCCGGTCCGGAATCTGCCGACTGGGTACGTTCTCTCTACACGCCGACCAGCTTCCGAGAGGGCGAAAAGGGTGGGATTCGGCACCGAATTCATCGAAATGGGCCCCCGCGCGCGACACGCGTACCAAGTTGGCAGTGCCTCGCGCAGAATGCCGGGGTCTCGGTATGCGGAAGACCAAGCATCTGCCCGCCGACCTGGTCCGCCGCAGGCGAGACAAGCGACAGCTTCGTCGGAACCAGCCGGTTGGAAAACTGCTTCGTCCGTTTCAAGCCGCGTGCGCCGCCGGCCGGGACTGAAGATGGCAACCATGGAATCCGAGCGCTTGGCGTGCGCCCACGGCTTGACCTGTCCGGTCCGGCCGTCGAACGTCTTTTCGAATGGCTGTATCGGGACTGCTGCGGCCAACATCCACCCTGTTCGGATTGCCTCCCTGCAGGCAGCAAAGCAAGGGACCCGGCAGGTGCCGGGTCCCTTGCTGGCTTGTCGATGCCGGGTTAGCTGTCGGCCGTCTTGACCTCGATCTGCCGGGGCTTGACCACTTCAGACTTGGGGATCGACACCGTCAGGATGCCCTGATCAATCTCGGCCTCCACGCCTTCCGTGTCCACGGCCTGCGGCAGGCGGAAGCTTCGCTGCCAGGCACCCCGCATGCGCTCGCGCCAAGTGTAGTTGGCCCCCTCGCCGTCGTGCTCCTTGTCTTCCTCGGTGGCGATGGTGAGCGTCCTGCCCTCGAGCGTGATCTCGATGTCCTCGGGGGACACGCCGGGCAGCGCGGCCTGCACCAGGTACCGTCCGCTCTCCTCGGCGACGTCCACGGGGAACCCCATCGACACGTTGCTGGCAAAGGATCGGCGGAGCGGTGCGTTGAAGAGGCTCGGTCGGTGAATCAGCTTGTACATTTGCCTTCTCCCTCTGATTGGTTCGGCGGTTTGCGACTGCCGAAATTGTGGGAGAAGGACCGGCGGAAAAACGTCTGCGGTGTGTTTGACCTGCGATCGCGGAAGGTTAATGCAACGCGGCGAACCTTCAGTCCACCAGCAGGGGCAGGATGGCAGCCATGGCTTCCCGGAACCTGCCCTGCTGGCCATGGCCCGGGAACGACACGGGTCCCGTCTGCACGAGCGGCACACCCTCCGCACGCAGGGGCTCCTCGAGGGCGCGCCACACCGGCGTGGCAATGAGAACCACCCGGGATGGCTTGCAGTCCGCGATGACCTCCAACACGCGGTCCTTGTGCTCCAAGACGTGTGCTTCCCGCCGTTTTTTGTGGATTGGCTCCGGCACGGCCTCGACCATCCAATAGCCGTCGGCCTGGAAACGGGCCAGCCACTCGGCTTTGCGGGCCCGTTCGTTTTTGGTCACACCAAAGTCATCGCCGTAGAGCACCTTGGTCAGTTCTACCCAAAGCGTGTCCGCGCGCGGGACGTTGGGAAAGTAGAAGTGCCGTTCCTCGACATCGGGCGGCGACTCGGCCACAAACAGGACCTTGACCGGATCGGGCCTGTAACGATCGGTGGCAGCCTGGCGCAGAGCGATTGCTTCGGACATGACGAGAACACCTCGGAACAATGCAGGGCAGCATCCGGCAACAGGAATGCCGCGGCGCGGGGATCAGGCAGCGGCGGCGGGAGCCAGCCAAGCCGGGTTGGGCCGGCCGTCCAGACTCAGCCGGCCGGCATACAGGAAGCGATAGACATCGCTGACATAGAAGTGGGGGAACGGCTTGGTCGGAAGACTGTCCAGAACACCATCGTGCACCCGTTCGGCCATGGCCTCATCCAGGCCGTTTGACACTTCGTAGGGGAAGTAGATCGCCAGGTCCCGTGCCGGGTCCTCAATGATGCGCGAGACGCCGAAGGAGGCGGGATAGCGATAGGCCGGCGAGAGACGCTCCATCAGGAACGTGCCCATGGCCGCCGAATTGATTTCGTCGCCGTGGGCGTAAATGAAGTTGACGGTCTGCTGGGCATCGTCCAGGGTCTCGCCCGGAAATCCGAAGAAGAAGAACGTGTGGTTCCAGATGCCCGCGGCGGCACTCTCCTTCAGGATGCGGCTCATGTGGGGCAGTTCGGTGCCCTTGATCATGTGGTCGATGATGGCCTGCGACGCACTTTCCAGGCCGAACATGATCATCCGGCAGCCGCCGGCCCACATCTGATCCAGCAACGATTGGTCGATCACCTTCTCGAACCGCACGCAGCCGCCCCAGTGAATGGGCTCGTCCTCCTCCCGCAGAATGGCCGACAGGCCCCGCAGGTTGCGCGGCGTGATGGCCTCGTCGGCGAAGAAGATGTGGCGCGTGCCGTACTTCTCCCTGAGGGTCAGCATCTGATCGGCCAGCGAACGGGCCGTCAGCTGACTGAACGACTCGGCCTCACCGTAGCCCACGTTGCAGAAGGCGCACTGGCCGAAGTAGCAGCCGCGTGCCGTCATGAGCGGCAGCACCAGTTCCGGTGCCAAGTAGCGGTCCAAGGGGAAGCCATCGAAGTCCGGCAGCGGCAGGTTGCGGATCTTCTCCGGCTCCTTGCGCTCCGTCACCTGCAGCGTCCGGCCCTTCCGATAAATCAGGTTGGAAACCCCGTCCAGATCGCCGCCATCCACCACCGCACAGGCCAGCTGGTACAGGGGAATTTCCCCGTCGTACACCACCGCGCTGTCGATTAGTTCAAACAGTGCCGGCTGCTTGGGCAGGACATCGTGGAGCATGCTGATGTGGGGTCCACCAACGGTGACGTGGCAGTCGATGTCCGCCTCTCGTACCAGGTGGGCCAGGGTGAACCCCGCCAGAACCTGTGCTTCCGAGGGAATGGAGATGCCGACCACGTCCGGCTCGAAGGCTTCCAGGTCCTCGAGCACGATTTCCTCATAGATGTCAAGGAACATGTTGTGGTCCCGGTCGGAGACCCCGAACAGCAGGTTGCGGCTGCTGTCCACCGGCCGGGCCGCCTCGTAGCTCTGCAGATGAAGATGGGCGGGATGAAAGGGCAGGGAGGCCAGTTCCAGACAGTCGGCCAGAATCTGGAAGTTGGCGAAGCCTTCCGGTCCGTCGTAGAAGGCCGGGCTGCGCACCACATCCTTGGCGGCCGCCACGGAACGCACCAGCTCCGGACCGCGCGTCAGGGCCCAGTCCACCGTTTCCCGGCTTGGCGTCTCCAGCACTCCTCGGCTCCGCGCGGAACCCGAACCCCACCGGCGGCGCACCGCCGCGACGGAACGTCGCAGATACTCCGGAGTGAGGATGTAATCGAAGACCTCGGCATTGAGATCGCGCTGCATCACCGCGACCCCCATCTGGCGCAGGTAGGCCGTCAGCGACGGCAGTGCCAGATGGGGCATGGTCGGAGTCCAGTTGGGCGGGAAGAGTAGTGCCACCCGCGGTGGCCGCGGCAGATCCGCGACCTTGGGCAGTTCCTGGCGCGGAGCGGTCTTGGCCGACCGCCTTGCGTTCAGGGCAATGACAGGAGAAACGGCCACAACAGGCTCTCAGGCCTGCACGCCGTGCAGGTCCAGTTCCGCCGCGTAGTGGCAGCGCACAAAATGCCCCTGTTCGACCTGCTCCAAGGCCGGTGTCTCGGTCTCGCAGCGATCGCCGTCGTTGTACCGGCAGCGGGGATGGAAGTAGCAGCCGGCGGGGGGATTGGCCGGATCGGCCACGTCGCCCTCCAGCACAATCGGCTCGCTGCGGTCCCTGGGGTCCGGCTTGGGCACCGAGGCCAGCAGCGCCTCGGTATAGGGATGCTTGGGATTCGTGAACAGCGTTTCGGTGCGCGCGTGTTCCACCAGCATGCCCACGTACATGACCGCGATGCGATCGCTGATGTGCTCCACCACGCTCAGGTCGTGGGCGATGAACAGGTAGGTCAGGCCGTACTGTTCCTGCAGGTCCTGCAGGAGATTCAGAATCTGGGCTTGCACGGAAACGTCGAGTGCGGAGACCGGCTCGTCGAGGACGATCAACTGAGGATTCAGCGCCAGGGCCCTTGCGATGCCGATGCGCTGGCGCTGGCCGCCGCTGAATGCGTGGGGATAGCGGTTCAGGTACTCCGGCCGCAGTCCCACCACGCGCAGCAGATCGGACACCCGTTCCTCCAGTTCGTCGCCGGAGGCCACGCCGTTGACCAGCAGTGGCTCGCCCACGTTCTGAAGGAGGTTCATGCGGGGGTTGAGCGAGGAATAGGGATCCTGGAAGACCATCTGCATGTCCTTGCGCAGGTCCTTCACCTCCGCCGAGGACAGTTCGGCGATGTTGAGGTTGTTCTCCTCGCTGCGCCGGAACCAGATTTCACCGTCCGTCACGTCGTAGGCGCGCATGATGACGCGGCCCGTCGTGGTCTTGCCACAGCCGCTCTCGCCGACCAGGCCCAGGGTCTCACCGGGCCGGATGTAGAAACTGACCCCATCGACGGCCTTGACGTGGCCGACCGTCTTGGACAGGAGGCCGCGCTTGATGGGAAAGTGTTTCCTGAGGTCCTTGACGTCCAGCAGCACCTCCTGGGAACCTCTGGCAGAGGAGTTTGGACTGCTGCTCACACGCGAATCTCCGTTGGCTACCGGGTCTCGAACCGGTCTAGAAAAACCGATTGACGGCATACGACAGGCTGATCAGAGCCAGGAGAGGCGCTCCGACCCTGACGATGCGCTGCCAGAACAATCCGCGGGCGGCCCCGTTTCGCAAATAGCCTTCAATCAGGAATACAAACACGATCCAGCCAATTCCCAGCACATAGACGGACCACTGACCGATGGACCGCAGCCGCCACGGATTGACCATGCGGCCGATCAGGATGTCCTCCACCACGTTGCGCTGAAGCAGAAATACCAACACCAGAGCCAGCGCGAAGAGAACAAGCCAGCCGCCATACACCAGCAACACCTGTTGCCAGTTGGACTTCATCATATCGGAAACCGGAAACTGCGACCCGGCAGCGTTGCGAACGCCTTGGGCGGAATCGTCGGCAATTCTAGGGTGCGGCGCGCGCTGAGTCAACATTCCAGCACCTTGGATGCTTGTGGGATTCGCCATTTCCGTTACACACTGCGCTACACGGAAAATGTGAGACTGTGTACATGAAGAACATCACCGTATCCATCGACGAAACCACCCACCGCATAGCGCACATTCGGGCCGCGGAGCTTGACAGATCCGTATCTGCTCTGGTCAGAGAGTTCCTGCGCAGCTTGGTGCAAAGCAGACCGGTTCCCGCAAGGGACGAGGCACAACCCACCGTGGATGCATTCGCATCCCACCGTCGGACCATCAACGAAGTGGTTGAGGAAATCCGCGCGCGCAACAGCGGATTCTCCGCGGCGGACAATCTGTCGCGTGAGGAGTTGTATGACCGGAACCGTGCCCGCAGGGAAGTCCAAGAGGCGGATTCCGATTCCGTAGTCCGCACCCAACACGCCCAAGGGTGATTGCCCCGTGCGCTTCGTGGACACCAACATCCTGATTTTTGCCGTCAGCGAAAATCCGGATGAATCCGACAAGCAACGCATCGCCCTGCAACTGTTGAATGCCGAGGAGCTGGCGCGCTCGGTGCAGATGCTTCAGGAGTTCCATCACCAAGCAACGCACCCCCGCCGCAAAGGTGCGCTTTCCCATCGCATGGCCTTGGCCTTCATCGACTCACTGAGCCGGTTTCCGGTGCTGGACATCAACGTAAATTTGACCACGGACAGATCCCCTTCTCCAATCAGGCAACCCTGCATATGAGCTTTCGCCCGATGTCGCCAGCCACGATTCCGGACCTCCTGGAACAGCTGGGCATGTCGCCATCGAGTTGGCAGTACACAACGGCGGACGTGCTAGCCGCACGTTGGTACCCCCACACAGATCCGGCGATGCCGCTCATCGTCGATGCCGTTCGACCGAACCAAGGGCGTGCGGTGGTGGCAGCCCTCACGCGGGCGTATCCTGCCAGCCATGGGATTTGGATCATGGCTCGGGAACCTGCGCATGCCGAGAGCCGGCCGGCACCGTACAGCCTGGCAGACGTAGGGGAGACCTTTCAAGACGGCGGCCATGTCCTCGCGGTGCCTCCACTGGCCGAGGATTGCAGCCTGACGCAGTTGCCCAACATTCTGGCCCGCCTTCGGGCACCGGACGGATGCCCGCGGAATCGGGAAAAGAACTTGGAGTCGCAACGGTTTCATGTGGCCAGCGAAGTTCACGAGGTCATCGAGGCAATCGACCTCCAGGACGACGAGAACCTGGTGGAAGAACTGGGAGACTTGTTGATGAATGTGCTCTTCCTGATCAACATTGGCTACGAACAGGGCCGATTCCACCTGAACGACGTTTTGTCCGGGATCAGCCGCAAGATGATCCGGCGCCATCCGCACGTGTTCGGGGATTTGCAGCTTGCGGACAGCGACTCGGTCCTCACGATATGGGAACAAATCAAACAGGCCGAGTATCGAACCAAGGGCAAGAAGCGAAGTTCGCTGGACGGCATCGCCAAGGGTTTGCCAGCACTTGAAGGTGCAAGGTTGATGCAATCTCGCATCCGCAAGGCCGGTGCCGACCCTGATGTACATGCCGTCACCATCAAAGAAAGTGCCGAGCCGGACCCCGAACTGGGGCTGGGCCAACGCCTTTGGTCCCTGGTGGCCGAGGCCAGCGAGGCCGGGCTCAATCCAGAGGATGCCCTGCGCCGGTTCAATTTACTGTACAGGCAGTCCGTACAAGGTCCCGATCGCGACTTGCCATGCCACGCCGACAAACACACCAACAAGGCTGCTTCGCGAGGGGAAACGATGCCGAGTTCGGACCAAGATCAACGAAATCGAAATAGTGTCGAACACCACTGAGAGCCCTAGCCGGCCGCGCGGGCCTATAATTCGCCACCTTAGCGATTTGTTCGGCACGATGTGCCGGCCCTGCCCATGACACGCCAGTGCGACATCCTGATCATCGGCGCGGGAATCGTCGGCGTATGCTCGGCCTGGTATCTGACCCAGGCAGGATACCGTCCCCTGGTGATTGACCGGGGCGAGGTGGCCGGTGGTTCCTCCCACGCCAACGCCGGTCTGCTGGTCCCCAGTTCCTGGACACCCATGGCCGCCGACAACGGCATCGAGCAGTTGCTCGAAAAATGGCAGGATCCCGAGGCCTCGATCTACCTGCCGGCCTCCGGCGATCCCGACCTGTCCGAATGGCGGCGGCGGTTGCGCGCGGCCGCCGAACCCGTCCAGTGGCTCAAGACCACGGCCGTGCTGCACAGGTTGGCCGGACGCAGCATGGAGTTGTACCGGGAACTGCACCGGGCACTGCCCTTGCAGGACCACTTCCGCATGGACGGTTCCCTGAACGTGTTCTCCACACAGGCCGGCTTCCGGCAGGGCGCGACCCAGGCCCTGCGGCACCGGAGCATGGGTGGCATCGCGGCCCTGCTCGACCGGTCCGGTGTCCGCCATTATCTGCCCCAGGCTGCGGACAGGATTGTGGGGGCCGTCCTGTTCCCGGGGGATGGACGCCTGTCGCCCAAGGCCTTCGTCCAAAGTCTGGCGCACGAAGCCGGCCAACACGGTGCCGAATTCTGGTCTCATGTGACCGTGACCGGCATCGGGGGAATGAACGACGGCCAGATCACCTCCGTGACCACGACCGCGGAGGACATCGAGTTCGATGTCGCGGTACTGGCAGCCGGTGCCTGGTCCGGCGCGCTGGGCCGGAACTGGGGACTGGACGTGCCGGTCGTGCCCGGACGGGGCTACAGCTACACCATGGCACGACCCGAGGGCTTTCCGGACTTCGGGGTCCAGCTGATCGACCAGGGCGTGGCCGTAAACCCGATAGGAGACCAGTTGCGAATTGCCGGCCGGGTGGAATTCACGGGCATGGACGACCGCGTGGACAGCGAGCGGGCGGCCCAGGTTGCACGCGCCAGTCGTGACCTGCTGGGTCTGGACCCTCGCCCCGAGGACGGACAGCCCTGGATGGGTTTCCGCCCCATGACCCCGGACGGCCTGCCTATTGTCGACTGGAGCACAAAGTACGAAAACCTGTTGCTGGCCTGCGGCCACAACAAGGTTGGCATGACCCTGGGCCCAGCCACCGGCGAACTAGTGGCACGCCGGATCACAGGCACCCCGGCCGGCCCAGACGATGCTGCCCTGGCACTGAACCGTTTCGCATAGGCCGGCGTCGGAGTAATACCAGAGTGAAAGTCGGCCCCTGTCGAGGGGACCGGGCATGGTGACATGGAACGGGTTCCATGCTCTGGACCTCCGGGGCATCCGGAGCAGCCCGACCGGCATCCATTCCGGATCGTTCACGCCCCCGACCTGGCCGGCCCGGCGCGCGCCGCCCTGCTTCTTGGCCGGAACCCGTTGGCTGTCGGAACTTCTCTGGCCCATGGACCCCGCCGGCTGTGGCATCCGTACAGCCGGTGTCGTGATGCGGTGGGGAGCCATGGCCACTCACACCTGCGCCCGGCCACTGCGAACCAATGACTTGGGTGGTTCCTGCAAAAAGGCCTGGACCGCGTCGGGCATCGCCGGCGGCATGACCTGGATCCTGGTGCCCGGCCGCACCGGGTCACTCACACAACCAGCCCGGACAATCGCAGGCAGGTGCCAGGGCCGGGGGAATGCATCCTGTCAAGAACGGGTTGTCCTGCAAGTGGAGTTCCCGCAACTCGCGGAGCTGCCCCAACTCAGCCGGGATGGTCCCCCGCAGCCAGTTGCCACTCAAGTCCAGCGTCCGCAACCGGGGGAGCTGGCCCAAGGCCGGGGGGATCGAGCCCTGCAGCCCGTTCCCGCGCAGCACCAGCCTTTCCAGTCGGGACAGCCGACTCAACTGCCAGGGCACATACCCTGAAGCGTTGGACCGCTCCCTGACAATCTCCAAACCGATGACCCGGCGCGGATCACCGCCCAGACTGACACCCTCGAAGTTCTCAATCCCAATGTCCGGTTGCCACGTGCGGAGCCGGTCCCGGTCCCAACGTTTGTTCCGCAGCAGGTCCCGGACGGCCAGTAGCACTTCCTTGTCGCAGCGCAGGCTGGGGGACGGACCGGTCTCGGGACACGCCGCCGACGCCGGCGGCGAGATCGGCCCAGGCAACCGAATGTGGCTCCCATTCAGCTCCGGCCGTTGTCCGGGCTCTTCCAGCTCCACCAGGATGGGGCCCTCCAGCCCACTGCGACTCAAGTTCAGCTCCTGCAAATTCCCGAGCCGCCCCAGCGCCGGAGGGATGGCACCCGTCAACGCGTTGCCCGCCAAGTCCAGCACTCGCAGTTGCGTGAGCTGGCCCCACTCCGCCGGGATCGGGCCCCGCAACCCGTTTTCGCGCAGCGTGATATATACCAAATCGGGCAGTCGGCTCAACTCCGGGGGCAGCGACCCGACCAGTCGAAACTCGGGATCGGACCACCACCCAATCACCTCCAAACCGGTTACCCGCGGCGGCGGCGGGTAGGCGCCGGACCTTATGACAACCCCCTGAAAGTTGTAAATCGAATTGTCCGGGTGCCAACTGCGGAGCAGCTCCCGATGCTCGCCCCGCAGCCGGTCCCGCACCACCAACAGGATTTCCTTGTCGCAGCGCAGGTTGGGGGACGGACCGACCGCGGGACACGGCTCCGACCACCCCTGTTGGTTCTCCGTCCCTTCATCGGCATGCAGGTGGAGGAAGAGTTCATGTCGCGCAGCACGCTGTTTCAGGTCCGGCGGGATCGGACCCGTCAACCGGTTGTGGCTCAGATTCAGTTTCTGTAGGTGCCCGGGCTGTCCCAGTTCCACCGGGATCGGTCCCGTCAACTCGTTGACAGGCAGATAAAGCTCTTCCAATTGCCCGAGCTGCCCCAGTGCTACCGGGATCGGACCCGTCAACCGGTTGTGGCCCAAGTCGAGCATCGTCAGGTGGGTAAGCTGCCCCAGGTCCGGCGGGATCGGACCCGTCAACCGGTTGTGCCCCAACCGGAGTTCCCGCAGCCGGGTGCCTTGCCCCAGCTCTACCGGGATCGGACCCGTCAATTGGTTGTGGTTCAACCTCAGGGATTGCAGTTGGGCAAGCTGCCCCAACTCCTCCGGGATGACACCTGTCAACCGGTTGGCATTCAGATACAGCTCCCGCAGCAGGGCGAGCTGCCCCAACTCCTCCGGGATGGAGCCGGTCAACCCGTTGCCCGCCAGATCCAGCACCTCCAGGTGTGTGAGCCGGCCCAACTCCGGGGGGATTGAGCCGACCAGCCGCACCTGGGGATCGGTCCACCAGCCAATCCACTGCAAACCGACGACCCGCGGGCGGTAGGCATCGGACGTTGCGACGACGCCTTGAAAGTTGTAAATCGAATTGTCCGGGTGCCAGCTGCGGAGCAGCTCCCGATGCTCGCCCCGCAACCGGTCCCGCACAGCCAGCAGTATTTCCTTGTCGCAGCGCAGGCTGGGGGACGGTCCAACCGCGGGACACGGCGCCGCCGTCTGATTCCACGTCACCTCGTCGGCGTCCAGATGGAGTGAGAGTACAAGTCGGGCCGCGCGCTGTTCCAGTGCCGCCGGGATCAGTCCCGTCAACCGGTTGTTGTTCATCCTCAGGTACTGCAGTTGGGCGAGCTGCCCCAGTTCTGCCGGGATCGGGCCCGTCAACTCGTTGGTGTGCAGGCGAAGTTTCTGCAGCAGGGCGAGTTGCCCCAACGTCGCCGGGATCGGACCCGTCAACCAGTTGTGTTCCAACCTCAGGTATCGCAGCTGTCCGAGTTGTCCCAGTTCTGCCGGGATCGGGCCCGTCAACTCGTTGGCGTGCAGGCGGAGTTCCTGCAAATGTCCGAGTCGTCCCAACGCCGCTGGGATCGGACCCGCCAGTCGGTTGTGGCCCAAGTCGAGCATCGTCAGGTGGGTGAGCTGACCCAGCTGCGCCGGGATTGGGCCCGTCAACCGGTTGTGTTCCAACCTCAGGTATCGCAGCTGCCCGAGTTGTCCCAGTTCTGCCGGGATCGGGCCCGTCAACTCGTTGGCGTGCAGAC
>VXMJ01000073.1:0-79266 GCA_009841145.1 Caldilineaceae bacterium SB0661_bin_34 | reverse complement strand
CCGAGTTGTCCCAGTTCTGCCGGGATCGGGCCCGTCAACTCGTTGGCGTGCAGACGAAGCTCCTGCAGCTGCCCCAGCTGCCCCAACGCCGCCGGGATCGGGCCCGCCAGTCGGTTGTGGCCCAAGTCGAGCATCGTCAGTTGGGTGAACTGCCCCAGTTCCCCCGGGATCGGGCCCGTCAACCGGTTTTGCCCCAAACGGAGTTCCCGCAGAGGGGTGCCTTGTCCCAGTTCCGCCGGGATCGGGCCCGCCAATCGGTTATGGCCCAAGTCGAGCATCGTCAGTTGGGCGAGCTGCCCCAGCTGTGCCGGGATGGATCCGGTCAATTCGTTGCCCGCCAGATCCAGCACCTCCAGTTGCGTAAGCTGTCCCAATGCCGGGGGGATCGAGCCCAACAGCCCGTTCTCGCGCAGCACCAGCCTTTCCAGCCGGGGCAGCCGACTCAACTGCCAGGGCACCGCTCCGCTCGAACCGCATGAAGAGTAGCTGCACTGCACCCCGACCATCTCCAAGCCGATGACCCGGCGCGGATCATCGCCCAGGATGACACCCTTAAAGTGCTCAATCCGATTGCGCGGGTGCCAAGTTGGGAGCTGGTCCAGATGGTCATCCCGCAGCCGGTCCCGCACGGCCAGCAGCACTTCCTTGTCACAGCGCAGGCTGGGAGACGGTCCGAACGCGGGACAAGGTTCCGCCACCGATGCAATTGGCACCGGATGTCGGTTGTCGTCCAACACCAGCAGATGGTCCAGGCCCGGCGGAATGGGCCCCGTCAACCGGTTGTGGCCCAACCGGAGTTCCTGGAGCCACTCCGGTTGCCCCAACTCTGCCGGAAGCGGACCCGTCAATCGATTGTGGCTCACATTCAGTTTCAACAATTGCCTGAGCTGCCCCAGTTCCGCCGGGAGCAGGCCCGTCAACCGATTGTGGCTCACATCCAGGTCCCTCAGGTGCCAGAACGTTCCCAGCTCCGCCGGGATGGATCCCTCGAGCCCATTGCGGTTCAAGTTCAGCTCCTGCAAATTCCTGAGCTGCCCCAGTTCTCCCGGGATTGAACCCGTCAGTTGGTTGCCACTCAAGTCCAGGCGTTCCACTTGTGCAAGCTGTCCCAGGACCGAAGGGATTGGACCCGTCAGTTGGTTGCCACTCAGGTCCAGGCGTTCCACTTGTGCAAGCTGTCCCAGGGCCGAAGGGATTGGACCCGTCAGTTGGTTGCCACTCAGATCCAGGTGTTCCACATGGACGAGCCGCCCCAGCGCCGGAGGGACGGCACCCGTCAACTCGTTGCCCGCCAAGTCCAGCACCCTCAGTCGCGTGAGCTGGCCGACTTCCGGGGGAATCGGGCCCCGCAACCCGTTTTCGCGCAGGACGACATGGGTCAACTCGGACAGCCGGCCCAGCGCCGGGGGCAGCGACCCAACCAGTCGAAACTTGGGATCGGTCCACCACCCTATCAACTGTAAGCCAGTGACCCGGCGCGGATCATTGCCCAGACTGACACCCTCGAAGTTCTCAATCAGATTGTCCGGGTGCCAGGTGCGCAGCAGATCCCGATGCTCGCCCCGCAGCCGGTCCCGCACGGCCAGCAGCACTTCCTTGTCGCAGCGCAGGCTGAGGGACGGCCCGGTCTCAGGACACGGCACCGCCTCCACCGTCAAGGGGACCAGGCTGGCCGTCACCGCCGGGTGGACCTCGGCACGGACCGGAGGCTCAAGCAGCGACGTGGATGTGGTTGTGGAAGCCGGGGATATGGTGGAGGCAGGCGTGGTCCCGACCGGCAAGGCGGTATCCACAACGCACCCGGACAGCACCAACAGACACAGAAGCACGGGCAGGTGGTACATCGACAGGCACTTCATGGTCCGGTTCCCAGGCATGGGCAGGGCGTGCGGCCGGTGCGGCACCCCCGCCGGTATCCTGACAGAGGGGCCCGGGGGTTGGACACATGCACGGGCGTCAACGCCGGCCGGCCCTGGTAGTGTACGCGTGGGAGCCGACACCACCGCAACAGGGTCAGGTCTCCAAACGGTCTCGCCGATCCCGCCTTGGGGATGGAATGGCAGCTCCGGCCAGAGCGGATTCCGCCATCTCGCAAACGGCCCTCTGTGGAACACCGGGACCGGAGCTGCGCAGCTGGCACCATCCCTCGGCCACATGCGTTCCAAAATGCCACCCTGGCATCAACGTTCCATGTTGGTACCGGGAACGGTTTGTGGGACAGTGGTGCATGACGATTGGCTACGCGCGCGTCGGTTCCGGCGACCAGGCCTACAACCTGTAGTTCGATGCCCTGGCAACGGCCGGCTGCGGGCACATCTGGACCGATACCTGCAGCGGGTCTATGTCCGGGGACGAGCGGCCCCAACTCCAGACCGCGCTGGAATTCGCCTATCCCGGCGACACGCTGGTCATCTAGCGGCTGGATCGGTTTGGTTGCAGCCTGCAGGAAAATCTGGACACCACCACTCCGGCCGGGTGGCTCACCTTCTACCTGTGCGGAGCCTTGGCCAAGTTTGAGCGCGACCTGATCCGGGAACACACCTGGGCCGGCCTGCAAGCTGCCCGCGCGCAAGGGCGGATGCCGGCACAAGGTGGACAACCGCATGCTGGCCCGCGCAACCTCACTTGGGTGTAGACAAAGCGCTCCGCCCAGTAGAGCCGCATCGCGGGCTCGGCGCGCTGCTGGACTTGGACGCCCTGAGGCTAGACAGCCCTGGATGGGATGCCCGCTGAAGAACCCAGACGGTCTACCCATTGTCGACTGGGGCACAAAGTACGAAAACCTGTTGCTGGCCTGGGACCACAACAAGTTTGGAAAAGATTGGAATGCCCCAGGCCCGGCGGGCAACGGCGCGTCAGCGGGAGACTGCCACCCGGCTGTTCGGCTGAAGGGACTGACCGCCGATCAGGGACACGGTGCCATCCGGCCAACGGACTTCCAACGCCAGGATTTCACTGTCCTCGGGCAGGCCGAAGTACAGCGCGGGACTGCGGCCGGACAGATACCCGCTGGCGGCCTGCACCTGCCGCCGGTAGACGCCCGTGGAGGTCTGCAGGCGCACCTCGGCACCCAGTGCGCGGGTGTTGCCCGTCCCGGCCTGGCTCAGGTGCACCACCAGGGACTGCCCGGAGCACAATTGGTTCTCGAAAATGCGGGCCGGGGATCGCAGGTTGTTGATCACCACGTCCAGGTCTCCGTCACCGTCCAGGTCAGCCAGACCCATGCCGCGGCCGCCGGCTGTGCTATTCAGGTTCCAGGTCGGTTCCGACACGAAGCGGCGGCCGGCTTCATTGCGGTAGGCCTGATTTTCCTCGACCAGCTCGTCGTTGGGCAGGTGGGAAAACAGTTCCTGGGCGGTCATGCCGTTGACGATGTACAAATCCAGAAAGCCGTCCTGATCCAGATCGCCGAACTGGGCCGACCAGCTCCAGCCGCTGTAGGGAATGCCCCAATCGGGTGCCCGATCGACCCAACCGCCGTCGCCGGTCCGGGTCTGCAGGACGTTGGCCATCGCCTGGGGCGCGTGGGCGGGATCGGGCGGCGGCATCGTCTGCAGGACCGGCTCCCACTGGCGCATGATCCCCGACTCCTCGGAGTAGGGATGCATGTCCGCGGCAAAGAGTTCCAGCGAACCGTCGTTGTCGATGTCGTCCGCATCGAAGCTCATCGTGCTGAATGTGGTCCTGGCAAAGGGAGCCGCCGACTGCCAGCGGCCATCGTCGGTGGCCAGCAGGAGGAGGTCCTGCATGTCGAAATCGTTGCCGACCAGGATGTCAAGCAGGCCGTCGCCGTCCGCGTCCAGCAGGTGCAGGGCCAGCGCCTGGGCTTGGGAGGCGAGCCGCTCAGCCTCAAAGCGCCCATCGTCGGCCTGTGTGTAGACGAACACCCCGCCCAGGTTGCTGGCGTCCAGCGCCCGGCGGCCGATTTGCTTTTCCATGGAGGCGTCGTAGGAACCGGTAACGAGGTCCAGATCGCCATCCCGGTCCAAATCCGCCCACTGCAGGGAGTAGGCATAGCCTTCCACGCCGGGCAGGCGGGCGGGCCGCTGGTCGGTTTGGAACGGAAGCTCGGCATCCGTGCCGCCGACGTTGTGCCACACCAGCACGCTGCCGCTGCGACTGGTTGCGGTGATGTCAAGCCAAGTATCACCGTCCACGTCCACCAGGGCCACCGCCCGCAGGCTGCCGTCGAACAGCACCTGCGGCCGGAACGCCATGCCGCCCTGGTTCCAGAAGATATGGTTGGGACCCAGGAGATTGGCGAGCACGAAGTCCTCGTCGCCGTCGTTGTCCAGATCGCCAATGGCCAGCCCCGCGCCATTGCTGGCGAAGTAGGTCACCCTTTCAAAGGCGGTACCCGTGACGTGGGGCAGTTCATGCTCGACAAAGGAGCCGCTGCAGGGAGAGTGCGCCGGCAAGGGCTGCACGTCAACCCGGACCGCCACTGGCGACACGACACAGGCCGCCAAGGGCAGCGACAGGATCACACAAAGACAGAACGCCAGGCACGGCCGCCGCAACCGCCGCGCCGGACCGACGGAATTACCGTCCACCTGCAGCCACCTACCCCTTCAGACCGGTCAGGGAAATGCCTTCGATGAAAGTGCGCTGCGCCAGAAAGAAGGTGACGATGATCGGCAGCGCCACGATCGTGCTCACGGCCATCAGATAGGGAATGCCGTTGCTGAAGTTGCCGATGTCGTCGGCCCGTAGTCTCAGTTGTTCAATGCCCAGAGCCAACGGGTAGCGTGTTTCGTCCCGCAGGTAGATCAGGGGTCCCAGGTAGTCGTTCCAGGCCCAGATGAAGCGGAACAGCGCCACCACCGCCAAGGCCGGCTTGGTCAGCGGCAGAATGATGCGAAACAGGATGCCGAACTCCGAGGCGCCGTCAATACGGGCGGCATCCGAGAGTTCCTCCGGCAGCGTCATGAAGAACTGCCGCAGCAGGAAGATGATGTACGGGTGCCCAAACAGGGCCGGAACGACCAGCGGCCGGTAGGTGTCCAGCCAGCCAAACCACTTGAAGGTGATGAACAGGGGCACCATGGTGACAGCCCAGGGCAGCATCATGGTCATCACCACGAACCAGAAGAGCGTGTCCCGGCCGGGCCAACGAATGCGCGAGAAGCCGTAAGCCACGATGGTCGACGACAGGACCGTGAAGAGCACGGCGGGGACCGTGTAGAGCACGATCGAGTTGAACGCGTAGCGGGTAAAGGGCAGAACCTGCCAGCCTTCGATGAAGTTGCGCGGATGCACGGGGATCGGCAGCAGGATCGGCGGAATCGTGTAGATCTGCGGGTCGATCTTCAACGCCGAACTGACCATCCAGTACAGGGGGAAGGCAAAGCTGATCGTCAGGGGGATCAGAATGGCGTACTTGGCCAGGGCCACGGCCGCGCCCTGCAGGCGAATCTGGACGGGGCTCGGGGGCCGGGCGGGCGAGGCGGCGCGGATCACTTGTCGCCTCCGTAGTAAACCCAGCGGGCCGAGGAGCGGAAGATGACGAGGGTGAAGGCCACGATGATCAGGAACAGGATCCAGGCCATCGCGGAGGCCTTGCCCATGCGCAGGAACCGGAACGCATTGCGGTAGAGGTGCACCAGGTAGAACTCGGTGGAGTTCATGGGGCCGCCCTCCGTCAGCAGCCACGGGATTGTGAACTCCTGGAAGGCGGTGATGAAGCCCATGATCAGGTTGAACAGGATGATGGGCGACGTCAGCGGAATCGTGACGTTGAGGAACTTACGCCAACCGCCGGCACCGTCTACGGTCGCTGCCTCGTATAGGGAGCGGGGCACGTCCTGAAGGGCGGCCAGGAAAATGACCACGGCCGCGCCTTGCGCCCAGATCGCCACGAGAATCAGGGACGGCTTGGCCCAGGCCGGGTTGGACAGAAACGGAATGATGGGCAGGCCGAACGAACGCAGGAGACCGTTGACGGCACCGTACTGCACGTTCATCAGGAACTGCCAGACCATGGCCGAGGCCACGGCCGGCACGATGGCGGGCACATAGATCACGGTCCGGAAGAAGGACCGGGCCACGATCCGGGAATTCAGCAGGTTGGCGATCAAAAAGGCAGCGGCAACCCCCAGGGGCACACTGAAACCCACGTAATAGATCGTGTTGTACATCACGTTCCAAAAGTGGGGGTCCGTGGTGAACAGCGTCGTGTAGTTCTCGACGCCCAGGAACACCGGCGGCCGCAACAGGTCGTAGCGGGTCAGGCTGTAGTACACGGACGCCAGCAGGGGATAGACAGTGAATAGCAGAAAACCCAGAATCCAAGGCGAGACAAACAGCAGTCCCAGACGCAGGTTGCGCCATTCACGGGGCGTATAGCGGGATGGTTTGGCAGTGACAGCGGCCATCTGGATGCCCGGGGCCACGGAGGGGAAACGGCAGGGGCAGGACAACGAGTGTATCGTCCCGCCCCTGGTCAGGGTTGGAAGATCAGGACAGGCCCTGGGCCTCCCATTCGTTCTCGGCGCGCGTCTGCAACTCCGCCACCGCCTCCTCGGCGGTGATCAGATCGCGGTAGACCTGCTCGCGCAGCTCCCAGAGCTGGGTGTTGACGTACCAGTGGAGGGGTGAGCGGCGCCCAACCAGCCAGTCGGTCACGTCGTTGATGCCGTCGATGTAGAACCGGAGACCGGGATATGCGTCCGCATCAATGGTGGGCAGCCAGGATTCAATCCCCATGATCCAGCCGACCTGCTCAAAGATGATCTGACAGGCTTCATGGTTGTGCAGGAACTCGGACACCTTGAACATCCCTTCGGGGTTCTGGCCTTCCTTGAAGATCTGCACCATGTGGGGACCGGTGGCCATGATCTTGGCGCCTTCGCGGAAACCGGGCACGGGTGCCCAGGTGGCCCGGTTGTGCACCGCGACATCGGGTTGCTGGATGGTGGTCTCGCCCGCGTGCCAGTACCCCTCGATGATCATCGACTGCGCTTGGGCGTTGAAGGCACCCCCCCACGCACCCTGGCCCTCCACGGACCGGAAGCCTGCAAAGTTGTCGGGACCGATGTGCCGGAAGAACTCGGCCTGCATTTTGATGCCCTGAACGAGCAGTTCGTTGTTCAGGTCGATTGCCTGCGTTTCGTCGTCCCACCACTGATGGCCGTAGGACAGGGAAATGAAGTCCGGCTCGCCGGCCATGGCGTCGATCGGATCGAGGCCGATGCGGGTCACGTTGCCGCCTTCGTCGAACTTGGACAAGGCCTTGTGCCACTCGAACACGCCCTCCCAGGTCAGGGGCGGATCGTCCGGATCCAGGCCCGCCTCCTCGACGTGCTGGGCGTTGTAGTTGAGGCCGTACCACAGGAACGATTCGATGGACGGCACGCCAATCAGGTTGCCGTCGTAGAACCCGCCCTGCCAGACGGCATCCACCACGTCGTCGGGATTAATCACGTCGCTGCCGTCCACCCAATCGTTGCAGGCAAAGACCACGCCGCGCGTCCAGAGGTTGGGATAGTCCATGTTGGAGCCGCCGTCGGGCGGGTCGCCGGCCGCCAGGGCGGTCAGGACGGCTTCCGTGTTGGTGCTGCCCCGATAGTCCACGGTGGTGTCCCCACCCATGTGGTCCCGGAAGCTTTCCAGGCCGGAAATCGTCTCCACGGCCGGATCCAGCTGGCTCCAGGCATACCACCAGGTCACAACGGCAGGTTCGGCTGCCGCGGCTGCGTCGTCGCTTCCGGTTGCGGCCGGTGCCGCGCACGCGGCCAGTGCCGCGGCGCCCATGGCAAAGCCCGTTGAACGAAGAAAGGCGCGACGGCCCACTGATCGCTCGGCCATTCGGAATACCTCCAAAACTGTTATTCAGTTGGTAGTGACGATCCATACGATACAGGATCGCGACGTTGACAGGCCGGTTTCCGAAACTGCGGCCGCGCCTTGGGTTCCACCGCAGCCCTGTTTGCCGGGTTGGCCCGCGGGCTGACCACACTTGCCGACGCGAACCGCAGGAGCTCCTGCGCGACCAGTACCCGGACCGCTCCTTGGGACACCGCCGGTTAATGCCGCCTTGTAATATAGGATTCTCATTGGTACCGTCATCCAGACAGGTCTCCAACCCTCTCGCGCCTCTCCCAAGATGTCCCCGTGCGTCCGCGGGTTCCACTTGATGCCATGAACGAAACAGACAATCTGGCCGATCTCGTCCTGCAAGGCCTGACCGCCTTGGAGAACGGCCTCAGTTCGCTGTTGCTCACCAGCGAGGATCAGTCGCGCCCGGACGAAGACCGCACAGTGCGTCTGCAGGCCATCATCTCGGAGATTGACAGCTACTACGGCCACGATTCCCGTACGTTCCTCCTGGCCCACTGGGCCCTCC
This sequence comes from Caldilineaceae bacterium SB0661_bin_34, assembly GCA_009841145.1. Taxonomy (GTDB): domain Bacteria; phylum Chloroflexota; class Anaerolineae; order Caldilineales; family Caldilineaceae; genus Bin34. The sequence continues at coordinate 70,922 of VXMJ01000073.1, read as the reverse complement.
AGTTGCACCTGCTCCTGCCAACCCGCGCCTGCGAGCCGACCCTGGAGACCACACTGTGCGATCTGGAGCGCCTCAGGGAACTGGCCGAATTCTTCAGTCTGCGGGACGTGGCGGACGAAATCCAGGGTCTGGCCGACCGTCTCGCCCCAGGCTCCGGCGGGATCACCCCTTTCGAGTCCGTCAGCGGTGGATTCGCCAACCTGCAGGACCTGACCATAGTCACATTGCGCGCCATCGACGAACGCATGGAGGTGCTGGGCGGTGCCACCTTCCGCGAGGCCGTAGCCACGGAGGTTGAGCTGCTCGAAACCCTGGCCAGCGAAGAGTTGGTCGGACGCTACATCCTGGACGCCAGCCAGGACCGCATGCGCTGTTGCATCTGTCTCGCTACCATGGTGATGGTGATACGTGAGCTGTTGCGCATGGGGGAGACAGGTTCCGCGACGGCCGAAACGGCGGATGCCCAGAGACTGGCGCAGCTGGGGGAACTGGTGGGCATCACGCCCGTGAATGTGCGTCGCAACCCGCTGCCCAAGACCCCGGTCGGCACCGACCAGGAGAAACCGGACACAGAGACGCCGGATGCGGCTGATCCGCAGCCGGACGGGGCGCAGGACGCGATCCTCTTCCGGGACAGCGAACCGGCCGAACCCGTCAAGCGCCAACCCCCGGCCGAACCGGAAGACGAAGGCGATCTGACGGTCGACGTGGCCTCCAGGCACCTGCCCGAACCGCCGCCGCCCGAGCCCGAGTGGGAACCGGAACCCCTTCCGGAGGATGGGACTACGGGCGTGGAACCGGACACGGAGCCGGATGTTGCCGAAGCCCGGGATGCGCCGGGGAAAACCGAGGAGGAGGACCCGGACGCGGAGATTGCGGAGGCCTTGGCGGAGACCGAAGCACCCGGTCAGGGTCTGGGCCAGATGTTGCTCATGGTGCTTATGGTCCTGGTAGGCGTCGGCATCGTGGCATTGGTCGTGGTGCGTCCGGCCTGGCTTGACAACCTGACCAACCAAGGCGGAATTGAAGGTGCCCAGGCCATCACGCCGGAGCCGGAGGAGAGCGTGGCCACAGGCGCGCCCACCGCCACTGAAACCCCGGTGCAGGCCGTGGAGGCACCCGTGGAACCGACACCGGTGCCGCCCACCCCCACCTCCACGCCGGTGGCAGGCTATGTGTTCCTGGCGACTGCCGCCCAGGTGTACCTGTGGCCCGACGTCGCGGCGGAAACCATTGATCCGCCGCGGGAGGCGGGCAGCGGCGTGGTCCTGGTCAGGCGGGTGACGGACGGCGATCAGGTCTGGCTGCAGATGGAGGACACTTTCTTCATCTTGGCCGAAACCGTGGTCAATCCGGAGATCGTGGATCAACTGCCGTTGAAAGACAAGGCGGACCTCTCCAACATTCCGGTCGAGTACCTCCAAGCGCCGGCGGACGAGCCGGTAGCCGACACGGACGATCAGACCTCGGCGGAGCCGACACCCGAACCGATACCCGATGACCGGACCGTCATTGTGGAGGATGTCGACGTGCACATTGGCCCCGGTACCGACTTCGAGTCCCGCGGCATCCTGCCGGCCGGGCGTGAGGTGAACCTGCTCGGAACCAGCACCGACGGCTCATGGTCCCTCAAGGACGACTTCCTCTGGATCCCGTCCGCCGCCATCGCCAACATTCCGGACGGCCTGCCGGTCCTGCGGCATCCGACCACCATCACCAACGCCAATCTCCGGGCCGCCCCCGACAGCGGGTCCGCACTGCAGGGTGTCCTAGGACCGGACACGGCCCTGTTGCTCGATGGCTGGACCCTGGGTTCCAATCCGGACGGAGTCTGGTACCACCTGCACTCCGGGGAGTGGATTTGGGGCGATTTGGTCCAGGATGCCTACGCCATGTTGCCCGAGCGGCCCTACGTGCCGGACGAGCAGTAAACGGCGGTTCCGTTCGCCAGCGACCCGGCGAACCTTGTTTCTTTAGGAGACCGATTCTTCTGATATGACCAGCGCGCAGAAATCCGGCCCCAGAGTTGTTGTCGTGGGAGCCGGCAGCCTCTTCTTCGGACGCCAGGCCATCTGGCAAATGGTCCATTCGTCCCATCTGCAACGCGGGACGCTGGTGCTGGTGGACACCGACGAGGAGCGGCTGTCCAAACTGGTCCGGCTGGCGGAAATGGTGCGCGACGCCAATGCCGTATCCCTTGGGGTGGAAGGTCACACGGACTGGGTGCCGGCTCTGCCGGAAGCGGACTTCGTGGTCCTCAGCTTTGCCAACCAGACCGTCAAGTACCGCGGCATCGACTGCGCCATTTCCGAGAAGTACGGCGTGCGCATGTGCTCAGGGGACACCATCGGTCCCGGAGGCATCTTCCGAGCGCTGCGCGAGTTCCCGCGCATCCTGGAATGTGCCGCCGACGTTGAGCGCCTGTGTCCGGATGCGTGGGTCATCAACTACATCAACCCCTCGACGGTGCACGGCATTGGCCTGATGCGCTATGCCCCCGGCATCAAGAGCTTCGCCCTCTGCGACAGCCTGCACATGCCGCACATCAAGGTGCGGCTGGCCGGCATGGCCGGCATCGAGGCCGCGGTCGGGGGCGAACTGACCGAGGAGCTGGACCGGGACTTCGACATGCGCATCGCCGGTGTGAACCACTTCACCTGGCTGCTCCGGGCAGAGTGGCAGGGCACCGACGTATCGGATACCATCGCGGAGTCCCTGCGGGCCGGCGCCGCCTACGAGGATCCGACGGTGGAGGGCGAAGCCAAGGGCTGGCTGAACAAGACCATCGGAGCGGAACTGTACGACGTCTTCGACCGGGTGCCGGTCTGCGTTTCCCACACCAAGGAATACGTGCCCTACTATCAGCTGGCTAGCCGGTCCAGCAACGGCACGCCGCCCCTGGCCATCTGGGACACGGAGACCCGGTACGATCGGCATGAGGCCATGTGGCACCAGATCGACGGCTTTCTGGAAGGCACGATCCCGATCAAGGACTACACCATGCTGCTGGGCCCGGACCACGCCACGGACATTATCGAAAACATGGTCGGCGGCCTGGGTCAGCCCTTCTTCGTCAACTGCGCCAACCGCGGCGCCGTCACCAACATGGCGGACGATGCCTTCCTGGAGCTGCTGTGCGACATCGACATGGACGGCCCCGTGCCGCGGCCGGTCGGCGAGATGCCGCGTGGGCTGCTGGGCCAGCAGCAGTTGATCCTCGACACCCATGAACTAACCGCCGAGGCCATCGCGCGGGACGATCACAACCTGTTGCGGCGGGCCATGCTGACCGATCCCATCGTCAATTCGATTGCCGACGCGGATGCCATCCTGGCCGAACTGCTGGAGCTGGAGCGGGACGCTATTCCTGCCGGCTGGCAGGCCTGACGAACGTCTCATTCCCTTTTTGACCGGTCCCAAACCCTTCTGGAATCCCCTGCATGTCCGACTACCGCATTTCCGCCGCCGATCGCGAGACCCTGTCCCATGTCTCCACGGCCACCCTGACCACCTCCCTGATCAAGCGTGGCATCAAGCGCTGCTTCATGCAGGGGGTGCATCCGATCAAACCTGGCCTGACCATGGCTGGCCACGCCTTCACCCTGCGCTACATCCCGAGCCGACAGGATCTGGTGGACCGGCGCTACGACAATTCCACCAACGTGCAGCGCCTGGCCATGGAAGCCGTCGGTCCCGACCAGGTGCTGGTGGTGGATGCCCGTCGGGTGATCGCGACCGGAACCATGGGCGACATCCTGGCCCACCGTATCCGGGAACGGGGCTGCGTGGGGGTGGTCACGGACGGCTCCCTGCGCGACACGCCAGCCCTCCGGGCCATGGACTTCCCCATCTATTTGGGCGGTGCCGCGGCCACGCCTTCCCATACCCACCACCATCCGGTGGACATGAACGTTCCGGTGGGATGCGGCGATGTTGCCGTCATGCCGGACGACCTGATCGTGGGCGACAGCGAGGGCGTGGTGGTGATCCCCAATGCCATGGCCCGTGAAGTCATCGACGAGGCGGCGGACCAGGAAGAGTTGGAGAACTGGGTAGTCGAACAGGTGAAGACCGGACGGCCCCTGCAGGGCCTCTACCCACCCAACGAGGAGACCAAGGCCCAGTTCGAGGCCTGGAAGAATAGCCAATAGCCGTCAGGCCCGCGCGGCCTCGGTTCCTGTTCAAGACAAGGATCCCCAGACATGCTCAGCCAACGGTTCGGTGTTGTCCGGTTGGAGCATTTGCTGCAATCTCGGCAGGATTGGCATCCCTTTCCCCGCGTCGACGAACGGGCCGCCTGGGACGGCATTCCCGTCGCGTTGCGCCAATCCCTGATCGAGGCCGGCGAGGACCGGCTGGACTTCGCCTGGCCCCACCTGCCGGCCACGCGGTTCCTGGACTTTGCCCGGACGGGCAACCGCTCCCGCTACCAGGACCTGAGCTATGCCCGGCGCGACGCCTTGGCCGATCTGGTGCTGGCCGAATGCGCCGAAGGGCAGGGCCGTTTCCTGGATGACTGCGTCAACGGCATCTGGGCCCTGTGCGAGGAAACCTACTGGGGCGTGCCGGCCCACATCGGCGTCCAGAAGGCCGGCTCCGGCCTGCCGGACGTGGAGGAACCGACCGTCGACCTGTTCGCGGCCGAGACCGGCGCGCTGCTGGCCTGGACCCTGTACCTGCTGCGCGAGCGGTTGGACACCGTCTCCCCGCTGGTGCGCCGACGCATTGAATTGGAAATCCGGCGGCGGATCCTGGACGTGCTCAAGGTGCGCATCGACTTCTTCTGGATGGGCTGGCTGGGCACCCGGCGAGTCAACAACTGGAATCCGTGGATCTGCTCCAACTGGCTGACCTGTATTCTGGCCATCGAAGACGATGTCGAGACCAGGGCGGAGGATGTCTTTCGGGTCCTGCGCACCGTCGACAACTTCATCGACACCTATCCCCGGGACGGCGGCTGCGACGAGGGCCCCAACTACTGGGGCCGGGCCGGAGCCTCCCTCTTTGAAAACCTCGAGCTCCTATACGTGGCCACCGACGGTGCCGTCGACGTGTTCGGGGAACCCCTGATCGGGGAGATCGGCCGCTTCCTGCACCGGGCCCACATTGCCGACAGCTACTACCTGAACTTCGCGGACGCCTCCGCCCTCGTCGAACCCGAAGCCCTTCTGGTGCACGCCTACGGTAGCCGCATCGGGGACGCGGACATGCAGGCTCTTGCCCGGTGGCTGGCCCACCGTCAGGGGATTGGGCAGCCTGGCCTGCATGCCCAAGGCCAGGTGAGCAGCCGCGGTTCCAGCCTGGGCCGGTCGCTGATGGCCATCTTTGCCCTGGACGAAGTGTTGGACCAGCCGGGACAGGCCCCTCTGCCGCGCGATATCTGGCTTCCCGACATTGAGGTCATGACGGCTCGGGATGCTGCCGGCTCCCAGGACGGTTTCTATGTGGCCATCAAGGGCGGCCACAACGAAGAAAGCCACAACCACAACGACATCGGCAACTTCGTCGTCTACCTGGACGGTCGGCCGCTGCTGGTGGACGCAGGGGTTGAGAACTACACCGCCAAGACATTCAGTGCCCAGCGCTATGACATCTGGACGATGCAGTCCGACTACCACACCCTGCTGCCGACCATCGACGGACGCCAGCAACAACCCGGGGAGCAGTACGGGGCCAGCCAAGTGGAGTACGCGGCCGACCAGAACACGGCGCGCCTAGCACTGGAGATCGCAGGAGCCTGGGACGAGGACGCAGGTTTGGACAGCTGGCACCGCACTCTTACCCTACACCGGGGAGAGTGCGTCGAGGTCGAGGACCGGTGGCGGTTCAACACCGCGCCCGGCTCCCTGCAGTTAAGCCTCCTGACCCCGGGTCGCGTGGAACTGGACGCGGGCATCGTCCGCATCTCCGCCCGGAACTACAAGGACGACCGCACTTCGGCGGAGGGAACCGTGGAGTTCAATGCCGGCCGGTTGACGGCCTCCGTGGAAACAGTTCCAATTACCGACCAGGTGCGGATGGGACCCTGCTGGGGCACCGAACTGTACCGTGTTGTCTTCACGCTGGACCAGCCTTCCCAGGAAGGCTCGCTCGCCTACCGCATTGGCCGCTGAGGCGGCCGCCTGCCCGACCCCACCGGTCACTGCCGCCATGTCCACACTGCACTTTCCCAAACTGTCCCGGTTCGACCGCGCGGCGGAACCGGTCACCGTTTCCATCCCGTTTCGGGAAGGAGCCCTGCCGGAACCCCACCACCTTTGGGTGCGGGACGGAGACTCAAACCTGCCCTGCCAGACGCGTGCCCTGGGACGATGGCCGGACGGCAGCGTGCGCTGGGCTCTGGTCCACATGCAGGTTGATCTGCCGGGCAACCGGTCCCATACACTGGCTTTCGGTGTCGACCCGAGCCTGGCCCCTCCCGCCGTCCCGTACCATGAGCACGGCGTCCTCTCGTTCGCGCTGCCGGAAGGACAGCCCCTTTCCCTGACGGACCTGACCGTGAATGGCAGGCCCTTCCCGCTGCCCCTGAACAATCTCTTCAGGCTGCGCCTGGAGGACGGCCCCGAACTGCAACCGGTAGTGGAACGCGTTGAGGAGGTGGAGAGCGGACCGCTGCGCTGGATCCTACGGCTGTTTGGACGCCACACCGGACCGGGCGCGGATCTGCAACCGGCCTTCCACGGACAGGTGACGGTCCATCGGGGCAAGCCGTGGCTCGAATTGGAGCACCAGTTCATCCACGACGGCGATGCCCCGGAAACACGGCTGGCCTCCCTGTCCCTGAACATTGCCCCGGCCAGGCCTCCGGACCGGGCGGACGTGGCCCTGGGGGAGGGTTACTACGTCACTCGGATCGAACAGTCATCCGACTGTGTCGAAATGGAGATCGATGCGGAAACGCTCCTGTACCAGTCCAACGAGCACTTCTCGGAGTCGTTCTACGGGGACTTCTGGGTCGACTGGCGCACCGACGATTGCGGCCTGGCCATCTCCCACTACCAGGCCCATCAGCACTACCCCAAGCGCCTGCGCGCTGATACCAAGGACATTCGGGCCGATCTCTATCCCGCTTCGGCCGAGCCGGCCCGCATCCTGCAGGGCATGGGCAAGACCCACCGTCTGCTGCTGCAGTTCCATGACGGCTCGGCGGACTTGGAGACGCTCAGCGTCCGCAGCCTCCAGTTCCAGTTGCCCGACGTGCCCTCCCTGCCCCGCAGCTGGTATCGGGAGCACAATCCCTGGGGTCTGGACTTCTTCCCGGAGAAGGTGCCGGGGCGTCTCGTGTCCCGCTTCAACGACCTGCACCAGGGGCGTCCGGCCGCCCTGGGCATGCTGCACTTCGGAGACGCGCCGGACTCCGGCTACACGAATCAGGGCCGCGGGCGCGGCGAGTCGGTTTGGGTCAACAACGAATATGATCGTCCCCACATGAGCCTGCTGTTCCACGGCCTGACCGGGCAGCGGCACCTCCTGGACTCGTCACTCGTCTGCGCCCGGCACTGGCTGGATGTCGACTTCTGCCACCACCATCCCGACCCCCTGATTGACGGGGGCTTGAAGATCCACACGGCCCATCACGGCACAGGCGGGGTAGTTCCATCCCACGAGTGGACCGAGGGCCTGCTCGACTACTGGTGCCTGACCGGCCGCGCGGAAGGCCTGGAGGCGGCCGAGTCGATCGGCCGCAACATCATGCGGCATATGGAACTGCCCAGGATGCGCACGCCCGGTGCCGCGGCCGTGCGCGAAGGCGGATGGGCGCTGCGTGCCATGATAGGCCTGCACCTGGCCACCGGCGGCGAGCCCTGGCGGGCGGAAGCCGAGCGCCTGACCCACATGTTCCTCGACTGGCACGACGAATTCGGCGCCTTGCTGGCTCCCTACACCAGCCACACCATGCCGCGCGTGCCGTTCATGATCTCGATCACCGTCAACTCCCTGGCCCGGTTTCGCCTGATCGATGCCAATGAACGGGTGGATCGGCTCATTGTGTCGGTGGTGGACGATCTGGTGGAGCACACACTGGGGCCCGACGGCATCACCTTCTACAAGGAACTGCCGAGCCTCAACCGCACCTCACCTACGCCCCACTTCCTGGAAGCACTCACGCACGCCTTCCATGTCACCGGCGACCGGACCTACCTGAAGATCGCGGCACGGCAGTTTGCCGCCCTGACAGCCAATCCCGTCAACGGGCGGGACGGGGCCAAGTTCGTGGATTCGGGCGGAGCCGTGGTGGCCGGCACCGGCGGCGGGCGATCATTCGCCGATTCCTATTCGTCCGTCATTCTGTTCGCCGCGGCCGCCGCCAAGGAAGGGCTCCTCGACTGGTACCAGTACCCTTATGCAGATGCCGTGCTGTCGTCTTCGTCCCGGGAACGGCCGGCCTAAAATCGCGGACTCAACAACCCACAGGAAATCCCGAACGCCATGAAAATCCTGGTTGCCGGCGCGGCCGGCCAAGTGGGCTGTCGCCTGGTGCGCCAGCTGCTCGACCACAATCACGAAGTGCGGGGCACCGTGCTCCCGGACGATCCGTGCCTGGACCGGCTGGACGGCCTCGACATCGAGCTGGCCAAGGGCGACTTGACCGACGAAGCCTTCGTCAACAGCGCCCTTGACGGCATAGACCGGGTCGTGCACACCGCCAATTTCGTTGGGCCGCAGTTCGACAACAACCTGCAGATCAACCGCCTCATCGCCCGCGTCTGCGGCGAACGCGCCGACCAGCTCGAACGCCTGGTCTACGTGAGTTCCTCCGGCGTCTTCCCGAACAACGGCGAGAAGTTTGCCTGCGCCTACCATCCGGTCGACGAGGAGCATCCCCGCCATCCCGACGGCGAGTACTCCCTGTCCAAGCAGATCGGCGAGGAGTTCGTGAACATGGCGGCCGACTACACCGGCCTGCGCACCGTGATCGTGCGTCCCAGCCATGTGCAATCCGGCACGGCCATCCTCAGCCAATTCACGGCCGAGCGCGCGGTCCAGATTCTCAAGATCGGACAGGCCAGCCCCCGCGGCGAGCTGTATATGGCCGACGGCACCGAGCTGTGGCACGACGTGGAGGCGCAGGCAGCCTATCCCGACCAGCCCTGCAGCGTCCGGGACGACGAAGGCCGCTCCTGGCTCTACCAGCCCAACGACGCCCGCGACATCGCCCACATGCTGGTCTGCGCCGTGGAGGAGGATGCCGCCGTGGGCGAAAGCTTCAACTGCGGAGCCCCAACCCCCTTCTACCACACCCATGCCGCGCCGCTGCTGGCGGAACTCACCGGCCAAACGGCCCTGGAAGTCCAGGTTCCGGTGTGGTACCGGTACGACCATGCCATCGGCAAGGCCAAACGCCTGATCAACTACCGTCCCCGCGGCACGGTGGAAGCCATGTTCGAGTCCGCCCTGCGGGTGCGGGACGAAGGCTGGATTGACTACACCTGGGAATAGCCCAGGCCCTACCCAACCGGTCGCGTTCGACTGCACAGGAGAGCAAGCATGCAGTACATCATGTTCACCAAGCACCTCGAGGGGCTGGACCTGGACGAAATCATTGCCACCCTCCAACGGGTGGGGGTCCAGGGAGCCGACCTCTGCGTGCGACCCGGCTATCCGGTCACGCCGGAGAACGCGGCAACCGCCCTGCCCGATGCCATGCGCCGGTTCCGGGACGCCGGGCTGGACATTCCGCTGGTGACGACGCCGACCAACTTCCAGACCCCCGACAACCCCGACGCGGAGAACCTGTTCTCCGCCTGCGGCGCGGCCGGAGTCCAATACATCAAGCTGGGTTACTGGCACTGGTCTCCCGAAGAGCACTACTGGGACACCATGGCCCGGGTCGACGACTGGCTGCAGGGGTTTGCCGAACTTGCCAATCGCCACGGCGTGACGGCCGTGGTTCACAACCACTCCGGACGCTCGCTGGGCCTCAACGGCAGCGCGGCCATGCAAATCGTACGCAAATTCGATCCGGCGCACGTAGCACTCTTCGCCGACGCGGGCCATCTGTCCATCTGTGGCGAACCCATCGACATGGCCCTGGACATCATGCGGTCCCACCTCCGGGTCTGCGCCTTCAAGGACCTGGTCCACACGACGGTCCAGCGCAACGGCCGCGCCATGCCGGCCACGCGTTGTGTACGCATGGGCGAAGGCCTGGTCGACTGGCAAACCACCGTCGAGGCGCTCGAAGCCATGGACTTCTCCGGTCCGGTCAGCTTCCACAGCGAATACGCCGGCGAACCGGTACCCACCGTGATTGACCTGGCCGCCTGCGACGTGCGTTTCATCAACGCCTTGCGGGCTGACAACTAACCCCGTTCCCAACCACTTCCAGGCAGGACAACCCCATGACCAACTCCCTTCGCGCGGCCTTCATCGGAGCCGGTCCCCGCAGCCGCAGTGCCCATTATCCGAACGTGGCCCGACTGGACGATGTGACCATGGAAAGCGTCTGCGAACTGGACGAGGAACGCCTCGACATGGTGGTGGAGCAGTACGGATTCCCTTCGGTGTACACCCACCACAAGGAAATGCTGGAGAGCGCGAACCCGGATGTTGTCTACTGCGTCATGAACGAGCAGTGGGCGTTGGGTCCGGTCCTGGACTGCATCCGCGCCGGCAAGCACGTCTTCATTGAAAAACCACCCGGTGCCAATGTGGACGAGGTACGGCAGATCCGGGACGCGGCGGTGGCCAACAATGTGTGGGTCCAGGTCGGGTTCCAGCGCAGGTACGCGGCCGTGGTCCGCGAGTCCATGGCCCGCGCACAGGCCGGCGGACCGGTGTCAATGGCCGTTGGAATCTTCCACAAGCAGCTGCTGGGCGAAGCCGCCGGAGGCTTCACGACCACTCTCTGGAACGACATCTGCCACATCGTGGACATGGTCCGTTTCATGGCCGGCGGCGAACCGGCCGAGGTCCATGCCCACCGGTCCAAGTTCGACAGTCCCCACTGGAACGTCTACGGAGCCCTGATCCGGTTCGACAACGATGCCACGGGGATCATCGAGGCCACGCGGGCCTCAGGCGGCCGCACCCTGGGGGGTCAGCTCCATGCGGCCACCGTCGGATGCTACTTTGACATTCCCTCCCGGCTGGCACTGTTCACCAACGACGGGCAAAGGGACAACCTGAACGGTTGGGACCTGGCTGGTGTGGAGCAGTCCGATTCCGCAGCCTATGACGGCACACTGGACATGCACCGGCACTTCGTCGACTGCATCCGCAGCAACACCCAGCCGTTGACCGATATCCGCGACACCGTGCACTCCATGGAACTGGTGGCCGCCATCGAAGGCGAGGAATGACGCTGTCGGTTTGCCTATCCCGTACCGGTTCGGACCGGGCCACGGCCTACGACCCCAGCTGCAAGCTGCTGCGACGCGGCGACGACCTGGTGATGGGCTGGCTGGACAGCCCGAAGCAGGAAGGCGGCCCAGCCCGCATCATGCTGGGCACCGCCGACCCGGCCACCGGCCAGTCCCGAGGTTCCGTCTGTCTGGCAGAAGGAATCGACAACCATTGCGGACCTGCGTTGGCCCTGGATCCCGATCAGCGGCTGCATCTCATGTCCGGTGCCCACCACGGGGCCTTTGTCCACCGCTGGACCGACTCGTTCGACCTTCTGGATCCGGCCGCCTGGTCGGCACCCCAGCCGGTGGGTGAACGTGCTTCCTATCCGGCCATGGTCAGCGATGTAGATGGAACTCTCCACTTGGCCTGCCGCGAATCCAGACCGGATCGCTGGATCCTGGTCTACCGAAACATGCGCCGGGGCCGCCTATGGAGCCCACCCGTGACACTGGCGATAAACCCGGAGCCCGGCTACTGCAACTGGATGCATTCCTTCGCGGCAACCGAGGACGGAGTTCTGCACCTCTTCCTGCAGTTCCACTACGCGGCGTCCGGCTCAGCCGCGGACTGCACGACCTACTCCGCAGTGCGACTGGTATCCAGTGACGGTGGGACTACTTGGCTGCAGGAGGACGGATCTCCGGTTACGGAGCCGGTGACCGCGGAGAGTGCGCAGGCCTTTAGTTCGTCCCCGCAGGGCGGTCTGCGCCTCAACAGTGCGGTTCTGGACTGTCACGAGCGGCCCTGGGTGCATGTGGTGCACCCGGACAACCCCACCGGCTACCTGTACGAATTCACCGAGACGGGGCCTGTCAGGCACCTGCTGGGTGGGGAGCTGGCTGCCTACGACCTGCGCGGAGGCTGTGCCATGGACATGGTCTTCGATCCCTCCAACCGTCTGTTCCTGGCCTTTGCCGCCAATCCGGACAGGACCGAGACCCTCTGGTTTGATCCCATCCACGAAGTGCATGTGGCCTTCATCGACCCGAGGCGCATGGACGACACGCGAATCCACCTTTTGACCGAAGTCAACGAAGCGGTATCGGGTTGGCTGCCGCAGGTGGAGGACTGGCTGCCGAACAATCACCATGCCCGCGTGTCCGAACCCTATGTCATGTGGACCAGGGGCAACAACTTGGGCGGCATCGGGGGCAACAATGCCAACAACCTGAACACCGAAGTTTGGCTAGACAAGTCAACTTTCCAGAAATGAATCTACCAGACTCCGACGAAGTTCAAATTTTGCCCAACTCCACCATTTGAACTCACACTATTACAACTCCTCCATTTTTTCAAAGATACGCCATACACAATTTTGCCGTTCGCATCTCATATCATCGATTTCCCGCCAAACGCAATTCTGATCGCTCATAGGCCACCTTGAATTACGCCGGGAACACAATTGCCAATAATAACATTTCACTACCCAGACAATTTCCCATCATTCAACCCCAAAGCGTGCCATATGAACAGCACCGCAACAGTTGACTCTGTAACCAGAACCATCAGGTTTTATCATGTCCACAACGGACAAAACAACGACCAAACTTATAGGCCGGCAAACATTCCACAAATATTAATGGAAGTCGAGGCATTACCTACAAAGGTACCCCCAGGGAAGGGCAACCGCTACTTGACCAGGAGGGCTACCCGGTCATTTACAATCACTGACCCCTCTGCTAACACGACCAACTTTAGATTTGTCACCACCCGAATTGATGATTACCCTGATGATGAATCAGAAGGACTCCTTGCACCTCTTCAATTACAGGAAGACCACGGGTTAGCAGACACTTGGCACTGTGTATTTTTCCCACCATTTACTCTTGCAATTGCTACGCAAGACACTACAACTACCTCTAGACGCCTGGCACAATATCTCAATGCCAAAGCTAACTTAGATCAACCGATTCTGATCGAACCTATTGCCCGTGGAGATATTATATCTCAAGTGATGGATTTGGCAGAGATTTCACGCGCAACAATAGTGCTCAAGCCACGCGATGTCAATGCGTACATTTTGGGGTTACCTACACTAAAAGCAATCAAAGCCGTTGCAGATGACTGCGAGTTTCCGTTCAAAGTAGCTGTGACATATCATCCTAACCGCGCAGGACTGGAATCATTCAAATCCAAGATTCTTAGACCTTTGGCCGAGTTCGCACTTCGCGTGGGGAATCCCGAACCTGATAGGTTCACTATCAGGGGCCGGACAGAAGCTTCTGCTCGCAGTTTTACATTGGATTTGCTGCTTGATGTTAGCTCAGTACAAAAAGAGATTCGCAAAAATCCTCCTCCTAGCGGCTCGCTGGATTATAGAGACGCTTACGAGCAAATTAACACTGCGATTACTGATACTTTCAAATACATTGGCACTGACAATGAGGACGAACAATGGTACATAATACCAACTTCTGGCAGCAATACCCAACATCAACAACTGTCGTTTCTGGAATAGCAATCGGCCTTCTGATCCCGGCCATGCGGCATATTCCCACGATCTGCGATTGGCCGTTGGTCCAAGTTGTTACGGTACCTAGGGACATTTACGCCACCGTAGCGGTGATGTCCGGTACAATGACTGGCATCGTGTTGACCAACTTGACCATTCTCACAAGTTGGTGGACAAATCCAAAGATGCGGCCAATTACGGCCTCGTCACACCACACTAGCGTAATATGGTCGCAGCTGAAAACGACTATCTGGTTATTGTTTATGAACACTGTTGTTTGCCTTGCGGCGCGTCAGATTGACACTGTTGAGCAACCAATTGAATGGGTAAATTGGGTATTTTGGGTTGTGTCTGTTTCAGCGTTAATGACAACAGCATTGTTCATTAGGACTTTGATCGGGATTGCATCGATTGTCAGATCACAATAGATTACCATGCCTCTCGGTGAAATTACTACATCAATCAGTCAGTTCCCTGAAGGGCCAACTTGCTTTCTCCGGCTGGTTCTCCAATCAATGGTATGAACGGTTTTTTGAGATGAGCAAGAAGGAATGCCAAGATAACTTGACCTGCGGCACTGGTGTGCCGAACCTCACAAGGCGTTGCAATGCCCCCAACACCATCCCGGCGTAACAGGTTTGCAGTTGGTGCCATTCCCTACCCATTCTTCAGCGACTGTTGGGGCAAGTCTTCTGGGAACAGCTCAGCTTGCTCTATCACTGTTCGGATTGCCCGTTCCTGTTGATCTGGTGGGTACCCGTAACGGTTCAAGGTTCGCCGCACCATCCGCCGTAGATGGGAACGGGCACTTTCACGCACAGTCCAATCAATACTGACGTTGTTGCGGACCGTTTCCACAAGCTCCCTCGCAATCACTCGCAACTGGTCGTCTCCCAAGACATCCACAGCACTCTTGTTGGTCGCCAACGCGTCGTAGAAAGCCAGTTCGTCGTTGGAAAGCCTCAGCCGTTCTCCGCGAGCATTAGCTTTGCGCATCTCGTGGGCCAGCTTGATGAGTTCCTCGATCACCTGTGACGCTTCAATTGTGCGGTTGCGGTATCGGGCCAACGTTTGCTCCAGCATACCGGTGAACGACCGTGACTGCACCACATTCTTCCGGTGGCGGATCGCCAACTCGTCTTTCAACATCCTCTGCAGGACTTCGACCGCCAAGTTACGCTGCGGTACGTCCCGCATCTCGGTGAGGAAATCGTCCGACAACACTGAGATGTCCGGTTTGTCCAACCCCACGGCGGCGAAAACGTCCATCACGCCCTCCGACGCCACGGCTCCCGACACAATCTGGCGGATAGCCGAATCCATTTCCTCGTCGCTGCGTGCATCTCCCGGCATCCGTTTGCCTAGCTGGGCTCGGATGGCCTGGAAAAACGCAACCTCGTTCCGAATTGCCATAGCATCCGTATGAGGCACCGACAGCGCAAATACCTGACCCAGTTTTCGCACCGCCTGCAAGCACCGCTTCTTGCCATTTTCTTGGGCCAAAATATGCTCCAGAGCCGCAGGAAGCAGACTCAGTCGCTGCTCAGGCGTGCCGTCGATCCAGGACGAGTAGTCAAAGCCGTAGAACAAGCTGCGGCAGATCTCGTACTTCTCCTGCATGACCGCCACCGCTTCGCCTTGGTCAACCGTGGTTTCTCCCCTGCCGCCACTCGCGGTGTAGGCGCTCAGGGCCTGCTTCAACTCTTGGGCGATGCCCAAATAGTCCACAATCAAGCCGCCCGGCTTGTCCTTAAACACCCGGTTCACGCGAGCGATTGTCTGCATTAGACCGTGGCCTCGCATCGGCTTGTCCACGTACATGGTGTGCAGATTGGGCGCGTCAAAACCTGTCAGCCACATATCGCGCACAATCACGACTTGGAAGGGATCCTCTGGATCCCGGAAACGGTTGGCCAGCGCCTCGCGCCGAGCCTTGTTGCGGATGTGCTTTTGCCAGTCGAACGGGTCCGAAGCCGCGCCTGTCATCACCACCTTCAGCTTGCCCGCGCCGTCTTCGTCGCCGTGCCAGTCCGGCCGCAGCCGGGCTAGCACCTCGTAAAGTTCGACGCAGATTCGACGACTCATGCAGACCACCATGGCCTTGCCATCCAGCACCTCCAGCCTCTGTTCGAAGTGGTCCACAATGTCCCGGGCCACCTGCTTCAACCGAGGCGCGGCACCCACCATCGCTTCCTGCTGGGCCCACTTGGTTTTCAACCGTTCCTTTTTCTCAATCTCCTCGCCCTCAGTTACTTCCTCGAAGTCCCGATCAATGGTGGGTTTCGCGGACTCGTCCAACGTGAGGTTGGCCCACCTACTTTCGTAATAGATCGGCACGGTGGCCCCGTCCTCAACCGAACGCTGGATGTCGTAGACGCTGATGTAGTCGCCGAAGACAGCTCGGGTGTTGGCGTCCTCCAGTTCAATTGGCGTGCCGGTGAAGCCGACGAAGGAGACATTGGGCAGCGCGTCTCGCATGTGCCGGGCGTAGCCGTCGATGAAGTCATACTGGCTACGGTGGGCCTCGTCGGCAATCACCACAATGTTGCGCCGCTCCGACAGGGTGGGGTGTGTATCGCCCCGTTCCTCCGGGAAGAACTTCTGGATGGTGGTGAACACCACGCCGCCAGAGGCCACCGACAGCCTGTTGCGCAGATCGGCCCGACTCTCAGCCTGCATGGGCGGCTGGCGCAATAGGTCCTGGCAGCGGGAGAAGGTGGTGAAGAGCTGGTCGTCCAAGTCGTTGCGGTCGGTAAGAACCATGATCGTGGGGTTCTGCATGGCCGGTTCACGGATGATGGCTCCGGCATAGAAAGCCATGGTCAAACTCTTGCCTGACCCCTGGGTGTGCCAGACCACGCCGATCCTGTGGTCCCCCGCTTTGCCGCCCGGCCTCCGTCCCGATTTGTACGGGCCGCCTGCATCTGCAGCAACCCGTTCTTCCCGTTGCAACTGCACCGCCCGCAAAGTTTCGCCAACGGCGGCGCGGACGGCATGGAACTGGTGGTAGCCAGCCAACTTCTTGACCGGCTTCCCGCTGCCGTCGTCGTCAAACACGATGAAGTCGCGCAGCAGCGCCAGGAATCGCTCTGGTTGGCCGACGCCTTCCAGCATCACTTGTAACTCGGTCATACTAGGTTCGGCCGGAGACTCACCGGAGATGGTTCGCCAGGGCTTGAACCACTCTCGGCCCGCTCCTAGGACGCCGATGCGCGCATGCACCCCGTCGGAAACCAGCAGCAGCTCGTTCATGGAGAACAGGGCAGGCAGTTCTGCCTGGTAGGTCTGGAGCTGTTGCCAGGCAGTCCAGATGGTGGTGTCCTCATTGACGGGGTTCTTCAACTCGATGATGCCTACAGGCAAGCCGTTGACGAACAGGACCACATCCGGACGACGGGCATTCCGGTTCCCGCCCACCGTTTCGGCAACGGTGAACTGGTTCACCGCCAGCCAGTCGTTGTTGCCGGGGTGGTCGAAGTCAACGATCAGTGCCTGCTCACCCCGAATACTGCCATTGCTGGCCCGATACTCTACGTTGACACCGTTGACCAGTACTCGGTGGAAGGCGCGGTTGCGGGTTTCCAACATGGCTCCCTCGGGCCGGGTGACCTTGCGAAAGGCGTCGTCCAGCGCCGAATCGGGCAGGTTGGTGTTCAGTCTCGCCAAGGAGGCCCTAAACCGCCGTTCCAACACTACCTGCTCGAGGTCGTCCCGCTCCGCATCCGGAGTGTCCGGGGCGATGTCCGCGCCGTGGGCAATTTGCCAGCCGAGCCCGCGCAGCCACCCAAGGGCCACCTGCTCCACATCGTCTTCAATAAGCGTGGTCATCGGAACGACCTCAAATCGAACTTCACGTCCAAACCCCAAAGCAAGTCAACGGTATTGCAAAATTCCGTGTGGAACTAACTGCACAAATCGGGTAGGGACACTCGCCTTTGCGCAGTTGGTCCTGGCACCTCATTGGTGACGAAACCATATACTGCGGCATATGCGGCCAACCAACCGTCCGCCACACTCGCACACTCGTCCTTCACCTCAACGGTCGCTGGTTTGACCTTGAGCTCTGCCACCATCTGGTTGTATTCGAAACCGACCCGAATCCGCGCCCACCGCAGCAAGACGGGACTCAAACTTATGGTTGGACTTTGATTCGGCACTGTTTCACTTTCGTTGAAAACGGTTCAGTTGGACATGAACAGCTCCTTTGGCCCGGTCCTGGTTGGCCGGCCACCTAGCTTGAAGCCGGCCAACCAGGACCACCCCGGGCAACTTCGCCGCCGAGTCCCAGAGGGCCTCCGCCTGCAACCGCTGCAGGTCCCGCCACAGGCTGGCGAGGCTCACGAAGCAGCCCAGAACCTCCAGGCTGGCCGCGGTCGTGCGCAGGCTGACGCCCAGCAAATACAGGCGCATCAGGATTGCCTGCCAGGACCGCGTGCGCTGCTGGCGGGTCACCCCCTCCAGCGGGCGCGAATGGGTGCGCCCGTAGCTCTGGCAGGGACTCAGCAGTAGCAGATGGCGCTCATAGCAGCCGTTGCGCCAAAAGGTGCGCCGGCCGCCATGGGGACACGCCTCCGGCGGACCGGGGTCCGCGAGTTGACGTGCGGTATCTTCAGGGACTACCGTGAAAGACATGGCGGGAGGTCCTTGTTTGAGTTGAATGACATCAAACCAAGGGTACAGGGCTTCTCGTCTTGTTCCAGGCCTGAACCGTTTTCAACGAAAGTGAAACAGTGCCTTTGATTCAGCATGCTCAGCCCCCATTGCCTTCAGTCCGCGTCAACCTCACACCTCCCGACACCAGCTTTGGCAGTAGCGCATCCCGTAAGGTTGCCAAAGCGCGGGACTCGCGTTCATTGCTCGCGATTCTCTCATAAAGCAATTGAACACGGGCGTCAAAATGCGCCAGCACCTGTTCATGCGATATAACAAGCCTAATTTTTCGAAAGTTGCTCTTACTGATTTCAAGGAAAGTGGAACCGTTGGCGTGATTCGCGATTTCGTCGTGGAATACTTGGCTCCAGTTCAGCATGAAGTAATTGGAAATGGTCTTCCTGGGTAGAATTGCGATAAACCCCTGATTAATTGCTGTCGACATCTGGCAGATTGCCAAGTAACCGATTGGAGCCCGCGATGACAGCAACAATGTTCCTGCAGGCAAAAGACCAGAAGGAATCTTTGCTAATCCAGAATCTGTGATCTTCCGTTCGGTGTCAAAAATGACTGGCGAGCGCAGGGCGGATAGGTCTTTGGGTGTAGCCCAACAATGTGTTCCACCCTCCCAATAATCTGCTCTTTTGGTACTTGGCGTTGTTCCTCCAACGACATCGATCACCTCCCCCAGTGCCTTCACCTCCCATCCTACAGGTATTTCGCCCAACTCGGAGTCCACCAGGCGGTTGGGGAACAGGTTCCACAGCTTCGGTGGCAGGTAGGGTACGCGGCCCGCCAGCTTGGCGCGGACGGGGCCGAAGTCCACAAACCAGTCCTTGAAGATGGCGCGGGCCATGGCCTCCAGCGTCTTGTTCATCTGCCGGTTCAACTCAATCTTGTCGTCCAGCGCGCCTAGGATGTGGGCGATCCACCGCTGCTCAGGGAGGGGCGGAAAGGGGAACTTCAGGGACTTGATCAATCGGCCACTGAGGTTCTGCTGTGCCGCACCCGTCGCGAGGTTTCTTATCTGCGGCCGGGCGTGTAGGAGTTGATAGAACAAGTAGCGGTAGTCCGCGCACTCGGGATCGACAATCATCGCACAGCAGGCTTGGTTGCACGTCATCGGACGCCGCAAGATGCCAAGCCGGCCGACTGTCGCACCGTACATCGCCATCAGGACGGTGTTCTCCGGCAGCACTTTAGCCGACGACGAGGCAACAGCGTCATCCGTTATGTGCTCTTCAGAATCATCGAGCCATCCATCCCGCAACTCCTGCGTTTTGAGCCAAGGCCAGCGGCCATCCTCGTAGAACGACGGCCGACGTCGGCTTGGTGTCCCTCCACTTGTCACCCGCAAACACATGTCTTGAATTGACCGGACAGGCCATGCATCTCCGTGATGACCGCCGCTGCCATCAACCAGCACTGCGTATTCTGCCTCGACGACTCTCTGAAAAGCCTCCGACGTGCTCGCCCAATCCAAAATGTCTACGCGAAACGGCAGGGCGGCACTCGTGAAGGCGGCTCGCAGATCCGCCATTTGCGATACAGTCAGGGGTTCGTCCGTCATCAGCACCAGGTCGAGATCGGAGGTCTCCCGCGCGTTCCAGTCGACCCGCGAGCCAAAGGCGCGTACCTCCAGTGTGGACACATGTTCGCGCAGAATGCGCCGAACCGTTTCCAGATCCACGGGTCGGATGTCAATCGGAGTCACGGGTTGCGCTTCGAGAGCTCTTGAAGCAGAAAACGCATGTCGCGCAAGAACTCGTCAATCATTAGGACCGTCTCCTCGGCCCGATCTACATCGTACGTGTGGGATGTCTTGTTCCTTAGCTCCCGGTAACGGACGTAGGATAGAGCCTCACGAATGATCCCGGCATCGGCCGCGTCGCGCATTTGGTCAGCGAAGTCCATCATCCGCAAGGCGTCGGGATTGGCGGCAATCTGGGCCAGTTGCCTCTGGATCATCTTGACTGCCAGCTCGTAGGTGAACTCGAATGCCTGGATGGTAGCAGCTCGAAACTGCTCTCGAAGATCGGGGTCCATACGGGCAAGGTCGCCGTGCAGATAGTCGAAGCTCCTCTGGAGCTGAGCGAAGGCGTTTTCCAAGGATGAGTAGTCGAGTTTCACTTTGACAACTCCTGCCCCGGGAACCCCAACTTCTCTAGGTTCTCGGCGATGGTCGCGTCCAGTCGCAACGCTTCGGCCCGTTGCTCCCGCCACTGGGCGGCGAGGTACACCATCTTTTCCTGAAAAAGCTCGCCGTCGTCAACCTGTGGTATAGCACCCACGTAGCGGCTAGGCATGAGCACGTGGCCGTGCCTACGCACCTCCTCCAGCGACGCGCTTTTGCAAAAGCCGGGAACGTCAGCGTATTCCGAAACGCCATCCCCACCTCGCCAGGCGTGGTAGGTGTCCGCTATACAGGCGATGTCATCATCGATCAGTTCACGGTGCGTCCGATCCACCATCCGACCGAGCTTCCGCGCGTCGATGAACAAGATCTCCCCCTGCCGCCGATCTCCTCGCGCCAGGAACCACAGGCAGGCGGGAATCTGGGTCGAGTAGAAGAGCTGGCCTGGCAGCGCGACCATACAGTCCACCAGCTCCGCCTCGATCAGCTTCTTCCGAATCTCGCCCTCCCCGGACTGGCTCGACGACATCGATCCGTTGGCCAGCACAAATCCCGCCACGCCCTTCGGCGCGAGGTGATGGACGATGTGCTGCACCCAGGCGAAGTTCGCGTTGCGTTCGGGCGGAATGCCGTACTGCCAACGCTGGTCGTTCCGTAACCGCTCGCCGCCCCAGTCCGAGACGTTGAACGGAGGGTTGGCCAAGATGTAGTCGGCCCGCAGGTCCGGGTGTTGGTCGTCGTGGAAGCTGTCGCCGTGCGCGATCTGACCGCCAATCCCGCGAATGGCGAGGTTCATCGTGGCGAGCCGCCACGTGGTGTAGTTCGACTCCTGCCCGTAGATTGAGATGTCCCCCCGCGCCTTCCCACCGTTGGCGTTGCCGGTGGCGTGCGCGCGGATGAACTCGACCGACTGGACAAACATGCCCGAGGAACCGCAGCAGGGATCGTAGACCCGTCCTCGGTAGGGCTCGAGCATCTCGACGAGCAGCCGGACGACACAGCGCGGCGTGTAGAACTCGCCCCCGTTTTTGCCCTCGGCGCTGGCGAACCTGGAAAGGAAGTACTCGTACACCCGACCCAGCACATCCCGGGAGCGGGAATCCGCGTCACCTACCTTGATGTTGCTGATCATGTCGATCAACTGGCCCAAGCGCTGCTTGTCCAAATTGGGACGAGCGTACTCCTTGGGCAACACGTCTCTGAGACTCGGATTGTCCCGCTCAATGGTCTCCATGGCCGTGTCCACCGTCTGGCCAATGGTCGGCTGCTTTGCCTGGGCCTGCACCTGTTGCCAGCGGGCCTCGGACGGTACCCAGAAGATGTTGTCCGCACGGTACTCGTCAGGGTCGTCGGGACTCGCGCCAGTCAGATGCTGATTGGCTTCCAGTTCGGCACGCGCTTCCTCAAACGCGTCGGAAATGTATTTCAGGAAGATGAGCCCCAGCACAACGTGCTTGTACTCGGCGGCGTCCATGCTGCCCCGCAGTGTGTCCGCCATGCGCCAAAGCTCGGCTTCGTAACCCACCACCGCCCCATTTGCGCTCACCTGTCGAGTTGCCATTGTTGAATTACCCTCCCACAGCAGGGCACGTACGGCAATTGTAGCCAAGCCACGGGTCACTCGACGTCTATGGCGTTATGCGGGATCGCTGTAACCGCGACGCAAAGCAATATTGCACCAATCACCTTGATCAGGAACAGCGGGTCGGAGCGGTCATGACGGGATTGGCGATCAGGTCCGCATACCATAACCACGTGCCGATGCCACCGCGCACCAGATCGGACATCTGCGTCGGCGTATCCTGCCTACGGACGTTGTGGCGACCCGCGAACTTAGTGACGTACCGATTCAGGTGCTTGTGGAACATCTGAAGATAGACCCCCACGTAGTCACGTTTGAGCATGGACCAGAACGACTCCAAGCCGTTTGTGTATACCATGTCCCGTACGAATTCCCCAACGCTGTGAGCCACACTCTCATGCCGGCATAGACGGTCGCTTCATCGGTGTAGACCATCGCCATCAATTCTGTGCGCTGATGGGATAAACCGGTGGACCGCTTCACCATCCACCTTGGCCACGGCATCCGCGGCCACCTAGCCTGTCCGGCGGTCCTTGACACCGGCTGTCGGAGCCTTGCCCACGGAGTCGCGACCCTGCTTCTGTTTCTTGGATGCGTGCTTGTTGGCTTCCTTGCCGCCGACATAGGTATCATCGGCCTCGCTCGGTCCGGAGAACACGGGATCGTCGCCCTGCATCGCCTACCGGATGCGATGCCCCATGAACCAGGCGGAAGTCTGGGAAATGCCCAGGTCCTGATGCAGCTTCAGGCTGCTGACACCTTTCAGATTCGTGGTCATCTGGTAGAAGGCGATGGCCCATTGGCAGAGCGGTATTTTGGATGCCTGCATGACTGTTCCAACCTTGACGCTGAAGTAGGAGCGGCAGTCAGTGCACCAGTAGGGCATTGGCTTGGCGTTGGTACGGTGCGGGTTCGCTCACTGCCACAGTGGGCGCACATGCGACCTGCGGGCCAGCGAATCTACTCGAACCAGGCGCGGGCGGTCTCTTCATCGGGAAACAACTCCATCAATTCGATGAGGCTCAACCCCTTGTCGGCCATGACCCACCCCCGTCGTTGAATGATGAGATGAGTCTACCTAAACCAGCGCCATTTGTAGAGTTATCTTGGTAATCCGGCACTGTTTCACTTTCGTTGAAAACGGTTCAGTTGGACATGAACGGCTCCTTGGGCCCGGTCCTGGTGGGCCGGCCGGTTTCAAGCCAGGTTTCCGGCCAGCAGGTGCAGGAAGGCCTGTGCGCCCTGCGGTGTCTTCAGGCCGCGGGCCAGCCGCGCCCGGGGCTTGAAGCGTCCAAACCAGCCGTTCGTGCTGGAGGGGATGGCGGGGTCGCGCACACAGCGGACGAGGTCGTTCCAGCGGTCCATGACATGCTCCACCAGGGCCAACACGGGCGGCGACAGCCGGACCACGCCCTGGTGGGCCCACTCGCAGCAGACCAGCAGCAGCAGATGGCGCTCGTAGCAGCCGTTGCGCCAAAAGGTGCGCCGGCCGCAATGGGGACACGCCTCGGGCGAACCGGGATCCGCGAGTTGACGCGCGGGCTCTTCAGGGACTACCGTGAAAGACATGGTGAGAGATCCTTGCTTGGTTGATTGACGTCAAACCAAGGGTACAGGGCCTCTCGTCTTGTTCCGGGCCTGAACCGTTTTCAACGAAAGTGAAACAGTGCCGGTAATCCCCTCAGCTGGACTTTGTACAAAGTCCAGCTTTGAGCCCCGCGAAAAACCGGGCTTACCAAGTCGTCCTGTTGCCTGACCCGTATCGAATTCTGGCGCAGCGCGGTCATTGGCCTGGTATTGGACACCGCACTCATGACCTCTGATCTCGAGTTTAGTTTAGCAATTCAGCCTGAAGTTGATCGGATCCCAGAATTCATTCCAGATTTTTCTATTGAGCGTGGATTCTTAGTGTTTACCCAATCCATCATTCGATTCCATTATCTCAGTCGGACATCCACCAGAAATACTTCCTGCCGGGTATCCACCAGAAACGCGGCAGCTGATAATCAGTGAGCATCCAAGCCAGCATTTCCATACTATCTAGAGATGTTGATCTACTACCGAGATCGCGGCGAATATTCAAGAGCAGATCTCCCAAACGTCGCAGTCCTATTTCGGCATCAAGTTCTGGATTCTCGTCTAGCGCATAGAAATGCCACCAAAGGCGGTTAAATGCCCTCACCGTTTTGTCAGAACCAATGAAGGTCAGTTTGAATGCGAGTTCACGATATTTCTGCGACTTGATTCGTGCCAAGGCTTTTTGTTGGCTTTGGGCTTTTTCTTTATCGCTTCCCGATGCTGTGGTTAGGACAGTAATGAATGGATGTAGTATGTCTTCGTATGTTTCTAGTCTCTTGTCCCGGACAGTTTCTTCATATTTTCTTTGCGCTGTGATATTGGTTCGTATCAGCCACGCAAAAGCATAAATTGCTAATAGAAATAGACTGTTGTCAGTTAGGAATTGCCACAGTGAAGCCAACATCTAACATCCCCATAAAAACAGTCAGTACTGTAATTTTATCACAGGCCTTTGCATTGCAGACGGGCATTGAACGGCACTGTTTCAATCTCGTTGATGTTGGTTCTGGACGCGCACACGATGAGGGCTCCCTACAATAGTGTTGTCGTGACAACCAAAGAGGGCCCCTCGGTGTGGAGGACTTCATCCTAGCGCCTGCCCATCCCGAACGCCAACGTGCATTGCCCGACGACCCGGGCACCTGCCGTCATTACGGGGCCTGTGCCTGGCGGCGCAACGGCACCTATGCCCGCGATCTGGTCGTCCTCGGCCGCCTGTGCGTCCAGCGCTGGCCGTACAAGGCCTACCTGGGTAGCGCCTCGTCCCTGCCGCCCGACGTAACCTTCCGCCAACAGCCGCAGACTTTCCGGGCTCTGGTGACCGACCTGTACGGGCACTGTGTCAGTTTCCGGGATCTATCCCACCTCGGTCAAGGTGGACGAGACCTGGCTGTTCATCGAGGGCGTCAAGCGCCCGATGGCGGTGGTCCTGGACCCCAAGGGCGAACGGCTGGACCTGCGCCTGAGTGGTCCCGGCTTCGACAGTTCACGTTCCTGGCCGCGCGCAAGATACAGGGAGCTACGACCGACGACGACCCGGTCTACGCCCGGCTCTGGAGACAGCGGATCTGGACCGGCAACAGTGCGCCGTGCACATGCAGCGCACCGTGAGACGGCATATCCGGGGTATCGACGAAGACGACCTGCCCCACCTGGACCGGGTCCTGCTGCCGATCCTGCAACGCCCGGCCCGAGAACGACCGCTGGAGGCGGGACCAGTCCTGCTGGCACTCTAGGGGGCGGTGATGCAGGGCTGTGTAGGTCTGCAGCAGGAGGTGCAGAAGCAGTTGTGGCACCTCTTGGAACGCCGGCACAACTTGGTATGCAGCCAAGGGAACCCCAAGGTGCCCGCCTCCACCACCCGGTTGGAGAGTTGGTTTGGCAGCTTCAAGCCCTGGACCCGCCTGACACCGGGACTGAAGACCGAGGCAGGGGCTTCGTGCGCCTGATAGCCCGCAGTATGGCCTGAAGCGACACACGGAACCCACTGGTACAGAAAATAGGCATATAACAGCCTGCAACCAAAATCAACGAGATTGAAACAGTGCCGCATTGAACTCCTATTTTGACCCTAGATGCTGCGGAAAAATAGGTTTCGGATGACATTGGCAACCACGATGGTGCGCAGGATCGGTGTTTAGTTGGTCCTATGGATCCTAGTAGTGCAACGAAACATTGAGAGGTAGAATCCCGGTGTTTGGATTCCCTCAGTCCCCACCTCGCCATGACCCTGGCCACCACCCCCGTGTCCCTGCCCGACGTCTCCCTGAGCCGCGCCGACATCGCCTCGGTGCGCGGACGGCTGCGGGCCTACTAGGCACGCTACGCGCCCTTCTTCGGCCGCCGAGAGCTGCGACCGAAATCCGCTCTTGCCGGATGTCCACATTGGGCTGGATGTCACGACACAGAATGGGCAGGTACAAGATAGGGGCTAAAGGCTCCTTGCAGTCCAAATGCGGGCGTTGTTGCATGTCCTAGCCTCAAAGTAGCCATGAAGCAAACAGGCCCCGTGTGGGGCCTGTCTGTATGCTTCTGGCTTAGTGTGCTCATGGTTGTTGCTCATCAAGTGATACATCCTTGATACCCAAGCGTTCAACCAATTCACCTACAAGTTGTTCGCTTTCACTCATTCGATCACCGATACTTTTAATCGCCTCCTTGATAATCCTCCGATTGTTTTCCATGCCTTGATCGATCTCAAACATCTTTTGTTTCAATCGAGCATCTTCTTCGTCCAATGCCACCAAAGCATTTTGTACACCATTAATCATATGCCTGTTGTCAACAGCAATACGCGCCACACTGTAAACAGTACTTGTAAGTTCATCAAACTCCTCCCTTGTAACACTGGAAGGCTTTTTCTGTACAGAACATTGATGCCGTTTACCATTCTTGACAGGTTGAATTGCCACTGCTTTACCTCTCTTTCTTCTTCTTGTTCAACCAAAATGTTACTCTATCTTCCCCTGACACATGATACGTCTTTCCATCCTTGAAACTGATTTGCACAAGTTCCTTGCCACTGGTTTCAACGCTGGACACTTGATCCAAACCATATGTGATTTGATTTTGATTGTCCGGATTGGTAAGACGTATGATCCTACCACCTTTTACTTCGACGCTGTATACCTGTTCACTGTTCATCATTCACCTCTTGTGTTTCAAGACACCATCATCGTATCACAGCTGTCAACCGTCGTCAAACCGCTACATTGAGCACGTTCCTGTTTATTCTCTGTAGCACTGCACCCTCCCTGTTTCCTATCCGACCGACTTCTTGTGAATCGGCAGGATCGGCATGTCCATGATTTCCCTCAATGTGAATCCTTCCTCACTGTACAACCTTTGCATTTCACGAATGTCATTCAGGTACTTGCGGGGAAGAACCTCCATCAGTTTCTCAAACTGATCATGGACAAAGGGAAAATGTAATTTGTCCAACATCGCTTCGTTCTTGAACAGGTAGTCAATCAGTGTTACACCAAGTTGCATGGACTGCCTTTTGCAATCATCCCTAATGTCATTCAACAATACCTTGTACATTTCCACGTCCGTCATTTATTGACAACTGTATATTTTAACACATACTGGACAGGCAAGTGGTAAGCCACCTAGTTTTACAGGCTAGGGATCGTGGGTTCAAGTCCGCTCCAGTGTTTTGTTTTTACTATTATACATATTCCCTTTACACCAGTCGTTTCTACGACATTGACAAGCCCCTTGGACCTGTGGTATGGTTTCTCTACCACACATATGAATCCGGGCGGAGTCCGCCTTGGCCAGTCAGATGGTGCGTGATCCGTGCCCCCTTGCTGGCTAAACGGATTCATGTGTGTGGTAATGCATCATCCTTACCACAAGGGGGCTTGTCATTAAAGCACTGACATGGATCTCAATCGTTGTTGCCGTTATCTGTATCATATTGCTTGTTGTTTTATTGAACCTGTATCTACAACCCCCTGAAATATCAGCGGTTACACATACGGAGTCAATACCACAGGCGCCTAAACCCGTACCCACATTCACACCCATCGTAAGTCATACTGCGCTGCCGACCAATACTCCAACACCCTTTCCTGCACAAAAACCAATATCAACTCCAACGAATACACCAACCAGCACACCAAAGACTCCGGCTACGGTTACGCCTACTCCAATTCCACTGCCAACCTCGACCGCCACAGTGCAATCATTCAATCAGTTTTGCCAATCACGAAAGGCAATTCAATTCATAGATGAAGTACTTGAGATTGGAGACAGGACTGAATTGTGGCTACAGAATCTTGTTGATTCGGATGCAAACAACGATGTTCTCAATGACATAAAAAACATTTACATCGACACGTTTGCAATGACTCCACCTTCCGAATTCAAGGAAGTGTACGACCACCTGTTGAATTCAATCCTTTGGCATGTACGAGCAGCACAAGCCTTTGAACAATATGTTATATGGAAACAACCCCACTGGCTAGAAACCGGAGGGGAAAGGTTGGACAAGGCAGTTGAATTCATGCAAGCGTCCGCCGACACAATGGAAGCACTGTGCTTTGACTGACACGGTGCTTCCGTTGCGTTGAACAACATTCATACACGGACAGGTGTTGGCAGCGACCAGGGCTAACTGCAAAAGCCTGCTTCATTGATTCACCCTCAACAGGGCAATACAGCGGGTCAGGCCAACTGGTATAATCCAGTCATGTGCAGGCGTGGCGGAACAGGCATACGCACCGTAGTTGGATACGGCGGTCTGATCCATCAACCGAGCAGCCCTTGTGGGTTCAAGTCGCACCGTCTGTACAACTGCTCAACCCCTTGTCAAGTGTATACCACAGCCCTCGTTAGCGTGTCAACCGCGACTTGGGCTTGGCCGCCTTCTCAATGAAATCTCCAAACTGGTCCTTGTCGTCCCGATGATTGTGCTTGTAGCACAACTCCGTTGCATAGGCATTGGCGTACTGTGGACTGTACTGTGTATGCGTCCCGTACCACTGGCCTTTTAGCCGCCGCCAGAAACTCTCGATGGTGTTGGTATGGATGGTACTGTCCTCGCTGGACACAAACTCATCATCATGATCCACAACGCCATGCTCGGCAAAGTACCAACTCATCGTACCGTAGGCAGCCAAGCCATCCGTCATGAGCATCGCATCCTTCGACACAAAATTTGCCGGATTTCATCATGTATTTCAGTCAGAGTTGGAGAGTGTTGCACAGTCTGTTCATCAATGCCATGAAGTCTTGTATTGAACGAATCAAAGTGGCATTCGGGATTGATCAGTGATTGCCATGCGCTCACAACAACACCATTGACTACGTTCACGATACCTATCTGACAAATGCTTGACCTGTCGGCATTGGCTGTTTCTATATCGATTGCCTTGAATGTCAAGTTCATGGGTTCGCTCCGAAAATTTCTATGTTGTGTTATACTCCAGTATACCGCATGGCATGGGGGAGTCAAGACTCCGGGGCCAAAGGCAGGATTGATATTTTACCAGACTACATCCAAAACAGAATCAAGGATAAGCATATGAAGCACCGTATTAGCGCTAACGTGAGTGCCAATCCTACTGCAGACGCCGTTATTGAACCCGAAGCCCTGCCTCCCCTATGCCATGTGGTGTCAATCACTCCTTTCCGCACAGCCGTCTCTCATGGTATCCTAAGCCATTGTGCAAAGCTTTATAAACTTCAACTGATAAGGGTAAACAACAATGGACTGGTCGAATGTAATTCAAGGTGTTGTTATTGGTGTATCTGCAACAATCTCCACATCATTAATCGTTGGTTTATATTTTTGGATTCGTGACACAGTACGAGAACAACAACAAATTTCATATCTTGCCAAATTGATCAATAACTATGTCCATGATATTTCCAATATTTCAGACGACGAAAAGAGCAGTGCTAAATTTGATGCTATAGCGAATCCATATCAACATGAAATGAACATGTTTATTTTAACAAGATTACAATACCTGTCTATTCGGAAACGTGGAGAATTTCAACTGGCACAAAATGCCGCCTCTGGCATAACAATCATAAGCAAAGAAGGGTATTTAGATCGTTGCAAGCCGTACCAAAAACTTGAGTGGATTAAAAAAAGACTGGGCAAAAGAAACTGGAGAACCCTTTGGTTGACACGAAACAAACATCATTCATAACTTCGTACGCTGTTCCCCCTTATACCCGCCATGTCATTGTGGAACAACAACATGCAAAGTTTGGCATTTCCAGCCATTAGCCCCTATCTTGTACCTGCCACAGAATGAACACGCTAAGGCTTGCACGCATAAACGCGCATGTAGTCGAGTTCCATGCGCTGCGGCCATATGTCGGGATCGACGCCCTCGGTGCCGGCCCAGTTGCCTCCCACGGAAATGGTCAGAATGAAATGGAAGGGATGATCGAAGGGCCAGTGCCTCTGATCCGCAGAGGAATTTTGCAACCGTTCGTTTTCGAATGTGTAGTAGTGGGTGTCATCCACATGGATCTTGATGGCTGATTCGGTCCATTCCATCCCGTAAAGGTGGAATTCCGAACTCGCATCCGGTATCTGGAGTCTTTTGACCTGATGATTCCCAATCCTGTGGTTGTACGCTTCCGTATGCACCGTGGCATGAATGATGCCCGGTTTATAGCCCACGAATTCCATAATGTCGATTTCACCGCTGCCCGGCCAACTGCCGTATGGATTGGAATTCGAGACCATCCAGATGGCGGACTTGACGCCCCGCCCCTCGGGCAGTCGGGCCGAAATCTCATACCACCCATATGTCCATGCCTGTTTGGACGTAAGCCGGGCCACCGTGAATTCCCTGCCCCCATAATCCTCTTTGTGGGCTTCAATAATGAGACGGCCATCTTCGATACGGGCGTTGGCTTCCCTGCGTTTTGTCCAATAGGTCAGAGCGTCCGAATACCATCGATTTGGTCGCTGGTCAAACCACCACTTGGCGGAATCGGGAAGGCCGTCTTCCTCAAATTCATCGGACCACACCAAGGGGCAGGGAACATCCTGGGCCACAGGGACAGTGGGGGTGGGTTCCGGTGTCGGAGTATCGGGAAGAGCGGGAGCGGCTACTGCCGGAAGGACCGCCCGGTGGTGCGCTTCCAAGTCCGTGAGCGGAGCATAGATCCACAGAAGTTCCGTGCCTCCCGTCGGATCCGAGACTTGTACCCAATCCCCTGCAGCGTTCAGACCTTGGGGCAGCAACTGATCGCCCTGTCGTACCTGCGTGCGGACAGGAAAGTCAAGGCCCGGACCTGCTCGTACATTGACGACGGTTCCGGTGACGGTGAGCGCCACGGAGACAGGCGTTGGAGTGGCCGGAGCGGGATCCGGCAGGGGAGTCGGGATTGCCTTGACAGGCAGGCCAGCCAGTCTCTCGGTGGCCAGATCGGTATGGTCTGCATGAATCCAGAACGTCTGCCCTTCATGGACAACTTGAATCCAATCCCCGCCGGAGTTGCGTCCCTGAACCTTGAGAAGGGTTCCCTGCGACACCTGGGATGCAACGGGATGTGATGGACCGGGACCCTCCCTCAGGTTGGCTGTTGGGATCCTGACTGCTACATCCAGAGCCTCTGATACCGGAACCGGTATCAGATCAGTGCAGGCTGCGGCAAGGGTTGCCAGCAGACACAAGACAACCGATACCAACAGTTGTGATCGGTAGGATTTCTGCAGGTCGGTGTGCTCATCTGCAGCCCACAGTCCATTTTCCGGTTTGCTCCAGGAATGGAACAAGTGGAACCTCTCATAGCTACGGTTCCAGCCAGCCTCGATGTTGTTAGGGCTGCCGTTGAACAAAACACGGTTGTCATCAGCGTCGGCCATGATGTCTGCCTTGTTGCGAAAAATTCAAGACTGCCGATAGGATTATTGGATGGCCACTACTATGATATCCATTGACAGAACCTGACTTGATTTCTCTATTCCGGATAGCTTACTATGTACTGTTGATCCTGTTTCACAGAAAAATAAACCACGGTGCAGTCTGCAGAACACAAGGCTTCAAATAGATCTCCGTCCGCGGTGAGTGTGTACGTTCGCGGATTTTGGGCAAGCAGTAGAAGACTGACATCGGCCACACCAAGTTGAGGCAACCTGGGATGTTGAAGAATCCCGATGGAGTTTTCCCGACAGGGCTCAAGAGTTCCCGCAATTTCGGCCAATGCTAGTCGCTGGTCCCGGCTCTTGATTAGATTGGTACTCTCTGCCAGGCAGTATGGCGAGAGCAGTACCCTGTGTGCCCGCTTCGATAGGGATTCTAGGCTTTCCAACTGTTCCAGTGTGTAGTTGCTCGCCAGACTGTCCTTCAAGGCCAACGACGCAGCCGATGAGGTCTGTTCGTAGAACCAGGAAAGGGCCAGCAACACCAAGGGGCCGGTATCAAGTATCAGTTGATTGGGCAACTGCATAGGGATTGGGGACAGGCTGGACGCTTTGGACAACCCCTGAGCTCTTCTTAACCGAGACTTTGTAGTAAGTCCGACGACCGCCGAGCAACTGAGACAAGGTGTGGCCTGGGACACCTGCAGGCTGAAAAGACACGGTGCTCAGGAGTACAAGCCAACAATCGTGGTGATCTTCCCACCCTTCGAGAGAGTAATTTTTGTGTCCTTCCGGATCGAACGTCTCCCGGAGGGCCGTCTTTGCAACTTCAAATGCCTCTGTGCGATCCATCTCGGGGTCATCTGGCTGGCAAACCAAGGGCGGATATCTTACTCCATCCATCCAATCAGGGGTGAGGGAAGCGTGGCAGCCTCGAAGCAACAATGTGGGACACCAACACACTGACGAGCAGGACCTGTGCCGGACCATTGGTCAACCCAGGCAGACACTGGCGTCCCGAATCACCGCCTCCCCAAACCTGTGGTACAGGTACCAGCCGGGATGCGGTCCGGCGGTAGGCGACGAGTCGGCGACTCGGCCCTGCAACACCACCGAAGTCATGGCTGGTGGTTTACTACGGTGCCGCCGCTTGCACCGTGAGAACCCGATACCCGATCACCTCTGCGGCTCCGCCCTACAGCAGTTCCCGCCAGGAGGGACTCGTATACCACCCGACCGCGGCCTTCAGCTTGGCGGCACTGATGAACGATTGGTGGTTGTCCAGCCGACCGGTGACGGGCAACAAGTCGGGACGGAAAGTTTCGACCAGGTCCCTGGACACCTCAAGGGCGGTGGTGTCGTCCGCGTTAAGGAAGTAGACGTCGTGCGGAGGCAGATCCTGGCTGGCCTCCATCAACTGGCAGTGCGCAGTGGCCACGTCCTCGCTTGCCACGTAGCACCAGAGATAGTCCTGCCAGCTGTTGACGGGCTTGACGGTGCGTGCCAGCTCCGCCCTGCGCTCCGGCGGAAAGATCCCACAGATGCGGGTCACGTACGTGCGGACGCCAAAGGCCCGGGTGTAGGACGCCAGCAGTTCCTCGCCCGCCAGCTTCGAGTAGCTGTAGGTATCCTCGACGAAAGTGGGATGCGATTCGTCGATGGGCAGGTATCGGATCGGAAACGGGGAATCGCTGATCCGAAACCCGTGCCCCAAGGCACAGTTGCTGCCGGCCATAACCACCGTGCCCACCTTGGCTTCAACCACGGCCTGCATCAGGTAGTAGGTGCCCAGCATGTTGGTCTTGAACGTGGCATCGAAGGTCTGCGAGCTCTGCTGGCGCAGGGCCGGATGATCGGTCGGGTTGGGACGCGCACCCAAGTGCTGCACGGCCTCCACATCCCGCACGGCCTTGAGACAGTCGTCGTAGTTCCCCAAGTCGCCTTGAATCCACTCCAGATCGCCGTAGTCGGTGGTGGGCCTGGAACGGGAGAAGAGCACCGGTTCGTGGCCGCGCCTCAGCAGTTCATGAAACACAAAATCCCCTAGGCGTCCCGACGCGCCGGTTACCAGCACCTTCATGCAGCTGTTCCTTGTGGATGAGTTGGACAGGAGAGCCGGCCCGGGCGATACGAACCCCCGTGTCAAGGCAATGCCTTGGCTCCAGGGCCAGCCTGTCTAACGAGGGGTGGGGGATCGGAATCCGGACAGGGAATGCCGGATGGATACACAGGCCTGACTCTGCTGGATTATAGACCTGCCGGCAGTTCGCGCCGTCGGCATTTGTCCGAAATCCCGCAGTGCCAAACCCGTAGATCGGGCAACGGTTCCCTTGCGTCAGCGCAGGGCGTCCACCAGTGCCCGTGCTAGGCTCTTGCGGTTCGTGCTTTCGGCCGCGTAGTCCACCGGCTGGGCCGAAGGGCCGACACAGGCGGGGCAGCCAGTGACACAGTTGCAACGCTTAATCAGTTGGGTTGCCTTGCCCAGCAACTGATCGTGGAGACCGAAGAGGGTTTCGCCATAGCCAAGACCGCCCTCAAACCGCTCGTGGATGAAGAGCGTGGCCAGGTGGGGCTGGAAGCAGGCGGGATCCTTCACCGGCTTCAGCTTGGTGCCTCCGGCCTTGGCCAGGACATCGTGCACGGACAGGTCGCCCGGATCGCACATCAGGTGGAGGGGTGCGATGCGACTCAGGGCCACGCCCA
Organism: Caldilineaceae bacterium SB0661_bin_34; assembly: GCA_009841145.1. GTDB lineage: Bacteria > Chloroflexota > Anaerolineae > Caldilineales > Caldilineaceae > Bin34. The sequence continues at coordinate 36,637 of VXMJ01000073.1, read as the reverse complement.
GGGCATCCATGCCGTGCAGGCCGCGCCCGGCGATGGGCTCCAGCAGCTTGTGGCAGGCCGGACACAGAACTTGGAGGTTCTCCAGGCGGTTGGCCTTCAGGTGGTTGTCGTTGCGGCCCGGCACATAGCCGAACTGGCGGAACCGCTTCCTGTGGTGCACGTGCAGGGGCCTGCCCGGCGAGGGAGCCTTGCCGCAGTGGCTGCAAACCCCTCCGTTGCGCTCGATGGCCCTGAGACGCTGGCTGTCCCAGTTGGGTCCATAGTCGTTTTCGCTGTCCCGCCACGCGTCTTCGGCCTCCAGTCGCCGTTGGGTTTCCGGCCGCACCTGCATCCAGTAGCCGCGGGTATTCAGGGTGCGTTCCGGACACTCCAGGGGAACCAGATCCGTGGGGTCCCAGCCGGGCACGCCCCGGTTGTCCCGGTCCATGTAGATCTTGCGGTAGCCCACCACCTGAGAGGTCATCTTCAGTTCACCGTGGCCGACCAGGGCTCCCTGTCTGGGCTCTTGATCATCAATGCGGGTGACCACCACATCCACATCCTGGACCGGCTCCGTGGTGTAAGTCCCGGACCTTGATACTGTGACTCTGGCCACCTTGTCGATGTAGTCCAGTTCCTTGACCAGGTAGCGGCGTCCGTCGTGCCAGTAGACGGCACCTTCGTGCACCATGGTGTCCGCACTCTCGAAGTCCACCGTGCCCAGGACCTCGGGCCGGCCCCGTCCGGACTTCAGCACGATGTCCACCGAACCCTCCATGTTGCGCAGGCCGAACCGCAGGTCCTGCGGCTGTCCACAGAAGGCCCAGGTGAAGTTGCGGTGAAACGCGCGCTGGGCGCGTTCCAGGTCCTGGAGGCCCGCGAAGACGGCATGGGTCCGGCGCGGTTGTTCCTTCCGCGGCGGCCGCACCCGCAACGGACCCTCGTTGAGCACACAAGGCAGGTGCTGCCGCAACAGGGTCGGGTGGTCCGGATCCAGCCGGGCATGCTCGGGACTGCCGGCCAGCAGGAACTCGGGATCCAGGATCATGTACTGGTCGAGGGGATCCGCCGAAGCGACAAACACCACCAGGGCCTCCGCCTCCTCACCCCGCCGGCCGGCGCGTCCCCACTGTTGTCGCGTGCTCGCAACCGTGCCGGCATAGCCGGAGGAGATTACGCACTGTAGCTGTCCGATGTCGATGCCCAGTTCCAGTGCATTGGTGGCGGCCACGGTCAGGATCTCACCGTTGCGCAATCCCGATTCAATCTCGCGCCGTTCCTTGGGCAGGTAGCCTCCGCGGTAGCCGCGGATCAGCCGTGTCGCCTCGTGGCCTCGGATGCCGCTTTCGATGGCATGCGTGCGCAACCAGCGGATGGTGTTCTCAACACCGCGCCGCGAACGGTTGAAGATCAGCGTCTGCAGCCGTTCCCGCCGCAGTTGGCTCTCGAACCAGAGCGTGGCCTCCATGGTTTCGCGCCGCACGCCGTCCGGGTCCAGGGGCGGATTGCAGAAGATGCAGTGACGGGCTGCGGTGGGGGCTCCGTTCTCCGACACGACCGCCACCTCCCGATCGAGCAGCCGCCAGGCCAGATCCTGCTCATTGGCCACAGTCGCGCTGGCGCAGATATACCGGACATCGCGGTTGCCGGCCAGTGCCAACAGCCGATGCAAGCGGCGCAGGACATTGGCCACATGGCTGCCGAACAGACCCCGGAAGTAGTGGACTTCGTCCACCGCCACAAAGGCCAGGTCGGACAGGAAGGCTCCCCAGTCCTGCCTGTGCCACGGCAGGATGGAATGGTGAAGCATGTCCGGGTTGGTGATGATCAGGCGCGCCCGGTTGCGGAGTTCGCCGCGCTCCGCGACGGGCACGTCGCCATCGTAGGCGGCCACGTGATGGGGCTTGAGGGGGCTGCCCGTCGGCAGCGCGGCCGCCATGTCCTGAAACTCGACCAGTTGATCGCGGGCCAGCGCCTTCGTCGGAGCCATGTAGATGGCTCTGGCGTACGGGTCGCGGACCAGGCGGTCCAGAATCGGCAGCTGGTAACACAGCGACTTGCCGCTGGCCGTGGGAGTGGTGACGAGGACATCCTTTCCGGACCGAACCAGTTCCAGGGCCTGGCCTTGATGGCTGTAGAGCCGCTTGCGGCCCAGTCCGGCCAGCATGCGACGGACATGAGGGTGCAGCCATTCCGGCACGTCGGTCCACTGCGGAGACCCGGCCGGGAGTCGTTCCGCATGGGTAACGTGGGCCTCGTAGTAGGGGTCCGACCGCATGTCGGCCAGCAGTTCGGCAACCGGGATCATGGTTTGAGGCAGTGAGCGAAATGTGAACGGTCAGTTGGGTGACTCGGCCGGTGCCGGCGAACCCGGACGGGCTGTTCCCGTTGCATTATCTGCATTGGGTACCCGCGCGGCGCTGCGGGAACCGGCCCGCACCAACCTCGGTTGCCCCCGTTCAGCCGCTGTGCGCAAGGCCGATCGGCCCACCTACAGGTGCTTCGTGTATGTCGACGGGTTGTTGAGAAAGGACCTGGTCAGCCGTACGTGCTCCAGTTCATCCCAGGCAACCTGCTGCCAGGGGGACTCGTCCAGACTGAGAATGGTGGCACCCGGGTAGGCCATCAGAATGGGCGAGTGGGTGGAAATCACAAACTGCGCACCCCGCTCCTCCACCATTTCCCGCAGCAGGGACAGCAACCCCAACTGCCGCAACGGGGACAGGGGCGTTTCCGGTTCGTCCAGCAGGTACAGGCCGTCGGGCACAAACCGGGCCTGGAAGAAGGCCAGGAAGCCCTCGCCGTGCGACTGGGCGTCCATGTCCCCACCGTAGCGCTCCAAGATGCCGTGTAATTCGTTGGCATACGGGGTGCGCGCATACATGCGGGCCGCGGCCGATCGTCCGGCGTAGGTCCGATCCACCTCCTCCAGGTCGGCCCGGAGGGACTGCGCCATGGCACCCATGCGCTGTACGAAGCCAAAGAAGTCCTCCGCACGCAGAAAGAACCCGCGGTGGCTGCGTTGGTTCCAGGCAGCCTTGAGGCATTTTGCAAGACCGCGCACCTTGGCCAGGGAGGAATCCCGATCCAGTTCCTCACGGCCCGCGGCCGGCAGCCCTGCATGACAGGCGATGCCTTCCAGCAAAGTGGACTTGCCGCAGCCGTTCTCTCCGACCAGAAAGGTCACCGGATGATCAAACTCAAGCGGTGCCGACCATTCCGCGATCACCGGTACCGTGAAGGGCCACTCGGCCCGTTGCCGCGCGGCCGGTGGCCTGAAAGCCACGGAGCGAAGGTGAATCATCGATCCTACGATGCCGGTACCGGACCGGGGCTCGTCCCCTGTGTCCGCAGCGCGTCAATCAGGAGCCACGCTCCGGTTGTAGGGACTCAGAGCCGGATACAGATCCCGGTACCGCGCATGCACTTCCTTCATGGTTTCGACCGTGTCCGGATTCGGCCGCACCGAACCCGTCTCCGCCACGAGCGAAGCGGTGGCCGCGTCCACATCGGGCCAGACACCGCCGGCCACACCGCCCAGTACGGCGGCCCCCATGGCGGCGCCCTCGCCTTCGGCGACCGTCACCAGTTCCCGGCCCAGCGTATCCGCTAGGATTTGGCGCCAGAGGGGACTTTGGGACCCACCACCCGACAGGCGCACGGTTTGCAGTTCGGGCAAACCGGCACCGTCCATCAGATCGAACCCGTCCTTCAGGCCACAGGCCACCCCCTCCAGCACTGCCCGGGTCATGTGGTTCAGGTCATGCCGAACCGTCAGGCCGACAAAGGCCCCGCGGGCCAGGGGATCGGGGTGGGGCGTGCGCTCGCCGGTCAGGTACGGCAGGAAGATCAGGCCGTCGCACCCCGCGGGGGCCGCGGCGGCCGCGGCCGTGAGCTCGCCGAAATCGCGGCCGGGTGCACAGGTGTCCCGAAACCAGCGGAGACTGCCGGCAGCGCTCAGCATGACGCCCATGAAATGCCAGCGGTCGGGGACGGAATGGCAGAAGGCATGGAGCCGGCCCTCCTTCTCCACCCGCGGCTCGGCACTGGTGGCAAAGACCACTCCCGAGGTTCCCAGGGTGACCGCGGCCATGCCTTCCTGCACGGCCCCCACGCCCACGGCTTGGGCCGCCTGGTCGCCGCCCCCACCGGCGATCGGAAGACCAACGGGCAGCCCCAGCTCTCCGGCCGCCGCAGGAGACAACCGGGCCGAGACGGCGGTTCCCTCGCAGGCCGCGGGCATATAGGTCTCGGGGATATCCAAGGCGGCCAGCATGTCGTGGGACCAGGTCCTGCCCTTCAAATCCAGCAGGAGCATGCCGGAGCCGTCCGCCGCGTCCGCGGCAAACTCGCCGCTAAGCTTGAACCGCACATAGTCCTTCGGCAGCAGGATGTGCCGGGTGCGTTCCCAGATCTCCGGCTCCTCCTCCTGCACCCACAGGATTTTGGGTGCCGTGAAGCCGGTCAGGGCATCGTTGCCGGTGATCTCCAGAAGGCGCTCGAAACCCAACCGCGCTCGAATGGTGTCGCACTGGCTCCCGGTCCGCTGATCGTTCCAGAGAATGCAGGGGCGCAGCACCTCCTGCCGTGCGTCCAACAGAACCAAGCCGTGCATCTGGCCGGAAAGGCCGATGGCGGCCACCTGCTCCGGCTGCACGTCTTCCTGTGCCAGAACCGCGCGGACACTGTGGCGCGTGCCTTGCCACCACAAATCCGGATCCTGTTCGCTCCACAGCGGCTGCGGAGTTTGGAAGTCGTACTCCGAGGCGGCGGAGGCCACGACACGGCCAACGGAATCGACGAGAATAGCCTTGGTGGCGGTGGTCGAGATGTCCAGACCCAGGACGAGGGCATCGGTCATGGCGTGTTCCTGACTGAATGGACCTACAGCCGCAGGCGGGGATCCAGGGCGTCCCGAAGTCCGTCCCCCATGAAGTTGATGCTGAGGATCGTGAGGGAGATGAACAGGCCCGGGAAGATGATCAGGGCCGGGTTGTAGGTGATGAAGTCCTTGTTCTCGAACAGGAGGCGGCCCCAAGTGGGCACATCCGGCGGAAAGCCCAACCCGAGGAAGGAGAGAGCCGACTCGATGAGGATGGCACTGGCCACGCCCAGAGTGGCCGAGACGATGATGGGCGACAGGATGTTGGGAAGCACGTGGCGCCACAGGATCATGTGCTGCCGTACACCAATACTGACGGCCGCCTCGATGAATTCCTTCTCCTTGATGGAGAGCACGGTCCCGCGCACGATGCGGGCCGTCGGCATCCAGCCCAGCGCGCCGATGACGTAGACCACCAGCACGAAGATGCCCAGCTCCGGCCCCAGCAGATTGCGCATCTTGTCCCGGAACAGCATGATGATCACCATCAGCAGGGGCAGGCTGGGCAGGGCCAGCATCATGTCGGTGAAGCGCATCAGCGGATTGTCCAGCGATCGGAAGTAGCCGGACAGCAATCCCACCAAGGTGCCCAGAATGATGGCCACGGCCATGGCCACGACCCCGACCGCCAGGGAGATGCGGCCACCCTCCATATTGCGCGCCAGGGTGTCGCGGCCCAAATCGTCGGTGCCCATGGGAAATTCCAACGAAGGCCGTGCATCGGCACGCAGGATGTCGATGTACTCCGCGTCCTCCGGATAGATGATCGGCCCAACCAGGATGCCCAGGATCAGCAGGACCTGAATTACCAGCCCGGTGACGGCCAGCTTGTGGCGGATGAACCGGCGGTAGACATCGCCCCAGAGTGTACGCGGGGCACGTTGGCCCAGCACTCCCGCGGCCGGGGCGTCGGCGGTGGCGGTCATGCGAGGTTCCGAGGCGGACGGTCCCGGCGGCCGGACTGCGGGTCAGGCATAGCGGATCCTGGGATCGAGCACGCCGTAGATGATGTCCGCAATCAGATTGAAGATCACGATCAGGACGGCGAAGATGAACGTAACCGTCTGGATCATGGGGATGTCGTTGACCTGGATCGAACTGATCAGCAGCGCCCCCAGGCCGTTCACGCGGAAGATCTGCTCGGTGATGATGGCTCCGCTGAAGATGGTGGGCACGCCCAGGGCCACCAGGGTGATAACCGGAATCAGGGAATTGCGCAGGATGTGGCGGATCACGACGTAGCGCTCCCGGAAGCCCTTGGCCTTGACGGTGCGCACGTAGTCCTGGGTCAGGTTGTCCAACATGGACGATCGCGTGAAGCGCACCAGGGCGGCCGTCTGGAAGAAGGCCAGGACCGCCACCGGCATGGCCATCTGCCGCAGCTGCGCCACCAGGGAGCGCCAGTCCCGAACCTCCAGGTTGGTGTCGTAGATGGACGGCAGCCAGTTCAGGTTCACGCTGAAGACGATAATCAGGAGCAGGCCGGTGAAGAAGGTCGGCACGGAATAGCCGATCAGCGAGAAGAGCGTGCCCAGTTGATCGAACACGGAGTACTGGCGGACGGCCGAAATCACTCCTACCGGCACGGCGATCAGGACGGATATCAGGTAGGCGAGCCCGACGACCCACAGGGTTTGGGGCACCCGTTGCGCAATCAGGTCGAAGACCGGGGTGCCGCGGCTGCCCCAGGAGGTGATGCGCAAACGGGACTCGGAATCACCGATCTCGATGCCGAGCGCGCCTTCCAGCAGTCCGATCGGCTCGTTCCAGAAGAACTGCCGCAGCCAGAGCAGGTACTTGATGTGCATGGGCTTGTCGAGGCCCATGGCTTCCCTGATCATCTGGCGCACTTCCGGCCGAATGGTCTCCGGCAGGGCCCCGGTCGGGTCGCCGGGCGCCAAGTCCAACACGGCGAAGATCACCATGCTGATGGCCAGCAGGGTCGGGACAGCGGTCAGCAGCCGACGGGCCAGGTACCTGCTCACGTGCCAACCGCTCCCGATTCAACCGCGCTCCGTGCCTGCGGCCGCGGAGCGTCACTTGGTTTGCAACCGTCGGCCGCGGCGGGCCACAGACAGCCGCACGGCGCCTGCGGCCCGCAGTTCGGCAACGGCCGAACAATCAAGTCAATGTTGGACGCTATTCCTCCCTGGCCCAATCACCGACGTTCCACAGCTCCGTGTCCCAGCCATTGATCCACACGCCCTGCAGGGAATTCGTGCGGGCAGCCACCCGGCCGCGGTAGACCAGCGGGATCTGCATGCCGGACTGGACGTTCATGTCGTTCAGGGTCTTGACCAGCCGCTCGCGTTCGGGCCCCACAGGCGTCTCGACCAGCAACTGGAAGAGTTCGTCGTACTCGGGGTCGCAACCGCGGAAGATGTTGCCGCCGGCCCACGAGTTGGCCCGTTCCGGAATGTACTGACACTGCCACTGGGACAGGTGAATCTGCGGGTCGATGGAAGGACCCGTGGTGTACATCTGGATGTCCGTGTAGAACTTCTGGTACGTGTCGGGGCTGTTCGGGTCGCCGCCGAAGAAGACGGAGGCGTCGTGGTTCAGCAGCTCGGTCTCGATGCCGATTTCCGCCCACCACTGCTTGATCACGGCCTGGGTCTTCTGCCGCACGCTGTTGGTCGAGGTCTGGTAGCGCACCGACAGCGGCATGCCGTTGTACTCCCGGATGCCGTCGCCGTCGGTGTCCACGATGCCCGCCTCGTCGAGGAGTGCGTTGGCACCGTCGATGTCCTGCACCAGGCAGCCGTCATTGGCCGTGGACACGTAGTGTTTCGGACCGGGGATGACGTTGCAGACGGGCTGGCCGGCGAAGCCGTAGAGGTTCTCGGCGATCACGGAGCGGTCAATGGCCATGGACATGGCCTGGGCCACCGGGGTGCCGACCAGGAACGGATGCGGGTTGGTGCCGTCCAGGTACTCCGAGCGATCATCGCCCAGCCCCTCGTCCGGATTGGTCTGGTTCACCAGCAGCCGTTCGACCAGACTGTCGAAGGCCACGATGATCTCGCCTTGGCCCTTGGCCTCCATCTCCGCCAGGATCTGGGGTTCGACCTGCAGGTTCCAGGCGTAGTCGGCCTCGCCGGTTTCCAGCACGGCCCGGGCCGCCGAGGCCGCGTCGCCGCCGCCCTTGAAGATGACCCGGTCAAAGTAGGCCGGCTCCCCGCGGTAATGGGGGTTGCGCTCGTAGGTGGCCACATCGTTGACCTTGAAGTCGGTCAGGCGATAGGCCCCGGTCCCCAGCGGAGCGAGGTTCTGCTCGCTGCATGCCTGGGCCGCCGCGCCCACGCACTCGCCGAACTGCGCCCGCGAGATGATCGGCGACTGTGCCGTCACGAAGGCCGTATAGGGATAGGGGGTGAACTTGTCGAAGGTGACCACGACCGTGGTGTCGTCCGGGGCTTCCACGCTCACGACTCCGTCGTAGGTGTCGACGGAGGCACAGCCGGTCTCCGGATGGGTGCAGTATTCCCAAGTAAACACCGCGTCGTCGGCCGTCATGGACGTGCCATCCGACCACAACAGTCCTTCCTGCAGCGTCCAGGTGATGGTGAGGCCATCCTCGGATACTCCGCCGTTCTCGATCGTGGGAATTGCGGCGGCGAGGCGCGGCACCAGCACGCCGTCGGGATCGACGCTGGCCAGGGGTTCGAGCGTGACGGCACCGGCATCCTGATCCTTGGTCCCGCCGGACAGGAACGGACCGGGGAGGGAGGCAGCCTGCCAGTAGAGGATTGTGAGTTCCTTGACTTCAGGCTCGACCGGAGCTGCGGTGTCGGTCTCAGCCGGGGCTGCACAGGCGGCCAACAGGGCCACCATGGTCGCCAGCAACAAGACGACCACAGGCATCCTGAGGGTGGCTCGCGTGAGTTTCTTCATGTCGGACATTGCATGCTCCTTGCTGTCGTGAATCGAATGCCTACAACTTTCAAGCGACACGTCTCGCCGCAGTTCCCTCGTCGGTCAATCGGGAACGCCCATGGGGGAAGTCCGCAACCAACCGGTTCCGATTTCACACGGGACCTGTGCCAAGCGGGTCGCCGCATTCCGTGGCGGAGGTGCCGAACATCCGGGGAGAGCATCGATTATAGAGCAGGCTCTGTGCCACTAGGTGTTCCGGTGTCCTGGTGTTCCGGCGCACCTGCTACACTGCGCTTGACGGGATGACGGCCCTTGGATGGCAGTGGGTTGTGCACCATGAACGCGGAACTGAAAACCGAATTGTCCGTGCCTGCACGGGACAGCAGTCTGGCAACCATCCTTGAGCCCGGTTCCGCAACGCCCCTTGCCCCCGCGGCGGCTTCCTACGGCGATACGGCCTCCAGTGCCTGGTGGGCCCACATCCAAGCGCTCGACCACTACGACCCCAACTACCCCTACGATCCCCGCCACATCTACGGACCCGACTGGACGGACGACGACGCCTACGGCAAGGACGGCGTGACCTTCATGGCGGCTCCGTACCATCGGACCAGCATCAATGGCTGCTTTGATGAAGCCCAGCGCCTGCTGGGCTTCAACCGGGTCTTCAGTGATCGGTGCCTGAAACTGCCCGATCTGGGCGTGCCCCGGACCAACCGCTATGCCCGCAGCGGACAGGTCATGCCGGATGTCTTCATCCAGAAGCAGCCCCGGCCCGACGACAACCGGCACGAAGTCGCCTACGACCCGGACAATCCCATCCTGTTCGTGCTGGAGGTGCTGTCCGAGTCCACCTTCCACCACGACCTGGGGCCCAAGGTTGAAATCTACCGGGCCATGGGGGTACGGGAGTACTTTCTCTACGACCCGGAACACTTGCATCGCCGGGAAGGCAAACCCCGGCTGTGGGGCCTGCGCCTGTCGACCGACGGGGAGTACAAGGACATTGAACTGTTCCGCATGGCGGACGGGTTGCCCGTCTACCGCAGCGAGGTTCTGGGCACATTCAGGATGCTGGATGAGGGTGGGGACATCCACACCTTCCAGACCTGGGACGCAACACGCGGTGTCTGGCTGGACCCAACGCGGGCCAGGGACCTGGATGCCGACGAGGCCAAGCAAGAGGCGGTCCAAGAAGCAGTTCAGGACACTACACTGACCACCTCCCAGACAAACTTCCTCTCCCAACTGAAACTGCGGGCTACCCAGGGGGAATTGGCATCCCATGTGCCAGACACTCTGGCCTCGGCTTGGCAGAGAGCCCAATGGGTGCCCGATGCCGCGGATGTCCTGAATGTTCTGGTCGGATCGAGCGACTGGTCGACGCTCATGCCGCCCGAGGACACGTAGCACGCATTTGTCATCCCGGCGGACATGTCCATTGGTTCCGCCGGATGTCTTTGAGAGGGCTGTCTCCCGCCGAAACCCGACTTGTTCCGGGGTGTTCGATTGGGTTCCTGGTCCCCTTAAGGCACAATACGGGTTCACCCCATGGTCGGGTTTTGCCCGACCCGAACCTTGTATACCAAATGACCCGATGAGGAGTCTGTCCATGTCCACACGCGCGTTGTCCCGTCGCAATTTCCTGGTCCTGTCCGGCACGGCCGCGGCCTCCCTGGTCGCCGCCGCCTGCGTCGCGCCCGAGGGCGCTCCGGCGGCCGGCGAGGGCGAGCCCATGATGGAGACCATCGAACTGAATCACTGGGGCTTCTCCGGCCCGATCTGGGAAACGATTTGGGATGCCGTTCCCGACACCTACCCCAATATGACCGTGAACCCGACCGAAATCGGCGACATCGTCTTCGGAGATCAGAAGTTCACCACAGCGGTTGCGGCCGGCACCGGTCCGGATACCGCCATGCAGAACCGCCACACGTTCCTGCAGTTTGCCGCCAAGGGCCTCTACCAGGACGTGACCGAACGGTTCGACGCCTCCGACCTGAACCGGGACGACTACACGCCGGTGCAGCTCAACGAGACCGTGTGGGAAGGCAAGATGTACGGCCTGCCCTGGGGCACGGACGTTCGCTACCTCTACTGGAACAAGGATCACTTCGCCGAAGTGGGACTGGATCCGGAACAGCCGCCGACCACCTGGGCGGAGCTTGAGGAGTACGCGGACAAGCTCAACATCCGCGACGGCGACGAAGTGGTGCGCTACGGCTTCGTGCCCTACCTCTACGGCAACTCCTGGATGTGGCTGTACGGCTTCCTGGCCGGCGCTCCCTCCCTCAGCGACGACAAGCGCACCATCCTTTGCGACGACCAGCGCTGGATCGACACGCTCCAGTGGATGGTGAACTTCTACGACAACTACGTGGGCGACTTCGAACTGGCCAATTCCTTCCAGCAGGGCATCCGGTCGGCCGGACTGGGCCTGCCCTTCGTGGCCGGCAAGACCTCGATGTCGGCCACGGGAGACTGGCACGTCCGCGATCTGCTGCGCTCGCCCGGCGTGGACTACGGAACGGCGCCGATGCCGATTCCCCCCGGCGGCATGAAGAGCACCTGGTCCTGCGGCTTCTCCATCGTTATGGCCCCCGGCTCCGAGCATCCCGACGAAGCGTTCCAACTCATGCGCTGGTTCACGGGCACGCCCGGCTGGGATGCGCTGGCCGCGGCCGACGTGGCCGAAACCAAGCGCACCTGGGAGCGGGAGCAGCTGGAAGGCGAGCCGAAATTCTGGCCGCGCCTGGCCTGCTACCTGCCGGCCCTGGAGGCCATGGAGCAGAAGTACCTGCCCGAACTGGGCGAGATTGAGAATTCCACCTGGACCCTGTCCTTAGACGCCCTGCGCAACTGGACCCACGGCTGCGGCAGCGTCATGGGTGTGGCCGCCCTCCAGTACTGGGTGGAGATGGACAATGCCGCCCGCAACGCCCTCTCCAAGCAGATGACGCCGGAAGAGGCGATGCTCAACTGCAAGACCCTGGTGCAGGAAGCCACCGACCAGGCTTGGGAAGCCATCGACAACGCGTAACGTCTGACGAATCCGGCGCGGGGGCGGCGCTCGTCCGCCCCCGGCCGGGTCCGGTCGGCCGCAAGGAACCGGCACACCCGCAGGTACCCCGTCCGTGGCCGCCACCACTCCCGCGCTGTCCGCCGCGGAAACCCACGGCTTCTGGAAGTCCCGGAGGGATGGGAAGCGCTCTCCTTCTACTTCCTCATCGCGCCCTGGACCCTGAGGGTTCTGGCCTTCATCCTGGGGCCAATCGTGGCCTCGCTGGTGCTGGGCTTCACCCGGTACGACATCATCCTGCCTGCCAAGTGGGTGGGACTGGAAAATTCCCGGGATCTGGGGATACGGAAGTGGGGAGAGCATCGATTATGGAGCGGGTCCGATCCCGGCGGTGCCATCCCGCCGGTTGTCCGGTCGGGTCCATGCCTTCAACATGGCACAATACGGGGCAATCCCTCGTGGTTGGGCAGAGCCCAACCTGAACCTTGTACACCACATGACCCGATGAGGAGTCTGGCCATGTCCACACGCGCGTTGTCCCGTCGCAACTTCCTGGCCCTGTCCGGCACGGCCGCGGCCTCCCTGGTCGCCGCCGCCTGCGTCGCGCCCGAGGTCGCTCCGGCAGCCGGCGAGGGCGAGCCCATGATGGAAACCATCGAACTGAACCACTGGGGTTTCTCCGGCCCGATCTGGGAATCCATTTGGGAAGCCATTCCAGATACCTACCCCAACCTGAAGGTTAATCCGACCGAAATCGGAGATATCGTATTCGGCGATCAAAAATACCTCACAGCAGTTGCGGCTGGCACTGGGCCAGACACAGCCCTGCAGGGCCGCCACACGTTCCTGCAGTTCGCCGCCAAGGGCCTCTACTATGACGTGACCGACCAATTCGACGCCTCCGACCTGAACCGGGACGACTACACGCCGGTGCAACTCAACGAAACCGTGTGGGAAGGCAAGATCTACGGTCTGCCCTGGGACACAGATGTCCGCTTCCTCTATTGGAACCGTGACCACTTTGCGGAGGTAGGTCTGGACCCCGATCAGCCACCGACCACATGGGCGGAACTTGAGGAATACACGGATAAGCTGAATATCCGCGATGGAGATGAGGTGGTTCGCTACGGCTTTGTACCTTACCTCTATGGCAACTCCTGGATGTGGTTGTGGGCTTTTCAGGCCGGCGCTCCCTCCCTCAGTGATGACAAACGCACGGTTCTGTGCGACGACCAGATTTGGATTGACACGCTTCAGTGGTTGGTCGACTTCTACGACAACTATGTAGGCGACTTCGAGTCGGCCAACTCCTTCCAGCAGGGCCTCCAGTCGGCCGGACTGGGCCTGCCGTTTGTGGCCGGCAAGACCTCAATGTCGGCCACGGGCAGCTGGCACGTCGGCGATCTGCTGCGCTCACCGGGTGTGGACTACGGGACAGCACCAGCGCCAATTCCAGCTGGCGGTATGAAAAGCACTTGGTCATGCGGATTCTCCATCATCATGGCTCCTGGATCCGAGCATCCCGAGGAAGCCTTCCAAGTCATGCGTTGGTTCACCGGCACTCCGGGCTGGGATGCCTTGGCCACAGCTGATGTAGCTGAAGCCAAGCGCACCTGGGAACGGGAGCAGTTGGAAGGCGATCCGAAATTCTGGCCACGGCTTGCTTGCTACCTACCAGCACTCGAGCATTTGGAAAAAACCTACCTACCTGAACTGGGCGAAATCGAGAATTCCACCTGGGCCCTGTCCCTGGACGCCCTGCGCAACTGGACCCACGGCTGTGGCAGCGTGATGGGCCTCGCCGCCCTCCAGTACTGGGTAGAGATGGACAACGCCGCTCGCAACGCCCTCTCCAAGCAGATGACGCCGGAAGAGGCGATGCTCAATTGCAAGACCCTGGTGCAGGAAGCCACCGACCAGGCTTGGGAAAGCATCGACAACGCGTGATGCAATATAGGCTCTACACAGGGGCAGCCGGCGGTTGCCCCTGTGCCGGGGCCGGGTTCGGCCGCAAGTTGCCGGCCTCTTCATAGGAACCCTGTCCGTGGCTGCAACCACCCCTACCCTGTCCACTCCGACGGCCCGCGGCTTCTGGAAGTCGCTGAGGGGACGGGAAGCACTTTCGTTCTACCTTTTCATCGCGCCCTGGACCCTGGGGTTCCTGGCCTTCATCCTGGGGCCAATCCTGGCCTCGCTGGCGCTGGGCTTCACCCAGTACGACATCATCCTGCCCGCCAAGTGGGTGGGACTGAAAAACTTCCGGGATCTGATTGCCGATCCCCTCTTCCGCATCTCCCTGGGGAACACGGTCTACATCGTGCTGATGGCTGTGCCGCTGGGCATGGTGGTCTCCTTCCTGATTGCGCTGCTGCTCAACCAGAAGGTCAGGGGCATGGCGGCCTACCGGACCGGCTACTTCATCCCCTCGATCGTGCCCGCGGTGGCCTCCGCCGCCCTCTGGCTCTACCTGCTGCAGCCCCAATGGGGCCTGGTCAACGGCTTCCTTGACCTGTTCGGCATCAAGGGCCCCACTTGGCTGGCCTCAACCACCTGGTCCAAACCATCCATCATCATGCTCATGGTCTGGGCCTCGGGCGGCACGATGATCATCTACCTGGCCGGCCTGCAGGATATTCCGGACACCCTCTACGAAGCAGCCTCCATCGACGGTGCCTCCTGGCTGCGCCGACTGGTGCACGTGACCATCCCGCTGATGACGCCGACCATCTTCTTCACGCTGGTGATGGGCATCATCGGCACGTTCCAGGTCTTTTCCGTGGTCTTTGTCCTGACCGACGGCATGGGCGGACCCCTCAACTCCACGCTTGTCTACCTAATCTACGTGTACCGGAACGCCTTTGTCTTCTTCCGGATGGGCTATGCCTCGGCCCTCTCCCTGATCCTGTTCCTGATCATCCTGGTGTTGACTCTTGCCAATGTGCGCCTGGCCGGCAGATGGGTCTACTCCGAAGTGGAAATGGAATAGTTCGGAACCATGGCCACCGACACCCGGGTCCAACCGGCCCCCGCCGTAGCTGCGGCGCAGCCGCGGCCGCTGCGCAGGCGGTCCGGCCTCATGGCCGTCTTCCGGCACGTGATCCTGCTGCCGGGCGTGGTCTTCTTCGTGATCCCGCTGGTCTTCATGGTATCCACGTCGCTCAAGGCCCTGCGGCAGATCGCATTGTTCCCGCCCGAGTTGATTCCGAATCCGGTCCTATGGGCGAACTATCCCGAGGTCTTCCACTACGCGCCGATGCACCTCTACTTCGTCAACACCCTCTTTCTGGTGCTGCCGGCGATCTTCGGTGCAGTCTTCACCTCCTCACTGGCAGCCTACGCCTTTGCCCGACTGCGGGCACCCGGCAAGAACGCCATCTTCATCGTCCTGCTCTCCACGATGATGGTGCCGGCCTTCGTCACGATGATCCCGACCTACATCCTCTTCGCCAAGCTGCGCTGGGTGGGAGGCTTCAAGCCGCTCGTGATCCCCTACCTGATGGGCAGCGCCTTCTTCGTCTTCCTGCTGCGCCAGTTCTTCCTGACCATTCCCCGCGAACTGGAGGACGCGGCGTTCATTGACGGCTCCAGCCGTCTGCGCACCTTCACCGGCATCGTTTTGCCCTTGGCCAAGCCGGTACTGGCCACGGTGACCATCTTCGCCTTCATGGCCAGCTGGAACGAGTACATGGGGCCTCTCATCTACCTCAGCAACAAGAAGCAGTACGTGCTGTCGCTGGGCTTGCAAGTGTTTACGGATGCCTACGGAGGGGAGTGGGGCCTGTTGATGGCTGCCTCCACAATGATGGTGGCCCCCGTGATCCTGCTGTTCTTCTTCGCCCAGAAACACTTCGTGACCGGCATCACGATGAGCGGCCTCAAGGGCTGATACGGTCCCAGCCGCCGTTTGTATCAATCCAATTCACACTACGAACTCCAGGCACCCATGAACGACCGCCATGCAACCTACCAGGCCGACGGTTTCCAGCTGGAGCCCGGGCCGGTCCTGTCGGCGGACACCGTCGCCGCGGCCGTGCAGGGCATGGACCAGATCCGGGAGGGTCACTATGACACTGGTCGGGCGCCGGAGGAGTCCCAGTGGAAGCCCGGCGACGATCCCAACGCCTTGTGCAAGATCGAGATGCCGCAGATGGCCTCGCGGGGCATCCGGGACCTGGTGTCCGATTGCGGGTTGGGAGCCCATGTAGCCGAAGTCACGGGTTCGGAAGCGATCCAGGTGTGGTGGACGCAGTTGCTCTACAAGCCGTCGGCAACCGCCACCTCCGCTCCGGTCATCGGCTGGCATCAGGATCGCTACTTCTGGCGCATCTGGTCCAATGAATCCAACCTCTTCACGGCCTGGGTGGCCCTGTCCGATGTGGACGAGGCGTCCGGCCCCATGCAGTTCGTGCGCGGTTCCCACCACTGGGGCTTCACTGGCGAGGGTACCTTCCAGGCCACGGACTTCGAAGCGACCCGGGACATGATCACCGTACCGGAAGGCCAGCAGTGGGAGGAAGTCTCGGCCCTTCTGCCACCCGGCGGTGTCAGCACCCATCACCACCTGGTGTTCCACGGTTCGGGGCCCAACCAGTCCGGCCGGCCGCGTCGCAGCCTGGCCATTCACATGCGCAGCGAAGGTTCCCGTCCAGCCGACGGCGGCCGCGAGGGGCTGACCCGGCACATCGACAACCTGGACATCTGCCCGGTCATCCACGGGGATCCGGGGCTGTTCAGGGACTAACCCGACGACTAGACTACAGAGGTGTCCCTGGCTATTCTTGTCCAAAGCAATTCGGTGCCGCGCGGATACACAGGGCTAGGGTCCCCCGCTCCGCTGCTAGCAGTCTGCCGTTTCGTTTCCGCATTGTTTCAATGCGCATGGATTTTGGTTTGGTGGTGCGCAAAGGGTTTGGACTCCCGGTGTCCCCGCTAATAACCACAACCAAGTCCCAAGCTGATTGCAACAGTCCCCGAAACTACCGCGGGTACCGGCCCAACCGTGGCAGGATAGAGGCAGTACAAAGGCACATCCAGAGGTTCAGGATTGTTGAACAGGCGATGAGTAGGAGCAAAGTGTCTTCTGTGCGAGCAAAAATTGGTGTCACCCAAAGCTTCGGCACCGTCGATCCAACGCTGTTCGGCTACACCGCCCGCGTCAAAACAAAGTTGGACAGCAAAATCAACATCCTCGTCTCAATACGTGGTAAGCGCGGCTGGAGGAAAAGGTGTTCTGACGTGCTGAAGTGCTTCGAGAATCTGTTCAGCCGATGTTTCGAGTACAAGCTCAATGCCAAGAGGCAAGATGTCACCCATACCCCGTAAACAAAATCGTCCGAAACAGGTCGAGACGATAGTTCATGACAATGCGAAACGGCCTAACATCCCTACAGTTGAGTACAGTTCCATGATGGCCGACAACGACCGTGGCCCCATCAAGGTAGCATACGCTCGTCGCAACCGCGACCTCGACCCACAGCTTGTCTGGCGGGGTAAGGACGAACGAGATCTCTCCGACCTTGTCGTGCAGGCACCGCCGTTCTACATCCAGGAAAAGGTCCACCCCAAGGTACTCATCGATGATCTGATGCAGCGCAGCAATCGCATCGAGGCCAACCAAACCGCGTCCGTCGAAGGTTTGCAGTACGACCTGTTTGCCGACTTCAATGGGCTACCCGAAGGCGCTGACCGTACCGACTTCTACGAGCACGACGCCAATTGGTCAAACCGCATGATCCTCGGTGATAGTTTGCAGGTGATGGCTTCGTTGGCGGAGCGCGAGGGCTTGCGCGGCAAGGTACAGTGCATCTACATCGACCCACCATACGGCATCAAATTCAATTCCAACTTCCAGTGGTCCACAACGAGCCGCGACGTGCGCGACGGTCGACCGGATCACATCACGCGTGAGCCGGAGCAGGTGAAGGCGTTCCGCGACACTTGGCGCAACGGCATCCACTCCTACCTCTCGTATCTCCGCGACCGTCTCGAGGTTGCTCGCGATCTGCTGGCCGACTCTGGCTCTGTGTTCGTGCAGATTGGGGATCAGAACGTCCATCGTGTCCGAGTGGTCCTAGACGAAGTCTTCGGTGAGGAAGCTTTCGTTGCTCAGATTACCTTCCGCGTTAAGAGCCCTCTTGGAATCTCAGATCTCGCCCGTACAACCGACTTCCTTCTATGGTACGCGCGGAACCCTGACGCGATGAAGTTTAGACGGCTGCGCGTTCCGAAGAATATTGACGCTCATCCGGAGTTTTCACTCGCACTCGTGGGAAACGGCCACATCGTCTCCCGGGCACAAGCAAACCAGTTCGCGACCGACAAGCACATTCGTTTCTTGTCTGCACAAAACCTCGGCTCCTCAGGATATACGCCCTCATGCATGTTCGATGTTACCATCCAAGGGAGGACCTACTCTCATCCCCGGGGCAAGAGTTGGAAGACGAACAAGGTCGGCATGCGTCGACTTCAGTTCGCTGATCGACTCCATCCACTAAAAACCAGCCTAAGATGGCGCTACTTCTTCGACGATGCGCCCAGTGAAGTCATCACTGATGTATGGATCGATACATTCGCTGCGGCCAATAAAAGCTATGTCGTTCAAACAGCAGCATCGGTGATACAACGCTGCTTACTCATGACCACTGATCCCGGCGATCTTGTTTTGGATCCAACCTGTGGTTCTGGAACAACTGCCTACGTCGCGGAGCAGTGGGGCAGACGCTGGATTACAATCGACACTTCAAGGGTTGCCCTTGCCCTTGCACGAGCGCGGATCATGGGTGCTCGCTACCCCTACTACTTACTTTCTGACAGCTACGAAGGGAAGAAGAAAGAGGCGGAGGTGGCGCGCGCCGAAGTTTCCGACACTGTGTCGTACGGCGATATTCGCCAGGGTTTTGTCTACGAGCGCGTGCCCCACATCCAACTCCGCCATATCTCGAATAATTCAGAAATTGATATCATCTGGGAGCAGTTTCAATGCACCCTTGAACCACTGCGCGAGCGCTTGAATGCATCGTTGGGAGAGTCGTGGCAGGAGTGGGAAATCCCGCGCGAAGCCAAGGCTGGGTGGCCTCCCAAAGCACAGGTGCTGCACCAGCAGTGGTGGAAGCAGCGCATCGATCGCCAGCGCGAAATTGATGCTTCGATCGCCGCAAAGGCAGAATTCGAGTACCTCTATGATAAACCTTACCAAGACAGCCGTAAGGTGCGCGTTGCCGGACCGTTCACGGTTGAAAACCTCTCACCCCATCGCATTCTCGGAATCAACGAGGATGATGAGCTCATTGAAGGCATCACCCAGTCACAGGGTGCGTACGGCAAGACACAGGACTTCAGCTCGATGATCCTTGCACACCTGCGGACCGCAGGTGTGCAGCAGGCACGCAAAGAGGACCATATCGCATTTTCTTCGGTCTCTCCGTGGCCGGGCAGGCTGATCTGCGCTGAAGGGCGCTACATCGAGGACGGAAGTCGCTCCAACGGCATGGGTGTAGAGAAGCGAGCCGGGATCTTCATCGGTCCCGAGTTCGGCACTGTTTCGCGACCGGATCTCGTAGAAGCTGCCCGCGAGGCTGCAGAAGCGAGTTTCGATGTGCTCATCGCTTGTGCCTTCAACTACGAGGCGCACGTTACCGAGTTCAACAAGCTCGGCCGCATCCCCGTCCTCAAGGCGCGTATGAATGCCGATCTACACATGGCTGGTGAGCTCAAAAACACCGGCAAGGGCAACCTCTTCGTAATTTTTGGTGAACCGGACATCGACATCCTTGACGCTTCCGACGACGATGCCGATCCTGGACAGGTCAGAGTCCGCGTCAACGGTGTGGACGTGTTCCATCCTAACACCGGCGAGGTGCGTAGCGACGGCCCAGAGGGCATAGCTTGTTGGTTCATTGATACCGACTACAACCAGGAGAGTTTCTTCGTCCGCCAGGCCTACTTCCTCGGCCAGAACGATCCGTACAAGGCCCTCAAGACCACACTGAGGGCCGAGATCAACGAAGAGGCCTGGGAGACGTTGTGCAGTGACACTTCGCGGCCCTTCGATAAGCCAAAATCTGGCCGCATCGCGGTGAAGGTCATCAACTACCTCGGCGATGAAGTGATGAAAGTCTACCGTCTGTAGGAACTATGAGAGATCTGTGATATGTCCATCGAGTTTCAGATACTACCCGTTACGCCAGATCAGCCTCACGAACTCTTTGGTAGATTCGCTGAAGTGCTTGGAAACACGTCTATTTGCGATGCAGAGGTCAGAGCAGCATTTGCTTATGCGACATACAGCGGTGTCGATGAGTTTCTCACAATCATTGCAACTGCGCAGAATTGGCAGGCAGTTAGGAAACGGATTCTAGTTGGAATTCATAATGCAATTACTGAGCCCGCCGCTCTAGAGAGACTACGCAGTCTGGACCAAATCGAGATTCGCGCTTTTGTGCCAGGCAGGAGACTGCGGAAAGGTATTTTCGCGATGAAGCCAGTGTTTCACCCAAAGGTGATAGCACTCAATGCTAACCACATGTTGATGGCAATTCAAGCAGGTTCCTCCAATCTATCTGCTGCCGCAATCGGTAGACCTACTGCAAACTATGAGATGGGTATGTACATTGGTACTTCTGGCAGCAGGGAGCTGGACTCAGACAGTAGATTCGCGGCTTGGTGGACAAAATTGTGGGACGCGTCGCGCATAGTCGATAAGCGCTTTATTCTTCACTACGCTCAATTGCGGCAACAGGTGCTTGAGCAGAATCCGATCGTCCGAGCTACGGTAGAAACACCCGACACAATTGTTTCAGCTCGCTACTTTTTCCTAGAAGTTGGAGCAGGTTCTGGTCCTCCGGGCCGTCGCCATCAAGTCGAATTTCCAAGAGAGCTGGCTCGATTCTTTGGGGAAGTTTCTTATCAGCGCGAAAACATCATCCTCCAGACCGCGGGACAAACTTGGAATGATCGACCTCTTTCGTTCAAAACAACGAACTATGGGGTAGAAATATGGCGACTTGGTATGCCCACACAGACAAGAGGTGGACCGCCCATCGCTGAGCGCGCGATTCGATTCAAGAGGACAGATGAACCCCGTAAGTTTGAATTTGATGTCACAGACGTCAACAGCGATGCGTTCGGCGATTGGGAACAATCGGCTAATCTCGCGGGGCATATCGGCGCGACTCATGGTCAGCGTCCTAGACGGTACGGTTTCTATTGATGTTCGTCACGGGGCCGTGTGATTCGGCACGAGGGCGCGCACGAGGGTTCAAGTGATAGGGAGTGGGTTGTTACACCACCCAACCTGCGAAGCCTCCATGGTCCATTGTACAGTTGCGATACGGACCATTCACGGATGCCTGTTTCACTCTGGAGCCCTGCGACCGTTGTGGCACCACGGTCTCGGCTGGCCGGACCCAGATTGCAAAACGGTCAGTCACGCCCTGTCAGTATCCAGGGGCGGCCGCCCCTGGATACTGACAGTTAGCCAACATACTAGGTTGTAGGCCGTCGCCACCAGATAGCTGGTCAGCCCCGTGCGCGCCACGCCTCGGTAGCGGTGTACCGCAGGCCGCCTACTGTCTTCATCCAGCCGAAGATCTCCTCCGCCCGCTTGCAGAAGCGCAGGCTCACCGCGTAGCCGGCATGACGGGTCGTGCGGGCGTCGATGGCCGAGTGCTTCTTCTGTGCCACATGGGGGGTCACCCGTCGTGCACGGATGTCCTATACACAATCCTGGGTGCCGTAGCCGCAGTCGGTACCCAGCATGCGGGACCAATAGCCGCGTGCCCGCACCCCGTCCAGGAGCTTCGGCACCGCATCCCGTTCCGCCATGCCGGAGACCTGGTTGACCGTGAAGTCCATCTGCAGACCGTGGTGGTTCTCCATCAGGGCATGCCCCAGGAACGCCAACCGGGCTTCCTGTCCCTGGCCCTTGCACAAGAGACGCGCCTCCGGGATCCGTGGTGCTAGCGTGAGTCGCGTTGCTCCGGCGCTCCCCGCGGAAGTCCACGGACAGGTTGCCCGGATCGTTATCTGCAGGCAGCGACGAACCTTCCTTGGGCCGGAAGCTCCTGGGCTGGCAGCTGCCTCGATCAGGGTCCCGTCTACACTGAAGTGCTCGTCCGATAGCAGTCCCTCCTCGTCGGTCGCCCACACCACCTCGTCGAACAGGGTGCGGCCCACGCGGGCATACATGCGATCGAACTCCGGCAACAGCCGCGCCAGGGCCTCATTGGCCATTGCCTTGATCCGCCACAACGGATGGTCCCGGAGTATCCGTTCCTCCAAGTCCACAATGGCCAGCATGGAGCGTTGGGGTTGGGGCAACCGCGCATCGGGGATTCCTCCGTCCTGGATGCAGGAATTCTAACCGACCGCGTTTTTTAGCATCCTAATGGTGAACAGGCACATTTGCTATGTCACGACTATAGCGAATGTGCCTGAGCTAGCAGCACGGCGAGAGAACATTGTGAGAAGGTGAAGAACTGGTCCCTTATGACCACCCACACAGTTGGGCAAGTTCTTGGACTGCAGCCCGAAATCCAATTCTGAGACCATCAATATCACTACGATGGGCAGCGAACCGACGACCATGTGCCGAGTTGTCACCGAGTTCCTTTACATCGGATAGTGCCCGTCTGGTATTCCGACTTAGGTTCCAATCAGATTCACCGACCACTTTCCCAATAAGCGTCGCGAGCTGTTCGAAGTCACCAGCAGATGTTTGGATCTTCTTCGCCATCCCGCGCTGCTCGAATACTTCGATAATAAGAGTCTCCATAAGCTTTCTCATCATTACGGCGCAGGCATCGTACCACCCGTTCTCGTATGTGCCGTTGATCTGATGTGTAATGGCCTCCAAGTATCCTCGTGTACCCTCGACCACGGAGAAAGTCAAAACCGGCTGTGTTCGTGAGGCTGTCCCTACTTCTGGCGGTTGTCGCAGTTCACGCGTTGCATGTTCGAGTTGTTTGAGAACTGCAAGGCTCGCCTTGGCAGCTTCAAGGTTACTGTCCCTCATCGTCACGGCGGTACAAGTGCTTCGCCATGCTCGCGAAGATCAGGTCAATTTGCTCTGGCGTGACGCTCGCGTCGATCCGAATCTCAAGACTGAGGCGCATCTCAGGCATTTCGAGACCACGGGTAGGTACACGTGGAGGCTCCTGTTGTTGATTTGCGAGTTCCGACTGCTGGAGCTTACCAGATGGCGTTGGTTGTCTTGTCGACTCTCGCGACTTAGTCTTCTCTGTCTTGCGTTCCTTGGTCTCATTCCCAACGGACGGATCTGCCTCCATAAGCAGTGCGTACAAAGCAGTCATCTGCCGCGCTGCTGTTTCCCCACAGCTTGTAGTGGCCTTGAACCAAGTCTTTGCTGCTTCCCTGTCGCTCGCTGGATCGGGGACGGCATCTTGCAACTCCGTGGGATAGAGTTCGTCCAGAATCTGCTTACACACCTCTGGGTAGGTGGTGTCGTCTCGCCACAGCGTGGCCTTGTTCGTCGTGAAGCCTTCTTCGTCAACTAACCCAACAACCTGTAGACCCCGCAGCACGTTTGTTTTGGCCGACTGCTCCTTGCCACCGAGCACGGTAACAAGGTATGCCGGTGTGACTTGTTTGGGAATGGCTTGAATGAACCTCTTGCGAAGAGTCCACCATGATTTGGCAGGAATGGTAGGAAAGACCTGTTTCTCAGAGGCCAATGATGCACCTCACTTTTGTCTACTGAATAGGAAGCAAAACCCGTACATCCAAGTAAAAACAGGATCAAGGGTACAAGCATCGGAATACCGCGTCAAAACTTGCCAAGACTATCAGTGAGGATCAGCCGACTTCACACGGGACCACGCGACCTGATTCCACCAGGTGGGAATCCTCGACCGTTACCCCCCCAGTGCCCAAGACCCAACGTCGTGTGTTGACGGAACTGAAGCCGGGCCTAACCTGGACTTTGTACAACTTGATGTCGGCATAGGGAGGGAAAAGCAGGCTGGCAGAATGAACCAATTCATCACCAAAGGTTCATCATGCCCAGCCTGCCGGACGCCATTGTACCGTTGCTGTCGCCCTTCGCGTCGCTGTTCGACGCCCGTACCTGGCGCAAGGCACAACGACTGCTGATCGGAGCCGTGCTGGCCCCCGGTCGGCGCACGGTGTGCGCCTGCCTGCGGGTGCTGGGACGGCAGGCCGAGCCCGACTTTGCCCTCTACCACCAGGTGCTCAACCGGGCCCGTTGGTCCGCCCTGGCGGCCAGCCGACAACTGCTGGCCCTGCTGCTGCGCCACCTGGACCCGGGCGGTCCCCTGGTGTTTGGCCTGGACGAGACCATCGAGCGGCGCGCGGGGCCGCGCATTGAAGCCAAGGGGGTGTACCGGGACGCGGTGCGCTCCTCGCACAGCCACTTCGTCAAGGCCATGGGCCTACGCTGGCTCAGCTTGATGTGGCTCGTCCGGATCCCGTGGGCGCAGCGGGTCTGGGCCCTGCCCTTCCTCACGGTCCTGGCCCCGTCGGCCCGCTACCATGGGGAACAGGGCCGGCGCCACAAGACGCTTACCGACTGGGCGCGCCAGATGCTGGGTCTCCTGCGCCGCTGGCTGCCCGACCGGGACCTGGTCGTGGTGGCCGACCGGACCTATGCCACCCTGCGCCTGCTGGCGGCCTGTCAACGATGGGCCCTCGTGGCCGTCGTGCGCCTGCGCCTGCGCCTGGACGCGGCCCTGTATGCGCCGCCGCCACCCCGGACACCGGGCCAGACGGGCCGCCCGCGGCTCAAGGGTGCGCGTCTGCCCTCGCTGCGGCAGCGGCTGGCAAACCCGCAGACGACTTGGCGACCGCTGACCGTGCGCTGGTACGACGGGTTCCGTCAGGTCCTGGACTATGCCTATGCCACGGGCACGGCCCTCTGGTACCACTCCGGCCAGCCTGTCGTGCCCCTGCGCTGGGTACTGCTGCGCGACCCGGCCGGGGTCCGCGCACCGACGGTCCTGCTCTGCACCGACCCGCAGCGCGCCCCGCACACGATGGTGGCTTGGTCCCTGCGTCGCTGGCAGGTGGAGGTCACCTTCCAGGCCGTGCGCACACATCTGGACCTGCCGTGCCATGGCCGACGCCACCGGGCTGTCGAAGTCCATGGTCCAGCGCCTCTGGACCGCGTTCCACCTCCAGCCCCACCGGCAGAAGCACTTCCAGCTTTCCACCGATCCCTTCTTCGTCGAGAAGGTCCGCGACATCGTCGGCCTCTACCTCCATCCGCCCGACCATGCCACGGTGCTGTGCGTCGACGAGAAGAGCCAGACCCAGGCGCTGGAGCGCACCCAGCCCCTCCTGCCTCTCGGGTTGGGCTACGTCGAAGGCGTCACGCACGGCTACATCCGCCACGGCACCACCACCCTCTTCGCTGCCCTGGATGTTGCCACCGGCCGGGTCCTCGCCCAATGCAGGCCGCGACACCGCCACCAGGAGTTCCTGAGCTTCCTCCAACACATCGATGCCAACGTGCCTCCGGACCTCAACATCCACCTCGTCGTCGACAACTATGGCACCCACAAGCACGCCCGCGTCAAGCACTGGCTCGCCGACCGGCCCCGCTACCATCTCCACTTCACCCCCACCTATGCCTCCTGGCTCAACCAAGTCGAGATCTGGTTCCACCTCATCACGCAGAAGACCATCCGCCGCGGTTCCTTCTCCTCCGTCACCCAGCTCAAGGAGAGGATCCGCCGCTTCACGACCACTACAACCCCGGCGCCTGGCCCTTTGTGTGGACCGCGACCGCCGACTCCATCCTCCACAAGATCCAGAGATTATGCATGGCTATTTCTGGGACAAAACACTAGACAGCGACCGACACCTGCAACTTCTTACACGCCGTCACCCACGTGCACGCTTGACGGCTTCGGATCCGGGCAACCTTTGCCGCGCCGCTCCACCGGATCCCACGCTGATTGAAACAATTCCGCCAAAATCAACGAAAGTGAAACTGTGTCATCAATCGACTGCACTTCTTCGCCGCGGGATAGGCTTAAGTTGAGGTTCGCTGCCACCTGCAAGCGCGAGCCTTCGGGCCGCCTTGGACACATCCATGGGTACAGCTGATGCCAACTGGTCTAGCACGTTCTCCATCGAGTGGACATCGGTTATCTCAGTGAAGTCCCACCTACCGTACTCGGTCAGGCGGTTGATTCCAGGCACCCAGTAGTTCTCCATCGTGAGCTTCTTGACGTTGGCGTCCTCACCGCGGTATCCCTTGATCTCGACTACCAGGTTAAGGGAATTCTTCCCACCATCATCGACGAGCACGACGAAGTCGGGGAGGTAGATCCGCGGGACAGCACCCATGCGATAGGGCACCTCCAGGCCCAAGTTGTGATTCTTGACATAGGCCCGGACCTTGGGATGAGCCTCGACCACGCGGCAGAATTCGCCTTCCCAGCTGCTGTCCAGCAACGCGTAGTTGACGTGACACTTCCGGGGATCAGTCCGCCAGCGATTGGACTTGGTCGTGGTGAAATGCACGTCGCGCGTCGATCCGGCCGGATTGTAGGGGTCAAGCACAACCTGGACCGGATAGTCCTCGCCATGGGTGGCAGTGATCGCCGCCGATATCCGCTGGCAAGCCAAGTCTGCCAAGGGCCGGTACATGAGTTGTGTGGGAAACGTGTCACCTTGGCAAACCAGACAGTCACCCATCCACTGTCTGACAATCCGCCGTAGCTTGCCAAACAGATGGTGCTTGGGCTCCTCGTTGGCATCGCGGAAGTACCGTTGGAGCAGATGCAGGGTGAGATGGAACTCCAGAGTGGCGATCCGGAAATCCCTGAGATGCGCCAGATCGAGATCGATTCCCTCTCCGATGATGCCCTCGTTGCGAGTCACAGTAGGTCCTACCAATTCAGGGGTCAGCACAAGGCGGGAGTCGTCGTTGAACTCAGCACAGAGTTCATCTTCAGGCAGTTCCACCCGATAGCCCGACACGCGCGGAAAACGGATTTCAAGATGATCGCGGTTAGGGCGCACAGCCTTGACCTCGATGGTCGGACGCGGCGGTAGGGGTGGTGCCGGAACAGGCTTGGCAGTGAAGTCAAAGGGAATCCCAAGTACATCCGCATACTCGACATCAAACAAGCCTTCATCGTTGAGGTCGTAGGACTGGCGCCGCAGGGATCGGCCCACCGCCTGTTCACACAGCAGTTGTGTGCCGAAGGCTCTGACACCGAGCACATGTGTAACCGTGCTCGCATCCCAACCTTCAGTAAGCATGGACACGGACACCACACACCGGATGGACTCGCCAAGTCGCCCCTCCTTGCCAACAGTGTTCATTGCCTCCCGCAGGAGATCCTGATCCGTGATGTTATCGGCTTGGCGGCGATCGCCCGTACGCGCGATGATCTCCCGGCGGAAACGGTCGATTGCGTCGGCTGCCATGGCACGAAAGTTTCTGTCCAACGCGTCTCCGGACTCAAGCTGCGCGCTGTCTATCAACAGGGTTCGGGGCCGGGGCAAGCGGTGGCCTTCATCGTCGAAGTTTCGGAACTGTGGTAGACGGCCAGGCACCGGACGTGTCGTGCCATCTTCATTCTCCCGCTCGAAACCGGCGATGTAGTCGTACACCAGCTTGGATGAGGCCGTGTTGTTGCAGATGACAATGAAGCACGGCGGAACGGGTATCCCGGCCTTCCTCCAGAGTTCGTCGGTCTTGCAGTAGTGCCCGTAGAGAGCGTCCAGCGCTGTTTGCAATTCCACGGGGAGGTTCAGGGGATCGAGATTTCGGGTAGAGCTCCGTGTGCCTTTGGGCATGCTGGACCGAATGTGTTCCCACAGGTTGCGGTACATTGGCATGTCATCGGTGGGCACGTTGTCGGCCACGGGCACGCGCGGGAGCTTTACGATGCCGCACTCAATGGCATCCATCAGGGAGAAATCGCTGACAGTCCAAGGGAAAAGGGTGCCTTCTGCATAACCGGAGCCGCGCAGGAAGAACGGGGTCGCGGACAGGTCTATGACCTGCGAAGCTCCCACCCGACGCTTGACGGCTTCAAGGCCGGATATCCAAACCCGGGCCGCCTCGTTGTTCTTCTTGGCCTCGGTACGATCATCGCCCTTCAGGGTTCCCTCATCGCTGTCATCCGGTTTCTCGCGATAGCAGTGATGGCCCTCGTCGTTGATGACCAGAATGTTCTGCATGCCCATCAGCTCTGGCATGATCCGCTGGAGCATCTGGCCTTCAGTCTCCTTGGTCTCAAGTTCGCCGCCCCGGCCCTGAAGCAGCCGCCGTCCGCCCGAGGACAGGTCCATGCGTTCCCGCAATTGGAAGGCGTGGTAGTTGGTGATGATGATTCGCGCGCGTTCCAAGGTGCCCAACATGTCGCGCGGTACCAGTTCCCGACTGGCGTAGTAGCTGTCTGGATCGTTGGGTTGCAGCACGCGCAGACGATCCCTGATGGTCAAGCCCGGTGTGACGACCAGGAACCCACTGGTGAAACGCCTGCTTCCGGGCCTGCGCACGGCGTTGATGGTCTGCCAGGCAATCAGCATGGCCATGACGGTGGTCTTGCCGGCACCGGTGGCCAGTTTCAGGGCGAGTCGTGCAAGTCCGGGATTGGCAACTTGGCTGACGTGGTCGAGATGGGTCCGTATTCGCCGCCCAATGAGGGGTGACTTTGGGGCCTCGATCAGCCAGATGATCGTCTCGACAGCTTCGACCTGGCAGAAAAACGGCCGGATGCTGCTGAACTCGTGATTGCGCCAGTGCTGAAGCAGCCGCCCCGTTTCCGGTGTCACCCCCTGGCTGCCGAGCGGTAGCTTGCGCCATTGGTCGACTTGATCGCGAATCAGATTGATGAAGGCAGTGGGTTCGTACTGCTGCTCCGCCGAGGACAACCCGTCGGCTTCATCGAAGAGGAACGGGCTCTGCTGCAAGCCTCGCCCCTTGCCCTTCCGAGGTTGGGGGATGGGCGTGACAAAGTCCGCGGGACGCCTTTCGGGCTTGATCCGCTGCGTAGGTTGCCCTTGTTCGTCCAATTCCCAGTGTCTAGCCGGATACTTGTACGGGGAATTGAGGATTGGACTGGCAAAGAAGTCGTTCTCCACTGGCAACCGTCTAGTTTGGTCAGATATCGTCCGTTTGGGTGGGTTTCTTCAGTGTACTCAGCCCCTCGAACAGAGGCTCATTCACCCGTCAACCCGAGTCGGCATTGTAAATCCTTGCATGACCTTTCCGCCGGTCCGCGACGGGCAGTGGTGCAATCGGCCTCGTTGCACGGATGGAACACTGCCTGGTCGTACGGGGCAACAGGACCCTGTTATTCCCAGTCAGTATCGCTTGAGCCAAGGTGTGGATACCCGCCAACTAGCAAAGGTGACAGCTTCATATCCGGTGATGGGCGGCAGGTAATGTTGGAAGTGGGTTATTGACAAATCCACAACCCACCCAGACACTTCCAGCAAACGAAGCGGTTGAGTCGGAGGTGTGGTTCGGGTCGGAATGTGGAGTCAGTTGACACGCGAATTTGGACGAGGTGTCCGACCTGGACAACCGCAAAGTGGCGGTCAGGTCAGGATCGGGGCCAGGAGGACCGGGTTGCGCCCGATCTTGTCCCGCAGCAGCCCGATGGACAAGTCCGGTCTGAAATGCTGCTGAACCGGGCGCACCAGGTTCATGGCAGCCCGTCTGAGGATAACCATGACGGCGGGAGCATGGCCCCGGCGCAGGCGACAGTCGTCCTCCCGGAACTGCACGTCCAGAGTGCGGTGCAGACCGTTCTCGATGCCCCACGGACCAGCTGCAGCAGGGCTCGGCGGTCACCGGCCGGCTGGAAATGAAGTAGCGCACGGCGCGCTGTCGGTGGCCCTGTACCTGTTGCGTTCCGTGCGCACCCGGACCAAGGTGTGCAGGCCGGGCCACGCCTCAGGGTCTGCCACCCACTCGCCGAGGCCGGGGCCGCCCAGGACCGTGCAGGTGTGTCCGCCGTTCCACTCGACGGTTTCGCAGCGGTCCTCCGCCTCAGGCGTGAAGGCGCCCCGCTCGGCATCGTCGAAGAGGTCAGAAGCACGCGCGACAACCGTCCGATGGTATCGCTCAGGATATGTAGCTTGGTGCAGTAACTGCACCGGTTCCGGTCCTGAGCCTTCCCGCGCCGCCCGGAGCCTCTGCTGTGCTAACGTGAGGGGAGTCCAGATGCATCCGTGCATTCGCCCAGTCCTTGGCCACGGTCGCCCGCATACGCGCCCAGAGTCCGGCCTGGCATCAGCGTCGGAAGCGATAAAAGATGCTATTCCAGTGGCCGAAACGAGGCAGCAGATCCCGCCAGGAAATGCCCGTACGCCCCAAATTCACAACCCCGTGCAGAAAGCGGCGAAGGTTATCGGTCGGCACCGACCTCGGAGTCTCGTCACACATGGTGATACAGAGCTTGGCATGCAGCGTTGTGAAGCGTGTGGCGGGACGGGACATGGAAGAGGCGTTGTGAAGAAGGGATGATTTGGAATGTACAACCTATTGAAAGCTCAGTTTCACGACGAGTGGGAACATCATCAAGACCGTTTGCACGATGTTAGATTCCTGAAGGGACGTGTCTTCGAGCAAACGGACGATACAGTCAAGGAGCAATTCACCGGCCGCGACGGTCCAGATTTTGATGCGCTGATGAAACTTCCTTGCCTTTTCACTTATGAAGGCATTGACGTTGTGGGGGTCATCGGAAGAATCAATGAAGTGAAGTTGGACAACCGGAGATTCGAGATCGCTTACACCCTTCCCAACATTTACCCCAAAATCGTGATGAATGAAGAAAGGATATTTGAAGCCTTGGGAATGGGGAATATGCCTTTCGAGCGGCGCAGAACCCATTGGGCAGTCAAGGACATTGACCTTTTCGAAGTAACAACGAGGTTGCTGCACGAAGCCAGCAACCTCCCGATTGTGTTGTCAGAAGCAGACATGAACCGGGTCTGGGGCGACGACTACAATAGGAAGAAGCTAGTGTTCTTGAGCCACCGCGCAAGCCATCGGGGACAGATCGCCCATGTGCGTGAGCATCTGGAGAGTCAGGGGTTGAGCTGCTTCCTCGCTCACGAAGACGTAACCCCCAGCACGATATGGCAGAACGAGATACTCAACGCACTGAACACAATGGACGTATTCATTGGGTTCATAACCGATGACTTCCACAACGGCGGATGGCCCGACCAAGAAGTAGGCTACGCCTATATGCGAGGTGTATCCCGGGTGTTCGTGAAGTTAGGAGGCGTGGACCCTGTAGGCATGGTGGCGAGGGAACAAGCCCTGACGACCGATTGGGAGCGGGCCAGCCAGAAAATAATCGCACACCTGAAACAGGCGGGTATCCTGTAATGGGGCACAATGGCCCAGGGCCGGGCAGGTTGCGTCCAGTGAGGAAACCATAAGCTGGACTTTGTACAACTTGAAGTCGGAATAAAGAGAAAGACAGGCTGACAGTAGTTGCGCGCGGCATGGCCGGTGTGCAGGCGGCAGCGGTCCTCCTGGAAGGTGTTGTCCAGCACCCGGTACAAACGGTTCTCAAGGTCCCAGTGGCTGCGCACCAGGTCGGCTGTGCGGGCCCCGATGCCACAGGCAAGTTGGTGTTGTGGTAGCAGGACCGCGTGATCCGGACGCGCACAGCCCAGCGCCGCCCAGCAGTGGTCGGGATCAAGCTCGTCCCGGATGCCCACCCATGATCGCGCAGGGGCACCGCTCGACCCGTCCTTGCCTCGCTTCACAGTTTCACTCCGGTCGGGGGCCGCGGCCGCGCCGCCGACCACGGCGTTCGAGACACCCCCAGGACATGATCACTCTGCCGGAGGGACAGGAGGAGAAGGTCTCGGCTACGCTGTCACCCAGAGAGGTCAGCACGCATCACCAACTGGTGTTCCACGGTTCGGGCAACTAGTCCGGTCGGCCAATGCCGCAGCCCAGCTATTCACATGCGCAGCGAAGGCTCGCGCCCCACTGCCGACGGCCGCCAGAGGCTGACAAGGCACATCGACAATCTGGACATCCGCCCGGTCATCCCCGTGGATTCGGCCCTGTTCAGGAACTGACTTGCATCTCCCCTCCCACAAATCACGCCGAGGGTTGTCCTATCGTGGCAGTTCCATGAGATGGCTCAAGAATGCAGCCAAGCCGCGTACATGGCTCGACCACCGTCCGGAGCCCTCAACCCCTCCTTGTTCCTAATCCGATAGCGTTAAGTTGTCAACCTCAATGAGACGATGAGGAAAGGTACTGCTTAACTTCATCGTAGTCCCTGATCCTGATGGCCCCTTGCTTCACAAGTCTGGCCGGCCATGTCAACCGCGGATTGCGGAAACAGCTATCAAGTACAAACAGCTTGCGTTTTTGCCGCAGCGCGAGCCTGGATGAGCGTACCCGACTTCTCACCTGCTTCGACGATAATCGTTGCCTCGGTCAATGCCGACATGGTGGCATTGCGCTCGGGAAAGAAGAAGCGGTTGAGGCGGTAGTCTTGAGACTCGTACCGAATGAGAGGAACTTGACTGACGACTAGGAAGTGGGTCGCAATGTGGTATTGCAGTGAGATGTTTTCCTTGGGGTAGACGTGTGACAGCGGCGTGCCGATGACTGCAATCGTACGGCCATCTTCCTCAATGACTGTCTCATGGACGACGCGGTCGATGCCTGCAGCGAGACCTGATACGACGGTGAAGTCGTCCGCCACCAACTCACGAACAAGGCGGCGTGCTCGTGACAACCCTTCGAGTGAAGGCTTCCGGGAGCTGACAACCGCGACCGAGCGCGAGTTCACCAAGTCCCACCACCCCTTGTAGTAGAGCAACGCAACAGGGTGGACGGCATCGCGCAGTTGCATGGGTATTCACCCGTGCCGTGGACGTGTACTCCAAATCCCTTGGCTTCGGCCGCGTCGAAGCGTCGCTTGACCAACATTGCACAGTCGCGCGCCTCGCTTTGCGGGACGAAGTCCGACGGAACGCTGCCGGGATGCCGGGCAAACCTTTCCGACAGTGATTTGAACGTGGTTCCGTGCTTGGACCACAGTGCCTCATAGGCACCCATTTCAAGGAACGGTGAAACCGGACGCGCTGTGAACAACGAGTGTTCCGGCATAGTCTTCGGCGTCATGCTTCATCCCCTTGGGCCTCCCCTACCCAGCCGGACCTGACCTTGGCTTAAAGCACATTGTAGTCATTGGGGCTTTTGTACAGAGTGGGCGGTACGGTTTAGGTCAAGAGACGCAGGGCCATCAGAATGACCCAGGCTAACCAGTGCAGGACAATAACTCCCAATAGCCTGCCAAGAACAACACCAGGGGGCCGGATTGGCCTCATCGGAGCCCAATGGGCCTCTTCGTCCCTTCCAGCCTCGACCTGTCAACGAATCCGAAACTGTACCCATTGGTCCGATGAAGAACAGAATATCGGTCGCGTCACCACACTCCCTATCAGCTGACGGCTTGTCGGTGGTCCTACGGTACTGGCCCTGCGCGCCGAACCGATGCAGGATCCCGACATCTCCGGCAAGCCGTTCCCCCCTGAACGGCCACAACAGCAGCCACCAGAGCGTCACAGGTTCACCACCAAGGAAACTTCCCATGTCAGGCCGTCCCTTGCCACTGATCGTCCTCGCCCTCCTGACCACGCTGCTGACCGGCTGTGTGATGCCACCGCCGGCAGATGGTTCCGCCATGGCCCCGGCTGCAGAGGAAGAGGCCAAGCAGTTTGCCGCCCTGCCGGATCCCGTGGATGGCTCGTTCAACGCAGTCCTTGTCCACGGTGGTGAAGTTGCCGCCGGTGGATGGGACCATGCCCACAACGAGGGCCGCCTCTACCTTGAACGCACCGTCGAAGGTGTAGCCACCGCCCATGTCGAAAACGTGACGGACGATGTCACGCGCGAATCCGTCCTCCGCGATCTGGCCGACAAGGGCTTCGACCTGATCATCACCACTTCCTTCGGCTTCATGGACGCGACAGCCACCGTCGCCCAAGAGTTTCCGAACCAAGGCTTTGTCAATGTTTCGGGCCAACAGAGCAACGACACAAATTACGCAAGCCTCTTCGGGGCCATGGAGGCATCCAAGTACTTGGCCGGTATGGTTGCCGGGGCACGGGCGGCCGAGGACGGTAGTTACAGGGTCGGATATCTGGCCACGGTCCCCGTCCCCGAGATTGTACGGCTGGGCAATGCCCTAGCCCTGGGCATGCGACGTACCTGCCCCGACTGTGTGATGGATCTGCATTGGCTTATGAGTTGGGACGATCCAGAGGCGGAGGCTGTGGCGGCAGCCTCCATGCTGGATGCCGGCATCACAGTGATCGCGAGTGCCACGAGCGCTCCGCTCCCTCTCCTGCTTGGAGATGGCAGAAGTTTCATGTACATTCCGGACAAGCGCGCCAGTGCCTGCGAAGACGCGCCCGACGCTTGCCTGACCGCCACCTACTGGCGATGGGGTCCCGCCTATGTCCTCATTGTCCAGGACATGATGGACGGAACCCTCCCATCAGGCAACCACTACTACGGATTCCCGGAAGACATGCTGGGCATCTACGGCTTCATGGAGGGACAGGTTCCTCAACCGACAGTCCCGGACTGGGTCGTGCCGGAAGTACGCGCCGTCCTGCAGGCCATGCAGAGCGGGGAGTTCACCCATTTCGACATCTTCACCGGCCCCATCCGCGACAATCAAGGCAACCTGGTCGTCCCGGCCGGCGTCTCACTGACGCAGTCCGATCTCGAAGGCATTGCCCCCGAGCTTGGCACTCATCTGGGCCGGCCCGGTTGCACCATCTGCATGCACTGGCTGGCGGAGGGCTTTGCACCCAATGCAGTGATTCCAGAGTAGACCTCACCTGAAACGAAGAACTGCCTCCAGGGTTCCGTCCATTCCGATCCTCGCTGTCAATTCCAGGACACGTTGAGCCCCTTCATCACCTCGTCGCCCAAGTGATTGATGACCTTCACCGCAATCCGTCCCGTTTTCGACTTGTCAAACGGACGGAAGGTCGCCCGTTTCAGTGTGGCCCACGTATCCTTGTCAATCTCTACCTTCAGCGTAGTTTGAAGTGCCCTGTGGGGGTCCTTCTCGCCGAGGAAGCAGACCTGTCGCACGAAGATACTCTTCGTTGTAGTCCGTATCGACAAACCAGCCTGCCATGTCCTCAGGCCCGCCGCCGGACGTACTGCGCGCGGCTGTTCCAACGTCATCAAGTTTCGTTGCACTCCTAGGTCCCAAATGACTGTTGAAGAAAGATTGTCACTCCTGGATAAAGTGGTCTATGGCTCCGGTGAATGGACTTCCGCCATTGCCGGCACAACGCGGTCCCTCTTCCTGAATTATTTCCTGGTGAGTGTGGTAGGGCTGGTCCCCAACATGGTGGGCCTAATCCTGCTGTTGGGCCGCATCTGGGACGCAGTCAATGATCCCCTGGTCGGCGTCATCAGTGATCGCCTGAGTACGCGGTGGGGACGTAGGCGCCCCATGATGTTGATGGCGGCGTTGCCCCTGGGGTTGCTGTTTGCCCTGTTGTGGTTCCGCCCACCCGCAGCAAGTACCGCGTGGCTGTTTGTCTATTTTGTGATAGTCAGCTTGGCTCTGGACACGGTGTACACCGTTTTCGCCGTACCCCATACGGCACTACTGGCCGAAATCACGCATGACTATAGTCACCGCATCTCGATCGTGGCCTGGCGCAATGCCTTCTACCTGCTGGGAGCCCTGATCACGGCGGGCATGTTCAAAAGGGTTGCCGAAGACTTCACGATCGCGTGGGGATGGGCTGACAACATTTTGCAGGGGTATATGGTGGCCGGTTGGCTGTTTGGACTGTCCCTGATGATCGCGCCGGTTCTCATCTTCTGGCGCCTTCGGGAACCCGCGCATGTACGGGTTCCCAAGCAAATCAATCCGTTAAGTGCCTTTCAGGCGGTATTTCGAAATCAGCCTTTCCGTGCTCTTTCCGCGTCCTACTTCTTGGCGTTCACGGGTCTGGAATTCGTGGTGGTTTCCTTCATCTGGTATTTGCAATTTGTGTTACAGGCTCCCGCCGGCATGGACGACACCCTGGCAGGCCTGCTGTTGTTGGGGGCCTTGGTCACAATGCCTCTGACAAACCTCCTGATAACCCGATTTGGCAAGCGCAATTCCTATCTCCTGGTGGGTGCGGCCTGGATAGTGTCGATCCCACTTGCTGCCATGTTCCCGACCGGTGGGTTCAGGGCCTTCGTGCCCTACTGTCTTTGGCTGGGCTTTATCTATGGGGCTGGCATAACGGTGCCGGGGGCCATGTTGCCTGACGTCATAGAATACGACGAACTACAAACCGGTGAACGGCGGGAAGGGATCTTCACAGCCTACTTGACATTTTTTCGGAAACTGGGATCCGCCTTGGCGGTCTTGGTCGTAAACTTCATCCTGGCGCGCTCAGGCCTCATTGAGGGCACGGCCGGAACGGATATAGCCCAACCACAGACCGTGGTGGTGGCCCTGCGCTTTATCATTGGCATTCTGCCTACTTTGATGGTTGCCGGATCGCTTTGGGTAATCAGGTACTACCCCATCACCAAGACCTACCACGAAGAAATCAAGGCCAAACTGAAACAGTCCCCCAACGCCACCACAACCAGCAGTGCGGAGAACTCGATCTCCCTCAGGTCCTAAGGCCTTGCCCGAGCGAAGGGAACCTTCCCTATCAAGTTGCAGAAGCAGTTGGAAAACCTTCATCTGAAGCTTGACCATGCGCATGGTCGGGTGCCGCATCAGTGCGGGGACGATGTCGGCCGTTTCCTGAAGGCAACCCATCGATCCCGGCTGTCTGGAAGTGAGATTTAGGCGTGCTGCAGTAACTAGTATGTTAGCCAAACGCAGTAGGCCCCGGCTGCAGCCGGGGCCTACTGC
>VXMJ01000082.1 GCA_009841145.1 Caldilineaceae bacterium SB0661_bin_34 | reverse complement strand
TCCGCGTACCTTTGGGGGTGCCCATGGCATCCAAAACCCATTCTTCAGCAGCCTGATAGGTTGCGTTATGGGTAGGGGCAACAGGGATTCCTCCGTTGCCAAGTAGACCTATCCTCACCGGCCGCGTTTTTCAGTTGTTCTGAGTATATCGGATCCAACATGTTGCCGCGTCACGGATAAAGCCGCAATCGATAAACTCCCGCATTTTGACCTTGTCAGGACTTCCGGAATTCAATCTCGGCCAGTTTGTGGATGAGGATTCCGAACGCCTTCTGCGCAGTCGCAAAGCTGGACAGCCTAAAGAACTCGTTGGGCGCGTGGATTTGCTCGTCGCGCGTGCAGAAGCCAAACACCAAAGAATAGATCCCCAGTTCCTCCAGCATCGCCGCTGTGACGGGAATGGTGCCGCCGCTGCCGATATAGAAGGGGTCCTGGTCGTAGATCTCCCGGTAGCTGTCCGCCATGGCCGCGACGCCAGGATGGTCCAGAGGCAACAGATAGGGATTGGCCAAGCCGCGCTTGCGTGTGACGGAAACCCGCACGCCAGGCGGCGCGTGCTTTGCGACATGCGCCTCCAACAGCTCCTGAATCCGACCCGGATCCTGATTGGCCACGAGGCGGCAGGACACCTTGGCATGGGCCTCCGACGGCACGATGGTTTTCGACCCCTCGCCCTGGAATCCGCCCCACAGGCCGTTCAGTTCCAGGGTTGGCCGTCGCCAAGCCCGCTCGTTGGTGGTGTATCCGGCCTCGCCGAACACGGCATCCACATCCAACCCCGCGATGTATTCCTGCTCGTCAAAGGGCGCGCGCCCCAGGCGTTCCCGGTCCTCCTTGCCGACGGGAACCACATCGTCGTAGAAGCCCTGTACCGCAATCCGGCCGTCGGCATCGTGGAACGAAGCCACCAGCCGGGCCATGGCGTGTAGGGGATTGTGGATGGTACCGCCGAAAATCCCCGAGTGGACATCGGACGACGGCCCCCGCACCGTGACTTCTATCCCGGTCATGCCACGGAAGGAGCCAAGGATTGTGGGTTTGCCCACCCCGTACTGAATTCCGTCCGCGTTGACACAGATGTCCGCGGCCAGCCGTTCCTTGTCAGTGGTCAGCAGACCCAGCGAAAAGGGGCTGCCGATCTCCTCCTCACCCTCTAGGAACAGCTTGACGTTGACCGGCAGGGATCCGTCGACCTGCAACACGGCCTCAAGGCCGATCAGGGCGGCCAGCAGGTTGCCCTTGTTGTCGGACGCCCCGCGTCCATAGAGGCGTCCATCCCTGACCTCCGGGGCAAACGGCGGGGAATCCCAGGATTCGACGGGATCGGCCGGCTGGACATCGTAGTGCCCGTACAGAAGGACAGTCGGCCGGCCGGGTGCGTGCAACCAGTCGCCATACACCACCGGCGTACCGCCGGTCGGCAACCGAACCACGTTTTCGAAACCGGCGCCTTCCACCCTGGAGGCCAGCCAGTCGGCCGCGGTCTCCACGTCCCCGGCATGCTTCGGCAGAGCGGACACGCTGGGGATGGACACGAACTCGCACAGTTCCTCAAGGAAACGGGATTGGTTGGATTCCAGATAGGCGGCGCGTGACGATTCCATGGCACTTGCATTCCTTTGCGATTAGATGTCGATCTTACATTCGGAGGTACCGGGGCACCGCCACCGCGAATGCCCAATGCGCTGCCGGGCTGTCCCGCAGCGTTTCAGCATCGGTGATTTACGATTCACCTGCTGTTCAAACGCCACCGTCCGGGGTACCTCATGTCGGAAACACAGTTGCGCAGCCACCAGTGGTTTGGCCGCCATGACCTGATGGGTTTCACCAACCGCAGTTGGATGAAGAACCAGGGCCACGCCGAACACCTGTTCGACGGCCGGCCGGTCATCGGCATCTGCAACACCTGGTCGGAACTGACCCCCTGCAACGGTCACTTCCGCATCCTGGCGGAACAGGTCAAGAAGGGGGTCTACGAGGCCGGAGGCTTCCCGGTCGAGTTCCCGGTCATGTCCCTGGGCGAAGCCCTGATGCGCCCGACCACCATGTTATTCCGCAATCTGGCCAGCATGGACGTCGAGGAAACACTCCGGGCCAATCCCGTGGATGGCGTAATTCTGCTGACAGGCTGCGACAAGACCACTCCGGCCACGGTCATGGGTGCCTGCAGTGTGGATCTGCCGACCCTGGTCGTGTCCGGCGGACCGATGCTGAACGGCAAATGGGGCAACCAGGACATCGGGTCCGGCACCCACTCGTACCGTTTCACCGATGACCTGCGCGCCGGGGCCATGAGCTTGGAACAGTACATGGAAGCGGAAGCCTGCCAGTCACGTAGCGAAGGACATTGCATGACCATGGGCACGGCCTCCACCATGGCTTGCATGGTGGAGGCTTTGGGCTTGACCCTGCCCTCCAACGCCGCCATTCCCGCGGTCGACGCACGGCGCAAGCGACTGGCACACATGGCAGGCAACCGTATCGTGGAGATGGTCCACGAGGATCTGAAGTTGTCCAAGGTTTTGCAACGGGAGAACTTTGAGAACGCGATCCGGATCAACGGAGCCATCGGCGGCTCCACCAACTTCGTGATTCACCTGCTGGCCATTGCCGGCCGCCTGAACATCCCGCTGAACATGGACGACTTCGACCGGCTGGGCAGCCGCATGCCGCTGCTGGTCAACCTGATGCCGTCGGGCGAATACCTGATGGAGGACTTCTACTACGCCGGCGGTCTGCCGGCCGTGATCGAAACCCTAAGGGACGTGCTGCACATGGACGCCCTGACCGTCACGGGCCGGACAATAGGCGAAAACGTGGCCGGTGCCGTCTGCCACAACCCGAAGGTCATTGGCACTCCGGACAACCCCGTGCAGCGGGAAGCCGGACTGGCCGTCCTGCGCGGCAACCTGTGCCCGGACGGTGCCATCATCAAGCCGTCTGCGGCCTCCCCCCACCTGCTGCAACACACCGGTGTGGCCGTCGTTTTCGAGGACATCGACGACTACTACGCCCGCATCGACAGCCCCGACCTTGAGGCGGACGAAGACAGCGTACTGGTACTCAAGAACGTTGGTCCCAAGGGCTATCCCGGCATGGCGGAGGTGGGCAACATGGGGTTGCCGGCACGCCTGCTGCGCAAGGGGGTGCGCGATTTGGTGCGGATCTCCGACGGCCGCATGAGCGGCACCGCCTTCGGCACGGTGGTCCTGCACGTAACTCCCGAATCGGCGACCGGCGGCAATTTGGCCCTGGTACACAACGGGGATCGCATCACACTTGATGTGCCGGGCCGCTCCCTAACCTTGGATGTGCCGGAAGAGGAGCTGGTCGCCCGGCGCAACAACTGGACACCACTGCCGGCCCACACCAACCGCGGCTATGTGTCCCTCTACACCTCACACGTGCAGCAGGCCAACCTGGGCGCGGACTTCGACTTCCTGCGGGGGGGATCCGGGTCTCCTGTGCCCAGGGATTCCCATTGAACCCACCGCCGGTGCTCAGATTGGGACCGCGGTCAACACGGACAACGACATGTTCCTGCTTGCCGGTGAAGCAGGAAAAACTTCGCATGAGAAAACGGCCCTGAAAGGGAGGCCGGGGCTGTTACTGCCTCCCTAGCTGTCCGACGGGACGGCGGTCACCTGAAGCCGAAGCCCCAAGGTGCCCACCACCTTCAGCACAGTGGCGAATTCAGGGTTGCCGTTTGGGGACAGCGACTCGTAAAGACTCTCCTTCTCCAATCCTGTCTCCTGCGCCACCGCTCCCATTTTCCGGGCGCGGGCGATGTCCTCCAGCACGGCCATGATCAGGCTCAGGTCGCCCTCTTCCAAGGCGACATTCAGATAGGCCACCATGTCCTCCGTGGTCTCAAGGTGCTCTGCCGGCTCCCACGGCCCCATCTGTGTTTGTCCCATATTCCCCACCCTTCCTGCGACTTCCTGCAGGGCGGCTCCGGGTCGCCGATGACCCGGGTTTCCCAATGAGGCCGGTGCCGACGTTCAGATTGATACGGCGGTCGATACCGACGCCGCCTTGACCTCCTCCGCCGTCACCTCGCGTTCCAGGCGGGAGGACAGGTAGATCCCCTCGGAAATCAACATGCAGTTGAGCGCGATGTCCGCGGTCGGCAGCAGATCCACGCGGCCCTGCAAACCGGCAATCCAGTGGAACTGGGGATCGGCATACACATCTCCGACTTGGTGCACGAACCGCTGCCGGAAGGCCTCGATCTGGAGGTCCGGCGTGCTGTCCACGGCCAGATCGCCGTGGCTGTGGTACCAGCCGAAGGGTTCGAGCCGCACACCGCCCTGGTCACCCAGTACATAGGCACCCTCCAACCCGTCCAGATGCATGGCCCAGGCTTCCGTGATCTCCAGGGTCACGCCGTCGGCAAAACGCACCATACCCACGGCCAGTTCCTCGACGTCGTAGCCGCTTTCCTGCCGCCGCTGCTCATCCATGGGCAGCTTCTGGTAGGTCTGGCCCGCGATGCGCAGCGGATCCGGATTGTCCATGAGGTACAGCAGTCGGCAGATGTGGTAGACCCCCATGTCGTAGAGCGCGCCCCCGCCTGAGTTGCGCTTCTGCACGAAGGTGGGCGATCCGTAGCCGTCCACGTAGGGCCGGCCCATGCGCCGGAAACCGGTGGACCGGCCATGGTAGACGTTGCCCAGCTGCCCCTCGTCCAGAAGCCTGCGGGCGGCCTTGGTCTCCGCCGTGAAGTAGAGCCGGTTCTGAATGCCCAGTTCAAGTCCCAGATCGCGGGCGGCCGTCCGCATCGTGTTGGCGTCCGTCCAACTGCCGGCCATCGGTTTCTCGCAGAAGACATGCTTGCCGGCCTCCAGCGCCGCCACGGTCGCCGGCATGTGGAAGTTGTTGTGCAGGCATACATCCACTGCGGCAATGTCGTCGCGGGCCAGCAGGTCCCGGAAGGAGGTGTACCGGTGCGGTACCCCGTGCTGGTCCGCCACCCGTTCCAGTTCGCCCTCGGCAATGTCGGCCAGGGCCACCAACTCCACATTGTCGTTGCCGGCATGGTGCGCGATGTGCTGCTTTCCGATCTGGCCGCAGCCAATCACCCCCACGCGCACCCGCTCGGCGGTTCCGTTGCCCATGTCTCGCCCCTTCGGTCTTGTGCCCTTGCTGTAAGCTCGCCGCGGCCGATTATGCCCCCGTTTTGCCCTCCGTCCGCAAACGCGGCGCAGGATGTCGGAAGCCCGGTCCAAACTCGAATTTGCCCATGTCGGGATGTTCCCGCCCCGTGCTACGATTACGGCCCCCTTCAAAAACATACAGACGAGGTGACGTTCATGTCTCCAGCTACACGATGGCCACAACTGAGATTGCTGTTGGCAATGTTGGCGTTGTGCCTGGTCCTGGCCGCCTGCGGCGGCCAGCCCGATGCCGAGGCGGAGGATGCGGATGCCGCGCCTGCGCCGGAAGCGGCCGAGGCCGCGGACGACGGCATGGCCATGGGCACTTACATCAATGATCCGAACTCGGGCCGCGACTTCAATCTTGCGGACTTCGAAGCCGAATACGGCGTCACGCTGGACGAATTCAACGAGTCGCCGATGATGGCCGAAATGGTGGCCGCCGGCTCGCTGCCGCCTGTGGATGAACGGGTTCCGACCAACCCGGTCGTGCTGATTCCACTTGAGGAAATCGGCACCTACGGCGGAAACCTGCACTGGGTCGAGTACACGATTGACTACGACCATTACATTCGCCACCTGAACGAAACCAACCTGCTGCAGCTGCGCCCTCAAAAGGGTGTGGCGCGCTACAAGTGGATGGGCGGCGAAATCACGCCCGGCGTCTATGAAGCCTGGAGCAAGAACGACGACAGCACGGTCTTCGAGTTCACGCTGCGGGACGGCCTGAAGTGGTCCGACGGCGCCGCGGTGACGACCGAGGATATCCGCTTCTATATCGAGGACGTGCTGCGCAACGAGGAGGTGACCCCGAACGAACCCTCCTGGCTCCAGTACCGGGGGCAGCCGACGGTGTTCGAGGTGCTGGATGGACGCAGCGTGCGGTTCACCTTCGCCGAGCCCAACGGCTTCTACCTGCCCCAGATGGTGAACTGGGCCTGGTCCAGCCATCTGCGCCCCGCCCACTACTTCAAGGAATACCACAAGGATTACACCGACATCGCGGACCTGATGCCGCTGATGGAGAAGGACGAGTATGTGGAAGAGGGGGACTGGGGCCGCTGGTTCGGCAGCATCCAGACCAACATCACCGGCGGCTCCTACTCGCGGCGCACGCCCGACTTCCGCAACACCCCGGTGCTGCAGCCCTACGTCTGGGACAGCGAGCCCCAGCAGGGCGAATTCATCATGTCGCGCAATCCCTACTACTACAAGGTCGATCCGGCTGGCAACCACCTGCCCTATATCGACACCATCTCCCGCGCGCTGGTGACGGACCTCGAGGTCGAAAACCTGAAGATCATCGCGGGCGAAACCGATATCCAGGGCCAGTTCATCCGGCTCTCGGACTACCCCATGTTCTCGCAGAACCAGGAAGCCGGAAACTACCACCTGCTGGCCTTGCCGGCCTGGCAGGACCAGCTCCTGATCTTCCCCTTCAACTTCGACCCGGCCGACCCCGTGCTGGGCGAGATCATCCGTGACAAGCGCTTCCGGCAGGCCCTGTCGCTGGCTGTCGACCGCGAAGAGGTCAAGAAATCCATCTTCCTCGACTTCGGTGTGCCCAGCGCCTTCGCCCCGGTGGCGGGGAGCCCCTGGTACAAGGATGAGTTCCGCGACGCCTATGCCCAATACGACGTGGATGCGGCCAACGCGTTGCTGGACGAGATGGGCCTGGAATGGGACGACAACAACGAATACCGGCTGCGGCCCGACGGCGAACGGCTGATTCTGCCCGTCGACTACTACGACGTGACTCCGCCGGCTACGCCGGGCGGCGAACTGATCCGCGAGTTCTGGGTGGAGATCGGCGTGGACACCAAGGTGGAGCAGGTCAACGGCCAGTTCTACTGGCAGAAGCGCGGCGCCAACGAGACGGTGGGCACCATCTGGTGGGCCAACGGCCTGTCACCCGCAGATGCCGTCTTCGTGAGCAGCTTCCTCATGACTCCGTCTTGGTGGACCTGGTACAACGCCCAAGGTGCCGATGGCACCGAGCCGCAGATCCCCGAGGCGGTCGAGCTGGTCGAACTCTTCTGGGAACTGCAAACTGCCACCACGAACGAGGAGCAGGTGCGACTCGGCATCGAGATCTTCGAGAACCACAAGGAAAACGTCTGGAACATCGGCACAGTGGCCAGCGCGCCCCAGCCGTTTGTCTACAACCAGGGCCTGGGCAACATCTCCGTTGCCGAGGAGCGCGAGTACTACCACATCTCCTTGATGGAGCTGTCCGAGCAGTTTTACTGGAAATAGGTCCGCACAACGGACCCTGAAGCTGGCCGGGGGTGCGCGGCGCCCCCGGCCTCTTGATCTGGCAGCCAGCCACCGGGACCAGCCCAGTGATCGCCTACTCGCTGCAGCGCTTTCTCTACATGATCCTGCTGCTTTTGCTGCTGAGCGTGACCACGTTCGTGATCATCCAGCTGCCGCCCGGCGACTACCTGACCATGTACATCACCCGCCTGGAAGCCAGCGGGGAGAAAGTGGACCAGTCCGAAATCGAGTCGCTCAAGCGCCAATACGGCCTGGACCGGCCGATGTACGTCCAGTTCCTGCGCTGGTTCGGGGGCATCTTCCAAGGCCGCTTCGGCACCTCGCTGCAGTGGAACCGACCGGTCATTGAAATCAT
This sequence comes from Caldilineaceae bacterium SB0661_bin_34, assembly GCA_009841145.1. Lineage (GTDB taxonomy): Bacteria > Chloroflexota > Anaerolineae > Caldilineales > Caldilineaceae > Bin34. The sequence continues at coordinate 35,522 of VXMJ01000082.1, read as the reverse complement.
CGGGGACCGTATGGCGTTGACCCTCGTGGTCAACCTGGCATCTTTGGTCCTCGTCTACGTCCTCTCCATTGCGGTGGGCGTCTATTCCGCCACGCGCCAGTATTCGATCGGGGACTACGCGGCCACTGCCGTGGGCTTCGTGGGACTGGCGACACCCCCCTTCCTGCTGGCCCTGCTGGTCATGGTCTTCTTCCACACCCAGTTCGACATGAGCGTGGGCGGCCTCTTCTCCAAGGAGTATGCCCATGAGCCTTGGAGCTGGGGCAGGGTGGTGGACATGATCAAGCACCTGCCGGTGCCGGTCATCGTGATCGCGATTGGGTCGACGGCCGGCCTGATCCGCGTGATGCGCGGCGTGCTGCTGGACGAACTGGGCAAGCAGTACGTGATCACGGCTCGCACCAAGGGCCTGACCCGGCGCCGAGTGCTCTTCAAGTACCCGGTACGGGTCGCCATTAATCCGATGGTGAGCACCATTGGCTGGGTGCTGCCGGGCCTGGTGTCGGGCGGTGCCATCGTCGCCATTGTGCTCAGTCTGCCGACCGTCGGCCCCCTGCTCTACCGGGCCCTGCTCAGCGAGGACATGTACCTGGCGGGCACGCTGGTCATGTTCCTGGGCATCCTGACCATCGTAGGCACCTTCATCTCCGATCTGCTGCTGATGGTGGTGGATCCCCGAATCCGACTGGACCGCTGACGCGGCACAGGTCCGATGCCATGACCGCCTCCACCGTGGCCCAGGCGGCGACCCGCCGGGAGACCACCGCCCAGGAGCGCTTCTTCATGGCCTCCCAGGCCCAGCTGATGTGGCGCAAGTTTGTGCGCCACCGGCTGGCCATCGTGGGCGGCTGCATCCTGATGGTGATGTATGTCAGCGCCATGGTCTGCGAGTTCATCGCACCCTACGACCTGCACCGGCGCAATTCCGACTACATCTACGCGCCTCCCCAACTCCTGAGATTCATGCATCCGGAGGACGGCTTTACGCTGCGTCCTTTCGTCTACGGGTACACGCAGGAGCGGAATCCGGAGACGTTCGCCTTGGATTTCGCGGTGGACCGGGAACAGATCTTTCCCCTCCGCTTCCTTAACCGCGGGGACGAAGTGAAGTTCTGGGGTCTGTTCACGACGGACCGCCACCTGCTGGGAGTGGAGGAACCGGGCTACGTTTTCCTCCTGGGCACCGACAAACTGGGGCGTGACATCTTCTCGCGCATCTTCTACGGAGCCCGCATCTCGCTCACAATCGGCTTGGTGGGGGTTACCATCAGCTTCGTTCTGGGCTGCCTCTTCGGCGGTATCTCCGGCTACTTCGGAGGCGTGTCCGACACGATCATCCAGCGCCTCGTGGAATTCCTGTTGGTCATACCAACAATTCCGTTGTGGATGGCGCTGGCAGCAGCCATCCCCCGGGAAATGCCCCAATTGCAGGTCTACTTTTTGGTTACGATCATTATTTCACTGGTGGCCTGGAGCGGACTGGCACGCGTAGTGCGGGGGAAGATCATCAGTTTGCGCGAGGAGGACTACGTGCTGGCGGCCCGCATCGCGGGCGAGACGGACATGAAGATCATCCGCACCCACATGCTGCCCGGTTTCATGAGCTACCTGATCGTGAACATGACCCTGGCCATACCGGGCATGGTCCTGGCCGAAACCGCACTCAGTTTCCTGAATTTGGGCATTCGTCCACCGCTGGTCAGCTGGGGCACGCTGCTCACGGAAGCCCAGCAGGTCCAGGTCGTGATTTCCTACCCTTGGCTACTCTATCCCGGCCTTGTCCTTGTTATCACGCTCGTTGCCTTCAACTTCCTCGGCGACGGCCTGCGCGATGCCGCGGACCCCTACAAGTGAACCGGTGAGGGGATGGTCGTGAGCGACATCGCGTTGGAACTGCGGAACGTCGAAACCCACTTCTTCCTGCGCGAAGGGATCCTGAAGGCGCTCAACGGCGTCTCCTTCACGATCACGCGCCACAGCACAGTCGGCGTGATCGGGGAAAGCGGATGCGGCAAGAGCGTAACCACACAGTCCATCCTGCGCATCGTGCCGTCCCCGGGCCGTACCGTGAACGGCACCATCACCTTCACCCCCGGCGAGGGCGACGCGGTCGAACTGCTGGAACTGCCGCCGGACGGTCCGACCATACGGGCCATACGGGGACGCGAGATCTCCATGATTTTCCAGGAGCCGATGGCCAGTCTTTCGCCTGTGCACACCATCGGTGACCAGATCAGCGAAATGATTCTGCTGCACCGCACACAGGACCGGCAGGAGGCCCGCGAGATCACGATCGACATGCTGCGCAAAGTCGGGATCTCCAATGCGCCGCAGCGCTTCGAAGAGTACCCTCACCAACTGTCCGGCGGCATGCGGCAGCGCGCCATGATCGCGATGGCCCTTTCCTGCAACCCGTCTCTCCTGATCGCCGACGAGCCCACGACGGCCCTGGACGTGACGGTACAGGCCCAGATCCTGGATCTGATGCAGCAGATGCAGGCCGAGATGGGCATGTCAATGCTGTACATTACCCACGACTTGGCCGTGATTTCCGACATCGCCGACGAAGTGGTGGTCATGTATCTGGGCATGGTCGTGGAACAGACGGATGTTCGCTCCCTGTTCAAGGAACCCCTGCACCCCTATACACGCCTGCTTCTGAAATCGATCCCGCGCGTGGGCCGCAAGGTGCGACAGCGACTGGACGCCATCGAGGGATCGGTGCCCATTCCGCTCGACCTGCCAACCCAGTGTCCCTTTGCAGACCGCTGTCCGGACGTGATTCCGGATGTCTGCGATACGGCGATTCCGCCGCTCTACGAACCCCGTCCCGGCCACCGGGTGCGGTGCTTCCTCTATGAAGACCAGGACGCGATACATGGCCCTGCCTGACCGGAAACCGATGCTTCAGGTGGAGGGGATCAAGAAATACTTCCCCATTGAGAAAGGCCTGTTCCGACGCGTCGTGGGGCAGGTCAAGGCGGTTGACGACGTGGAATTGGAGGTTCGGCAAGGCGAAACGCTGGGCCTGGTGGGGGAATCCGGTTGCGGCAAGACAACGCTGGGCCGCTGCATCGTCCGGGCCATCGAGCCCACCGAAGGCCGCATCCTTCTGCGCCTGGAGGGTGACCGGATGACGGATCTGTTGCAACTGGGCAAGCAGGATCTGCGAGCCCAGCGTCGGCACATGCAGATGATCTTCCAGGATCCCTATTCCTCGCTGGACCCCCGCAAGACCATTCTGGACATCGTCGCCCAGCCGCTGCGCGCCAACCGCATGGGCTCTCCGTCCGAAATCGAGGACCGTGTGCGGGACCTAGTGGAGCTGGTGGGCCTGAACGTCGAGTCGCTGATCCGGTATCCCCACGCCTTCTCCGGCGGACAGCGGCAGCGGATTGGCATCGCGCGGGCCTTGGCCACCAACCCTCGCATCGTGATTGCCGACGAACCGGTCTCCGCCCTGGACGTGTCGGTGCAGGCGCAAATCCTGAACCTGCTCCAGGACCTGCAGGCGGAATTCGACCTCACGATGCTGTTCATCGCGCACGACCTGAGCGTGGTGGAGCACGTCTCGGACCGCGTGGCCGTCATGTACGTGGGCAAGATCGTGGAGACGGCAGAGACCGAGGAGCTCTACCTGCACCCGCTCCATCCCTACACCGAGGCCTTGCTCTCCGCCGTCTCGGTCCCCGATCCGGACATCGGGCAAGACCACATGATCCTGCCCGGAGAGGCGGCCAACCCCGCCGATCTGCCGTCCGGCTGCTATTTCCATCCGCGCTGCCGGTATGCCGAAGACCGCTGCCGGACCGAAACACCGGCCTGGACCGAAGCCCGGCCCGGCCATTTCGCGCGGTGCCACTTCGCCGGGGAATTGGAACTGACCGGCGTCGACGCGTAACCGGCGGGACCCGTGGCGCTCTTCGTCCTCGGCTTCCTGCTCTTCATTGTCGTCTTCACGCTCGCCGCGGTCCACGGCACGCGCCTGGCGGGCCGGATCATGGGAGAGCGTGTCAACGCCCTGCACCACGCCATCGAGACCATCCTGGAGACGGAACGGATTCCGGAGGCTTGGCTGGAGCCGCGCCCTGCCGACGACCGCCGGTCGATGCAACGGCAGCAGCGCCGAGCCTTGCGACGCCTGCACCAAACCCGGAAGTACATCGAACGCACCCCCAGCATCTCCGACGTTGAATCCCGAGAGTACATCCTGTCGGAACTGGACCGCATCCGCGACCAGTGGCTGGCGGGGGAGTTGTTCCCGCCGCCAGGTTCGGGCACCGAAGCATCACCGGTCCCAACCGACCCGGCACCTGCCGGCCGGATCTGACTCCCATATTCCATCCCCGGCCAGCCGACCGGCCGCCTTCGGCACAACCCGTATCGTTCAAGGAAACCCGCCACGCCATGTCCGACCCCCGAGCCCACAACGTTGTCTGGCATTCCCCCAGCCACGATGCCCAGGGATCCGTACCCCTGGGCAACGGCGAAATCGGCCTCAACGCCTGGGTTTCGCTGCAAGGGGAGTTGCTCTTCTACCTGGCGCGCACGGACGCCTGGGACGACAACGGACGGCTGTTGAAGCTCGGCCGCGTGCGCATCGTGCTGGATCCGCCTCCCAACCCGTCCCGACTGCGGCAAACCCTCGACCTGTCCACCGGCATCTGGTACGTGCGATACGGCCCCTCGCCGGATCACCGCGACGCGGCGCAGGTGGACCTCCAGCTGTGGGTCGATGCACACCATCCCGTCGTCCATGTCCGCATTGATGCCGAAGAGCCAGTGACGGCCACGGCGCACATCGAACTATGGCGGACGGAGCGTGAGGAACTGGAGGAACTGCAGATCAGCGACATCATGCTGGACCGCGAGCGCCCGGACCAGAAGCGCGAACCCACGATCATCGAACCCGACACGATCCTGGAGGATCTCCCGGACTGGATCGGCTGGCATCACCACAACACCAAGTCGGTGGGACCCGCGCTGACTGCGGAGTTGCAGGGCCTCGACGGGTTCGAACGGGAGGATCCGCTGCTCGACCGAATCTTCGGTGCCGCCGTCATCACTTCCGAAGGGGTCCGGGAGAGCGATGTCGCTCTGCGGTCGCGGCGGGACCACAGAGTGGAATTCCAAATTCCCGTGCTAGCCCTGCATCCCGCCTCGCCCGCGGCATGGCGCACAGCCATGGAGGAACTGATCGCATCGGTGCGGGAAGCCGACGGAACCGCGCGCCGCGCCGCCCACAAGGAGTGGTGGCAGGGCTTCTGGGATCGCAGCTGGATTGAGGTGTCGGGCCGCAACCCGGAGGCCGCGCGGGAGGCGGAACTCGTTAGTCGTTCCTACGCCCTGCAGCGATACGTGCAGGCCTGTGCCGGCCGGGGCCGCTATCCCATCAAGTTCAACGGCTCGCTCTTCACCGTCCCCTATCCCGGCAAGCAGGGCGATGCCGACTACCGGCGCTGGGGACCGGGCTACTGGTGGCAGAACACTCGCCTGCCCTATTACAACATGTGCGCCGCCGGGGACTACGAGATGCTCCAGCCCCTGTTCCGCATGTATGCCCAGGACATGCTGGAGCTTTGGCGCCACCGCACCCGCCGCTACTTCGGCTTCGACGGCATCTTCTTCTCCGAGTGCGTCTACTTCTGGGGCGACGTCTTCACCGAAACCTATGGCTGGAGGCCCTTTGCAGAGCGGGACGATCCGCTGCAGGAGAGCGGATACCACAAGTGGGAGTGGGTGGGCGGCCTCGAACTGGCCTTTCTGATGCTCGACTACTGCGAGCACACGGAGGATCGGCAGTTCCTGCGGGAGACGGCCGTGCCGTTCGCCGACCTGACGCTGCAGTTCTTCGCCAACTTCTACGATACCGGCGAGGACGGCAAGCTGGTCATGCATCCCGCACAGGTCCTCGAAACCTGGTGGGAGAGCACAAATCCCATGCCGGAGATTGCAGGGATCCGGGCCGTTGCAGCGCGGCTGCTGGCCCTGCCTGCGGATGCGGCTCCGGCGGACCGACGCGCGGCCTGGGAAGACCTGCTGCGGAAAGTTCCGGAACTGCCGGTGCGCGAGGAGGAGGGCGTGCGCATGCTGGCACCGGCGGATTCCTACAGCAACCTGAGCAACATTGAGAACGGCGAACTCTACGCGGTGTTTCCTTTCCGCCTTCTGTCGTTCGAGAGGGAGAATCGGGAGCTGGCCCTGACCGCCCTGCGGCAGCGCAGCTTCCTTGGCCACTACGGCTGGCGGCAGAACGATCTGTTCCTGGCCTACTTGGGTCTGGCAGAAAGCGCCCGCGACGCAGTCGTCACGCGGGCAGGGACGCGCAACCACGATTCCTTCGGTTACGGGAACGCGGACCTGGCCCAACAGAACCTGTCGCGCTTCCCGGGCTTCTGGGGTCCCAACTTCGACTGGTACCCGGACCAGTGCCATGGAGGCGTTTTGAACACGACCCTGCAAGCCATGCTGCTGCAATGCGACGGCCGGAAGATCTTCCTGTGCCCGGCCTGGCCTGCCGACTGGAACGTTTCCTTCAAGCTGCACGCGCCCCATCGGACCACGATCGAAGGATCCGTGATTAAGGGTGCGGTGACCTACCGAGTCACACCCTCCGACCGCGCAGCCGATGTGACGGTCTGTTTGGGATAGGGCAACTCATAGACCTTGCCGCCTCCGATTCCGCCAAGGTACATGCCTGCCAATCGCACCACCGTTCCCAGTCCCGATCCCCGTAGACCGCTTGCACCACGCCCGGACGTGGTATGAGGGCTCTCGACCCCATCCTCGGCTTGTTCCAAGACCAATGATGCATCGGTAGGAGCAAGCCCTTGAAGACCGAAACAAACGTGAAGATCAACGTCTGGGACGACAACACGGGCAGCGCATGATTATAGGAAGTGTCTGATGATCGTCCTAGCAATCCCGTTCTTGATCGCCGGCTGGCTGTTCAAGGGCCTCGGCCTGGTTCTAGTGGGGATCGGAGACCCCATGATTGACGTCGGCATGTGGCTTCTGCGCCTGCCGGGCCGGGTCCTGCAGCGAATGCGCCGGCGCCGGTCCCGCAAATGAAGATGTTGGAGCGGGGATTGGACGCGTGGGGGATTGTCGAAGACCCCCCATGTGTTTCTCATGAAAGCCAACGATAACGCCTCTGGTACATCCCTCAATTTTGGATATATGTGCTAGGCTGGCAAATTGGTCACAAACAACAGGCATCGGGAGCATCGACAAGTGAACCGGCGAGAGGAATACCAGACCATCCTTCGTCCGCTAATCTCGGAGTGGGAGCATCAGGTTGCCGATGTACTCCGAATGTTGATTGATGAGCGCAAACAGCGTGAAGATTTGAACATTAAGTTCAAGAACCGTAGTTCTGAGTATTTAATCGCCGCTACCACAATTTGGCAGGAGCGATTCGACACTGCTTCATTGCGGGAAACGACAATGAAGCAAGTAAACAGGGATCCCGTTGGCGCTGTCTTGGTCCCAACTAGTAGGAACAATTCACAGATCGCTGGCCGACGTGTCCGAGACATTCGTGACCTCTGTACCGATCTGCCTGACAAAAATATTTGGGTGCGGAACTTTTTAGAAGTGATAGAAGAACTGTGTTTCGAGTCCGCCGGTGAGGCCAACGTCAGGCACCGCGCCTTCCAACAGGACGAGTGGAAACAGCCATCCACACCTGGCATATACGTCTATTCTCTTCAGCATTACGTCGATCACCCAAATGAGCATGACCCGATTAACGCGCCGTCACGGACCCTATTCAAGGTCGGATATTCCACAGTCGATGCCTACATACGTGCGCAGCAGAGCGACAAGACGTTTGTCCCCGAACGACCTGTGCTATACAGGATCTACCAACCGAAGCAATTTCAAGAGACAGTGGACAAGGAATTATCCGACGATCAGAAAGCAGAGCTAGGTCAGATAGAAAAAAAGTTTCATGATACTCTGAAAGCATTCGGTCACATTGATGGTTGGGGTGGTGGCACGGAATGGTTTCTGACATCGGTCGAGGCCCTCGATCAGCTCGCGGTGGTGATGGAACTGCACATCGAATACCCCGAGAGTAGCGAAGACGACGCGTGACGTTCGGATAATATTCCAGTTGTAGATGTCGGTAATTCTGTTCTAGGTATTGTTACCTACCCTTCTGTCATGGTACCCGCCCCCGCGCCTCTAGACCCGACCGCCAGGCGCGGCAAGATCGGCACCTCCGCGCATCTACCGTCCCAAGACCCTGCAGGAATGCGTAGTGTCTTGAGCAGCTTTTCGCCATTGCTGAGATTCTCATGTTTCGTTGTCCTTGACGGCTTGCCCGGTTCCGAACCTACGCCGCCATCAACCGTGATCCCGCATCAGCTGACGCAACCCCACGCGTCCAGTATCCGCTCCGTCGTACAGGACAACAAGTTGGTCCGGCTCCGACACAAACCAAGCGAACGATCGCCAAGCCAGTTCACTCGCTGTCCGGCGAAATGCTCCGTCCGCACGATCGGTATAAGCCGTCAGAAACGCCACTTGGTCTTCCTTGAAACCAGCTTGCTCCGCGATTTCCATCAGGGCCGTCCGACGGGCTTCACTCACAGGACCTGCCGTGGCCACCACCTCAACAAACACCAGTAGGGGATCTCCTGGACCCAGATCCACCAAGACAATGTCCGGCAGATTGCGATCCGGCTGGATGTTCAAGCCAATCTCTTGTGCCAGCTGGTCATCGCGCGCCACGACTTGATTCCGACTCTCGCTCAACCAGATGACACTCGGTTCGACAAGGAATCTGGGTGCAAACGACTCGACAACGGCTTTGGAGATGAAGGAACTCGGGCCGGGTTCCATCAATCGGGTTTCCCCGTTGGGGAAGGTTACCAGAACCCGGTCGCCTCGGTCCGCGGCGGCACCCGCACGCATGATGGCGATGCGAGCCAACGCGCCACGACCCAAGTGCGCTGCCTGCCAGGTTTGAATGCGGGTTTGGCATTCTTTCTCCGTCAGTTGGGGATCGAACAGCCCCGCGAAATCTGTTGTCAGGGCATATCGGCCCCGGGGCGATGTTGTCGGCAAGTCCGTGCGCTCCATCACGGCACCTGTCAGAACCAGGCCCCACCGCAAGGTCTCGTCACGAATGGGTTCCCGCGTGTTAGCCGCATACCACCGATCAGTCAACGCCCCGCCAGTCGGTTTCACCGACTCCCGCGCCCATTCCATGCGGTCCACATCCGCAGTCAAGGCAGCCTGCACATCGGTCATTCTCGTCACCTGGTCCGGCCGCAGCCAGTAACCGCTGCCTTCGATGGCACCCGCGTACAGCATTACAAACACTGTCTTGGCCGCCATCTCCCGCGTCAAATAGTTCCGGTTGCCCGTGCCCTCCGGGAATACCTGTTGGAGACGCTCATGGATGACGGCCACGGTCGGCAAGGGAGCAAGTTGCATCACCCCATGTTCCGTCGGCTGTAGAGGCGTTCCGCCTCGCGTTCCAAAGTTTCGCGGTCCGCCCGCGACCGGACCAGACGCTCCATTTCCTTCATGTCGTCGGGAGCAGGCAGAGGCAATGCCTGGAGTTCGTAGGCCGACACCGCCACACTGCCGTTGATGCAGCGGAACACCTGATCCACCGCTTCGCTGTTCAGGAGTGCCACCAAGGCGGCCGGAGACACTTTCGGACTGCCCTTCAGAGGCTTGATCATGTTGAGGTGGTTCTCGACGACCACGGCACCGTGCTCCTCAATGAACCATGACGGCAGTTCAGCAGCAACAAGGCGCCGAGCCTGTTCCTTGGCCGTGGTCCGCTGCACCAATGCGCAGGCACAGTCCGTCACCACCCAGTGTTCACGCGGGGTCGGCTGGAAGTACGGCTGGTGGTTGTGCCGTTCCGCCCGGAATTCAAAGGCACCGTCCGGTCTTACGGACTCCGCCCAGACCAAGGGGAACCGTCCCTTTCCTGGATTGCGCCGCAGACTTGACTTGTGCCGGTTCCAAACCAGCGGGCCGGTGCTAACGGTGTACCCGTAGTCACACAGGCGGAACGGCAAGTCTTGGGCACGGCGTAACACCGACACCTGTGAGGCCGCCCGAGGGATCAGCCACGGTTGTGCGGGCGGATCCGGAAGTTTGAAGGACCCGATGGGCTCGGTTCCGATCACACCGTCCGGTTCCGGGGACATGAGGTGGGCATGTCCGATTATGGAGCCGCCACTGCGTTGGTACACGGCCAACATTGTTTCCTGCAGGACGTCGGCAAAGATCCCCTTGCGCTGCGAAATGAAGTCGATCGCAATAGGCGGCGCTTCTCGGCCAAGCAGCCCACGCAGTGCCTTGAAGTATTCTCCGGACAAAAAGCTGGTGGGCGTGACATAGGCAATGACACCACCCGACTGTGTATGACGCAGGGCCAAGTCGGTAAACACGCCGTACAGGTTGGCATGGCCAAAGAGGCTGCGTTGATAGGCTGCCCGAAGTTCGGGGGACAGTTTCACGCGTCCGTAGGGGGGATTGCCAATCACCAGATCGAACCGGTCCTGCGGTTTGTGCCGCTCCAGGCTGTCGCTTACCTGCACGACCGGCTCCAGTCGGATGTCCGGTCCATTGCACAATTCGACCAGAGCCGCGTCCAGGAAGACCTGCGACATCCATGCCGCGAAGGGATCAAGTTCAAATCCGGCCAAACGGCCCTGGATGTCCGACAGCACCGCTGCCGGCGGCCGACACCCCAGGGCCTCGACCATGCGCCGGGCCACCGGCGCAAGGAACGCGCCTCCTCCGCACGCCGGATCGAGTACCCGCGCCGAACTCCAGTCGACTCCGGCGGCCTCGGCCAGATCCAACAGCCGTTCACACAAAGCCGGAGGGGTGTAGTACGCACCGTGAACCGCTCGGAACCGTTTCGGCAACAACCCTGTGTAAATGCTTCCGACCGCATAGCCAGCCTGCGTCGCATCCAGCCTGGCGGCTGCCTGCCCAATGGTTCGGGCTAGGCCATCAACCGACGATCCATGCGGGTAGGCGGCATCAAGGTCGAGAGGGAGCTCCCGCAACTCATCCAAGCCACGGAAGACGGCGCGCAGGCCACTCCAGTAGCTGTAGATTACGTCCGAGACGACTGCCCGCGCAAAGGCAACGCTCCGTTCGGATTCAACCGACTGGACACACCTCTTGATCGCCGCTAGGGCTTGTACGGCATCCGAGTCAACCAACCCGTTCAATGCCTTTGCCACCGCGTCACCATGATCCATGCCTTGGTCTTGAGAACCGGACTGTAGGCTGATTTCAATCTCACAGGTTTGCCTGCCCTTTGCCACAAACCACCGTCGCAGAGGGTGTTCCGGCTGAACAATCCAAGTATGCCTGTCTTCATTTTCCAATCACAGAATACTGCACGCGATCACCGTCTCATTGCCTCCTGGATTCCTTGCAACAAATCTATGCTGCCCTTGGACAGCCCGGCCATAGCGACACCCTCGGGCACGACCCACCACGAGAATCCACAAAGACACGCTATCCCGCGGTCCGGGATGCGAACCGCTGAGGCCGATAGGGTCCCAGTACGGCATCGGCCCGCACTCCATCGCATATCTCCTGTACCGCCAACTGGCTTAGGACGGGTGCAAGCGTCACGCCGCTATGCGTCAATGCGATGTACAGGTTGGGGACTTCCGTAGTGAAGCCGATGGCGGGGAAGCCGTCGGCAGGCAGGGGACGCAGTCCCGCCGGAACCGCCACCGCCCGGGCCTGCGCCAGTTCCGGGAGATAGGAACTGGCGCGCGCCAGCAGTTCGTCGGCGTGGGCTTGGCTGCCATCTTCGGCGTGGGTTTCCTGGTCGCCTTCCCCCACCATGAAGCCACCATCCGCGCACTGGCGAAAGTGCACCTCGGGCTCCCCCGCCACCGTGGAGGGCGCGTAGATGACGGTGGCACGCCGCAGCAGAGGCGGCACCGGCGTGGTCCTGATCACCACCCCCGAGCTTCTCTCCTGCGGCACATGAACGCCTATCCGGGAAGCCAGCCGCGTGGTGTCCGAGCCGGCTGCCAGCACAACGACATCGCAGCGAATATCACCGGCAGAGGTCTTAACGGCCTTGACGCGACTCTCTCTCGTCAGCGCGAAGCCCGTCGCCTCGGCGTTGCGGCAGACATCGGCGTTCCTTTCCGCCAGTCGGTGCAGACAGGCCTCGATCACGAGTTGCGGCTCCACCTGTCCTTCGTTCTCGCTATAGGCAGCAGCCGCCATGGAGCCGACCTTGAGACCAGGCTCCAGATCCGACAATTCGGACTTGCTCAGCAAGTGCATGGGATATCCCCAGGACTGCATCCGGTGCACATGGGCCTCCAGTCGGACCGCGGCATCGGCATCCGATACCCAGGTCAACTTTCCGCCCCAGCGCAATCCGAGACTCGCGCCATCGCCATCCCGGGCCAGCTCCGCGGCAAACCGCGTCCACATGTCCTGCGACCTGCGATTCAGGTTGTGGTAGTGGAGGGGAAATTTGGCATCGGCGTTGATCATGGCGAAGCTGTGACCGGAAGCTCCACCGCCGGGCTCCGACTTGTCGATGAGGGTTACCGGAAATCCCCTTTCGCTGATGCACCAAGCGATGCACGCGCCGAGAATGCCGGCTCCCACAACCACGATGTGACGGGATGTCTTGCTGGATGTTGTCATCAGGGTTGCTCCGAATGCTTCGGGACCGCGGCGGGTCGCCAGGAGGCCATACATCACCAAATCCAATAACGAAGGGCCGACTGCGTACCGGGCATTAGACGGAGCCACCGCGGACAAAATGGAGGCGGCGTGTTCTGTGCCCTCCATCCGTGCATGAAGAATTCAGTCTTGGAATTCACTTCGTGGACCCCTGCCTTGACGAATCCCCATCAGGAACAGCCGATTGGTCAATCCCAGGTGAACCCTACGCCCAGTTCTTCCGTCCGTGCCTCCCAAAGGAATTCATAAATGGTCGGAGCGTCGCTGAAATGGGCCTTGCGCGTCATGAGGCGGGAGAGATCCAGCTCACCGTCCAGGAGTAGGTCAATAAAGAATTCGGTGTGCCGCTCCCGCGTCCAAGGATTGTCGGGAGTCTCAACGGGCGGATGCGAGCCGCCATGGGTCCCGATGATCGTATAGCTGGGGAAATTGCAGAAATCGTGGAAGTCGAACTCGGTCATCCCGCGGGGACTGCTCAACAGAGTGAAGCGACCCTGTCGGCGTACGGTGCTCATTGAGTCGGGTATGGTCTGAGGCAGTCCCGTCACCTCGAAGGCACAGTCCACCAGCCGGTCGCGCGTCGCCGCCGCAATGGCCTGACGAACGGCTTCCACCCCCTGGGACGCATCCACGGGTTGGATGCCGGCATCCGTCGGCAGCAAGGCCCGGCGTTTGGCGGCCGGGTCCACGCCAAAGACCGGCCGGGCACCGCACAGCCTGCAGAAACGCACGGCCAACTGCCCCAGAATGCCGAGTCCAAACACGGCCACGGATTCGCCCCAGCCAACCCGAGACCGGCGCACTCCGTTCATCACAGTCTGGGCCAACGTGAAGAAGGCGGCTTCTTCCGAGGCGATCGAGTCCGGCACCCGCGCCAAGTCATCCGCGCCCAGGACATTCAGCCTGCTGTGCCGTCCGCGGGTAGCCACGCGGGCCCCCAACCAATCGGGATCCACGCCGGCGCCGATGTCTTCCACCACGCCGATATTGGCGTAGCCCGGCGTAAAGGGAAACCGCGCCATGCCCGCCCACCTGGAACCGGCAGGGAATTCGCCGCTGTACAGGGTCAGTTCGGTACCGGTGCTGATCAGGGTCAGTTGGCTGCGGACCAGCACATGGCCGGGCAACGGCCACTCGAGCTCCTGCTCCCGTACGGAACACTGCCGGGGTCCGTCGAAGAATACGGATGGGGTGGTGATGGTCATGTCGGTCAGCCCTTGATGCCGCTGAGAACGATGCCGCGCACAGAGTACTTCTGCGCCACCACGAACAGCCTGATGCCCGGAATGGAAACCGCGAGCGATGCGGCCATCAGGAGATGCTCCCGGGGCGCGCCGCCGGCGTCCGCCACCAGTTGGAAGAAACGCAGGTCGAGCGGCAGGGAGTAATTTTCCATGGTGTTGAGACAGATCAGGGGCCTCAGAAAAGAATCCCAATGCGTCAGAAACGAGAAGAGGGCAACCGTGGCGAGGGCGGGCCGGAAAAGAGGCAGAATGATGCTCCAAAGATCCAATGGGCTCCGTCCAACCGCGCGGACCAGTCCAGATCCAAGGGAATGGTCAGAAAGAACTGCCGCATCAAGAAGATGAAGAACGGTCCCGCGCCGAAGTAGAAGGGCACGATCAAGGATTTGTAGGATTTCAGCCACCGGGACCAGGCGATCAGTACCGTTCGTCCATCCAGCGGCCGACCTGCTCGTTCGCAGCGCGCATCAACTCGACGTGCTCCTGATCCGGCCGTTCCAGTTCGTCGAGCAGGCCGCGGCGGCGTGCCTTATTGCGTTGGTAGGCACCGCACAGATGAAAACCGACACAGCCAGGGTTGTCGAAAAGCGCCGCCAGTACCTCTGCATACCACTCGCCGTCGTTGGGGACGAAACCCCCGGGGGGAGCGAGATTCCTCAACCCCGCTGCGTCGGCCAGCAACACGGGCTTTCCGGTCTTCCTGTGCCATTCGTCGAGATGGATCACCGGATCGCGGAAGTCCTGGAACGACAGTACGTCGACGTACGGCAACGCGGCTTCAACGACCTCCATCGCGATGGGTTCGTTGGCCTCGTAGCGGTCCCCCAGAATCAAGTGATGGGGGTCGTAGCGCCGAATGGCGTCGTGGGTTGTCCGGTAGTAGGCGCGGGCCAGCCGGGTGAGCTCCTTGCGGCCCGCTTCGGACTTCAGGCGTTCGGGGTCGAAGATCGGTCCGCGCCAGGCATTGTCGGGGCGCGCGTGCACCCACGTCGGACAGTCGCTGTAGAAATATCCGATGAGATTGCAGTCTTCGCTCAGTTCGGCGCAGTGCGAGCGCGCGACGTAGTCGACCCATTCCTGCCACTGCGAACCCAGAAAGTCGAAGTGACGGGTGTGCTGCTCCCACTGGTGCGATTCGGTGAACGGCAGCAAGTGGCAAAAGGGCATGTCCAGAGCCCGGTACTCGTCGTTCGTGAATGAACGGGAGTGCCTCCACCGGAGCACGGTCACTTCTTGAACCCAACCAACGGTATTGAAGGCCCACTGCTTGAGGTTGGGTGACACGGACTCCCGGATCCATCGCTCGGTGCTGCCCTCGTACTTGTCGCGCCAGATGTGGATGTTCTCGGGATAGCGCAGGCTGGCCGGGTCGATATGGTTGAGACCGAGCGAAAAGAAGGGATTCCCTTCGGGCGTTACGAGCCACCAGTGGTCGTCGCGCCGGCCCAGGGTAAAGAAGCCGTCGGGTTGGGCTTGGGTGGTCCTGGCCCTGGCCGTCCCTGCAACCGCGGCTTCGCCGCGGACCTGATGTCGAGTGGTTCCCATGGCTATGTGTCCGTGTCCTTCTTCAGAAAGGCAAATCGCTATTCCATGACCCGGCGGTATGCGGCCTTGGTCTCATTGTAGGCATCGTGAATCTTGGCAAGCGACGTTGCGTCCAACGGTCTGCGAACCGAACCCAGGACCCATCGATTCGCGCGGCAAACCGTTTCGACAAGGCTCCGGTTCGGCTCGCCGGCGATGTTGAAAATGACCGGCTGACCGCGGTCGTAGGCTTGTTGCCAATGGGGCTGCTCGTGGTGCACCGCACAGAACGACTCACCAATGAAATCCGGGGCGCGAGGCCGTGTTTGGGACGCGGACCAAGCCTGCTTACCCGCCAGCACCAGCCAAAGTTGCCATCGGCTGTAGCAAGTGGAGGGCTCCCGGTCCGGCAGCCAGCGGTGCAGGCAAGCGGACATCATACGCGGCCCGGGTGCCAACAACATCCCGATCAGCAACAACGATGCCTTGCGCCAAGTGTGCACGTTGAAGAGGGGCACGCAGGGCCGGTGGCGGAACCAACAGGGCAGACCGGCCGGGCATGAGGAACCATTTTGGCGGGATTTGGTTTCATTGGGTGCAGCCTGTTTGTGCTGCCGGACGCCGATGCCAGGTTGGACCAAATCCAACTTTATGTTTAGTCGTCCTCCAAACGGACCAGCCGCCCGAAGACCGGATCCAGCTGATCGTACTCCCGCTCAAGAAGGTCCAGGAAACGTCCGTCCCCGTCGACGGGGCAAAGGGTATGGGGTGGCGGAGGAAACATCACCACCGGCTCGCAGGAGCGGTAGCCTGCGGCCTCCGCGCCCCCGCGCCGCAACCGGCCCGCCCATGACACGGTCAGACGGCCCGCACCGGCCTCCGCCCACAAAATCCGCTGCCGGAACTCCACGCGGTACCACACCTGTCCATCGCCGTCCGTAAACTGGCCCGTCACGGGCACCGCCTGATCCCGCACCGGCCGCTCGAGCACAGGGCAGGTCCAATCGGGGCAGGCATGCAATGGGATGGTGCCATCGACCGGCACGGCGAGCACGTGGCCCACGGAGTAGGGCACGGTGCGCCACGGCTTCCCCTGGGAAGGGACCACGGTCGGGACGGCCATGCGGTCGCCCACAATCCAGTCGTCGGGCAACTGTCCCCAGAGCACGACACGCCCCCACGGTGCCACATCGCCAGTCAGACGATACCAGGCTCGCTGCAGGAGCCACCCTTGGCGGCCGGACAGGTCGGCCGCTGCGGCGGTCCAGCGGCCGGTCACCTCCCACTCCGTGCCACCGGACGGACGAAGCACCGGCACACCGAACACCTCCGGGGGCTGACTGTAAAAGGTCCACTCCTTCGGCAGGCGTGCGACCGTGCCGGTTGCCGGCCCCGCGGGTGCGGGATCCAGGCGGGGCCAAGGGCCGTCCACCTCGGGAATCGCCCCGCCTGCACAGGCCGCGAGCACCACGGCAAGCAGGATCAAGGCATACATCCGAGAACCAATCGGGACTGCCCGCGGAAAGAAGCGAAGGAAGTGCAACATCAATCCAACAATGGAATACATATTCACAACAAGGTAGGGTGAGCAATCAGCGGCCGCTCCCGTCCCTGTCGGTGGTATGATCGGGTTCTCCCAATCAGGCACAAAGTCGAGTGGCCCCTCCGGGCCGGATAACAATATATGACGGTAGTCACCGAAACCATCGCGGCGAACTTTGAGCGGGACGGTTTCCTGATCGTCCCCGACCTGTTCACCGCGGACGAGGCGGGCCGCCTCAAGACGGAAATGCAGGCCATCCTGGACGAGGTCGCGCGCGAACGGCAAGCCGAGAGCGGGGATGACAGGGCCGTCATCTTCAACGCCGGCGTGCATGTAGGTCTGGCTTCCCGCAGTTCCATGTTCCGGGAATGGGTGGCGGACCATCGCATCCTGGATGTGCTGGAACCGATCCTCGGACCGGACATCGAGTTCCTGAGCGACAAGGCCGTCTTCAAGGACCACGACGCGGACTTCGGCAGCCCGTGGCATCAGGATCATCCCTACTGGGTGGGCAGCCACAAGATTTCGCTGTGGGTTGCGCTGGACGAGGCAACGATGGCCAATGGCTGCCTGAAACTGATCCCCGGCTCCCACCGGGCCGAGATTGGGCACGCCACTGTGGACGACGGGCACGGATTCAATTATCGGATGGGCGACCAGGACACGCTGGAGGCGGAGGCCGTAACCGCGCCCCTGCCTGTGGGCGGTGCCATTGTCTTCCACGACCTGACCCTCCACGCCAGCCACGAAAACGCGTCCGGCGCGGATCGCTGGGTCTGGATCCCCACCTACCGCTCGCTGCATCATGACGACCCGCCCTACCCCTGGGCCGTCGCCGCCCGCCCGGTGCGCACCGCCAATCAAACCTGAAACCGCTCGGCTGGCCGCCCTCCGGTGCGATCCCCAGCCCCTTACGGTCTTACCATCCCTGTCCAAGGAGTTTGTGAAATGAACGGAAACACATTGAGTCGGCGCCGCTTCCTGGTGCTTTCGGGCACGATGAGTGCCGCCACGGTCCTGGCGGCCTGCGCCTTGCCGGAGCCCGGCGGTGAAGGCGCGATGATGGCGGAAGGCGTCACCCTGAGCCACTGGCAGCACCATTCCACCGGCCGCGCCGCGGCGGTGGAGGAATTCAAGGCCCAGTTCGAGGAGGCCAACCCCGACGTTACCATCGACTTCCAGTCCATTCCCTGGGCGGAGTACTGGGGCAAACTGGCTGCCGGCATCGCCGGCGGAGAGGGTTCCGCCCCCGACGTCTTCCAGATTCCGATGGGATTAGTCGAGCAGTACATTGCCGGCGACAACCTGCTGCCTGTCTCGGATTCCGTGATCACCTCGGGTGAGATTGAAGAGAGCTACCTGCCCTGGACCGTGCAGCGCGGCCAGCGGGGAGGCGAGTACTATGGCCTGCCCTTGGACGTGCAGACCCTGGTCATGTACCGCAACGACGCCATCTACGAAGAGGCCGGACTCGATCCCAAGGCGCCGTACGCCGACCTGGCCGACATGTACGACCAGGCCGCCCTGCTCACCAAGCTCGAGGGCGGAGACGATGACCGCATTGGCATCCACACGGGCTACTACAGCGCTTTCCAGACCATCCTGTATCAGCAGTTCCTGCAGCGGGAACGGGACGGACAGGCCTGGGTGGACGAGTCCACCAACCAGCTGGTGTGGCCCGACTATCCGGAGATCCTGGAAACCTTCACGTGGTTCTGCGACATGTCCGGTTCCTCGGACGACGATTCCTTCCTCAGCGGCCAGAACCGGTTCGCACTGGGACGGGCAGCCATGCAGATCGGCCATCCGGTAACGCGCGGCTCCCTGCTGGCACAGGCGCCGGACATGGCCTATTCCATCGTGCCCTTCCCGACCCGATCAGTCGGCCAGGACCTCTACACCGCCGGTTCGCACTGGATGTGGGTCGTCGGCAAGTGGGTGCCCGACTCCGAGGCCGGCTGGAACTGGGTGCACTACTGCACCAACCGCGATGCCCAGATCATCTGGAATGATGTGGCGGGCGACCTGCCCAGCTTCCAGGGCCTAGGCGCGGATCCGATGTTCCGTCCCGACAGCAACGCCGAGGTCTGCCTCGACTCCCTCGAGTACGCCACGCCCTGGGAATGGGTCGGCTGGGCCGAATGGGTCAAGGAACTGGGCGACGGCCGCGACCGCGTTGTGATTGGCGGCGAGGATCCGGCCGCCTCCTTCGACACCATGGTGGCCAACCTGAACGACGTCATCGCCGACAACACGGTCAGTTGACGGACGCCTTGACAGACACCGGGGCGGGCTCACCCGCCCCGGTGTCGTACCCGTCCGTCGCGGCAGCCGCATTCTTCCGACCCACACCACCAAACCAGCCATGAAAAGAGGGGTTTCGCGCCTGCAGCTGCGGGAATACCTCTGGGCCTACACCTTTTTGGGCCCGGCCTTCTTCTTTCTGCTGGTGTTGGTTGTGTTTCCCATCCTGTTTGCGCTTTGGATCAGCCTGCACGACTGGAGCCTGATCCCGCGCGATTTCCCCTGGATTGGTCTCGCGAACTATGCGGAGGCCATTGAGGATGCCCTGACGCGCAAAAGCCTGCGCAACACACTGGTCTACACCGTCGGAGTCGTGCCGGTCGGCATGAGCCTCGCGCTGGTACTGGCATTGATCATGAACCAGGACCGGCTCCCCCTGCGCACCGCCTTGCGCACGGTCTACTTCATTCCGGTCATTACCTCTTGGGTAGCGGTCTCCTTTGTCTGGATTTGGATGTTCGAGCCCCACTATGGGCTGGTGAACAACGTCCTGGGGTTTTTCGGTATCGAAGGGCCCAAGTGGCTGGCCTCGCCGACCTGGGCGCTCCCCGCCATCATGCTCGTGGCCATCTGGAAAGGCCTCGGGTTCAGCATGGTGATCTTCCTGGCCGGCCTGCAGGGCATCCCCCGCGAGTTCTATGAGGCCGCCCAAATCGACGGCGCCAGCCGCTGGGCCCGCTTCCAGAACATCACCTTCCCGCTGCTGAACCCGACCATCGTCTTCATTACGGTGACCGGGGTCATCGGCTCGCTGCAGGTGTTCACGCCGGCCGTCATCATGACCACACGGCAGGGCGAGGCCGGCGGTCCCATCGACTCGACACGGGTGATGGTCTACCACATCTATGCCACGGCCTTCCGCTACAACGATCTGGGGTTCGGCGCCGCCCTGGCCTTCGTGTTGTTTGCCCTAATCCTGGTCATCACTCTGATTCAGCTCAGGGTCACCCAGCGCGAGTTCGAGTACGGCTAGCCTCGCCATGACCGCAACAGCCCCGACGCAAGCCCCTCCGGCCAACGGCCGCACGCAATGGCTGGGCAAGGGCATCGGCCTGCTTGTGCTGCTGATTGGCGGCGTCTGGATGCTGCTTCCCCTCGGCTGGATGCTGTCCGCGTCCCTAATGCCCCTGTCCGAGGTCATCAAGGTCCCGCCGGTCTGGTTCGCCCCCACCAAGTACACCGTCGGCAACTTCAGCGAAGTCTGGTTCAACATCGGCTTCTGGCGCTTCTCCCTAAACAGCGCCTTCGTGGCCCTCACGATTACCACATGCCAACTGCTCACCAGCACGATGGCCGGGTTTGCCTTTGCCCGCTACGAGTTTCCCGGCCGCACCGTCATCTTCATCGTGATCCTGTCCACCCTCATGATCCCGTTCCAGGTGATCATGATTCCCCTGTTCATCATGATGGCTAGGATGGGCCTGGTGAACACCTACTGGGGCATGATCGTGCCGGCCATCGTAACCCCGTTCGGCATCTTCCTCATGCGCCAGTTCATGCTGAGTGTGCCCAAGTCCCTGCTGGAGGCTGCGCGCATCGACGGCGCCTCCGAGCCCTACATCTACGCGCGCATCATGCTGCCCCTCAGCAAGCCGGCCATTGCCGCGCTCACGATCTTCACCTTCCTGTCCGCCTGGGACGACTTCCTCTGGCCGCTGATCATCATCAACAGCAAGCAGAAGTGGACGCTGCCCATCGCCATGTCCCGCTTCACCGAGCAGTACATCTCCCAGACCCATCTGCAAATGGCCGGAGCCGCGGTCATGTTCCTGCCGGTGCTGTTCGTCTTCCTTCTGATGCAGCGCAACTTCATCGAAGGCGTGGCCATGACGGGCCTCAAAGGCTGATTCGGACCACCATAGAACCCGTTGCGCCCGCGGCATTCCCGCCGCACATCACCCCCTGCCTACGCTTCGGCCCCAGGCGTCGGCATCCGGGACGACATCGGAACCGCAACCTCCATCAGGCACACCCATGCGCAGAGTAGGCATCGTTGGGGCAGGCAGCATCTCCCGCATCCATGCGGCCGCGTGGGCGCGGCTGCCGGTGGAACTGGCGGGATGGCACGATGTTGTGCCGGAAGCCGCCGTGGCGGCAGCGGAACGCTGGGGCGGCCGGGCGTTTGATTCCCTGGAGGATCTGCTGGCCGCGTCCGACATTGTGGATGTCTGCACCAACGTTACAGCCCACCCGGAGCCGGTCATGGCGGCCGCACGGGCCGGAAAGGCCGTTGTGTGCGAAAAACCCCTGGCCCGAACCATGGTCCAGTGCGAAGAGATCCTTGCCGTCTGTACAGAGCGGCAGGTACCTCTGTTTGTGGCCCACGTGGTTCGGTTCTTCCCCGAGTTCGAAGCCGCCCGGAGAGCCGTGCAAGCAGGAACCATCGGCAAACCGGGAATGATCCGCACGGTGAGGGCAGGAGGCTTTCCCCGCATGGGCGGCGGGCCCGCCGCCCAGCGCTATGCAGATTTCGAACAGAGCGGCGGTGTCATCATGGATGTGGGCATCCACGACATCGACTTCCACCGCTGGTGTATGGGCGAAGTCGAACGGGTATTTGCCCGAGGCCTGCTGGAGGCCGACGTACCCGCGTGCGACCATGCCCTCCTGGTCCTGCGATTCGAGTCCGGTGCCATCGGCCATATCGAAGCCAGCTGGGCCCACACGCCCGGCCGGACCCGCACCCATCTGGAAATCGCCGGCGACCAAGGCCTCGTGGCCTGGGATTCCCGGGATCCCGCCTCGTTGTCCTGGCGCACGCGGGCGGACGACATGCCCGTGGCACAGAACGCACTGCAGGAAGCGGACTATCCCTACTTTGCCGAAATGGCGCATTTCCTGGATTGCCTGGACAAGGGCTCCGAGTTTCGGGTCATGCCACATGATGCGCTGATGGCCGTCAAGGTTTCTCAGGCCGCCCTCCACTCGATCCGCACCGGCCAACCGGTCGCGATCGCCGACTTCAGGGAATGAAGGCCATGACCATACGCATTGGCCTGAGCAGCCTCGACCACCTGCATGCGATGTCCTACCTGGCCTGCCTGGCCGAAGTTCCGGACGTGGAACTTGCCGGCATCTGGGACAACGACAAGGAACTCCGGGAAACAACCGCCCAACGCTTCAACACACAGGCCTGCACCTCATTGCAGGACCTCCTCGACCGGGATCTGGACGGGGTCATTGTCTGTTCGGCCAATGCCCGCCACCGGGAACATGTCGAAGCAGCTGCCCAGCACACCCCGTACATCCTGTGCGAAAAGCCAATCGCCACCTCCGCGGCCGATGGCCAAGCCATGCTCAACATTTGTCGGGAGACGGGCACCAAACTTCAAATCGCGTTCCCGGTCCGGTTCGCGCCGGCCGTGGCGGAGGCCAAGCGCATGCTGGATGCGAACCGGTTGGGCCGGGTCTACAGCGCCGCCTGCACCAATCAGGGCTTCAACCCGGGCAGATGGTTCGTGGACCCGGAGCAGTCCGGCGGAGGTGCCGTCATCGACCATACGGTGCATGTAATTGATCTGCTGCGCTGGTTCTGGGATACCGAGGTGATCGAGGTCTATGCCGAGATTGGCCACGGCTTCTTTCGGCCGGATCTTGCCATCGACGATGCCGGCCTCCTCAGCTTCCACTTGGCCAACGGTGTCTATGGCACGCTGGACACCAGCTGGTCCAGGCCGGCGGGCCACCACAG
Organism: Caldilineaceae bacterium SB0661_bin_34; assembly: GCA_009841145.1. Classification (GTDB taxonomy): domain Bacteria; phylum Chloroflexota; class Anaerolineae; order Caldilineales; family Caldilineaceae; genus Bin34. The sequence goes on along the minus strand of VXMJ01000082.1, from coordinate 12,508 downwards.
CTGGGGCAATGTCATCCTCGAACTGGTCGGTTCCGAGGGCGTTCTGTCCGTGGACGCCTTCCGTCCCCACTTGGATGTCACCGCCGGAACCCCGCGCCGTTCGTATTGGCACCCCTGGGGCCGCAGCCCGGACCACGGCCTAATCGACGACTTCGCGGACATGATCCGCACCAGGCGCGAACCGTCCATCAGCGGCCACGACGGCCTGCAGGCCCTGAGGGTGGCCCTGGCCGCCTACGAGTCCGCCCAAACCGGTCAGCCCGTTGCCCTCGACCACGGCTGATTCCCGCGTTGTACGGCCGGACGCGCCTTCCCTGAACTCCACCACTACCAGCGAGCCAGCGCCATGCACCTTCGACTTGGAACCTCCACCTACTCCTATTGGCACTTCACACCGGACAAGACACCCATCGAGACCGTGCTCGAATCGGCCCACGAACTGGGCTTGTCCGGCGTGGAAATCCTCCACCGCCAGCTGGAGAGCGAGGAGCGGGACTATCTGCAACGCCTCAAGCGGCGGGCCTTCGAACTGGGCCTGTCGCTGTACAACCTGTCAATCCACCAGGACTTCGTGTGGGCCGAGCCGGATGAACGGCAACGCCACGTGGAACACACGCTGCACTGCATCGACCTGGCCCATAAGATGGGCATTCCCTCCATCCGCGTCAATTCGGGCGGCTGGCGCAAGGAAGGCTCCTTCGACGACCTGATCCAAGCACGCGGTTGGGTGGAACCATGGCCGGGCCACACACAGGACGAAGGATTTGAATGGGTTTGCGACTGCATTCACCAGTGCCTGGACCGCGCCGCGGAGCAGGGGGTCATGCTGCTTCTGGAGAACCACTGGGGCCTGACCACCTTCGCCGACGGGGTGCTGCGCATCCTGGACACCGTCAACTCCCCATGGCTGGGCGGGATCCTGGACATGGGCAACTACCTGTTCGAGGACGACATGTACGCGGCCATGGAGAAGGTGGCCCCGTACATCAACCTGGCCCACATGAAGACCTATCCCGGTGGCGGCTCCTGGTACAGCCTGGACCTGGACTACGCACGGGTGTTCAGGGTCCTGCTCACTGCCGGGTTCTCGGGTTACGTCTCCATTGAAATGGAAGGGGCGGATCCACCGGAGACGGCCATGCCCTTCAGCATCGACTTGGCCCGCCAGGCTTGGCACGAGGCCGTTCACCGCGAATAGGCCCGGCGCGATTGTTCCCGTTTTGCCGAGAACCTTGGACTTCGACACAACTGGATGCACCAGTGCGAAACCAACTTAATTGTTCCGCAAGGGCATTGGATTCCAGACCAAGCAAGCTGGTCTCAAGCAACCGCGTAGCCCACTCGGCTGCCTAGCGGTTCAGTCTTTCAACAGTCGCAGGCGGGCATACCGACGCGGCGGGACTGAAATCCGTTTCCCCAGACTCATTTTTCTGATCCACCACTCTCAAGAAGTCACGATCAGGTCAAACGAGCTTCTGGGCCTAACGTTCGAGAAGTAAAAATCTTCCACGGCCGTCCAGCGTGCGTGCCACTGGGCGAGAAACTCCGCTTCCTCCCGGCGGGCAAGTCGGGCCCATCGCTCCTCCTCCGACAATTCCACCAGCACTGTTAGACCCACCAGATCGGTCAGCTGCGGTCCCGCGGAGTAAGCTCCATCGACGACGATGACGGAGGCTGGTTCGACCTCCGTCGCTTGGGTCTTCATCCCGTACGTTCCATCGGCGCGTTGCCCGGATTCGAAGTCGAAGGGATGCCAGCGCGCCACCCTTCCGGCGAGCAGCGGCATGATGGCCTCGGAGCGAATTCTGGCCCAGTCGAAGACATTGGCCCCACGCTCCTCGACAGTCATGCGATCCCAGTCGACATCGGGAATGGAAGCTGCGAAAAAGTCGTCCAGAAGCACAACAGCCGCACCGGTCTCCTTGGCTACCCGGGAAGCCAACGTGGACTTTCCGGCACCGCTGCGGCCGTCAATGGCCACGACAAGAGGTACTTGGCCTGATGCAGTGGACCGAATGACCACTTCCACGATCGCGGCACAGGCTTTGGTCAGTGTCATGAATCACTCAGATCACAGCAACGATACGTCCAGCATTGCATCGAAGTGACGTCATCGATTCTTCCCCACGGCTCAAGTGGCAATTCCCACTGGAACACAGAGCACAGTTCACCCGTATTCCAAGGGCGGCCAAAGCAATTGCACAATGCAGATACCTCTGGACCGCGAGAATTGCAACCAAATGAGGCTAAACCCCCCGGCTTCGCTGCAGGTACCCAAACAACACCAACAGCAGCACACCAATTGCCATCAGCGCAACCCCAATGGCACGCACCACCACCAGGCTGCTTGCCACCGGATTGGCAATCACCAGCACCCCCAGGCCAACGGCCGCGGCTCCCACCGCGGCCCGGCCCCATTGGGTATGTGCCTGGCCGTCCTGATCCCTGACTCTGAATTGGGACATCTGTACGACTCCGAACAGGATGGCCAGCACACCGGCCACGATGAGCAGGACACCGGGAAAGACGGCCAGCGCGATCATGGGGTTGGCAATGGCCGCGATGCCGGCCAACAGGCTTAGCGCCCCGCCCAACAGCAGCCTGTTGCGGGATGGATGGCGCCGACGGCGCAGACCATCCCAAAGGTTGGTCGCCCCCATCAACGCCAAATAGACGCCCAGGACCGTGTAGAAGACGGTGGTGCCCCAATCGGGGCGTGCCAGGAGCAGAACCCCAAGCAGCGCGGTGGCAACACCGCTTCCACCCAGAACCCAGCGACCGGTCATGCCCATGGCACCGCTCAGGCCCCCACACCCAGTTCGCGCCGGATCAGCGCCAGCGTGCCCAGGACCCCGGCTGACTCGTCACCATCCTCCGGCGTACTTTCGATGCCCCACACGCCAGCATAGCCCGCATCCTTGAGCAGGCTGAAACAAAGCCCCAGGTCCATCGAGGGGTCGTTGCCGGCTTCGTCGAAGCTGAAGGCCTTGATGTGCAGCGCCTTGGCATGCCCGGCGCAGATGCGCCAGGCCTCCTCGCGGCGTTCCGGGATCCAGTTGTAGGAATCGAACAGCAGGCCCAGTTCGGGCAGGGCCTCCAGGAGCCTGATGGTGTTGTCCGGGTCCTTGGTGGGACCCCAGTGGTTCTCGGTCAGGATCTCGACATTGTGCTCCCGGCCTCGGGCAATCAGATCGTTGAAGCCCTCGACAATCACGGCAAAGGCATGGTCCGGCATGTCCTCCGGACCGCCCGCATCGATGCGGACCTGGGGCGCGCCGAGCGCGGCGGCAATATCGAGCCACTGTAGGGCACAGGCTCGGGTCTTTTCCCGATCCGCCGGGTCGTCTTCGTAGATGTGGCCTCCATCCACGGCCAAACAGCCCATGGCCAAACCGGCCTCCGCAGCGGCTCGGCCAACCCTTTCGGCAAAGCCGAGGTTCGTCTCGGCTTCCGTCAGATGCCGGTTCCACGGCTCGATGCAGTCGATGCCGTGCTCCCGGCAGAATTCGATGCAGCTGAAGATGTCCATGTCGCCGGCTTCGAAGGTTCGGCGAAAGCTGTAGGTCATGAGGCTGGTCTGCATGGGGCTGGCTTCCAGAGGAGGATTTGACAGGGATTAGATGTGGATTTTAGCCCAGCGGAGAGCCGTCCAATCCCGGTCAAAGATTCCAAACCTGCACATTGTTCCCATCCGAGTGCCGAATCCGCCGCCGGCCAGCCCGTATCCAACCCATTGTCAGCGAACGGGATCCATCCCGAATCCCTGTGATACGATCGGCATGAGGGTCAGATTCGGACGACGCGGCAAACTTTGAAGACCATTTCCGTGGCATCCCTGCAGCAGGGGATGAATATGCCGCTCACGCAGAAGGAATTCCGCACGGACTTCGAGCGGTACCTGAAGGTTGCATCCGTGCGGCGCTGCGACGTGGTCGTGGGCAGCGAACTGGGCGCTGCCATGATCGGACTGCCCTTTGTGGAGCGCGGCCACCGCGAGGCCCTGGCCCGCATCCGCGACGGACAGAACCCCAAGGCCGGCATCCTCACGCGGCTGCGGGGTTCGGCCACGAAGCTGAACCCGGGCTGGTCCACCGGCCAGACCCAGGCACTTGTGCTCAAGGCTCTTGTCGCCCACCGCAAGCAGATTTGGGAGTACTACGACAACACGTTCGGTCGCCTGGCCAAGAAGTACGAGGTGGTCCTCGTGGCGCCCAGTGCCTGGCTGTGGGATCCGGTGGACGGACGGATGCGCAACATTGCCTGCGTCTACGATCGCGACGGCACCCGAGTAGGCTACCAGGCCAAGGTCCTGGTCAGCCGCGGCGAACGGAAACTGGCCCGGCCCGGAACCGGCTGGCAACCCATAGAAACCAGTGTCGGCAACATCGGGCTGGCCCTGGGCCACGACGCACTGGTGCCCGAAGTGGGCCGCCTGTTCGCCTCCCGCGGGGCCTCGGTGCTGGTGTCCCAGCTGGCCTGCCGCACCGATCTGGAATGGGGCCGCGCGCACCGCGCCACCCTGATGCGCTGTATGGAAAACCAGTTGTTCGGCGCGGTCAGTTGCCTGGCGGGAAAGGACCGACTCGACCCGGATCCCGAAGCGGACGCACCCTACCGCGGCCATTCCATGATGCTGGCCCCGATTGAGCTGTCACCCAAGGGCAACGGCATTCTGGTGCAGACGGACCATCCCCAGCGGCAGGGCATGGTGGTGTGCACGCTGGACTACGAGGCCCTGCAGCTGATCTGGGAGAGTTCCGAACCCGCCTTCCGGCAGGAATTCTCCCGGGTATGGAGCCTGTACTCCCGATCCCTGGTGCCGGAAGGAGACAGTTCCCGCCTGTTGCCGGAACAGGTCCTGATGGATCCCGATGGCGACGCCATCGTGGACTCCGTGGCCGAACCGGTGGAGGCGGACGCCGACCCCATTGTGGTGGTGCCGCCCTCCCCGGTCAACCACAAGCAAGCTGCCGAGAATTCCAAACCGACTTCCGGGAACGCGACGCACGCGGCCGACGATCCGGACACCGGCGCCGCCTTGGTGCATGAAGAGGAGTTGGTGGTCGAAAGCACCACGCTCGATGATCTGCATGTTATGCAGTCCAGGGCCGTACCTTGGGAACCCCATCCCACCACCGACAAGCAGCCGCGGCAGGCCTATGATCCGGGCGACGACCTGGAAGACACTCGCGAGATGGAGACCCTTGACCAAAAGGGATGAGGCGCGCCGGAACGCGGATGTCCGTCTCAACCCGGGCTGCTTGACCGGTGACCATTTCCGTTGAGGTACAACGACCCCGCCTGGTTGTTGTCCGGCGTCTGTACCTCTACACCGTCGCGTTTGTCGGCCTGGTCGCAATTCACGGCAACCTGTGGTCCCTGACACAGGAGCTGACCAACTTCTGGATCAGCCTCGGTGGCGACTGGCTCAATCCGCTTGCCTGGCCGGTTGAGACCATCCTCGAAAGTGGCAGCGTTCTGCTGGTGGCTCTGCTGTTCTTCGTCGTCCATTGGACTCTAATTCAGGGCTACCTGCGCGGAGATCAGGCGGAGGCACGGAGTTCCCTCCGACACCTGTTTGTTTGGCTTTGCCTGGTGGTCAGTTTCTACTGGTTCGGAGCTGGACTTGCGAACTTCATTTCCGTGCCGCTCCAGATGCTGCCGGGCCTCCAGGCCGTACCGGCCCGCACAGTGCTGATCTCCCTGCCGATGGCAATGGTACCGTTGGCGGTCGCGGCCCTGTGCGTGGACCGGTTCGCGGGCATCTGCATCTCCGAACGAAACGCCAACCGGACGCGTCTGGTGCGATTCATCGCCGCGGGCTGTCAACTGCTGATGTCGCTGACATGCCTGCTGCTGATCATCGGCTACCTTCACAACGCAGCCTTCCATTTGCTGCTACCTGCACTGCTGGGGGGCGCCGTGCAGATGGGCGGCGAGCCCACCACCTGGATTCTGTCCGGCAATGTCGCCGTGGTACTGGCCACCCTGCTGGTGCTGACCCGGTTGGAGCACCTGCGTTGCAACCGGCCGGAGGCCGGCGCAACCACTCTGGCCGCGGCATTCCGAACCGGCTACCTGCAGGCCGGCATGTTCACGGGCGTAATCCTGCTCTTCGTTGCCCTTGGCCTCACGCTCAAGCCCCTGTTGCAGCCCCTTTTTACGGATCAGCTGGTGCAGCCGTGGTATCTAGGTCGGGTTCAGGTTCTGCTCGCGGTTGCCGTGACACTCCCAATCGGCCTGGCCTGCTGGCAACTGTACGTCTGGCTCGGCCGTCGTTCTCCGGATCACAAACCCGCCGCCGAGTGGGCCGTCGCCCTGCCCCGCTTCCGGGACTACGCCCTGGCTGCCGTGGGGTTGACGGTGCTATCCGCCGGCACCAGCTTCATCCTTCGGGACCTACTGCAGGGTCCACTCGCCCCGGATCTTGCGGACCTCGACGACGTTGTGTTTGGCGTGAAGACCAGACTGCTTCCTGCCTGGTTTCCCGGCAGTGTGGAGGATTGGAGTTGGACTCTGGCGTCCATTCCACTGCTGGTCGCCGTCTGGCAGACCATTGGTCGACACGCCCGCGGGAGTTCGCAATCCATTCTGGCCATCGTTCCCCGGCGCATCTACCTCTATCTGGTTTCGCTGGTCAGCGTCCTGTTCCTGCTGGTGCAGAGCGGCCTTATCCTCTATGCCCTTCTGCTGCTCTGGACCGGCGGCGAGGATACCCAGTGGGAAATGCGGCTGACCGGCATCCCGGTGGCCGTGGCCGTGCTGATCTGGCACCTGGTGCTGCTCCGACGGGAAGAGGATTGGCCCGCGCCGGAACCGGACGGGGACCGCGCCCGGACGCGGCTGGACAGGGAACTGGCATCCCTGGATCGCGAAATCAACGAATTGACCCTCCGTCGGGACAGCCTGGTCCGCCAACGGGCGGAACTGGATGCAGCCGGGCACGGAACACCGGAGGAAACCCATGAGTGACACCACCGCCCCCGGCCGCTTCTGGCAGCTGGACCGCTTTACAATCGGCCTACTGATCCTGATCGGCACCCTGTTCCTGGTCGCTCTGATTTCAGTGGTGGCCAACCGTGACCAGACCGACATTGAGCCGTTGCCGCTGTACCGGACGGACAACAGTCCCGAGGCCGTGGTCTACAACGGCTATCTCGCCCTGCAACGGGGCGAAATGGACCAGTATGAAAAACTGTTTGCGCCGGAACGCTGGGAGGAATTGAACGAAAAGGACGGCGATATTCTGTTTGGATATTATTCTCCCGGCACTTTCAGACTCAAGGTTGTCGATGCCGCTGTCGATGGCAGTGCCGCGGTCGTGACCGTGGCCGTCTACCACACGGACGACCGCGGCATTTTCGGCCTTCGTTCGGTCCAGGCCACTCAGTGGACCATCGATGTCGAACTGGTCGACGGCCAGTGGAAACTTCTCAACCGTCTGCCGCAGGGCTGAGGCTTGTCTCTCATGGCCATAATACGAACTGTCCGGCCTGTTCCCGGGGCGGTCGCACCAGAACCAAACCATTTGTGAACCGGGCCACTTGGCCTGGATCCAAAATGGGCTAGGGATACTTCGGCCAGGCAAGCTGGCGGAACCCGAGCATCCGCCAGGAGTGAGGAATGACGAGTCCGGCTATATCAGTGAAGGATTTGAGTTTCAGCTACGGCGAGAATCTGGCTGTGGACGGCATTTCGTTCGACGTGGCGGAAGGCGAGGTGTTCGGCTTCCTGGGACCCAACGGCGCGGGCAAGTCGACCACGGTGAGACTGCTGACGGGACAGCTCACGCCCCAAGCCGGCACGGCCGAGCTGCTGGGCATGGACATCGTGTCCGAGCGCAAGAAGGCGCAGCAGGAGATGGGCATCTCCTATGAATCCACCAATCTGTACGAGCAGTTGAACGCGGTGGAAAACCTCAACCTGTTCGCGCGGCTCTATAAGGTGGCCGACTTCGATGCCATGGCGCTTCTGGAAAGGGTCGGCCTGAGCGGACGGGAGAAGGAGCACGTCGCCAACTATTCCAAGGGCATGAAGCAACGCCTCATGATGGCCCGCGCGCTGGTCAGCCGCCCCCGGCTGCTGTTTCTGGACGAACCCACGGACGGGCTCGACCCGGTGTCAACACAGACCATTCATGCCTTGATCGAGACGGCGACCCGGGAGGGCACTGCCGTGTTTCTGACCACCCACGACATGGTGGAAGCGGACAAGCTGTCGGATCGGGTGGCCTTCATCCATGAAGGCCGGATCGTCGCCCTGGACACGCCTGCGGCCCTGAAGCAGCGGTTTGGCCTGCGGGCGCTCAAGGTGGAAGTCAGACTCGCCAACGGCCAGACGGAGCTGAGGGAAGTGACCCTGGACGAATCCGGCACGGCCCAAGCGGTGCACGACCTGTTTCGGAACGAGCATGTCCTGACCGTGCACAGCGAAGAGGCAACGCTGGAGGACATCTTCATCGACATCACGGGCCGGGGGCTGCAAGGATGATCGGCACGCTGGTGGCGAAGGACGTCAAGCTGTTCTTCCGCAATCGGTTCTTCGCCACGGTCACGGGCTTGGCCCTGGTCCTCTACCTGGCCATTTACTTCCTGTTGCCGCTTCAGACAGAGAACTCCGTCGGCGTGGCCATCCATCTGGAGGATCCCTCGGCCTCCTCGGAGTTCCGCCAACGCGTAGCCGAGGAGGAAGCCTTCACCCTCTTTCCCTCCAAGGACGAAATGCTGGCGGCGTTGGAGGACACGGACGACTATTTCGTCGGGATGTCCGTGCCCGCGGCAGCTGCGCAGGCGGCTGCCCGGGGCGAGTCGACCACATTGCAGGCCTTCTACGCGCCCAATGTTCCCGCCGAAGCCAAGCAGGTGTTCCACGACCTCCTGGTGTTCATAGCCAACGCGGTCAACTCGGACCTGCTGGCCAGGCTGTCCCCCATCGAAGAGACCGAGTTTGTCCTGGGACATGACCTGTTGGGACAGCCGCTCTCCGTGCGGGATCGCTTCCTGCCTCTGCTCCTGCTCGCCATGGTCATGACGGAAGTGCTGGGCCTGGGCACGCTGATAGTCCGGGAGATCGAGACCGGCACCGCGCGGGCGCTCCTCACCGGTCCCCTGAGACTGCCCACATTCCTGGCGGCCAAGATTGTGACGGGACTGGTTCTGGCCATGGGCCAAGTGGTGATCGTGGTCCTCGTCACCGGCAAGATCGTCGTTTTGCCCTTGCTGTTGTTGACGACTCTGTTTCTGGGCAGCCTGCTGATCGTCGGCATGGCCTTCTTCATTGCCGCCATTTCCCGGGACAACACGTCCGTTCTGGCCTGGGGTACCCTGACACTGATCCTGTTCCTGATTCCCGCGCTTTCCATCATGTTGCCGGGCCTGGCTTCGGGTTGGATGGAACTGGTACCTTCCCATTACTTCGCGGATGCGTTGCATCGCGTGCTCAATTTCCAAGCGGGCTGGGCGGATGTGGCCCGCGATCTGTCCCTGCTGGCGGCCGCCGGTCCCGCGGCCCTGGTCATCGGTGGCGCCGTGTTGCGGAGAAGGCTCTGATGGACGTACAGCGCATCTGGGTTCTGATGGGAAAGGAAATCCGGCTGGGTCTGACCAGCTTCATGAGCATCTATGTGCTCGTGATGCCCGTGCTTCTGAGCCTGCTGGTGGCACTCATCTTCGGCGATTTGTTTGCACAGACCCCGCGCCTGGGGCTCTTCGACGCCGGTGGCAACGAGACTCTGGTACAGGCCTTGGCCGATCACCCCAGCATCCAAACCCGATCCTATGCCTCCCAAGCGGCCTTGGAAGCGGCGGTGGCACGGGGCAGTGTGGAATGGGGCATGAGTCTGGAGGCGGACTTCGCCAATGTCCTGCGGGAGGGCGGTGCGGTCGCCAGGACGAACACCTATCGGTGGGGGGAAGCGGGAGCCCGCAGCCTCATGCTCATCGAAGCCGCGGTGGCGCGGGCCGTGGTGGAGGCGACCGGCTTGGTCTTCGATGAACTGCCGGTCAATGTGGAAGTTGGCCAGTTGGGCAAGGCCAGCACCGCCACTTGGTCGCAGCGTCTCCTGCCCTTGCTCCTGATCATGGCGATCGTCCTGAGCGGGCTCTTCATTCCCTCGTCGTCCTTGGTGGATGAGAAACAGAAGGGTACGCTGGTGGCCCTCACCACAACTCCCGCGTCTCTACTGGACGTGTATTTGGCCAAAACTGCCGTGGGTTTCATCCTGAGCGGCCTGATGGCGCTGATCATCCTGGCACTGAACAACGCGTTCGCCGGGAATCCGGGTTTGCTGTTGCTGGTGATCGCCCTGGGTGGACTCATGTCCTCGATCCTGGGCGTGATTCTGGGCTCCTTGTCGCGGGACATGGAGACTTTCATGGGCATCATCAAGGTCCTGGGGCTGGTCCTGTACGCGCCGGGCATCCTTGAGATCTTCCCGCAGGTTCCGCAGTGGATCGGCCGCGTGTTTCCGACGTACTACATCATGAATCCGCTATTGGAGATCAGTCGCAATGCGGCCCGTTTTGCGGATGTCGCCCTGGATCTGGCAATTCTGATCGGATTCATTGTCATCCTTGCTTTCGTTCTCGCCCGCGAAATCCAACGACAACAGCAACAGCTGGCCTTGGAAGGATGAAACAGGCAGGGCAATCGCAAGATTAGGCTAAGCCCAGGACTTGCTCCATGTAGGCGAGATTGCGGCCGGCCTTGCGGCGGCGGATGGCCACCCCGGCCTGGACGGAGGTGTCCTGCCGGAGCAGGTTGAGCGCCATGCGCCTCAGCAGGCACAGGTTGCGGGGAGCGTGGCCCGTGCGCACCCGGCTCTCATCCTCCCGAAAGGCCACGTCCAGGACCCAGTGCAGGCTGTTCTCAATGCCCCAGTGTGCCCTCACCGTGGCCAACAGATGGCGCGCCTCGGGAGGATGGCTGGAAATGAAGTAGCGGGTTTCGGTGCTGACTTGGCCTCCCACCCGTCGTTCCGCTTCCACCAGCAGGAGGCTGTGCAGGTCGGGCCAGTGTGCCTCCGGGTCCACATATTGCAGGTACTCCGGGTCGCCCACGGCCCAGCCGCGACGGATCTCGATGCGCCCGTGGCCCCCGTTCACGGTGCGGTGGGCGGTATGGGGACAACCCTCAAACTGTGCCTCGCGCTCCACGCTGAAGGTCTCCTCCAGGGCGGCCCTCAGCATCGGCTGGTTCTCCTTAACCGTCAGCACATAGTCGGCCTGCTGCGACCGGATGTGCCGGGCCAGTTCCTTCTGGCAGCCGAGGGCATCGAGGGTAACCGTGGCTCCCGCCAGGTCCAGCAGGGCCAGCACCTCGGGGACGGTCGTGATTTCATTGGACTAGGCCGCCACCACCGTCTGGGCCAGTACCCACCGGCTCTCACCGGCATAGGCGCTGACCGTGTGCAGGGCCGACCGACCGTGGCTCCGGTCGTGTGAGCGCCGGGCGGTCTTGCCGTCCAGGGCCACCACCTGACCCGTCAGTTGGTCGTGCAGGGTCTGCACCCACCGGGCAAACCCCGCCTCCCGCGGCTCCGGGTCGAGGAGGGCAAAGACCCGGCCAAAGGTGTCGTGGGAGAAGGTATCGTGGGAGGGAATGCCGTGCGGCAGGTGCAACCACCGCTCGAACCAGGCGCGGTGGTCCCGACCGAACTCCTCCACCTCCACCCAGGTGTCGGCGCCGCCGATGACGGCGGTCAGAGCCAGGAAGAGAACGGACGTAAGCGGGTGCCTGCGGGCATGGGCGCTGCGGGGATCCGACACCTCCTCCAGACAGCTTCGCAGGGACGCGGCCAGGCCAGGGGCCATGAGGGAAACTCCATGGTGTCAACAAGGAGCCCCGATCCTAGACAAGCACTCCCACAACACAATCTTGCGATTGCCCTGATGAAACAGGGGCTTATATACCTGTGTACCAGGACTGTGCGCTACAATAAACGGAAGCCGTGAGTGTAACGAGCACTGCACGGCTTCCTGACAGGGCAGGTTGAAATTGGCAACCCGGACTGCTACCCCCAAGTCTAAAACAACCGAAGTCCGCATCGAGCGGTATCGCATCCGCTTTGACCGCCGCGCCCAAGCCGCCCTGTGCGCCCAGATCGCGGGCGCGTGCCGGTTGGTGTGGAACTTCCTGCTGGCCGACTGCGAGCGGCGGTACCGGTTGGCGCGCGCGTACGGCAAGTGGACGGACTTCCCGCCCGAGAACCGACCGGATCTGTCCACGTCGTTCTTCACGCTGGGCAAACGGTTCACGGACCTCAGGAGCCGACCCGATGCCGCCTGGGTGCGGGCGTTCCTGGGCTCTCCGTGGGGACGGAGGTACCGCGACATGGATTTGTCCTGGCTGCGGGCTCTTCCTTTTGGGTCGGTCCGCTACACGGCCAAGTACCTAGCCGACGCGTACACGCGCTTCTTCGAGGCATGGGCCGCGGCCAAGGCTGAAGGGAAGTCGCTGGGCGTGCGCAAGTCGGACGGCAAGCCCAAGGGGTTCCCGAAGTACAAGGCCA
>VXMJ01000100.1 GCA_009841145.1 Caldilineaceae bacterium SB0661_bin_34 | reverse complement strand
GAGGCTTGCGCACGGTCCGTGAAGCGTCTACCAGACAGCCAGCCTCCCTGTTCGGTGATTGCACCGGATAGTGACAGGTTGGCATAGGTTCTGGAGACCGGCCCTATATACTTGGCAGGGACATACCTGTATCCAGGAGAACAGGCACGTGTGGTCATGAGCACTCCTCCATCCTCCTCCAACGGAGTGCACTCATCTTGTCCCCATCAGGAGATTGGCAGTCCAGAATTGGAATGGGGACCGCGGGAGCCTGCGTGCGATGCACGGGCCCTTAAAGTGGCCGGTTGGCTGCAGGCGCGGTTGCCCAATCACACTGTCCTGCTCTTCGGATCCCGCGCGCGCGGTGATTACAAACCCCACTCCGACATCGACCTCATTGTGCTGGGGGAAGACAACTCTTCGACTTGGCCGCAGGGGCTGCATTCGCAAGCCGCACAACTGGGCTTGGATGTGGACGTGATGTCACTCCCCTATGACTGGGAGAAGTTCCTCGCCAATCGCGACTCCCCCTCACACTTGGCCGGTGCTGTGCAGCGGGACGGTCTCAATCCGGATGGAAGGCATCTCAAGCCCATGGCACAGAACAATCCCTGGCCCGGCATCCAAGCAAGTCTGAAAGTGGCCCAAGATGCCTTGTACGAGAGTCTCTTCAGCTTCGCGCACGATCGTTTGGCAACAGCTTTGACGCAGGCGCATCACGCCTTGGAAAATGCCCTCAAGGCCCTGTACGCCGTACATCGAGGAGCTCCTCCGCACATCCATACCCTGAAGGCATTGGGGATGGTAGTGCGCGCCTGCGAACCCGATATCGATCTCCCGTCCGATGCGTGGCTGGATGCCCTAACCGAATTACGCCGGATCCAGCCCTACAGTGCCGAATTCGGAGGCGGCAGCGAAAAAACGGTGTTGGTCACCGAGGATCCTCAAGAGACCGTGGAGGCGGTGCAATATCTGTGTGGCCGGATGGCGGAAGCCACGCTGCGGCGGATGGACAAGGAGCCGCGGGATGTGGGGTACCAACATTGGGAAGAGGATGCTCCTTTCGGGGGACTGGAGTACATGGATCCCGGTTCTCTAGACCGTTTTGAAAGAGGGCGACAAGAAGAGCGACAAGCCATGCTGCGACAGTTGGCCGAGATGGCCATCTCTGCTCCGACTGTGCGGGACCGGATTCTGCGGCGGTTGGACACGGAACCACCGGATCGGTGGCCCTCCGTTGAGGACATCATGGGTCTAAGCCGAATGCCGCCCGATCCAGACGACAAGGACATCACACCCCTCGAACCGGGATGATCATCGTGATGGACTGTCCAACGACAACCTGACAGAACAGCGTGGAGGTGGGCCAACAAGGTCGCCATGGGACGCAGGAAGCAACAGCCACCCATATGCATCGAGAAGGGATGCAACAACCGGACTTCGTGGCGCACGAATTGGGACACCATGAGCCTGGAACTGGCCGCGGAAGTTGACCCGTACCATCACCGCTGCCAGAGCTGTTACGAAGCATGGGCGGCCCGCAAGGAAGCCGAAGAGTGGCGTCTCTGGGAAGAGTACCAGGCAGATAGGCAGGCGGAACTCCGAGACGGCCTTCTGTCTGACAAGGCCAAACCCACACGGGCGCGCAAGGAATGGACCTGTGAACTGTGCCGCGGGAAGATCAATCCCGGCGAGACCTATCAGCGAGTGTCCGTCTACATGAGCGGAAACTACCCTGACCGCTATCCCGTATGCTCCACCTGCCGGCCGACTGAACAGGAACAGGGGCAATCAATGAAAGGGGCTCATCCCGTGGGCTAGATAGGCCTCTGTCCAAGGGAACGGACACGTTTGGCCATGTGTCAGCAGGAGACACAAGTGAGCATCCCCCCGACCCGAGGAACGGAGGTTGCTGCACAGCGAGGATGTATTCGTGCGGCAGACCATGGAACCGTGAACATGGCATGCCCTCTGGCGAATCAGGTACACAAGTCCCTTCCAACAGGTACAGGAAGTACGCTGCCGTCCACGAATGTCAACAGCCGACCGCCTTGTGGCTGCCCGCCGGCAGATGACCATGGCGGATACCGGCCGGACGCCGCAGGCGGGGGGTTGTTCGCATCTGCGGCACCTGGTCGGGCGGGCAAACGGGCGCATACGATCCCGATGGATTGTTGTTGCCCGGACCGGATTCGACTTAAGATACCGGGTCGGCGCGGCCGGGCTCGCCTGCAATCTTCCATCCCGGTGCCCTATGCGGCACTGCCCCGCCCGTTGCAACCTACCCTTTTGCATCACCCCTTTGGTGTTCTGCCATGCCTGTACCACGAATCGCGGTTAGAGCCGAGGCTCGTCGGCATCTGGGGAACGGTATCCATGCGATAGCCGACCTGCTGTCCCCCACCCTGGGACCTGTTGGCGGAGTCGTGGCCAACCAGCCCAACGTCGGACAAAAGACGGAGTTGTTGAACGACTCCTCGACGGCCGTCCGCCGGATTATTGAATTGGGCGCCCCGGACACCGATGTCGGCGCCATGTTCATGCGCGGGATGATTTGGCAGGTCGGCCAGGAAATCGGGGACGGCGGCACCGTGGCCGCGATCCTGACCCGAACCCTCTTCGACGAGAGCCAGCGCCTGATCGCCGCCGGCGAGAGCCCCATCGTACTGGCCAACGGGATCCGGGCCGCCACCGAGGATGTGGTCGCCTATCTGAAGCAGAGCGCCCAGCCTGTGGAAGACGAGAACCAACTGTCCCATGTCGCCAGAGGCATCATCGATGATCCGGATCTGGCCCAGGTCCTGGGCGAGATGAGCTACATGCTGGGGACCGAGGCCCATGTCAACGTCCACAAGTTCGTGGCCCCCTACCTCCAGCAGTACTACCACCCCGGAGGCCACTACAAGGCGCAGATTGCGTCGATGCACTTCTACACCGACAAGGCCAACCGCAAGGCCGTCATGCCCACGGGCCGCATGGCCCTGGTGGACAAGCGGCTCGAGGATCCGGTGGACATCATCGCCATCCTGCAGGCCGCCCAACAGGCCGGTGCCGAATCCCTGACCATCCTGGCCAACCATTTCAGCGACCAGATCATCGGTATCCTGATGGCCAACAACCGGCCGCCCGACATGGCCGACTTCGACGAGTCCGCACTGGAAAAGAAGGACTCGAAAGCCAAGCAGCAGGGCAAGATCCCCATCTCGGCCGCGCAGATGAAGTTTGTCGGCGAGGAACGACGCCTGGCCTACCTGGATCTGGAACTGCTGACCGGTTCCACGATTGTGGGCAGCGATATCGCCAAGTCGGTCGAGGACATCACCGCGGACGACCTGGGCATTGTGTTCCGCTCCGAAGTGGACCGGGACAGCATGTACGTCCAGGCCGCCCACCAGTTCGGGCCCGAGACCCAGGCACGCGTGCGGGAACTGCAGACCCAACTGGAGGAGATGTCGCTCGATCACGACGACTACGAGATGACCGTGCGGCGCGTTTCGGCCCTGACCGGCGGCGTTGGCCAAATCAAGATCGGAGCGGATTCCAAGGTCGAGCGGGAACTCCTGTCGGAACTGACCAAGCGGACCGTCAACGTGCTGTCCACCGCGCAACGCGGGGGCGTGTTGCCGGGCGCGGCAGCCGGCTATACCCATGCCTGCGCCAGCGTCGACCTGGACTCCAACCCCGAATGGCGGGCCGGCAAACAGGTGCTGCTGCGGTCCCTGACGGCACCGCTCGAGCAGATTCTGCGCAATGCGTACGTGGAAAACACCAAGGTCTACCTCGAACGCATCTTCGACGCCGGGCCGCGCACCACGTTCGACGCCGTGCAGGGGGAGGTGGTGGACGCCTTCGAACATTCCATCTTCGATGTGGCGGAAACCATGATCAGGGTTCTGCAGACCGCGGTCAGCAACGCCATCATGGCCATCACCACGGACACGATCGTGTACCACAAGGAACCGGAACAGTCCTTTAGCCCCAACGAATAGTCCTTCGGGGACGCCGGAGCCATTCCAAAACGGACCACAACATTGCCATGAGCATCATTCTTTCCCTGTCCGAGGCACACGCGGGCTTTTTCGCCGCCGGTCCCCAGGGCATGTTCAGCGTGGGAGCCGAAGGGGACCTGACGGAAGTCATCCAGCCGGAGAGCCATCTGTACGCCACGGACAGCCTGGACGATCGGGTGCTGGTGGGCGGCGCTCCGCACGGGGTCGCCTTCAGCCGGGACGGCGGACAGACCTGGCAGGCCGCCTGGATGGACTTCGTGGACAGTCCGGTGGTGGCCATCGCCGCGGCACCGGATGTGGCGGACTCCCACATCGTACTCGCAGGCACCGAGGACAAGGGCATCCTGCGCTCGGCCAATCGCGGCGAGGGGTTCTACGTGTGCAACTACGGCCTGCGCAGCCTCGCCGTCCTGCACATTTGCTGGGCTCCGCCTTGGCCGCGGGATGCCTGGCCCCGCTGGCGGCTGGCCTTCGCCGGCACGGACGAGGGCTTCTACCGCTCGCCGGCCGCAGGACGCGGCTGGAAGCGCTGCGAGGGCGCAGAGGGCGCGTTCCAGGTGGCCGCCGTGGACAGCCGCTTCCACACCACCCACATCGTGCTGGCCGGCACGGAAACCGACGGGCTTTGGTTCTCGGACGATCAGGGCCGCCGCTTCCGCCGCCTTGACAACACCCCCGAACAGATTAACGCGCTGACGGCCCTGGCCGGAGGCGGCTTCGTGATGAGCGATGCCGAAACCCTGTGGCATTCCCCCGATGGCCTGAACTGGACACCGCTGCAAGGCGAAGATCCCTGCCTGGTGCTGCAGGAAGCCGTCGGCAAGGTCTGGGCCGGCAGCCAGGACGGCTTGCGGAAGGTCAATCTCAACGGAACGTCGGCATGACCCATCCCTTCTCCCTCAAAGGCAGGACCGCCGTCGTCACAGGCGGCACCGGCGTCCTGGGCGGAGCCATGGCCCGGGGGTTGGCTGCAGCCGGAGCCCGCGTGGGCATTCTGGGCCGCCGCGCCGCTCGTGCCGCAGAGGTGGCCGGGGAGATCGAGGGAGCAGGCGGATCCGCATTCGCGGTCCCGGCCGACGTTCTGGACCGCGACTCGCTGCTCCAGGCCCGCGCGGAAACGCTGAACCAGGGCGGCACGGTCGACATTCTGGTCAATGCAGCCGGCGGCAACGTGCCCGAGGCCACTGTCTTCGGCGACATTTCGTTCTTCGGGCTGTCGCGGGAGGCCTTTGATCAGGTGGTGGGGCTCAACCTGACCGGCACCCTCCTGCCCACCCAGGTGTTCACCGAACCCATGGCCGGCCAGGGACGGGGATCCATCATCAACATATCGTCCATGGCGGCCCAGCAGCCGCTGACCCGGGTCATGGGCTATGCCGCAGCCAAGGCGGCCATCGACAACTTCACCCGGTGGCTGAGCGTGGAACTCGCCCTCAACCACGCGCCGGGCATCCGCGTGAATGCAATTGCACCCGGCTTCTTCGTGGGCGAGCAGAACCGCGCCCTGCTCATGGAGCCGGACGGCTCGCTGACGGCCCGCGGCCAACAGATCGTCGACCATACCCCGATGGGCAGGTTCGGGGAGCCGGACGAACTGACCGGCATCGCAGTGTGGCTGGCCGGCGACGGCAGCCGCTTCGTGACGGGCACTGTAATCCCGGTCGACGGCGGCTTCTCCGCCTATTCGGGAGTCTGATCACCAGCCTGTCCGCACGGT
The DNA here is from genome assembly GCA_009841145.1 of Caldilineaceae bacterium SB0661_bin_34. Lineage (GTDB taxonomy): Bacteria > Chloroflexota > Anaerolineae > Caldilineales > Caldilineaceae > Bin34. Next base: position 38,220 of record VXMJ01000100.1, on the reverse strand, counting down.
ACCGGTACGCACCCACCCGGCGGGACCCGCGCAGCCAGCGCGCCTCGCTTCAAAGCCGCCCAAGCGGCCGGAGAGTGTCATATGACATTCGCATCCGCCTCGACCGAGGCCCTTTGTTCCTGGCTGGCCGAAACGACATCGCTCGACATCCATTCCGCCTCGGTCACCATCGACGGCGACGATCTGTTCTTTGTCGGGCGTCACGGGGTGGACCTGGTGGCCGGGCAGGCCCATGCCCCGGGCTCCGCTCCGATCCTGCAGGGCCGGACGCAGGCCGCGACCGCACCGGATGCCGGAGACTGCCAACTGACCCTGGGAGAGGCCGACCCCGCGAATGCCGCGGCCCTCAGAACCAGGCTTGCGTGGCTCAGTCCCATACCGTGCCAACTGGCGAAGTCGGCGGGAACCGGGGATCGGCTGGGCATTGCCACGCCGGGGCACATCGGTGCCTTCGAGGCCATCGCCCGAACGGATGCGGACGGCCAAACGGTCCATCCTCTCTTCCCCATCCTGGCCCAGCAGTCCATCCGCGAAAACGACCGGACCGGGCGCACGCCGCAGGAAGTCGTCGACGATGCGATGTGGGGCGTCCTGCAGTGCGGCTGGCAACACGGCTACGGCGCCGACGCAGACCATCTCAAGGAACCGGCGGACATCGATGTCTGCCATGCGGCCGGGTTCACCTTCTTCACGATTGATCCGGGCGACCGCGTGGACGACGAAGCCAACACCTGCGACATGGCCACCGTCCAGCACAAGGTGGCGGCCCTGGACTGGGCCGTCCTGGACAGTTCGCCGACGGACCTTTGCGAGCGGCTGGCGGGCCTGAGCCTGGATCTGGGCGACCGCTCGGTAACCCTGAGCGAAGAGGATGTCCTGCGCGCCGCCGGCAAGTACGGGCCCTCGCTGTCCCACACGGTTCGGATGGCGCGCCACCTGGCCGATCTGTGCGGCGACACGCCCTACGACCTCGAAATGAGCGTCGACGAGACGGCCACCATCACGTCGCTGACGGAACACATCTATATTGGCGCGGAACTGCAGCGGCTGGACGTGCCGGTGGTCAGTCTGGCGCCCCGCTACACCGGGATGTTCGAGAAGGGCGTGGACTTCATCGGGGACCTGGACGAGTTCGCCCGTTCCTGGGCGGATCACATCGCGGTATCGCGGCACTTCGGCCCGTACAAGCTCAGCCTGCACTCCGGCTCGGACAAGTTCAGCATCTACCCGATCGCCGCCGAACTGGGCGGAGACCTGATTCATCTCAAGACCGCCGGCACCAGCTACCTGGAGGCCGTGCGCACGATCGGCCACCTGGACCCGGACCTGATGCGCAGCATCCTGGCCTTCGCGGTGGATCGGTACCCGGAGGATCGCCAGGCCTACCACGTGTCGGCCGAACTCGACCGCATGGACCCGTGGCGGACCATGGCAAACCGCGACCTCCCCTCGGTGCTCAACGACTTCCACACCCGGCAGGTGCTGCACGTGACCTTCGGCTCGGTCCTCAACGACCCTGAGCTGCGCCCGCCTTTCATGGCGACTCTCAGGTCCGGCGCGGCCAAGTACAATGAACTCCTGATCACGCACTTCATCAAGCATCTGCAGCCGTTTGTCTGACCGGCACACGGGACATACGTCCCTTCGGACCGTCTTCACCTCAACCGCTTCCAGTCCCATGCCGCATTCCGACGAAACCTTTCTGATCACCGGCTCCTTCGGGTGCATCGGCGCCTGGGTACTGCGCACGCTGGTGCAGGACGGCGCACGCGTCGTTGCCACAGACCTCAGCGACGATCCGGTGCGGCCGGCCCTGGTCATGAGCGAGGAGGAACTTGCCGCGGTCGAATTCCGGCAGCTGGACGTCACGGACCGGGACGCCGTCGTACGCATGGTGGCCGATGAAGGTGTTACCCACGTCATCCACCTGGCCGGCCTGCAGGTTCCGTTCTGCCGCGCCAACCCGACCCTGGGCGCCATGGTCAACGTGGTGGGCACGGTCAACATCTGCGAGGCGGTCAAGGAGGCCGGCGACCGGATCCGGGGCTTCAGCTATGCCAGTTCCCAGGCCGTCTTCGGGGTGCCGGAACTCTATCCGGAGAGTCCGGTGCCGGACAGCGCCCGCCTCGTGCCGGATACGCTGTACGGTGTCTACAAGCAGGCCAACGAGGGCACGCTGCGCGTCTACTGGGAGGAGTACGGCGTGTCCAGTGTCGGCCTGCGGCCCTACATCGTCTACGGAGTGGCGCGCGATCAGGGCATGACGTCCGACATCGCCAAGGCCATCCTGGCCGCGGTGGCGGGACGGCCCTACACGCTGCGCTTCGACGGACCGGTGGCCCTGCAGCTGGCCGCCGACACCGCCCGGATCTTCATCGCGTGCGCGCGCAGCGGCCATCGCGGCGCGGCAGCCTGCAACCTGCGCAACGATGTCGTCACCGTGCAGGAGTTTGTCACCGAGCTGCGACACCAGTTTCCGTCGGCCGACCTATCATGGACGGACAACAGTCCCCTCCCGTTTCCGCACGACATGGACGTATCAGGCCTGCGCTCCATATTGGGTACGGTCCCGCACACGCCCCTGCCGCAGGGCATCGCCGACACAGCCGCCCACTTCGGGGAACTGCTGGCCGACAACCGGATTGATTTGGGACAACTGGACGGCTGAGCCACGGGCCGGACAGACGGAAACCCGCTCATGAGCGTGCGCCACACCAAGATCGTCTGCACCCTCGGCCCGGCATCCTCGGGTCGGGCTGTCCTGGCCGACATGATCCGGTCCGGGATGGATGTGGCGCGGGTCAACATGAGCCACGGCACCCACACATCCCATGCCCGCACCATCCGGCTTGTGCGAAGCCTGGCGGAACAGTTGGGGCGCACTGTTGGCATCATGGCCGACCTCCAGGGCCCCAAGCTACGCACCGGCGTCATGCAGACCGGCGGGGTCGATTTAAAGGAAGGCGCCTCCATCACCCTGGACCTAAACCGCGAGCCCGGTACCGAAAACCGGATCCCGATCCAAGCCGAGGAATTTTTTGACATGGTGGCCCGAGGCGACCACTTCGTGATCGACGACGGGCTGCTGGAGCTGGCCATCCTCGACATCACCGGAACCAGGATCCGGGCCGAGGTTATCCACGGCGGCCTGCTCAGGGACAACAAAGGCATCAACCTGCTCAACGACCGGGCCGCTGTCTCCCCCCTGACGGACAAGGACCGCGTGGACCTGGAATTCGCGGTGCAGCAGGAAGCGGACTGGATCGCGCTCAGTTTTGTGCAGGGCCCCGAGAACGTGGCCGAAGTCAAGGGCCTGATGTACGGCCTGCTGCCCACAGGGGCCATGCCGATCCCGGTCATGTCCAAGATCGAGAAGCCCGGTGCCGTGACGGCCATCGACGACATCATGGCACTGTCGGACGGCATCATGGTGGCCCGAGGCGATCTGGGCATCGAAACCGGTCCGGAACGGGTGCCGCTCATTCAGAAGGATCTGATCCGCCGCTGCAACTTGGCGGGCATGCCGGTCGTCACGGCCACGCAGATGCTGGAATCGATGATGCACAATCCGAGGCCGTCCCGCGCCGAGGCCAGCGACGTGGCCAACGCGGTGATCGACGGCACGGACTGCATCATGCTGTCCGGCGAAACCGCCATGGGCCGCGACCCGGCACACGTAATTCGCACCATGGCCTCCATCGTGACGGCCGTCGAGAACGAGTTCGTCACCCCGCTGCTCCGGTCCGAAAGCGATTCGGACGATCCCGCGGAAGGCATTGCCGATTCCGTTGCCAGGTCCACGGTCCACCTGGTGGATGCCGTGGGCGCTTCCGCCATCCTGACCCCCACGGCCTCCGGCGGTACGGCCAAGAACCTGTCCCGCTTCCGCCCGTCCGTGCCGATCGTCGCCCTCACGCCCAACCCGCGGGTGCGCAGCATGCTGACGGTCCACCATGGCATCCAGAGCCTGCCGGCCGAGGATCACGACACATCGGACGAGGTGATCCAGGATGCCATCGACCGCGCCCTGGATTCCGGCCTCGTAGAGGAAGGGGACCGGGTCGTGATCACTGCGGGCACTGTCATCGGCCAGTCCGGCATGACCAACATGATCACCGTCAGGAGTGCCACCCGTCCCCTGTTCAAGGGAGTCGGCCAAGGCAGCAAGCGGGTCATGGGCTCCTGTGTCCAGCTGGCGGAGATCCTGCACAACGGCATCGTCGATCCGCAGGACTGCATCCTGGTGGCGCCCAAGTTCACGCCGGAGTGCATCGAGTTTGCGAGCCACAGCCTGGGCCTGATCACGGGCTGCAGCGCAGAGACCGTCGCGGCCATGCTGCCGGAAGGATGTACGCACGACTGGCTGGCCATCTACGGTGCGGTGGGCGATTTCTCCCGGGTTGCGGAATGCCGGACCCTGATCATGGACACGATTACCGGCCGGGTGTTCGACCTGGCTCAGGTCCGGAACATTTGAGGGCTGCGCGTCCCGGCCCATGCGCATCGAGGCTGTCCACACCTTCGAACTCGGCTGTTCCATCGACGAGCCCTTCGGCTGGTCCCAGGACTTCATCGATCGGCGCAGCCTGACCCTGGTCCGGCTGGACACCGACAGCGGCCTGTCCGGGTGGGGCGAGTGCGGTGCCGCGGGCACCGCCCACCTGATCCACGAGATGCTGGCGCAACGGGTGCTGGGCGGGAATCCCATGGACCGCAATACGCTCTGGCAGCACCAGTTCCACGCCCTGTACAACGGCGGCCTGACCGGCGGCATCGGGGCCAGCGCCATCAGCGCCCTGGACACGGCCTGCTGGGATCTGGCCGGCAAGGCCTCCCAACTGCCGGTGCATGCCCTCCTGGGCGGCGCCCTGCGCGATCGGATCCTGGTCTATGCCACCGGCCTCTACTACGGCCGGCCGGAAGGCGACCCGGCCGTCAGGGCCCGGCTCCACGACGAGGTGCGCCGCTACCTGGATCAGGGCTTCCTGGGCATGAAGACCAAGGTCGGCGGCCTGTCGCTGTCCGCCGATCTGCACCGGGTGGCCGGCATCCGGGACCTTGTCGGACCCGACGTGTTCCTGATGGTGGACGCCAACCAGGCCTACGACGCCGCGGGCGCCATCCGGATCGGCAGGGACCTCAGGGACCTGGCCGTCCACTGGTTTGAGGAGCCGGTCAACGCCAAGGATATCGAGGCCTACCTGCGGATCCGGCAGGCGGTGCCCGGCTTGCCGCTCGCCGGCGGCGAGGTACTGCGCACGCGGTTCGAATGCCTGGACTACGTGCGCAGGCAGGCGGTGGACATCCTGCAGCCAGATGTCGGCAACGTGGGCGGCATCACCGAGCAGCACCGCGTCACCCAGCTGGCCGAAGCGCACGGCGTGCGCGTGCATCCCCATGTCTGGGGATCGCCCGTGATGGTGGCCGCCTCGCTGCACCTGGCCAGCGTTACGCCTCCCGCGGCCACGTCGGGCACGGCCCATCCCTTCCTACAGGAACCGGTCATGGAATACGACCGGACGCCGAACCCGCTCCGGGACGAGCTGGCCCGCCATCCGTTCCGGTTCACGGATGGCCGCGTGCAGGTGCCCGAGGGTCCCGGACTGGGTGTGGAGATCAACGAGGACGCGGTGATGCGACACTGTTTCAGACATCAGGCAACACACCTGGACTGACCAAGGAGACAAACGGGCTGCGGCGACAGGATTCATACCACCTGCCCCGGCCTTGACTGGCATGGCCGACGAGGCAACTCCCGAAACCCGATCCTTCATCCGGGACCGCCCCTGGCTCCTGTGCTGCTACTGTCCCGGATTGCCGGCACTGCACCTGCCCGGACATGCGGAGCTGGAAGACGTAACCAGTCTGCTGCACCACCACGGACACGGCACCCTGGCCGCGCTGCTGGCCCAGCCGCTACCCGAAGGCCTGACCGTTGCCGCAGCACTGGACATCCGGTACGGCCGCCATCCAGCCCTGCAGGTTCGGACCGGGACGCAAACCCAGCTGGCCGGCCTGGACGGTTACCTTCAGCATTCCGTCACGCTGACCCGCTGGCTGGAGGCCGTCCGCGCGGTCACGGGCATACAGCAAGTTGTGCTGTGCCTGCTGCCGCAGCATCAGACCCGTCAACCACTGCACACCCTGTTTCCCGAAACTGCACCGGTCCTGGCGGAACTGCCCGGACACGCGGACTGGTCCCTGACCAACCTGTCCGGACCGGACTTCGCGGTCCTGACCGGCATTCTCAACACGCTGGAAGTTGCCGCGGCCCTGAAGGATGCGCGGCCGGGCGGCCGCCAAGGGTTCCAGTTGCTGATGGCCGACCGGTGCCTGCCCCACGCCGCTGAAACCGCCTTCCAGTTGCGGACAGAGGCGGAGGTGACGGCCAGTTGGCAGCAGGGAGAACTGGCCGGCATCCTGCTCCGGTGGCTGGCAACCGCGGACCAGGCACCCCGATCCGGTCTGGAACTGCTCCGACAGCTTCAGGCACACGGAAGCGCACCGGCCGCACGCCATGGCTTCGTATCCTCCCGGGTTTCGCAACTGCACTTTCTGTGCAGCCAGTTCGTTGATCGGTCCCGCCAACTGCTGAACCGCGAACGCACCGTGGAGGCCGCCTACCTGCGGGCCCGGTTCAATCCGGACGATCTCGGCAATCCCTACCGGGATCTATTCGACTTCATGCGCAAGATTCAGTTCCAGCTGAACCTGCTGCCCGTGGCGCATACCGACGCCGGGATGGTGGTGTTGACGGAACTGCTGGATGCACTCAACGGCATCCTGGACCTGCAGCGCAACACCCCCGAACTGATTGTGATGCCGGAGGACGCCGCGGATGCGCCGCCCGAAAGCCTGGACCTGCCGGTCTACATGCCCCAGTCCCGGCCGGTTCCGGCCTACAACCTGCTTGAGTTCAGCCAGTGCGGATGGCTGGAGCTTGTAGGCGCCCTGAACGAGGCCCGCGTATGAACACCGTGAACCCGGCCTAAAGACATCGGTTGGCCACATGACCACCCCGATGCGGGCCCAGTACCTGGAACTGAAACAGCAGTATCCGGACACACTACTGCTGTTCCGCCTAGGCGACTTTTACGAGACGTTCGACGAAGATGCCGAGGTGTTGGCGGACGTTTGCGAGGTGACACTGACCTCGCGTCCGGTGGGCCAGAACCAGAGGGTGCCGCTGGCGGGTGTGCCATACCACTCGGTCGACTCCTATCTGGCCAAGCTCATGGACAGCGGGATCAAGGTCGCCATCGCCGAGCAGGTGAGCGAACCGGGCAAGGGCCTCGTGGACCGGAAGATCACCCAGGTCCTCACGCGCGGCACCCTGACGTCCCCGGATCTCCTGACGGCGCGCAGCAACCGCTTGGCGGCCGTCCACTTCGCGCCGGATCGGCTGAGCGCGGGCATTGCGGCGAGCGATGTGACGGAAGGCTCCTGCCAGGCAACCCAGTTGCAGGACAGCCATCCCGACGAACTGTGCGCCCGCGTCATCGATGAACTCATCCGGCTGGAACCCAGCGAAGTGCTGCTGCCCGCCGCGACAACGGACCGGGTTCCGGCCCTGGCCCCGGCCCTGGATCGCCTGGATGCATCCGTGTCCGAACTGGAACCCTGGATTTGGGCGGAACCGGGCGCCACGCGGCGCGTGCTGGAACACTGCCGCATCGCCCGGCTGGACGGCTTCGGGTTGACGAACAAGCCACAGGCAGTCGCCGCGGTCAGCGCCCTGTTCCACTATGTCGGGGAGTACCAACCCGCCATCGCGGAACACCTGAACCGAGTCCAGACCTACGAAACTTCGGGGTTCATGCTGTTGGACGAGTACACCCGGCTCAACCTGGAATTGGTGGAGAACCTGCGAACGCGGCAGGTGGAAGGGTCCCTGCTGGAAACGCTCGACCACGCCCGGACCCCCATGGGGACACGTCTCCTGCGGGACTGGCTGGGCCGCCCCCTGCTGGACACGGACAGCATCAATGCACGGCTGGATGCCGTTGAGGCCCTGTTCGAAAACGGTCTTGCCCTGAGCGACGTGCAGGAGCTGCTGAGCCGCGTCGGGGATCTGACGCGCTGGGTACAGCGGGTCGTCTACGGCTCCGCCTCCCCCCGCGACCTGGGCGGCATCAGGGACACCCTGGGGCTGATGCCCGACCTCAACCAGTCGTTGCAGGAATTTGGGACCGCGGCCGCACCGGAGTTCCTGGAGCCCGTGCCCGAATGCACAGCGGCCCTGGACCTGCTGCAGACCGCGTTGCCCGACGAACTGCCGGCCACCCTGGCCCAAGGCGGTTTGATCCGCGAGGGGTTCCGGCCGGAGCTGGACGATCTGAAGCGCCGGGCGCAGGCGGCGCGCGAGCGCCTGTTGGCCATGGAGGAATCGGAACGCAGCGCCACAGGCCTGCCCGGCATCAAGGTGGGTTTCAACCGGGTTTTCGGCTACTACCTTGAAGTGCCCAAGGCACAGTCGACCAGGGTGCCCGACACCTACATCCGCAAACAGACACTGGTCAATGCCGAACGGTACTTCACGGAGGAACTGAAGCACATAGAAACGGAAATCCTAAATTCCGAGGAGCGCACGGCGGAACTGGAACAGCAACTGTTCCGGGAAGTGGCCCAGTCGCTGCAGGCCCATGCGGAGGAGCTGCGCGGCCTGGCCCGGCGCCTGGCCCGGCTGGACGTTGCGGCTGCACTGGCACAGGCGGCGCGCGACAACCGGTATGTGCGGCCCGAGATGCACGACGGCTTCGACATCGCGATTGCCCAGGGGCGGCATCCCGTGGTCGAGGCCACCCTGTCCGAGACCAGATTCGTGCCCAACGACCTGCGGATGACGGAGGAAAGCGCGATCCAAATCCTGACCGGACCCAACATGGCCGGCAAGTCCACCTACCTGCGCCAGGCGGCCGTTATCTGCCTCATGGCCCAGATGGGCTCCTTTGTTCCGGCCGAATCGGCCCGGCTGGGCCTGGTCGATCGGATCTTCACGCGCATCGGCGCCAGCGACGCCATCCAGCGCGGCCTGTCCACCTTCATGGTGGAAATGATCGAAACGGCCTACATCCTCAACCACGCCACCCGCCGCAGCCTGTTGATCCTGGACGAGATCGGCCGCGGCACGAGCACCTACGACGGCCTTGCCATCGCCTGGGCCATCCTCGAGTTCGTCCACAACGCCGAGGGGCTGGGAGCCAAGACCCTGTTTGCCACGCACTTCCACGAATTGACGGACCTGGCGGATCGGTTGCCGAAGGTACAGAACCGCCATGTCCAGGTGGATGATTCAGGCGGTTCGATCACCTTCCTGCACACCATTGCCGAAGGAGCCGCGGGCCGTTCCTTCGGCGTTCACGTGGGCCGCATGGCCGGCCTGCCCAAGGCGGTCCATGAACGCGCGGCCGAAATCCTCGGGCAACTGGAGGCCAGCGGAGCCGCCGTGCCCGACAGCCTAACCGACCTGATCCAGGCTCCCGCACCGGATCAGACGGTGCAGTCCACACTGTTCCTGGAAGAACATCCCGCGCTGCAGGCCCTGCGCCAACTGGATGTCAACAGCCTTTCGCCCATGGAGGCGATGAACCGCCTGTACGACCTCGTGCGCATCGCCGAGGAACACGGCAGCTGAACCCGTCCTGCCCCAGCAGATGGTACAAGGAGCTTTGGCCGGACGGCACCGGTTCCGTGATATGCCTCGTGGCATCCAACCGGTTCGATGACGCCCTCCCCGGATCTGTTGGGGCTCACTGGTCAGCATGTTCAATCAACCAACAACGGCCCTGCGCGAAGTGAAACCAACCGGTATAATCGGCTCGGACCACACCCGCCCCACGCGGCTCAACCAGGATTGACATGAGCACCACCTCCTTCGGCCCGGTCGGGACGGACACCGACATTCTGGTGCCCTTCCCCGACCCGCCGCCCCGCCATCCCGACGAAATGAGCAGCCACCGTCATCTCTCCGAACAAGGCGCCCCCTACCTCCTGAACTGGCACTTCGCCAACCCCGACACCACCCTGATCACCGCCGAACTGTACATCGCCCCCGAACCCCGGTCGGGCATCAAGGGCCTGCGCGTGCCCGACCTCATGATCGCCTTCGATGTCGACCCCGAAGCCTGCCACCGCAGCAACGCCTACATCATCTCCGAGCAGGGCAAGCCGCCCGACTTCGTCCTGGAGGTCGCCTCCCGCTCCACCGGCCGCATCGATGTCCGCGACAAGCCGGCCGACTATGCCGCCCTGGGCATCCCCGAGTACTGGCGCTTCGACGAGACCGGCGAGCACCACGGCCAACGGCTGGCGGGGGACCGGCTGGTGGGGGACCGCTACGAGCCGATCGAGATCACCGAGCGGCCCGACGGCGGCCTGGAGGGCTACAGCGAGGTGCTGGAGCTGTACCTGCGCTGGGATGACGGATGGCTGCAATGGCACGACCCCGAGACGGGCAGGGCCATCATGAACCTGGCCGAGATGCAGCGCATCGCCGAGGAGGAACGCCAAGGTCGGCTGGAGGCACAGAAAGCCCGGCTGGAAGCGGAGCAACGAGCCGAGGAGGAGCGACAAGCCAAAATGGCGGAGCGGCAAGCTAGGCTGAAAGCGGAGCAACGAGCCGAGGAAGAGCGACAAGCCAGGCTGGAGGCAGAGCAGCAGATTCGGGAACTGGAGGCGAAGCTGCACCAACGCAGGCACTGAAGGCATTGGTAGCATCCCAACCGGTCCTGCGGGAGCGTGTCCATTCCGGCATACCGGAGCCTAGACTCCGCGACCTGCCGCGTCAAGGACAGGCAGCCCCATTGGACGCAGTCCGGGACCGTGCCGGGTGCACTCCTGCGGGCGCTACCCCGCCTGTCCGAACCAACCAGGTTTGACATGAACACCACACCCCACGGTAACGCCACTCCCCACGGTCCGGTCGAACCGGACATCGGCCACCTGAAATCCTTTCCCGACCCGCCCCGGAATCCCGACGAGTGGACTTGGTTCCGTGTTCTCGCCCTATCCGGTGTTTCCTACTTCCTGTCCTGGCACTTCGGTACCCCTGAGACCACCGTAATGAACGGAAAGGTGTACATCGCGCCGCACTCCTTGTCGGAGATCAAGGGGCTGCGCGCCCCCGACATGCTGATTGCCTTCAATGCCGACCCGGACGCCTGTGCGCGGCGCAATGCCTACGTCATCTCCGAGCAGGGCAAGCCGCCCGACTTCGTGCTGGAGGTGGCCTCTCTTTCCACCGGCCGCATCGATGTCCGCGACAAGCCGGCCGACTACGCGGCCCTGGGCATCCCGGAGTATTGGCGCTTCGACGAGACCGGCGAGAGCTACGGCGCGCGGCTGGCAGGGGATCGGCTAGTGGGGGACCGCTACGAGCCGATCGCAATCGCGAAGTTGCCCAAGGGCAACCTGGAGGGCTACAGCAAGGCACTGGGGCTGAAACTACGCTGGGAGAAGGGACAGTTGAAGTGCTACGACCCAACAACCACCAAGCCCATCATGGACCTGCCCGAGATGCAGCGCATTGCCGAGAAAGAACGCCAAGGTCGGCTGGAGGAACAGAAAGCCCGGATGGAGGCAGAACGACGCGTTGAGGAAGCGGAACGACGCGAGGAAACGGAGCGGCAGGCCCGGTTGAACGCGGAATGCATCGCGGCGGAACGCATCCGGGAACTGGAAGCGAAGCTGCACCGACACGCCTCTTGAAGGCACTGTTTCAATCTCGTCGACATGGCTTCGGTCCCTGCATCGGCGCCTCTTCGGGGGCAGGATCCCCTACCTGCCTTTACCATCCATCCGGCATCCCTGTCTGTAGCCCTGTAGCCAAGATCAGTTTGGCTCCCAAAGGAAGAGGTCATCATGATCTCCTTCAGGAGTCAACACTCGCGTATCGCGTCCAAGCGTCCAGAACATTGCCGCGGGTCTGTTGCACAGGAGACGGACCTGGCGGACCGGCTGCCGAACATCCAGAACCGTCACGTTCAGGTGGATGATTCGGGCGGCTCAATCACCTTCCCGCATACCATTGCCGAAGATGGCGCGGGCTGTTCCTTCGGCGTTCATATGGGCCGCATGGCCGGCCTGCCCAAGGCGGTCCATGAACGTGCAGCTGAAATCCTTGGACAACTGGAAGAGAGTGGAGCCGTCGTGTCCGACAGCCTAACCGACCTGATCCCGGTACCGGGGTCGGATCAGACGGTGCAGTCCACGCTGTTCCTGGAGGAACACCCGGCCCTGCAGGCCCTCCGCCAACTGGATGTCAACAGCCTTTCGCCCATGGAGGCGATGAACCGCCTGTACGACCTCGTGCGCATCGCAGAGGAACACGACGGCTAAATCTGTCTAGCCCTTACGAACCGCGAACGGATTGTTCAGGTCATGACGCAGCCCGGAGCACCGTTGTCGGCGAATTCCGGCGTGTCCGAACAAACCCTCCGTATCGGCTGTTCGATCACCAGAACCGGAAACCCGCGGAACAGGATTGCTTGGTTCAGAGGCCGGCCGTATTGGCCGGCCTTCACCGTTGGCGGCCGTTCGTTGGCGGTTCGCGTCCCGCTGCACGGTCGTTATCGGGATCGTCCGGCAGCAGCAGGGACCGCCATTCGCTCGGTGCCCGCAATGTGTCCCGGACGCGCCGGAGGGCCATCCCGTCGCCAGATCAACTCGATACGGTCCAGATGCACATCCGCCAGTTCCGGCCCCAGGAACTCGCGCATCGTGTCAATGGTCGCTTCCAACCGTTCTTCTGTCCTGCCTTCGTTTTTGCCTTCCTGCCTGATGCGGTCCCGTTCGTCGGTCGCGCGGTCGCGCCAACGGCCTTGTACAGCGTCCCGCCACTGAAAGAGCGGCGGCGGTCTGCGCCCTGCCGGCAACTGGCGAAACTCCTCGGTATCCTCCTGTGGGTCCGGCAGCATGCGGATGTATGCGTTGAATACGTCGCTCCAGAAGGCCTGTGCCTGTGGTTCGGACAGCCTGGGCTCGGCCGGCACTTGCCGGTAGGTGTCGCCTTCCAGTCGGTACACCAGCAGTTCCCGCGGCGAATTGTCCCAGCGTTTGCCGCCCAGGTCATACAGCAGGTACTCGCGGACCCCCAGATACTCATACAGCCGCCGCTTGCCTTCCTGGTCCCGCACCGCCGTGGACTCCGACAGGATTTCCAGCACCAACTCCGGGACGGCATCGTCCGGCCGGGGCTGGCCATCCTCCGGAAACCGGGACGGATCCAGATCCTCCTCCGATGGCATCACGATCAGATCCGGCTTCACCGTGTTCGAAGGGCGCCCCTGATGGGTGCGCAACCCCACGCGTTCCGCGATCTCCGGCACAAAACCGTAGCGGGTCTGGGACACCACGCGGTGACCGAGCCAGCCGCGGGCGGTCTCATACATGCGCACCCTAATGGCCAGCGGTCGGTCGTCATCGGGATACGGCACGCCGTCCTCATCGAATTCATAGAGGTGGATGCCTTCAGGACCGTAGTCGGGATCGGTCGTCCAATCGACATCGTACTCGTGGGCAACGTCGTATGCGTAGCCCGGATCGTAGTGGTCCAGGCTTTCAATGTCGCGCTGCCATTCGTCGAGGTGCTCCAGTCGCCAAGCGATCCGTTCCTTCCGCGCTTCCCGCGTCATGGTGGGGTCGGCATCGGGGTGCGGTTCTTCCGCGCGCCCGTTGACTTCCGGCAATACCGGAAGCCGTGCCCGTTCCGCAATTCCAGCCGCATTCATTGCCGCTCCCGTTTCACAGGGCCCCATTCTACTTGGCCGAACGCGAGCCCCGTGGCGGCCGGGCTGCACCAATTCCGTAACATGACCATACCCTCCAATCGGCCGCCTGTGGTCGCGGTCTGAAGGGAATCGCATGATCGGGATGATCCGCAGCCGGACAATTCCCGATCCGGCAGCCCTGGTTCGTGTTTTGGCAGGCGCAGGGGCCGTTGCAACGAATGTAGGCATGGACACTGTGGCGCGAAAAGGAGGTCAACCGACAGGATGTGGGTTGTTGAATCCGCCACAACCTGCGCCGCTTCCCTATAACTATCGTGGTACCGTTGCACACGATCGTCTTCATGCCCACACGCATGGCAACGGTTCCTAACAATCAACATGGTTTCCCAATCGAGTTACATTGTCAGTTTCCAGTCATCACACCTTGGCTGTGTACTTGCCAGGCAGTCGACACGCGAGCCTGCTGGTCGTGCCTTGGCAGTATCACGGCCCCAACCCTGGGAAAAACTCATGCCTGCCAACGAAGACCTGTTGAAACGCATCACGGCCCGTCCCGACGTTTTCGGAGGGAAGCCGATTGTCCGCGACATGCGCATATCCGTGGAGCTCATCCTCAGCCTGCTGAGCCAGGGAGCCACTACGGAGGAATTGCTGGATGATTACCCGGGGTTGGAACCGGACGACATTCGAGCATGCGTCGCCTATGCCCACGCTGTCATTGCCAGGGACAGCCTCAACGCGGTTTCAGTAGCCGACGCATGAGGTTTCTGGTTGACAGATGCGCTGGACACCGACTGGCGGAGTGGCTCCACAACAAGGGACATGATGCGCTTGAAGCCTTGGCCCTGGGCCCGGATCCCGGCGACAAAGCCCTGTTGGAACTGGCGGAATCAGAAAATCGGATCCTCATCACTATAGACAAGGACTTCGGCGAACTAATTTTCCTGCACCGAGTGTCCCATGCCGGCCTCATACGCCTGCCTGACGTTCGGATGTCACAGCGGATCAAAATGATCGAAGAGATTATCGAAACCTACGGTCCCGAGCTTGAGGAACGCGCCGTGATTACACTACAAGGTCGGCGCATCCGCATTTCACACCCTCCAAGCAACTGACCTGCAAACCGGTGTCCTGATCCTTGGAACCCAACCAATTAAGGGGCCGACACTCTGTCAGTCCAGCCTCACGCCCTATTCCTTCCTGCACCATCAAGCGTTACCCCTGCAACGATAAGGGGGCTTGGCTACCTTGGGATGAGCAGGACCGACTGGCATCCGTAGGGCACCTTAAACCAGTGTGTCTGCTGACCGTCTCCCACAGGACAGATTCAGTGCAAGCCGCCCGGATGGAGCCGGTCTGCACCACCACTGTTTTATGATTACCGCGTCCGTCGAGGCAGGTTTGCCCTGCCGGTGCGGGCGTTTTTAACCGACAGGAGAATCACTATGACGAGACACAATGTCAGTCGCCGCGACTTTCTGCGCGTTTCCGGCGCAGCAGCCGGCTCGTTGGCCTTGGCGGCCTGCACCGCGGTACCCATGGCACCGGCCGCGGGAGACATGGGGCCGGAAGCGGTAACCATCAACTTCTTCAACCGGGGCGGCGCCTTCATCGAGGGGGTCATGGATACGCAGATGGCCCTCTACCGGGAGAGCAACCCCCACGTCGAGTTTGAAATCAACGCCGTGGCCGGCTACTCCCACCAGGAAGCCCTGCTGCTCATGATTTCGGCCGGTACCGGTCCGGACTGCTGGTTCGACGCCAACCGCACCACGGGCATGCTGACCCGCAAGGGCGTGACCACGGACCTCGAGCCCTACCTGGCCGCGGATCCGACGTTCAACGAAGACGACTACGTGCCCAACGTGTGGATCGCCCAGACCTACGACGGCAAGCGCTGGGGCCTGCCCTGGGACTCGGGCGCCATGTGCCTGGGCTACGACAAGGATATCTTCGATGCCGCCGGCCTCGACTACCCGGCACCCGATGTCTGGATGACCTGGGACGACGTGCTGGAGCTGGCCCTGCAGCTGACCATCGACCTGGACGGCAACAAGCCCGGGGATTCGGGTTTTGATCCGGCCCGCGTGGCGCAGTACGGCTTCAAGCCGGGTCTGGGCCACGGCCGCTACACCTACCTCTGGGCCAACGATGCCGAAATCGTTGCCGAAGATGGAACGATGCCCATGGACTCCGACGAGTTCGTCCAGACCATGAACTGGCTTGCCAGCCTGGGCCTGGAGCACTACGTGGCGCCTTCGCCGGCCTACGAGACCGCGGCTCCCGTGGACATGCGCTCCAAGAACCTGGCCATGCAGCACATTGGTGCCTGGTCGATTGGCCGCATCAATGCCGCCGAGGTCAACTGGGGCACGACACAGGTGCCGTACAACACGACCCCGGTCTCCTACGGCCACTACTCCCCGCTGTGCGTCTTCTCCCGCAGCAAGGTGCAGCAGGAAGCCTACGACTTCGTCCAGTTCGCCTGCTGCAGCTTCGATGGACAGAAGATCCTGGTCGACCTGGGCATGCAGCAGCCCATCCGCAAGGACCTGCGCGAGCAGTTCCTGAACAATCCGGAGGGCCCGGACGGACCGTCCCGCCAAGTGTTCTACGATGCCTTCGAGAACATGGACACCTTCCGCTGGCCGGGCGACACGATTGGCTCCTACTTTGGTGGCTGGTACCAGCCGCTGCTGGACTACTGGGCCCCGTACAACGACCAGTTGTTCCTGGGCGAAGTCCGGTGGGAGGACATCGCCGCCGAGGTCCGGGCCGGTTCGGAACAGATCCTGGCCACGGGCGAGCTGGGCTAGTCCCCAACGTCCACGACTTCAATGTAGACACCGGGAAGGGCGGACCGCGGTCCGCCCTTCCCGGCGCGTCGCCGAAACACCTCAACACCGCCAACCCGGCCCATGGCTTCGATTTCGACCACGCCCGCCGCCCAGCCGCGCCTGAAGATTTGGCAGCGACTGAGCTTCGAGGAGACAGTGTTCGGCTGGCTGTTCATCCTGCCGGCCGTGCTGGGCCTGATCCTCTTCCAGCTGGGACCTGTGCTGGTCAGCATGGGTCTCTCGTTCACCAAATACGACATCATCAACCGGCCGACCTGGACCGGTTTGGACAATTACACTCGGCTGTTCCAGGACGACCTTTGGATCAAGTCGATCCAGGTCACACTCAAGTACGTCGTCATCTACGTGCCGGCAGCGCTGATCTTCGCCTATCTGGTGGCGCTGTTGATGAGCGGCCGCATCCGCGGCATCTCCGCTTGGCGCACGATGTGGTACCTGCCCTCGATCGTGCCGTCCGTGGCCGCCGCCGCTGTGTGGCGCTGGGGCCTGCACCCGGAATTCGGCCCCATCAACTTCCCGCTCAAGGTGCTGGGCCTGCCCGCCCCGCGCTGGCTGGCGGACCCGGACTGGATTGTGCCCTCCATTGTGTTCATCAGCCTCTGGAGCCTGGGCAACTCCGTCCTAATCTTCCTGGCCTCCATTACCGGGGTGCCCCGCTCCTTCTATGAGGCCGCCGAAGTGGACGGCGCCGGCATCTGGAGGCAGTTCACGACCATCACGCTGCCGCTGACTTCCTCCATCATCTTCTTCCAGCTGATCATCACGGTCATCAACAGCTTCCAGGTCTTCACGTCCGCGTTCATCCTCTTCGGTTCCAATGCCGCCGGCTCCGTGGCCGGACCCGGCAACGCGGCGCTGTTCTACATGCTGTACATGTACCGCAACGCCTTCGGCTACTTCCGCAACGGCTACGCCTCGGCCATGGCCTGGCTGCTGTTCCTGACGGTGGCCATCCTGACGTTCATCCTCTTCAAGACCCAAAACCGCTGGGTCTACTACGAGGCCGGGGACGACAACGAATGAACGTCATCCGCTACGCGATTCTGGTCGGTGGCGGCATCCTGATGCTGACGCCCTTCTTCTGGCTCGTGTCCAGTTCGTTCAAGACGCCGGCCACCATCTACGTCTTTCCGCCGCAATGGATCCCGGACCCGTTCCGCTGGCAGAACTACGTGGAGGTGTTCGACGCGGTGCCGGTGCTCAGGGCCTCCTGGAACACCGTCTACATCACCATGTTTGCCAGCATCGGCGTGATCATGAGTTCGGCAATGGCCGCCTACGGGTTCGCCCGCCTCCGCTTCCGCGGCCGCGACCTGACCTTCTCCCTGTTGCTGTCGACGGTCATGCTCCCCTACGTGGTGACCATGATCCCGATCTTCATCATGTTCTCCCGCCTGGGATGGGTAGACAGCTTCAAGCCTCTGATCGTGCCCCACTGGTTCGGCGGTCCGATCACGATCTTCATGCTGCGCCAGTTCTTCCGCACCATTCCCCTGGAGCTGGAGTCGGCCGCCCGAATCGACGGTGCCAGCCGGCCCCGCATCTTCCTGCAGGTCATCATCCCCCTGGCCCGGCCGGCGCTGGTGGTGACCTCCATCCTGGCCTTGGTCTTCAACTGGAACGGCTTCCTTGAACCGCTGATTTACCTGCGCAAGACCAAGCTCTACACGCTGGCCCTGCTGGTCAATTCCCTTAGGGAATTCGAGTCCGGCCTGGACTGGACCCATTACATGATGGTCGTGTCGACCATCATGGTGGTGCCGGTTCTCATCCTGTACTTCCTCGCCCAACGGGCCTTCATCGAAGGCATTGTGCTGACAGGCCTCAAGGGCTGACGACCGGTGGTTGCAGTCGGCCCTGTTCCGAACGGCAACACCCCGCACATTCCAAACCAAGCAGACCGCGCCCGCGGTCAGGTGACCCGATGAGAAACCTCGACAACTTTCGATTCGTCGCGACCCCGCCCGGACCTTCGGAACTGGTGGCGCGCAGTGCTCGGATCCTGGCCGACGAAATCGCGTCCCGGACCGACAGGAACCTGGCCGTTGTCGAAAACCCGCCTTCCGATGCCGCCGGCTTCGTACTGGGAACCGTTGAGGCACCGGGCCACCTGCAAGGCCTGTGGAGCAGCTCGGACCTGAACCTGAGCACGGACGCCAAGGACGCCTACCGCATCCGGACCACCGGCTCCGGCGAAGGGGAGACCATCGGAATCCTTGGCAACAGTGCGCGCGCCGTGCTGTTTGGCGTGGGCCGCGTGCTGCGCCAGATGCACATGACGAAGTCTCGTTGGACTGGATCGGACAGCATCTCGGTCGATGCCGTACCGGACTACTCGCTGATCGGCCACCAACTGGGCTACCGAGACAAGACCAACTCCTACTGTGCCTGGGACGAGGCGCAGTTCCGGCGCTACATCCTGGATCTGGCGTTGTTCGGCACCAACGCCATCGAGGTCATTCCGCCGCGCACGGACGACTTGGACGACAGTCCCCACTTCCCCATTCCCCACCTGGACATGCTGGAGGTGCAGTCCCGCATCTGCGACGAGTTGGACATGGATGTCTGGATCTGGTTCCCGGTCATGCAGGCGGATTACACGGACGAAGCCCAGATTGAAGGCGAGTGTGAATTCTGGGACGAGGTCATCTCCCGCATGCCGCGTCTGAACCATGTGTTCGTGCCGGGCGGCGATCCGGGCCACACGCGGGCACCGGTCCTGATGGACCTGCTGGAGCGGCTGTCGAAGGTGGTGGCCAAGCACCACGAAGGAGTTGGCATCTGGATCTCCCCGCAGGGGTTCGACCACGAGGACATGCCCTACTTCCTCAACTACCTAGAGGAACGCAGCCCGGACTGGGTGGGCGGAGTCGTGCACGGTCCCTGGGTCAACATCCCGATGGGCCAATTCCGCGAGATGGTTCCGGACCGCTACCCAATCCGCAACTACCCGGACATCACCCACACACTGAGTTCTCAGTTCCCGGTTCCGGACTGGGACGTGGCCTTTGCCACGACCATCGGGCGCGAACCAGTCAACCCGCGGCCCGTGGACGAGGAACACTGCTTCCGCATCAGCCAGCCGGGTACCACCGGCATGCTGACCTACTCCGAGGGCTGCAACGACGACGTCAACAAGTTCGTCTGGAGCAGCCTGTCTTGGGGCGACCAGCAGGACGTCTTCCAAACCCTAGTCGAGTACAGCCGGATGTATATCGATCCAGACATAGCCCATGACTTCGCCCACGGTTTGCTGGCCTTGGAGCGTAACTGGCGCGGTCCCCTGGCTGTGAATCAGGGTGTCCAGACCACACTGCGGCAGTTCCAGGCCATAGAGAAGGCCGCCTCGCCCTTCCTGCTGCGCAACTGGCGCTTCCAGCAGGCGCTGTACCGAGCCTATTACGATGCCTATGTGCACCAGCGTCTGCTGTATGAAACCGGCCTGGAGGCCGAAGCCTTGGATGCCTTGGGCAAAGCTACCGTGCAGGGTAGCCGCGCCTCCATTCGCGAAGCCTTCCACATCTGGGACCGGGCAGTCACCGCGCCCATCGCCCAGAGCCTGCGCACGCGGGTCTTTCAGCTGGCGGAGGCCCTGTTCCAGAGCATCCGCATGCAGCTGAGCGTGCCCATGTATGGTGCACAGTACGAGACGCGCGGCGCGAACCTGGATGCCATCGACTATCCGCTCAACGATCGTGTCTGGTGGCGGATGCGCCTGAGCGAGGTCATTTCGCTGAAGACCGAGGAAGAGCGGCTGGCCGCTCTTGACAGCCTTCTGAGCCGATTGGACGCCACTCCAGGCGGCTTCCACGACGACCTTGTGCGGCCGCACGACCTGTCGCGGGTCCAGGACCTCAGGCCGTATGCGGAGGATCCGGGTGCCTTGCGCACACCCAGCCGACGTTTCCCCTATCGCAAGGATTCCCAGAACCTGCCGATCTCCTGGAGAGGAGGACTGGTGATGTTGGGTACGTCACCTCTCCGCATCCGCTACGAGAACCTGGAACCAGGCGAGGACTATGAACTGCGGATTGCCTATGCCGGAATCTCGCGCAGTTATGTTCGCTTGGACACAGAGGAGGGGGTAGAGATTCACGACTATATGCCCACCACCCAGACTCCCGATCTGCAACGGTTCGATGTTCCTGCCGCCGCGGTTGTGGACGGCACCCTGAACCTGATCTGGAGGCCGCACGAGGGAGTGTCCAGTTCTGGCGTGATCTGCGACATGTCGGAAATCGTGCTCTGCAAGAAGTCCTGGCTGAACTCGGACTGAAGAACCTTCTCGAAACAAGCACGCAGCAGAGGGATTGGCCATGCCCGGAAACAAGCCCAACATCCTGTTTCTGATGAGCGATGAGCACCGTCGCGACATTCTGGGCTATGCGGGGGATCCGATTGTGCGCACGCCTAGGCTTGATGCACTGGCGGAAATAGGGGTAGTGTTTACCCAGGCCTATACGCCTTCGCCCATCTGCATTCCCGGGCGACAAGCGATGATGTCCGGACAGCTGCCCCGAACCTGTGGGGTCGAGTCCTTTGGTCAAGACTTGGCACCCGGCTACATGACCTTTGCCCGAAGGCTGGCCCAGTACGGGTGGCACACCGTCGCGGCCGGCAAGCTGCACCATACCGGTCCGGACCAGATGCAGGGCTGGATGCAGCGGCTGGGTTCCGAAATACGGATGGCGGATCATCGGATCGAAGACCGGGACGAGGACAGCTTCGCGCCGTATGCGGAAACGTTCCGAAGGCACAAGTGGTCCGACACCAAGGAGGTGCTGCGCGCCGGAGTTGGCCGCCCGCCCAGCCATGTAGCGGACGAATACGCTCTACAGGGCACTCTGAACTTCATCCGTGACCACTTCACAGACCCGTACTTCGACCGGTCCAGACCGGAGCGGCCGGTCTTGCTCAAGGTGTCCTTCAACCAGCCCCACTACCCTTACCAGACGGATCAGGGCAAGTTCGAGTACTACCTGAACCGGGTGCGACCCTACTTGGACGAACCGGTCTTCGACCATCCATTCCTGTCCCAGCGGCAAGTGGATGTCGGCACCGACGTGACCGAACGAGACATACAGAGGGCCACGGCCGCCTACTACGGGATGATCGAAACCATCGACGAGTACTACGGAGTTGTGCTGGACGCCCTGGAGGCGGCTGGCCAGGACCTCGATGAGTGGATCATCATCTACACGTCGGACCACGGCGAGATGCTGGGCCAGCACGGCATCTGGGAGAAGCAGAAGTTCTTCGAGGCCAGTGTCGGAGTACCGCTGTTCATCCGTTGGCCTGTGGGGTTCGGGTCCGAGGGTCATACGGTGACGGAGAACGTCAACCTGTGCGACCTGTTTGCCACACTGTGCGATTTCACCGGTGTCCCGACACCGGACGGTTTGGACAGTCGCAGTCTGGTACCGCTCTGTCAAGGGGACACAACCAACTGGAGTGGGGAGTCGGTGTCGCAGTTTGGGGGTCGGAACTTGATGATCAAGCAGGGAGACCTCAAATACCAGTACTATGGACCCGACATGCCGGAGGTACTGTTCGATCTGGGAAAGGATCCCCAGGAACGGGTGAATCTGATTGAGGATCCCGAGTATACCGATGCCTGCCAGCGGTTCCGATACCGATGTGGAGAATTGGGGTTTGGGTCAAACGCGTACCCGGACTACATCAATGCCGGCTACGCATAGGTGTCAATGCGAGTTCAAGGGTTTTGAAAGGAAAGATAGTGTCCCAAGAAATCCTTCACCTTCTCGCAAATATTGGTCCGATGGGACGGTTGCGACCTTACGCTCATCCATTCATGATCTCAACCGTCCATCCTAATGGCCGATTCACCAGATGGATCAATAGCCAGTACGCATGACATATCTGATGGCTCCGTCACGGATATATGGATAACAATGAACCCGTCTTCGAAGTTTGATTTCCGAACTCAGTTTCCAGTTCGCCCACCACCAGCCTTGCCACGACTGGATAGCCGACCAGGGAGGGACCGGCGGCGATGAGAGCCAGACGGTCGGAGAGGGACGGAGCGGACATGGTAGGCACTGGCTAAGTGTGGCACAACCCATCGAGTCATCCAACACCGTAAGGCGGCCAGAATCAGAGGTGCCTAAACATTCCGCATGACTTACTCTGAAGGTAACAGCTGGGCGTTGACCTGGTCGAAGGCCGCCTCCACGGCCGTCGTCAGCGTCTTGATGGTCGTGAAGGTGCGCTGGGGCATGGCCCCGTGCTTAACGGTGCGGAAGGTACGTTCGATGTCGTTCAACTCCGGACTGCAGGCCGGCAGGTACAACAGCCAGATCCCTTGCTTCGCCAGCTCCCGCCGGGCCTGCCGCACCGTTCGGGAGTAGTGGCAGGAGGCGTTGTCGAGGACCACGATGCGTTGGGTGCCTGCGCGTCCGGGCAGGGCGTGGCGCAGGCAGCCGAGGATATGCTCCCTCTTCCAGGGACGGGACGCCGTCCGCTAGGTCAGGGGTGTGTGCCGGTGGGTGCCGGGCACAGCGCGGGCGGCCAGGACGTTCACGCGCCGACCCTAGGAGTTCTCGCAGGGGACGACCAGGCGCACACCGGCCAGGGCCTAGGTGTAAGTGGGCGGCAGGGAGGGGCAAAAACCGGCTTCGTCGAGGCAGAAGAGGTCCAACTGCGCGTCCTGGAACTTATTTTCAGCCAGCGTGCGCCACCACTGGGTTCCCATCCGTTTCAGGTACAGGCCGAACGTAGCTTCGGGGGATAGGAGGCCCGCTTCAGATGGCACTTGGACCTCCCCATTCAGAAGGCCATGAGCCGCGGCCACCGGCCACGACACCCACCACATGCCCTAACTGGGACACTTGGTCCAAACTTGCCCCGTCAGTAGACAACCACCGAAGAAGCTACCAGCGGGGACATCCCGCTTGCCACCAGGGGACTTCGCTCAGGATACTGCCAATCGAACGCGATCTACCCCACCAAACCGAACGTTGTCTTGACAACATACAATGTAACGTAGCACAATCAGCCGAGACGTTTAACCAACGCTTTGCAGCCGGGCCAGATCACACGCCCCATCGAAACGTTAACCCTTCTTCAGACTTCAGCCGAGACGAACCAAATTTCTCCAATGACGGCTGTCGCAGATTGGCCACAGGTTTCGGACACTCTGAAGCAGGAGGCCACACGTTTCAATCAGCACCCCTCGAACCAACAGTCAGGATTTACATGTTCACACAAATTGACTTACTAAGAAACATTGGCAGGTTCAGATCAGTTAACCCTGGTAAACATCATCCACTGAGCAAATTATCTTTGCTTTACGCAGACAATGCTCAAGGCAAGACAACTCTCACCGCGGTCTTGCGCTCCCTTGCGAGTGGCGATCCATTACCGATAATCGAAAGACATCGGCTTGGATCCCAGCACCCTGCTCACGCAGTGCTGAGTTGGCAAAACGAACCAACAGACAAATCAACAAAAATGATATTCGAAAACGATGCATGGAATTTCAACCTAACTGATCTCAAAGTATTCAACGACAACTTCATCGATGAAAATGTATATTCAGGGTTAGACGTAGACGCCCGACATCGACAGAATCTTCATGAATTAATTCTTGGTGATCAAGGTGTCGCTCTCAACCGCAAATTGCAAGCTCTCGTCAACCGCGTTGAAGAACACAACACGGCTAAAACCGAGAAAGCCAATGCTATACCTGAAAGTCTCCGATTTGGTCTGTCAGTTGATGAGTATTGTGCTCTAACTAATCAATCTAAATTAGACAACAAGATATCCACAGTGGAGCGCAATTTACAAGCTGCACAAGACCACGCATCCGTACACAACGAACCACTGTTGGCAAGTATCGAACTTCCCAATTTTGAGAGAGAAGAGATTGAAAACGCACTGTTGACAGGCTTATCTGATCTGGATGACTCTGCAGAAACCCAAGTTCAGGCACATATACAGACTCTCGGAGAAGGTGGAGAACCTTGGGTCGCTGATGGTATGAATAGAGTTGCCCACCAAGATGAATACCGATGCCCATTCTGTGGCCAAGACATTGAGGCCATCGACTTGATTTTGCACTACCGAGCGTATTTTAGTCAAGAATATACGTACTTGAAGAAAACGGTTACCCGTTTGCTCAATGACATCAACCGCAACCATGCAAGCAGAAAGCAATTGGAATTCGAGCGTTCAGTCAGCACACTAGCACAAGCCTTGCGGTTTTGGTCCAGCTACTGCAATGTACCAACCATCAATGTTGATACAAATGCTATCATAAATGATTGGAACACAGCGCGAGAAATGGTTGCCCAGCAGCTGGCTGCAAAACAGTCTGCCCCCCTCGAACCGCAGGCCTTAAACCAATCTACTATCGATGCACTCAATACGTATGTTGCCCATATGCAAGACATAGAGAAAATTAATGAAACACTGTTGCATGCCAATAAAGAGATAAAAAGAGTGAAACAAAAGGCGGGCACAGCTGACACTCGCCAAATCATCGATACATTAAATAGACTGAAGGCAACAAAATCCCGTTTCCAAGAGAACATTGTTCTTTTGTGCGATGACTACATGGAAGAGTTGAAGGCCAAAGACATTACAGAAAAGGCACGGGATGAAGTCAGGGCAGAATTAGAAGAATATCGAAATAACGTCTTCCCTGAGTTGCAAAGTGGAGTAAATGCTTATCTCAAACGGTTCAATGCAGGCTTTTGTGTTGGAAACTTAACCCCTTCCAATATTGGAAGGGGTTCAGGATCTTCTTGCACTTACAATGTGATAATCAATGATGAACCAATCGCTGTAAAGGGCAACAGGAACCCTCCTGGCAAACCATCGTTTCGAAACTCGCTCAGTGCTGGCGACCGAAACACATTGGCTCTTGCGCTGTTCTTTTCCTCTTTAGACCGTAATCCCAATCTTGACAAGACAGTGGCAGTGATAGATGATCCAATGGCCAGCTTGGATGATCACCGCTCATTGGCTACTGTACAAACTGTAAGAGACTTGGCACGTCGGACAAAACAAACCATTGTGTTGTCACACAACAAGCGGTTCCTTTGTGGTATTTTGGACGGGATGATTGGCAATGAGGATTATGCTACTTTGGAAATCGCGCCAAATGGGAATGAATCTACAATTCGAAGTTGGGACGCTTCTCGGGACGCGATCACAGAGCATGATCAACAATATCGTCTCCTTCAAGGATACGTTGATGATCAATCGGGCAACGAAAAGGAAGTTGCCCGTGCAATTCGCTTTTACTTGGAAGGTTACTATCGAGTAGCATGTCCTGGTCAATTTCCTCCTGGCAGGAAATTTGGTATCGGTAAGTTCATTGAAAAGTGCAGAAAACACAGCGGTCAAACAGATGAAGTTATCGATAGTGCAACTATTGTGGAATTGGATAATGTCTTGGAATATGCTAACCGTTTCCACCACGACACTAATCCTGCATGGCAAGCTGAACGTATCTCCCCAGCTGAACTAGTGGGATTTGTAGAACGGGCTTTGTCTTTGGCTCGCCCGTAACTATGAGGAGATGGTCCGCATCTGGGGAGCTTGGGCGCAAGAGCCGGCCATCAACGGCTGGGTCTGGGGCGGGGCCGGCGGCCACACGGACGAGGTGATGCAGGCCGTGGACGCGGCCTGGGTGGTGCGAATGCGCTATTCCCCCGAACTGAATCCGGTTGAGCGCCTTTTTCTGGAGTTGCAGGGCGGTCGAAGGGCAGGTCTATCCCTTCCTTCAGGCCAAGCAGGAGGCCCTTGAGCCCATCCTGAAGGCATGGCAGGCCGACCTGGTACGGGTGCGGCGACTGTGCTACTGGCGCTGGATCCGGCAGGCCCTACCCGCTGACACTCAAGTATTCCAATCATGGTGGTTCGCGAGCAGGCCACAACCTAAGAGTTCTTTCGGAGGTAGGCGTGGACTATTCCTCTGAGTCTGACTTGGATGCGCTGCAGCACCTTCCACAGCGTCGGCTTCCAGCCCGAAAGGCACTGGCTTTGCTGTTGCGCGGACCCACGGTACAGAAACGCGGATCAACAGCCAAGGGACAAGTGCTGGGCTGTTGATCCGCGCATCGGCAGCCGGAGACGCTCAACTCTGCACTTACCCCAACCAGATACATAGGGGCCTACCCAAGAACGAGACCCCGACCATGCGGCCGGGGTTCCTCGGTTTCTGGGTGGCAGAACCGGGATTGTCACACAGGGGCATCTTCGGCGTCCCTCTCCAGTTCCTCCACGTGTGCTAGCAGGGACCGGGCGAGTTGTTGCGCATCTGCGGGGCGAAGCACCAACGGTTCGCGAGGCCCCAGAGCCTCTGATGCTTGCTTGATCACAACTGGAGAACCGGCGACTACCGAAGAATCCAAGAACACGAGAACCGTGTGCTCCGGGTAATCCTTGTCGGGTTCAATGGAACCCACGCTTGTCTTGTTTACAATGGCGCGCCGCAACTTGACCGCATGCGGGTCCAAGGGTCCTGGGCTCGTTTCCCATCGGTTTTGTACGCTCATTGACCGTCTGCCTCATGCTTGGGACTCAGAAGTGCAGTATACAGCATATTCTAGATTCAGGCTGTAATCCTTCAAAATCTGACTATTACAATCAAACACCCTCGATTAAGGGGCAATTTCATTCTGCCCACTATTGGCTATAATCCCCTTTCAATTGGACTTCTAGGATCCACGCCGGACATCCTAAACTCTGAACCTTTTCCTGTACAGAGTCATCTACCTTGCGCGTCCGTCGTAGAGGTAGGTGATAGCCTCTTCCGCGTCGGGAAACCCTTCTTTGTCAAACACCAAGCGAAACACACCCTCGGCCAAGCCGGCATGGACAGTCATTTTACCAACGTTGAACGCCTTCTCAAGGGCCTCAAACACCTTCTTCTTGTACTTGGTGTCGTCGGCATCCTTCAAATGGTCACCTTTGGTTTCAAATACCAGCACACTGGGCTTGCTGTCGGTTTCACATGCCATTGCCACGAAGTCAGGCCAGATGCGTTCATTCCGCCAGCCCCGCAGGTAGTACTCACCATGCTGTCGGACAGCCACTCGGTGCCACCACTGCAATGCCTTCTGCTGATCCAGATAAAATGCAAATCTGCGCTCCAGATCATTGTAACCCTTTTCAAACACCGGCTCAAAGAGACTCAATTGTATTTGTTGTCCATAACGTTGCAATAGGTTGTCGCCTTCGCCAACTGGTATCTCGTAGCTTTCACGTATACGGTAGTTCCGATCGCCGGTTTCCAGGTCGAAGCGTATCTGGCCTTTGGCCAACTTGGCACGAAAGATCTGTTCGGCCAGACGGTCAGCCTCCTTTACCACATGCTGGCGCAGTTGATCAGCCAGAGATGAACGCTGTCCATAAATGGCTTCACTGTCAAACCCCGCATCGTGCATCTGTTGTACCATCTGTTGTGCGATATGCGCCGCGTGGAAGGGATTGGGTATCACATGGGAGATGCGACGGGCGTACCAAGCTATTTTCACGTCGGTGTCGATGCACAGAGCCCGAGGGTCATCGTACACCGTCGGAACAGTCGTCATCGCTAGATCAACACTTGCCTTGGTCTCCTGCGGTCCCTGTGTCATGCTAATTTGCAGGTCGGGGGCACCTATACTCACCCACTCCAGTGAAGACGCAATGTGCCGCTGGTAATCCAGCTCCACCCAGCCTTCCCTCCTGTCTTTGTGCAATACTTTGGGCAGAAAGATGGCGTCATCGCGGAACATCTGACGAGGTTGGACCTTGACCAGCCTTTGGCTGGGCTCGTCCTTGCTCTGAATGTCGTCTTCAAGGCCCGTCATCCCTTCTTGCTCCAACCCAATCTTGACGTACTGCACGGCAGCGTTGACATCCATGTTCTGGCAATAGACATAACATCGATCCAGAGTCTCCCGTCCAGTTCGTCGAGCTTCGGGTTGTCGCATCACCCGGCCTACAAGTTGTGTAATGGCGGTCTTAGCCTTGGTGTTGTCCAACAGCACCAGCAAGTAGGCGAATGAACAATCCCAACCTTCGCGCAGTGCGTCACGAGTAATAATCCAGCGGACGGGCGAAGCCTTGTCCAGCAAGTCCTCGGCACCCAACTCATCGTTTTCTGACGATTTGACCCTTACTGCTGCTGCAGGGACACCCAAGTTCTGCGTGAGGTATGCCCGTGCGTCCTCGGCATGAACGGTATCTCGACCAATCTGTGCGCTGCCGGTGTGCTCCACTCGCACCACCGCGATAGGACGGATGTAGCGTCCTTCTTGATGATCCAACGAGAGAGCTTCGTTGTCAAGTGCCTCGAGTTGGGCATGGGCTGCGCCCAGCGTATGTTGCCATTCCACGTCAGTGAAGGACGTTATCTCCACGGGCAGTTTGATCATCTCTTCAGATTTCAGGTCAACGCCAGATATGTCCACAAGCAGATTGCTTTTGCGGCGACTCGGCGTAGCAGACAGTTCAATTACCAAGCTGGGGTTGAGGTAGTTGATAGAGCGCACGAATTCATCTTTTACCTGTTTCCCATAGGCCTTGTGGGCCTCATCTAGTACGATAACAGGACGCTGCATTTTGAACACATTGACGAGGCTTTGAGTCACTGGATGCTCATCATCCGATAGGGCAAGATCGGGAAACCTGCAACGCAGTCTCGCGTCGCCACGATCATCATCGTTGTCGGGAAAGAAGGACGTATAGCGCCCGGAATCCCGGAACATACGGCGGTAATCTTTGGTCCCGAGGTTAGCCGACTGCAAGGAAATGAGCATCACACAAAGGTAGTTTTCAACGTCGGCAGTGTTGAAAGGATCATCCTTTTCCAGCATCTTGACACGCCCGCCACTGGCGCGCTCCAGCATGTGGCGGTAAGGGTGCTCCCGGTTCCACAAAGCCTGTTTGGTCTGACGGTAAATTGCTCTGCTGGGCACCATCCACAGAACCAAGCCGGTTGGACGGTTTAGACGTTCCAGTGCTGCGGCAGCTAGCAGCGTCTTACCCCCGCCGGTGGGCACCTTGAAGCAAACATGGGGTATAGGATTTCCGCTAGTGGAAGTACGTTCGACATAGGGTCCGGCACTGTCTGCTACCTCGCCTACATCCGCCAACTGCTTCCACGCCAACTTGGGATAGTTGTCGTTGAGAGTGTCCACAGAAACATCTTGCCCAATGCTCTGCAAGGCAGCTTTGGCGGCTTCCAGTTCGGTCTGCTTGCTGGCAAGTACATCCAACCAGCGGACGAACGCCTCCAGGGCGCGCGTCTGGTACTCCTTCAGTTCCATCATCCGCCTCCTTAACCCAATCGATGCATTTCGTAGGGTATCTGGCAGAAGGTGATACCTTTGTCGGTGAGGAAATGCTGGCCCATATGCTTGCCTGCGGCGAACACCACGGCCTTTTTTCCTCGCTCACTGATGCGCCAGACTTGCCCTTCATTCAGAAGAGCCTCGTTGCTGCGCAGCCACTCGATGTCGGGCCGGTAAAGCAAGTAGTAGTCAACGTCGTCGCCGCTCCAAAACAAACCCTCGTCGGTTTGCGCCTGCATCCCCTCGCTTTTGTCGAAGGACAGACCCGACGCAGTATACAGCAGGTAGGATGCCAGTTCACTGTACTCCGGCAGATTCTTCCCGTTGAGCATCTCCTCCACGTCAATAGCCTTTCCAAGAGTGCAGTAGGTAAACGAGCCGCCCAATCCTTCCTTCAGGATGTCGTCATCCTTGGCTTTGGGAACACCCTCGATGACGCGTCGCACGCGCTCCGCGGTAATGGTGTCGGCATAGTCTTCACATTCGACGAGGATGAACTTACGGTTTCCGCCATCCTCACTGTTGAGGGCCAAGACCGCGTGTGCGGTGGTGCCGCTGCCAGCAAAGGAGTCGAGAATCACACCGTCTTTGGGTGAACCAATAGCCAATATCCGGTAGATCAAGTCCACAGGTTTGCTGTTGTCAAGAACCTTGTTGCCAAAAATCATTCTCTGTTCTTTTGCCGCGTCTGTCGTTGTACCCATATCATAAAAGACAGTCCTTTCCTTTATCGTTTTAACCTTGGTCGCCTCATCGAAATACTTTACTTCATGTGGCGTCCAGCGGCCATTCCTTTTTTCCCAGTAAATGTGGTCATCATCCAACGCCTCTGGACGGGTACGCCAGCGGCCTTCTTGGCCATTCGGAGCCTGAGGATAAAAGTCGTTTCCATCTGGATCCTTAATTGGGTAGAACAACGTTGGCCGATCAGTCCGATAGGCACCAGAACCCCACTTTTCTAGTTTGATGAATTTGCATCTGCGTCCGTTCTTGGTCTTTCGGAACTCACTCTCCGAAACTTGGACACTGCGGAAATTTATTGAGAAATCTTGGCTCTTGCGGTAACACAGAATGTAGTCGTGCTCTCTAGCCAGATATTTACTGTCTTGACCGCCTCCAGCCTTTTTTCGCCAAGTGATGTTGGCAACAAAATTATCGTCTCCAAAAATCTCATCCATCAACATCCGCAGGTGATGCTGTTCATGGTCGTCAATGGACACGAAGATCGCACCGTCGTTGGACAGCAGCTCCCTGAGCAGGTGCAAACGCGGCCACATCATGCAGAGCCACTTGTCGTGTCTTTCCAGGTCTTCCCCGTCCACCGGACTGTTCGCCACTAGCCATTCCCTCATGAGAGAGCTGTTCACGTTGTCGTTGTAGCGCCACCCCTCGTTACCGGTGTTGTAGAGTGGATCAATGTAGATGCAGTTGACCTTGCCAGCGTAGCGGGGCAGCAACGCTTTCAGCGCGTGCAGATTGTCTCCGTGGATGATGAGGTTGCCATCTGCGGCAGCATCTGTATCGTCCCCCTCAGAACGCTCCACTTCTCGAACCAGTGATCTGTAGGGCACGGTCAAGTGGTGGGCATAGACGTGCTGCTTGCCCTTGAAATCCAGCGTAGGCATGGGGATGTCCTCCAAGAAAGAATCGTAACCAATGACGGACAGCGAATAGGGTGCCCCCGAGACGCGCAGGACGAATCCGGCTGTGAACGAAACGGTGGCGTGACCCACAAACCCTGCTTCAACGCGGCCAGACCAGCAACACTGTATACAGTGTCTTGCAGCATGTCCTGTATAGGAATTGCTTCATCCTATGAGACCCGCAGCAACCCTCGTTGTTGTGCAATTGGCTGGCTGGGTTGGGACTGCATGTGCCGAATTGACTCGATACCTGGTCGATTCGTCCTGCACCAGATTGTCATCCGTCGGTCTCGCGCAGGCCTCCATCAGTTCCGAGCCGACATCTGTATCAGGCATACAGAGGCAGCCATACACTCATCTGCCCTTGGGTTCGGTTGTTCCACGCGAAGTAGGGGATCAGGATCAAGGTGAGCGGTTTGGACGACAGATCCACATCCTCTACCTCGGTGTAAAGGGGACCGGCCGTCGCTGACACACGTAGCCCTTGGCCCCGCAGGACGACCACGTCCCCCAAAGGACCCTGTTCGCGTTGTGGGGTGAAGTCGGCGGTACGCGTCACGTACAGACTGGTGATGTCAACGATGCCAGTCAAATCAACTGTCTCCGCACAGTACACCAAAGGACCTCGTGCATATGCTACCTGATTGCGGACCTCCTCCACCTTGGGGTGAGCCTGAAGACAGCGTACCCGCAAGGGCAATTGAAGCTCAACGCGATCCCCTTCCTGCCACTGACGCTCAATGCGACAGTAGGTACCAGGTTCCACCTGCGGACCCGGCACGCCATTGACGGTGACCGTGGCACCGCGGGCCCAGGCCGGAATACGCAGCAGTAGGGCGAACGATGACCCGAATGCCTCCGTCACCGTAAGCTCAACCGTCCCGTCCCAAGGATATTGGGTGTCCTGACGCAGGGCCACCGTCCGGCCATCGCCCAGATCCGTGCTGACCTCACTGGCACCGTAGAGGTTCACCCACAATTCCCCTTCCGTCCGGCCGTAAGCCCATTCATGCAGCGAGACCAGGGTGCGCAGCACGTTGGGGGGACAGCAGTAGCAGTGGAAGTCGGCCCAGCGCTCCGTGTAATCCTGGCTCAGTAGTACGTGTTCTTCTCCGTACCATCGCAGCGGATTGGTGTAACAGAAGCGCAGACCGTCCAGGCTCATGCCGGACAGCATGCTGTTGTACAGCACCAGTTCCATATTGTCCGCGTACTGGACTTCACCCGTTAGGCGCAACATGCGCAGGGACCACATGGCTTGGGCGATATTGGCACAGGTTTCGTTGTAGGCGGTGGCGTTGGGCAGGTGGTATTCCAGGCCGTAAGCCTCATGCACATCACTTCGGCGGGGTGCCGGCGTGGTCAGTTGGCCGTTGGCGGATCCGCGCGCCTTAAAGAGTTCGGGACGCTGGGATGTGCCGTGGTGCAGGGCCGCCGTTCCGCCGGTCACGTAGCTCTTGGTGTCCACGACGTTGCGCCAGATCCGGGTTAGCGCGTCCTGCAGGGCCGGATCGGAGCGTTCAGCCAACACATCGGCGGCTCCGCTATACAGGTACGCGGACGTTACGGCATGTCCCACCGCCGTGGTTTCCTGCCGCAAGGGCATGTAACTCTGATTGACATCGGAGCCGCCCTCCTGCGATCCGCGCATGTCCACGAACACTCCGGCCAGTTCCAGATACCGGGTGTCGCCGGTAGCGCGGTAGAGATCGACACAGCCCATGATTTGCGAGGGATTGAACCCGAAGTGGGCCAAGTCCGGGGGACGCGGAACAAACAACTCGTACAGGTAGTCGCCCAGCTTGCGGGCCACAGTCAGAAACGTTTCGGAGCCTGTGACGCGGTGATGTGTCGCGGCGGCGGTCAGCAGGTGCCCCATGTTGTAGAGCTCGTGGTCGTGCAGGTCCGTCCAGCGTTCCTTGTCGGTCAACTGGATTTGGGTGCTGATGTACCCATCCTCCTCCTGTGCCGCGGCGATGTCCGCGATGTGGGTTTCCAGCGTGGCGCGGGTCTGCTCGTCCCGGGTAAAGGCATAGACGTGGGTGAGGGCTTCCAGCCACTTGTAGCAGTCGCCGTCACTCCACTTGGTACCCTCGTGTGCACCGGCCTGCTGCCCTGCTGCCTTGGGGAAGTTGTGCAGGGAGGCACCATGGGGCGTGGTGTTCAGAATCTCCTCCATGGCGTGGAGGGCACTATCGCGGCAGAGCGCGAAACGTTCGCCCCAGAAGCCTTCGCGCCATTGGGCCTGTCCGGTGGACAGGGGATGAAACCTGAGACGGGGACTGTCGTGCATGCCGGAGTGTTCCATTGGACCGGGTGAAAGGATGGACAGGATGGGAACAGGTGAGTGGGGGACTGCTGATGTTGGGGATCACTTGAATCCCTGGTAAACAACCCCCTGAATGAAGATGCGCTGGGCAAAGAAGAAGACCAGGATCACCGGCAGCATCACCACCAGCGACGCAGCCATGAGGTAGTGCCAGTCGGTGCCATAGTTGCCCTGGAAGAACCGGAGGCCCAGCGCCAGCGTGAACTTGTCCTTGTCAAAGAGATAAATGAGTGGGTAGAAGAAGTCGTTCCAGTGGAACTGGAAGGAGAAAATCGCCACTGCGGCCAAGGCCGGCTTGGACAGGGGCAGGAGGATGCGCAGGAACACCCCGAACTTGGAACAGCCATCGATGGTGGCGGCATCATCCAGTTCGAAGGGCAGCGTCATGTAGAACTGGCGCAGCAGAAACACGAAGAAGGGCACGGCGAAGAAAGACGGCACGATCAGGGGGTAGAACGTGTCCTTCCAGCCGAACACCCGCGTGAACAGAATAAACGTGGGAATCAGTGTGACCTGCCGGGGCAGCATCATGGTGGCCAGCACCACGATGAAGAGGGTGTTGCGGGCGGCCCAGCGCAGGCGCGCGAAGGCATAGGCCACCACGGCCGACGATACCAGTTCACCAGCCACCGACAGGCCGGTGATGATCACCGTGTTGAGCAGGAAGATCTCAAAGGGCAGCAGAGTCAGCGCTTCCACATAGTTTTGCCAGAGAAACTGTTCCGGAATCCATTCGGGAGGGAAGCGGAACACCTGCGAACGGGTCTTCAGGGATGTGGACAGCATCCATACCAGCGGAGCCAGGATGAACAGACTGCCAACGCCCAGCACGCCGTAGGCCACGATACGGTGAATCAGTTGGGTGCGTCGCTTTCCCAGGCCTGTGGATGCAGGGGGAGCCACGGCCATGCTGTCCGCCGTGTTCATGTTCGCTGCGTCTCAGCCTCGTAGTACACCCAGGCCGAAGCCGTACGGAAGAGGAGCAGGGTCAAGGCCAGGATGCACAGGAACAAGATCCAGGCCAGCACCGAGGCGTACCCCATGTTGCGGTATTCGAACGCCTGGCGGTACAGGTACAGCATGTAGAACAGGGATGCGTTGGCCGGACCGCCATCGGTCATGATGAAGGCCTGGGTGAAAATCTGCATCGAGGAAATGACACCCATGATGAGCTGGAAGAAGATGACCGGACTCAGCATGGGCAGGGTGATGTGCCAGATCCGGCGGAAGGCCGTGGCACCATCGATCTCAACCGCCTCGTACAGATCGGTGGGGATGCCCTGCAGGCCTGCGAGATAGATGACCATGCCGCCGCCGACACCCCAAAGGCTCATGATGACAAAGGAGGGCAGGACCCATGTTCGGTTGCCCAGCCAGTTTGGTCCCTCAATGTTGAAGTAGGAGAGGAAGAGATTCAGCAGCCCGAAATCCGGCGAGAAGATCCAGCGCCACAGCATGGCCACGGCGACCCCCGCCAGGACGGCAGGCAGGTAGTAGACGGTGCGGATCACCGACTGACCCCGAATGTTGGCGTTCAGCAGCATGGCCAGGATCACGCCCAGTACCAGGTGCAGCGGGATCGCCATCAGTGAGTAGAAGAGGGTAATGCGCAGCGAATGCAGGGACAGGGGATCATCCACAAAGAACTCGCGGTAGTTGCCCCAGCCAACCAGGAGGGCAGGCGAGATGAGATCCCAGTCGTACAGCGACAGGACGAGGGACGCGATCATCGGCCCCAGAGTGAAAGCCAGGAAGCCGAGCAGCCAGGGCGAGGCCATGACCCAGCCCAATATGGCTTCCCGGCGCCGAAAGGTCAGGCCACTCAACATGACTGAAGAGAAACTGCCCTGTCAGTCGGAATGGGATGCTGTGGTGTTCCCGGCACACCGCCGGGATGACACGCCTCCAGGCCGTAGCAGTGCTGGAGGCGTGTCATGTCGAGGACAGAAGACCGTAGGGGCTACCGCCACTGGCCTTCCTGGATTAGCGGGTCAACCGCTGCCTTGATCCGGTCGGCCACGACCTTGGCGTCCCGCTCCTCGCCATTGAGCAGCAGATCGACCTCGGCCTGCATGGTGCGCGAAACCTCGTTGTAGTTGGTGAGCACCGGATCCGGAGCCACAAAGTTGCGCACCGCGTCCACCATCACCTGCTTGTTCTGGGGCGGACGAGTGTCGGTGAGGAAGTACGCCTGCTGTGCGGACAGGGTTGTGCCCTGCAGACCGCCGTCCTGGATGATCTTTTCCATGGCGGGGCCATTGAAGTACTTCAGCAGGTTCCAGGCACAGTCCGGGACCTGGGTGGTCTTGGGGATCACCAGCGGGAAGTAGTAAACGTAATTGGCCCGACCGCCGGGACCGCTGGGATAGTGGCCCAGCGTGACCTCGTAGTCGACATCGTGGAAGTTGGGGAAGGACCAACTTCCGTTGTTGATGATGGCCAGGCGGCCGGTGTGCATCAGTTCGACGGCACCCAGGTCCTGCATGACATCGAAGCGCGGGGCGAACCCGTACTTGTGGATCAGGTCGGCGTAAAACTGCAGGCCTTCCACGGCACCGGGTTCATTCAGGGTGCACTCGGTGGGAAAGAACGGATCGTCCACAAGCTGGCCGCCGAAGATGCGCACCCAGATCTGCCAGATGACACTCCAGCCCGTCACCTGATAGGCATACTGGGTGGTATCACCGTTGGCATCGCGTTGGGTCACGGCCTCGCACATGTTGAAGAAGTCGTCCACGGTCCAACCGGGATCATCCCACTGGTTGGTGGGTACCTGCGCGCCGGCCTCTTCAATCATGTCCTGATTGCAGAACATGGCCACGGAGGCCACGTTGTCCGGCATGCCATAGATACCCCCGTCGTGGGTATACGACTCAATGGCCAGAGCCGGGAATTCGTTCAGATCGTAGGAGTCGCGGTCCACATAGGGCTTCAGATCCAGCAACAGGTCCTTGCTGAGGAATTCCGGCAAGTCGGCGATGCGAATGATGAAGAGATCCGGCGGGTCATTGGCGGCCAGTCCGGCATAGAGCTTTTCACTGTAGCCGGCGTTCCAGCCCCCGGGCACGGAGGTGAAGTTGAGCTCGCAGCCCGGATAGGCTTCATCGAAGGGCGCCAGTGCTTCTTCCCGGATCCCAATCAAGGGCGGACCGTCCCAGAAGAAGACAGTGACTTCCTGGGGAGCAGCTTCCGTTCCAGTTTCGGGGACTACCGCCGTACAGGACGCCAAGGCCAAACCGGCTCCGGCCATACCCGACACCTTGAGAAAATCCCTTCGGGACACTTGTACCGCCTTCATAGAGGCCTCCTATTGGGTTTGATGTCTGCCGTGGGTGCATGTCTTGTTGTCACCAGCAGAGAGGGCAGACCAAGCATCGATCGTAGCATAGGGAAATCCGGATGATTCCACCCGACCGGCGGCACTGTTTCGGTTTTCTTGATATTGGCTCGAGGCCCGGAACAGACGAAGGGATCCCAGACAATTGGCTTCGCGCAACAAACCCAAAAGCCCCCTTATCGTGGGCTTCATTCCAGCCCCTGTCCATTCCGATCGCCAAAACACCGACCCGGTCCACCCGAGACCTACCCCCACTGCACCGGTCTCCCCTGTTATCGCAACGGCCTACGCTCGCAACCTGGTCGTCTTCAGGATTTGCAGGGTCCAGCACTGGCAGAAGTTACACAGGATGTGGCAGATGGCCGCGTCGCTCGATAGCCAATGTTCCCGCCCAGTCTGGTCTACCAGGGAGCCGCGGCGAGGCAAGGCCACATCCACCAACTGTCGAGTCAGAAGCTGTCAATCCGACCAGTCGGGATAACCGGTGCACCGTTGCGCCACTGATGTGATGTCCATAACGGCTTAGTCCTTGACAACCCAGACCACAACATTATTATTGTGTATATGGCACCTTCGTTCAATGCAGACGGACTCCTGCCGCCAGGCATGTACTGGACCAACTGGAACGAATTGATGACCAGGTTCGGTCACAATCCATGGAGTCAGCATCTCATGAGGGGACTCAAGGCCTCATTGGAGAACTTGAGGGATGCAGGTTGCCGGACCGTCTACATCGACGGAAGCTTCGTGACGCACAAGGCCATCCCCAACGACTACAACGCTTGCTGGGAAGAGACCGGCGTTGATCCGGTGCTCCTCGATCCCGTGCTTCTGATCTTCGATCCGGGGCGGGTTGCCCAGAAGGCCAAGTACATAGGGGAGCATCTTACTAGCACGACATATCGGTACTGAAGGACATTCTGTAGTATTCTATGGATATGAAGATCCATCGGGCCGCCGCGTGCGCGGCCAAGATTGGGGTCCACAAGAACACGGTCAAGGCTTGGAGCCTGAAGGGC
>VXMJ01000101.1 GCA_009841145.1 Caldilineaceae bacterium SB0661_bin_34 | reverse complement strand
ACACCCACCCCCCCCCCCTCCCCCCCCCCCCCCCCCCTCGACTCCGACCCCCCCCACAACAAAACACCCGCCGGCCCCCCCCCCGCGCCCCCCGTTCAATGCGGCTGGTGGGCGGTACCGGAGGCATCCGTTCCGGTGTGGGGGCGAATCGACGGCCGGCCTGCTCCCCGGTCAAACCAGCGGCAGCCAAGCAAGGCGTTTCGCCACCGCTGCCGGCCGCCACAAAAATTACTGGTCGGTTTGTTCCGCCTTGGCCGTGAAGTCCATTTCAAAGACCAGGGGATCCGCCACCCATGTCACGAGCGGCGGCATCGGGACGGAAATGTCCCACTCCTCGCGCGAAATGGTGGTCGTGCCGCTTCCGGTGAACTCGTACTCGGACGCAAACCGTGCGGAAAGCGCAAAGGACAGGGGGATCTCCTTTCCCAGCACGCTGAGTGTTCCTTCCAACCGGCCCTCGAATTCCTGACCCACTTCCACCATGGCGGGCACCTCTGAGAAACCTGTGGGCGTGAAGACGATTTCCGGGTAGGCACTTGTCTTCAGGATGAACCTGTTGATGGCCCCGTTTCGTCGATCGCTGTCCGTGACAAAGGTCGCGGCATCGATCACCACCGGCTCGAAGATTGTGGCCATCAGATCGGACGACGTGGCTCGGAACGCTCCCGATACGGTCGAGGTCGCACCCACCACCAGTTTGTGATTGCCTGCCAGGGTCTCCTCAATCAGGAACCGGACTTCGGTGGCAGTGGCGTCAAGCACGAAATCGGCAGGTTCCACCACCGTGACGGATTCGTCCGGTTCTTCCTGGGCCGGCTGGGCTTCGGCCGGGCTGTCCTCGGCCTGGGTTTCTTCCGGTTCCTGTGTGTCGTCCTCGACGGCAGTTTCGGGCATGGCCGGTACGGTCATGTCGGCGCAGCTCGCCAACAGCAGCAACAGCAGAGCCGCGGCAAGCGTTCGCAGTAGGACTGGCACAAACGAGGATCCGGTCATAAAGGTTGCGGTGTGGGTCATGGAAAATCCGGATGTGAAAAATTTCAGGCAGGATTGGTATTGGCTTGGCCCAACCGTGGTCGCGGCAAGGACCATCAAGGCGATGCCGGATGAAGGCCGGTCCCTTTGGCACCGGCGGCGGGTTGACACCGGCCCCGAACCTACACGTGCGGATCTCGCTGCGGTGATGCGTCGGAAACCGAAGGGACGGAATCCAAACTGGCCAACCTTGCCCACCACCGGGGATCAGGCGGAGGCAGGGGTTAATCCCAGCAGCTCCTCGAAGTCTTCCCGCTCGAGAACCTCGCGTTCCAGCAGGGTTTCGGCCACAAGCTTCAGGTTCGCCATGTTGTCCTTCAGCAGATCGAGGGTGTGTGCGTAGGCGCGATCGACAAGGGCGCGCACCTCCTTGTCGATTTTCCGGGCCACCGCCTCGCTGTACTGTCGCTGCTCCCCGATCTCCATGCCCATGAACGGGTTGTGTTCGCCCTGGTTCAGCTGCATGGGCCCCAGGGATTCATTCATGCCGTAGCGAGTGATCATGCTCTGGGCAATCTGGGTCACCCGTTCCAGGTCGTTCTCCGCGCCGGTCGTGATGTCCTCGAACACAAGCTCCTCGGCGGCGCGCCCGCCCAGCAGAGCCGACAGCTGTGCCTCGAAGTCCGAGACGCTGAGCAGGTTCTTCTCCTCGTTGGGAAGCGGCATGACGTAGCCCAGCGCCTGTCCGCGGCTGATGACGGAAACCTTGCCGACATTGTCGGCGAGGTCCAGCAGGGCCATCACGATCGCGTGGCCGGCCTCGTGGTAGGCCACGTAGCGGCGCTCCTTCTCCGTTATGACCCGACTCTTGCGGGCGGGACCGGCCATGACCCGTTCGATGGCTTCCACCAGGTTTTGCATGGTGATGGAGTTCTGATCCTTGCGCGCGGCCAGGATGGCGGCCTCGTTCATCAGATTTTCCAGGTCCGCCCCCGCCAGGCCCGGGGTTTGGGCCGCAATGGCCTCCAGGTCCGTATCCTCCGAGAGCGGCTTGCCGCGCGCGTGGACATCCAGAATGGCGTGCCGTTCATGCCGCTCGGGCAGGTCGACCACCACCTTGCGGTCGAAACGGCCGGGCCGCAGCAGGGCCGGGTCCAGGATGTCGGGTCGATTGGTGGCGGCAATGACGATCACGTTGGTGCCGCTTTCGAACCCGTCCATCTCCACCAGAATTTGGTTGAGGGTCTGCTCCCGTTCGTCGTTGCCGCCTC
Source organism: Caldilineaceae bacterium SB0661_bin_34 (assembly GCA_009841145.1). GTDB lineage: Bacteria > Chloroflexota > Anaerolineae > Caldilineales > Caldilineaceae > Bin34. The sequence goes on along the minus strand of VXMJ01000101.1, from coordinate 42,321 downwards.
CCATGCCGGCGCCCCGGTGTCGGCCGACGGCGTCAATCTCGTCGATGAAGACGATGCAGGGAGCCTGTTCCTTGGCCTGCTTGAAAAGGTCCCGGACTCGGCTGGCGCCGACGCCCACGAACATCTCCACAAACTCTGAGCCGGAACTGGAGAAGAACGGCACGCCGGCCTCGCCGGCCACCGCCTTGGCCAGCAGGGTCTTGCCGGTGCCGGGCGATCCCACCATCAGGACCCCCTTGGGGATGCGGGCTCCCAGTTCCTCAAACTTGGCCGGTTCGTTCAGGAACTCCACCACTTCCTGCAGTTCCTGCTTGGCCTCAACCAGGCCGGCCGCGTCGTCGAAGGTGATGTTGGTGTGGTGCTCCGGTTCAACCTTCTTGGCGCGGCTCCGGCCGAATTGCAGCGCACGGTTGGGGCCGGCCCCGCTTTGGCGCATGATGAACAGGAAAAAGCCCAGGATGATCAGCATGGGCAGGATGATTAGGAACCCGCTCAGAATGGCCGCGAACCGGGGCGGATTGCGGAAAGTGATGTTCAGGGAGTTGAGGATCTCGGGATTCACCCCGAGGTTGGCCAGACTGTCGTAGATGCTGGTCTCCATCTCCTTGCGGGAGCGCAACACGTTGTCGTTGTTGAGGCGCACCGCGATGGCGTCGCCCTCGACATCAATGCCGACCAGCCTGCCCGTACTCGCCAGTTCCGCCACGCGGTTAAGGCCAATCGTGTCGTTTCGGGACGTATTGAAGACCAGGAGCCGCACGGCCACCACCCCCACAATGACCAGCAGGATCCAGACCCATCCCTGAGACAGGAGATCGGACCATTTTTGAGGGGGACGGTTGCGGGGGCCGGAGCCACCTTCCGGGTTGTTGGTCATAAAGTGGCGGTGATCAAGGCTCTGGATGGTTCAGCATAAGGCATGGTGGCGGAACGGCGCGTGAGCGTATGCCATCCGCATAGGGATGTGAGAGGCCGGGCGCACCCCGCGAGCATCCCCGCACAGCCGGGACCGTACCCGGATGGCGGGGACATGGAGGCTGCCCCCGCGACCTCGCAAGGGCTTTGTCCGTGGTGGGTTGCAACCGGGTCGCGTCCTGTCGATGCCATGGCTATTCTCAGGGACGAGATGCGCATTGATCCGTCAGTTCAGGGCATCCAGCCGTTCCCTGATGCTGGTGCCCACCGCATGGGTGGGCGTACGATGTACCGGCAGCATGCCCTTGTGCCAGCGCTGGTGCGGCATGGAGGCCTCCTTGGGCTTGTCGCTCATGGCCAACAGAAGGCAGCCGCGCTCGTTGAGCCAGTCGCACAGCTCGCGGACTTCCTGCGTGATGCAGATTTCCGTTTCGAGCCGCTTGGCGGCCGCCATGGGGCTGCTGTGAATGCCCATGCGGCCGGTGGTTTCCAGGAACTCCTGTCTCCGAAACTGCTTGAACGGCGTGCGGTCGCCGGTCCGCGTGCACATCTGGTACTGGTCGTGAAGCTGTCGCAACTGCATGACCAGGGGCTTGTCCGTCTTGGTCGAAATCCAGCGCACCAGATGGAGGAACGACATCCGTTGGGCTACCAGATCGCCGATCTCCTTGATGTTGGTGACACCGCCCATGATCATCAAACAGATGTAGATGATGTAGTCCTCGTTGTCCACCGTCAGGCCCTGGAACTCGGGACGGCTGATCTGGTCGTAGACCCGGCGGAAGTTCTGGAAGTCGAAATTGGCCGACATGTGGACTTCCAGGGATTTGCGCAGACTCATCACGCGGGCATCATTGATGACCTGATGGTTGCGGCCCTGGGCCCCGATGGCCGTCTTGTCGATGTCCACAATGACGGCGGTGCGGCTGTCCATGGCCATCCTCGCCTCGGCCAAACCCTCGATCCATTCCGCCAATAGCGACCAGCGGTTGGCGGACACCAGCAGGGGATGGATTTCCCACCTGAGCTCGGGCTCTTCGTGCACCACCTCGTCGCCGATGAAACAGGAACCTTTCCAGTCGGCATAGGTGATCATCTTTTCAAACGCGACCAGATCGGAACCGCGTGTGTCGCCGACGAACAGAAGCTCCTGGATTTCGGTGTCGGAGCGCTGCTCCTGCATGTGGTCCACGATCCAGACCGCAACCTTGTTGTAGTCCGGGTCGGTCTTGCGCGGGATGTCGCTCGGATCCAAGGCGAAGTCGCGGGCGCACTGGATAAATCCCTGGTAGCGGCGGTCAACCGGCTGCAAATCGCGGAAGACGACCCGGTCCTCCAGGAATTCGGCAAGACTGACCAAGCCGTGGACAGCGTAGTCCGGTGTGGTGATTGAGGTGGTCAAGCTGGGGTCCTTGCCTTGGCTATGTGGATGTGGGGACAGCGCACGGAACCGCGCCGTTGGCGGCTACCAGGGAGTCGGCGTCCGGGTGCCACGAGTGCATCAACTCGGCGTTGAGCAGGCTGCCACCCGCCGCGCCGCGGATGGTGTTGTGGCCCAGGGTCAGGAACTTGAAGTCGAACAGCGGATCGGGGCGCAGACGTCCGGTCACCGTGGCCATGCCCGGTACGGATCCCGCCAGCCGATCCAGCCGCGGCTGGGGGCGGTCCTCGGCCTCCCGATAGATGATGGCTTTGTCCGGCGCCGACGGCAGCCGCAACTGCTGTGGAAGCGGATGGTAGTCCCGCCAGGTCTCCAGGATTTCCTCGGCGGTGGGCTTGATGTCGAATTCCACGCTGATGGCCTCCAGATGGCCGTTGCGCGTGGCCACGCGGTTGCAATGCGCCGAAATCCGAAAGTCCGGGGGGATGATCCGCTCGCCGTCGAAGTGTCCCAGCAGCTTGTGCGGTTCCTTTTCCTCGACCTTGGTTTCCTCGTCGGCAATGTACGGCACGATGTTGTCCAGGATGTCCATGCTGGGGACCCCGGGGTAACCCGCTCCGGATATGGCCTGCATGGTGCAGACGAACAAGCGGGAGATGCCGAAGCGTTCGTGCAGGGGGTGCAACGCGGAGACCAAGTGGGTGGTGGTGCAGTTGGCGTTGGTGACGATGTAGCCGCTCCAGCCGCGCTGCCGCTGCTGGATAGGGATCAGGCCGATGTGGTCCGGGTTGACTTCGGGGATGAGCAGGGGTACATCGTCCGCATAGCGGTAGGCACCGGCATTGCTGTAGACGCCGTAACCCGCCTGGGCGAAGGCCCTCTCGGCCGTGCGGGCCTGGTCGGTCGGCAGGCCGCTGAACACGATTGTGCATTCGATGCCGGGTTCGACCGGCTGCACCACCATGCCGCGGACGGCCTCCGGCATCGGATCGCGCAGTATCCAGGTACAGGCTTCGGCGTACGGTTTGCCCGCGCTGCGCTCCGAGGCACAGACCGCGGTCAGACGGAACCAGGGATGCTTGTCCAGCAGCGACACGAACCGCTGCCCGACAGCGCCGGTGGCGCCCAGGACACCTACGTTAATCCGCTCGTTCATTGCTTGCAACAGGTCTAACTCCGATCGATTGGGAACGATCATGGATGGGCGAAGGCCAAGTCGACAACATCGCTCAGAACGCCGGCTGCAGTGGCGTCCACCCCGGCCCCCCGTCCCTGGAGGACCAGGGGCTGGGGGTTGTACCAGCCGCTGCGAAACTGGACCAGGTTGTCCGTGCCCTGAAGCTGTCCCAAAGGACTGTCCAACGGCACTTCCTGCGGGCCGACCCGCACGGCATCCGCCGACACCGAGGCCACATAGCGCAGGCAGGCATTCCGCCGGGCCGCGGCTGCGCAGTGGCTCTGGAAGCCTTGGTTCAGGGTAGGCAACGCCTTCATGAACTCGTCCACGGTCAAGTCCGCAACCTCCTCGGGATACAGGCTTTCAATCTCGACATCCGCCAGCGAAAGGCCCAGGCCCATGCCGCGCGCCAGGATCAGGGCCTTGCGGGCCACATCCACACCTCCCAGGTCGTCCCTGGGGTCCGGTTCGGTGTAGCCCGATGCCTTGGCCTCGGTCACGACTTCGCTGAAGGCCTTGCCTTCCTGCAGCCCGGTCATGACATAACCGAGAGTGCCGGAGAGGGCCCCCTCCACCGAGGTCACGGAATCTCCGCTGGCAACCAGGCGGTGCAAGGTGGCCACAACCGGCAGTCCCGAACCCACGGTGGTCTCCCATCGGCTGCGTCCCAGATTCCAGGTTCCTTTGGGCGTGTGGGTCAACCGGTCCCAGACGGTCAGGTCCTGGGTCAGTGGTTTCTTGTTGGCCAGGACAATGCGGTGGCCCGCCTCCAATGCCCACTGCAGGGCGTCGGCCGTCGCGTCGGCCGCCGAACAGTCCACCACCACGGATCCCGGGGCGGTCCCCTGTTGTGCCGCCGCCAAGGGCGAATTACAGGCACTGCCGCCGGCCCATTCGGTCAACGGCCGGCCGGCGGCCTTGTGCTTCAGGATGGCCGCCAGCTCGGTGTCCGGAAAGCCACCGTCCCCGGTGGAAACCAGTCCTTGGCTGTCGCCGACGGCGCGGATGGACAGGCGCAGGCCGTAGTGGCGATCGTGAAAGGCGCGTTGGCTCAGAATCTGGGAGACGAAAGAACGACCAACGCTACCCAACCCCAGCACAACGACGGGAACATCAACCATGAAATCTGGTGAATCCGTCTCCTCGGGATAAACGCGGATTCTAGCACAGCAAACACCGTCGGAATCCAGTCCTCCGCGAAGGGATTCGGACCGGATTCGGTCAGGAAAATGCCGTCGGATGTGCGTGTCCGGGACGGATTGCCGGGGTGATCAGTTGGTCGGCCGTGCCAGGTTGAAGGCTCGGTGCAGGGCGTTGACCGCGGCGTCGGCGGCATCCCGCACCACCACTAGGCTGATCATGTTGTCGCTGGCGCCCTGTGCAATGGACACGACGTTGATCCGGGCATCGCCCAGGGCCGAGAAGACCCGGGCCGCAATGCCCGGCGTATGGCGGATGGCATGGCCCACGGCAGCCACGATGACGATGTCGGGATCACCGTCGATGCGTTCGATGTAGCCGCGGTCCAGCTCCATTGAGAACTCCCGGCGCAGGGCGTTGATCACCATGTCGGCCGAATCGTCCGGAACCACGAAGCAGATGCTCTGCTCGCTGGAACTTTGGCTGATCATGAGCACGTTGGCGTTCACGTCCGAGACGGCGCGGAAGGCCCGGGCCGCGATGCCCGGCACGCCGATCATGCCGCGCCCTTCGATCATGATCATGTTCATGTCCCGGATGGCCGAAATCGCCTTGATCCCGGCCTGTTTGGCACGGTGTTCGTCTGCAACGACCCGGGTGCCGACATGGTCCGGCTCGAACGTATTGAGAACCCGCAGTCCGATGCCCTTGCGGATGGCGGGCCGCACGGTCTTGGGATGGATTACGCGGGCACCGTAGTAGGCCAGTTCCGCAATCTCCGGAAACGTGATTTCACGCAGCGAGCGCGCGTCCGGCACCACCTTGGGATCAGCGGTCTTGACTCCGCTGACATCGGTCCAGATTTGGATTTCGTCGGCATCCAGGGCCGCTCCCAGAATGGCTGCCGAGTAGTCCGACCCGCCCCGGCCCAGCGTCGTGTGGAGCCCGTCAAACGTGGAGCCGATGAAGCCGCTGGTGACCACTGCCCTGCCCTGTGCCAACAGGGGTGTCAACTGTGTTTGGCAGCGTGATTCGGTCTCGCTGACCAAGGGTTCCGCCGCGCCGAAGTTGTCGTCGGTCACAATGAGGGAACGGGCGTTGGCGTGCACTGCCGAAATGCCGGCGGACTTCAGCACCTCGGTCAGCAGCGGGGCCATCACCTGTTCACCCGTGCCGCAGATCCAGTCGTTGCCGCGGGGCGTCAGCTCGCCCAGCACGGCAATGCTGTCCAGGACCCTCCGCAACTGGCGGAGGGTTTCCTCCAGATCCTCGGTGAGACGCCAGCGCGCGTCGGCATCGTCGACGAGTACTTCCGTCACCTCCGCATGTTGGGTGCGCAGAAGGTTGCAGGTGGCTTCGGTCTGGTCGTGGTCGGTGTGGGCCGCGGCCTGGGCCGCGTTGGACAGCAAATCCGTCACGCCGCTCATGGCGCTGGTGACCACCACCACACCCGGGCGCGGTTCCTGGGCGTCCAGTTCCCTGCCCACGATGGAGGCCACCTGTCGCAGGGCCTCCACACTGCCGACGGACGTGCCGCCGAATTTCATCACAATCATGCCCAGGTCTCCGCGGGGGAATGGCGCGGGTCGGATGCCCGCTCAACGGGTGTGCGGCGCTTGCAACACAAAGACGCCGGTGGTGGCTCGCCACTTGGCCGTTGCGGGATTCTTCACCGCCCGCGGCCCGGCCAGGAAAACCGAGTCGACCACCTGGATTCGTTCAATCAGGCAGAACTCCAGGAAGTCTGCGATGGTAATCGCCTGCCAGCGTCGAGCCCCGTGCCAAGGCTCGGGAAGAATGGGGGCTTCCGGCATGCGGCCCTTCAACACCAGGTCAAGCCGGGCTCGCCAATGGCCCCAGTTGGGCAGGCTGACAACCACCTGTCGCCCCACCCGCATCATCTCCTGCAGGACCCGGACCGGCCGATTGAGGTAGTGCAGGGTCTGGCTCAGGATCACGTAGTCCACGGACTGGTCCGGATAGTCCTCCAGGCCGTCGTTGAGGTTGCCCTGGACCACGGTCAGGCCCTTGCCGACGCAGTCCATCACGGCCTCCTCGTGCAGTTCGATGCCGGTTCCCCGGACGGACTTGGCCTCAATCAGGTAGGCCAGCAAATCGCCCGTGCCGCAGCCCAGGTCGAGCACTCGGCTTCCCTCGGTCACCAGTTCGGCGATGGCCGTCAGGTCGGGCCGGGCCTGTACGTTGTGCATGCGAAGGGCAGTTTAGGCCTGGCCCGCGGCCAACCCGTTGAGGTAGTTGGTCAGGATTCGGGTCATCCTGTCCGGCTCCAGGAGGAAGGCATCGTGACCCCAGACGCTGTCGATGTCGACATAGGTGACGGTGATGCCCAGGGCGTTCAGGGCCCGCACCAGGTCGCGGCTCTGGTGGCTGGGGTAAAGCCAATCGCTGGTAAAGCTCAGCACCAGAAATTTGACGTCGACCGCCTGGCGGAAGGCGTCTGCCAGCCGGCCCGTGGCCTGGGTCAGATCGAAATCGTCCATGGCCTTGGTGACATAAAGGTAGGCGTTGGCGTCAAAGCGTTCCGGAAACTTCTGGCCGTTGTACAGGAGGTAGCTCTCCACCTGGAACTCTGGTTTCAGGAAGTCGCGGCCGGTGCGGCCGGAGTCGGTGTCCCGATTCAGCCGGTCGCCGAACTGCTTTTCGTGCATGGACTGTTCGGACAGATAGGTGATATGGCCCACCATGCGCGCCACGGCCAGGCCGGCATCCGGCTTGTCGGCCCGGTCGTAGTAGTCGCCGCCGTGCCAGTACGGATCGCGCGTAATTGCCTCACGCCCGACGGCATCGAAGGCAATCTGCATCGGGCTGTGGCGCGCCGTGGTGGCAATCGGCATGGCGCTCACCAAGCGGTCGGGATGGTGGGAGGCCCACTGCAGGACCTGCATGCCGCCCATGGAACCGCCGGCCACGCTGAGCAGCTTCTCGATTTCCAGATGGTCGATCAGGCGGACCTGCGCCTCCACCATGTCGGCAATGGTCACGATGGGGAAGTCGAGGGCCCAGTGCCGGCCCGTGGCGGGATTGATCTCGGCCGGTCCGGAGGAGCCGGAGCAACTGCCCAGGACGTTGCTGCAAATCACGAAGAAGCGGTTGGTGTCGAAGGCCTTGCCAGGGCCGATACAGTCGTCCCACCAGGGCCGCGATGTGGGACGGTCGGGCATGCGCCCGGCCGCATGCTGGTTGCCACTCAGCGCGTGGCAAATCAGGATCGCGTTGCTGCGGTCCGCATTCAGTTCGCCGTAGGTTTGGTAGGCCAGGACGACCTCGGGCAACTCCTCGCCGCAGGCGAATCGGAAGGGACCGAACCTCAGGAACCGGTCCTCGGCCTGGATCTCGCCCTGGTATCTGCCATTGAGCGCAACGGCAGGCGGTGGCTGGGCTACGGTTGCTGGCATCAAAAAACCCCCTGTGGGAAGGGGGATGAAGAGGGTCCCGGACGGACCGCGCTCTCATCTCCCAGAACGAATTCTGTCGGAATTAGCACCCTGCCCGGCGGTGGCGGACGGGTTGCCGAAGCTTCACAGGGCCGATTCCCTCCACTTCTCTGGATGAGGCAACTGTTCAGTTGTGGCCGGGATTATGGCTGTGCGGACATCCTGTGTCAAATCTGCACAGTTTCGGTTTTGGTTGATGTTTGTGTGAACCAGCCCATGACTCTGGATCCTCCAGGCTTGGTTGTGTGCCTATCAACCACCGGTTAATGAACTCTCGTCGCGGCCTTCTACCCAGGCTTGCCCGTTCCTACAGCGAACCCGCGGATTGCCAAGTTGCAGACGGTGATTGCAGCTCCGGAGAATTCCCGGCGAGGTCCAGGAATGCAATGGCTGCCGTGTTCACCTGGACTCAGGTTTTGGCATCCTCGGTGCCGCGTACGGCCTCGCAACCCGCGGCCAGTGCCGCGGCGTACACGGCGGTGTCGACGCTGTAGGAGATCACGTTGAAACCCGCGTCCCGCCAATCCATCATCTGGCCTTCATCGGTTGGCTGGATGCCCGCCCCCAGACCGTAGGCCCTGGCGCAGTCCACCACCTGTGTCAGCGCAGCCTTGAACCTGGGATGGCCGAATTCCCCCGGAATGCCCAGCGACTGGGATAGATCAGCCTGACCGACCCAAAGCACGTCCGTGCCCGCCTCCACAATCTCCTCCAGGTTGTCCAGTCCCTCCTGGCTTTCGATTTGGTTGATGATGGTGACCGCTTCGTTGCTGGCATCCATGAAGGACCGGAAATCCACCGCCTCGTAGCCGGACACCGAGCCCCCCAGTCCCAGGCCCCGCCGGCCCGCGGGCGCATAGCGCACGGACTGGGCAATGTGCCTTGCGGTCGCTCCGTCCCGCACATTGGGAGTCATGATGCCCAGGGCTCCGGCGTCCAACATGCGCGCGATGAAGTGGTATTCTGGCATCGGCACCCGTACCATCGGCGTCACGGAAGTGCCCCGGAACCAGGCGATCAAGTCGGCCACCTGCGCGGCCGAAAAAGGGCCGTGCTCCATGTCGATGAGGACAAAGTCCAGGCCGGCAGTCTCCGCCATCGTCGCCATGCCCCGGGTGGCGAACTCCCAAATCATATGGCCGACCGGAACCTTGCCTTCTGCAAGGCGGGCCTTGAGGTTGTTGCGAAACATGTTTGTGGGCTCGTTGTCGGGTTTCAGTCCAGCAGGGTCCTGAGCCGCGCCACGGCATCGGCTGTGGGCAGGGTCGTCTGTTCACCGGTCTCCAGGTCCTTGACCGACAACTGGCCAGCCTCGGCCTCGCTGGCGCCGGCCAGGGCCACGTAGCGGATTCCTTGGCTCTCAGCGTACCGGAACTGCCGCCCCAGACGGCCGGCTGACGGATACAGGTCCGTACGCAGGCCGGCTTGCCTCAACTGGTTCGCCGCGCGGTGTACGTGGCCGGCGACCGCCGGATCCATCTGGGCCACCAATACCTGTGGGCCTCGTTCCATCCCGGCTCCGAACATGCCGCGCTCGTCCATTATCAGAAGCACCCGTTCGAGACCAAAGCTGAATCCACAGGCTGGCACCGAACGGCCCGAGAACATGCCCAGGAGATTGTCGTAGCGTCCGCCGCCGCCTCCGGAACCCGAGAAGTCGGGAAACTGCACTTCGTAGATGGCTCCGGTGTAGTAGCCGAGACCCCGGGCCAGAAGCGGGTCGATGCGATAGCGGCCGGCCGCGGGTCCCGCTTCCAGCAGGTCGGTCAACTGCTTCAAATCCGCAACCCCTTCCCCAGTCGGACCGGAGTCGCCCAGCCAGTCGGCCAGTATGGTTAGCAATTCCTTCGTGGACGCCAGTTCCGACATGTCAGAGGCCATCGTCAGGAAGGTGTCGCCAGCGGCCGGAGCAATGCCGCGCTCCGCCAGTTCGCGCCGTACACCGTCCAGTCCGATTTTGTCCGCCTTGTCGACGGCCACCATGGCCTCGCCGGCAAGCTGTTCGGGAATGCCGGCCCGGGCCAGCAGCCCCGCGAGTACCTGGCGGTGGTTGAGCCGCAGTGTGAAGTCGTCCGGTTGTTTGAATCCCAGGCGGCACAAGCTTTCGGCGGCGGCACCCAGCACATCGGCTTCGGCGTCCACCCCCGCGACACCGACGATGTCCACATCGCACTGGCTGAATTCCCGGTAGCGGCCGCGCGCCGGGCGGTCGGCGCGAAACACCGACTGGATCTGGTAGCGCTTGAAGATGGCGGGCAGGTCGGCCTGATGGGCTGCCATGACCCGGGCCAGGGGGACTGTCAGGTCGTAGCGCAGGCCCATGTCAGCCAAGTCGTCCGGCCGCGGGTCGGAAGCCAGGGCCCTATCCAGCTTGGCCCCGCGCTTGAGAACCTTGTACATGAGGTTCTCGCCCTCTTCGCCGTATTTGCCCTGCAGCGTTGCGAGCCGCTCCAGGGCGGGAGTCTCCAAGGGCAGGAAACCCCAGGTGCGATACACCTCCTGGATCGTGTGAATTACCGCCTGCCGTCGGCCGGCCTCCACGGGCAGGAAGTCGCGCATGCCCCCCGCCGGGGCATTGTTCTGTGTTGCCATGGGTGGTTTGATTCCTCTGAATCCTAGTATGTCAGCCTGTTGGACGCAGCCCGGTGCCGAGGACTCGCCAATAGCTGTGGAGCCGGTCGCGCCGCAGCGCAACGCGGTGGCCAACCAGTAGTTTGGCAAATTCCAGCCCCAGTTGCAGGGCGAACTCGCACAGCAGGAACCGGCGCAGGAGCTCGGCCCACAACACGCCGAAGTGCTTGCGGTAGTAAAGGACCTTGCTGGTGTTGAAGATGATGTGGGTCTGGGCCGGCACCTGGTCCGAACTTACCCCGCCGTGGTGAATGATTTCCGCCTCGGGGCAGTATTGGATGCGCCAACCGGCCTCCCGGATGCGCAGGCAGAGATCGGTTTCCTCGCTGTACATGAACAGGCGTTCGTCGAATCCGTCGACTCCCTCCAGCACGTCCCTCCGCACCATCAGGGCCGCGCCCTCCAGCCAGTCCACCTCCTGTCGAAAGTCGTCCGGCCATTGCCGGCAGTGGTAGCGCCGGGCCCACGGGTTCTCGGGCCAGGCACGACCCAGCCAGGTGCTTTCCCAGAAGCCGGTCAGGCGTTGGGGGAACCGGCGCCGAGACGGTTGCAGCTCGCCGTTGCTCCGCACCAGGCGGGGCCCCACAAGGCCTATGTCGGGACGGCTCCACAGGGCTCGGTGCAATTCACGGAGGGCGGCGGGGTTGACCAACGTATCCGGATTCACCAGAAAAACCGATCCGCTGCGGGCAGCCCGCCATCCGATGTTGTTGCCCCGCGAGAAGCCGGTGTTGTCCCGCTGTGGCAGGAATCGGACCCAGGGAAAGCGGACCGGGACCAGGTCCGGGGTGGCATCGCCGCTGGCGGCATCGACCAGCACCACCTCGAACGTCAGAGTGGGCTGTCCGGCTTCCGTGGAGGGCAGCGCGCGGACAGTGGCCTCACCGGTGGCGCGGCTGTGTGCTTCCAGTTCGTCCAGGCAGGCACGCACATGGTCCCAGACATTCCAGCTGACCAGCACCAATGACAGGTCCGGGGCGGTGTGCTCCGTGTCCTCTCCCGTCCGGTTCATCGTGTGAACGGCTTGATGCGATCCGGGGAGCGGGGTTCGATGGGCTGCAGGATTTCCAGGCGTTCCAGGGTAAGCCGCCGCTCCAGTTCCGGCGACAGCTGGTAGTTGAACCGCGTCCGCAGGGTTCGCGGCGAATAGCGGTAGATAACGGCGCGCCGGTAGCCGGGATTGGTCCGTTCCGCCGATCCGTGGGTGACACAGTCGGCGAAGAACAGGGCGTCGCCGGCCTTGAGGTAGACCTCCTTGGCGCCATAGGCGGTGCCCGCCGCTTCGCGTTCGTCGACCGCGGCGATGATGCCCTGACCTTCCCGCACCAGACGGGGATGGGCCAGCGTGGCCCGGTGGCTGCCGGGCACGATGGAGGTGGCCCCGTCCCCGGGTCCGATGTCGCCCAGGGCCATCAGGATGTTGATCTGCCCCACCATCCACTCGCCGGTGTTGGCCTGCCGAAAGGTGAAGTAGAAGAGGGGCGCGTGCCCACCGCTGTGGATCCAGAGAAAGCCGCCCGGTCCCCGCACGTTGAGGAGGTTTTCGTGGATTGACAGGCCGTTGACCTCGTTGACGTATCGCTTGACCAGCGGCAGCCAGGCGGGATAGTCGATCAGCCGCTCGAAGACCGGCCCCCCTTCCACAATGTTCTGGAAGTTGACGCCGTCGTCCTCGCTGTAGCTGTGGGTTTCGACATGGCCAATCCAGGGATCTACCTCGGCGCGGTCGGTCTTGGGGCGGGGATTTTTGACATAAGACCAGTGGTCGTCGACCCACTGGTTCATCTCGTCCAGGTCCTGCTTGGCAATGGCCTGGTCCAGGATCATGTAGCCGTGCAGATCGAACATGTAGTCCACAAGTTCCGGATCGGTGTCGGCGGTCACGCGCGGGTGCTGGAAGTTCTCCATGGCGGCCTTATGAAAGGTGATGACGGAACGGCGATGGTTCCAAGGACGGTATTCAGGATACAGGACGGAAGGTCGCGGCCCTTTGGGCGACAGGTTTGATCAACTTCCCCGCACCGGTGCGGGGAATGCTGCGGTGTCCAGGCCTTACCGCTGACCCACCTTCATTGCACTACCGGGTACCGAGGGTTGGTCCCGGCTTGCGCGTTGCGGTCGGCTGGTCCGGATCGCTGTCACCTTCCGGATTGTCCGGCAACAGCATTCGCCATGCCGCGGGTGTTTGCAGAACGGCGTGGATGGCCTGGAGATAGCCTTCGGGAGGTCTGTTGTAGAGCCAGACACTCTCGATGCGGTCCAAGACCGCCGTCGACAGCACATCTTCCAGGAACAAACGCATAGCCGCCGCGGCTTCAACGATCCGTTCGTGCTCCCGGTCGGTTTCACGGTCCCGCCAGCGTTCGGTGTCGGGGTCCCACCACTGGAAGCGTGGGGGGGAGCGTTCCTCTTCTGCCACCCCGCGAAACTCCTCATCGCGTTCCCGCGCGTCCGGCTGGAAGCGCACATGCGTGCCAAACACGTTGCTCCAGTACTCGTCCGCGGCGGGTTCCTGCCGGTAGGAACCACCTTCCAGCCGGTACATCAGGAGTTCCCGAGGCGAATCCGATCCCCGCTTGCCACCGAGGTCGTACACTAGGTACTCCGAGACCCCCGCCGCGGCATACAGGAGCTTCTTGTAGTGAAGATCCCGATTCGCCGAGCCTTCGGACACCACTTCCAGCACCAGCGGCGGGACAGGTGCGTCCAGGTCGAGCCTCAGGATGCCATTGGGCATCAACCGTTCTCGTTCCAGCGCCGACATGGCTGCCCGCACCAGCATGTCGGGTCGCACGCCTTTTCTGACAGGGTGGCTTTCATTGGTGGCTTGGTTGACGCGTGCAATGGTGTCGGGGCGAAAGCGGACTTCCACTTCATAGTCCGCCTCAAGATCCGTATGGGCAAGCGTGTCCGCGGCCGTGCCGGCACTGCGCTCCTGGACTTTCCGCGCCCGTTTTTCCAGAGGACTCACAACGCCATCCGCATCGAATTCAAGAAAGTGGACGCCTTCGGCCCCATAGTCGGGGTCGGTGGTGGATTCCTGGTCGTATTCGTGGGCGGGGTCATAGATGAACTCCGGATCGAAGTGGTACAGGGTCTTCAGATCGCGGTGCCATTCATCAAGGTGCTTCCGTCGCCAAGCGGCCCGCGCTTGGCGTGCTTTCCGCGTCATGTCCGGATCGGCAATGTCCATGGTCGGAACACGAACCCAACCATTGGCCGCCTCCGTGGCGGACGGCCGTACCTGTACATCAACCGCAGCCATGTTCCGCCTCCCGCTACATGGATGATGCCATTCTACAAAGATTCCAATCCGGGTTGGTCTGTTGCGGAACCGGCAGTTGGCGAAGGTCTTGCCCGACGCGTCCCTGTACGCGTTCACAGCCAAACTGCTCTGCAAGGTGCATGTCCATTCGGTGGCTGTGGACAGACTGGAGCGTATCTGTCCGTCCATCAGGACCAGTTCCGGCAGAGGCAATCGGAAGGCCCGCATGGATTTGGCGATGTGCTGCCGGTATGCCTGCCGTGTCCAATGTTGGGGCATGGACCGCGCGTCAACACCGCGGTCAACTTGAAACTCCGGACGGAGAGTTCACCCTCCATTCACGAGATGCCGAGATCGCGGAAGGTCATCGGCACAACACCCGACGACGGCGGCGATGAAGCATCAACCCCATTGCCTGCCCCAACATGCTTCACGTTTGGTCAGGCCGTGTGCAAAGTGGGGGCTTGTTTGGATTGGTGCAGGTTCCGGAGGCCGGGATGTGTTCAGGTCCTGCGCTGCAGGATCTCTTGGCCCAGGGCTGTCAGTGCCCGCCGGCCTTCCGAGTCGGGAAAGAGTTCGAGGCAGGCCAGGCCCGCGTCGACATGGCCGCGCGCCACGCGATACGACTCCCGGATGGCATCCGAGGCACAAACATCCGCCACGAAGCTCCGGATGCGATCGGCCCAGACCGCGGGTTCCCGGTTCCGATAGGAACTGGCCTCGCGGATTTCGGCAATGAGCATCTCCCGATCGGGATGGCCCTGCATGTAGAGGAAGAAGGGCAGCGTGCAGTGTCCGCTCAGCAGGTCGCTGCCAGCCGGCTTGCCCAAGTCTGCTTGGTCGCCGGTGTAGTCAAGGATGTCGTCCACCACCTGAAAGGCCAGGCCGAACCGCACGCCGAACTGCTTCAGTCGGCGGACTCGGTCGGCGCTGAAGCTCTGCAGCAGGGCCGCTCCTTCGGTCGCAACGCGGAAGATGCTGGATGTCTTGCAGGCAATGCGGTGGAAGTAGCTGTTGCGTGCCAGCTGAAACTCGTGCATTGCGTGCATCTGCAGGATCTCGCCCTCGACCAGTTCCCGCAGTGTTTCGCTGAACACCTGAATTACCCGGGCATGTCCGGTCAATGCGATGAAGTGGGAAGCCTGACCAAACATGTAGTTGCCTGCCAAGACCGTGGATCCCTGCGGCCAGACCGAATTGAGTGTCGGAGCCCCCCGACGCAGCGCCGAACCGTCGATAACGTCGTCGTGTACCAGTGTGGCCGTGTGCAGCATCTCCACGGCCGCAGCCAGGGAGATCACGGAGTCGGGCAGTTCCACGGCATCGCGGGTCGGTACCAGCCCGGCGCACAGCAGCGCCATGGCGGGCCTGAGGCGCTTGCCGCCACGGGCCAGGATGTCCCGGTAGGCCTTCCTTAGGGATTGCAGGCCCGTGACATCCCGGTGTGCCATCATCGCCTCCACCCGCGCCAGATCCCCTGCGACCGGTTCCAACAGGGACATCAGGTTCGGGGACGGCGGCGAAGCGGCCGCAGGTGGGCCTGTCACGTTGCCGGAACCGGTTGGGGCAGGCCGAAACACCGCATGGCGTTGGCGGTCGTAACGTTGGCAACTTCAGTTGCCGTCTGGCCTCGGAGTTCCGCAATCCGGGCACAAACCAGGGGCAGCAGGGCCGGTTCGTTGCGGCGGCCCCGGTGGGGATGGGGGGCCAGGTAGGGACAATCCGTCTCAAGCAGGAGCTGGTCCAGGGGCAAGCTGGGCACCAGGGTATGGAGATCCCGCGCATTGCGGAATGTGACTGGGCCTCCCAGGCCAATCATGAAGCCCAGATCCCCGGCGGTGCGGACATGGGATGCCATCCCGCTGAAGGCATGCAGAACCCCGCGCACCGGACGTTGTGCCAGGGAACTGTCCCTGAACCCGGAGGATTCCTGCCACCGGCACAAGATGGCCATCACATCCTCCCAGGCATCCCGGCAGTGGATGATGACGGGCAGGCCGCGCGCGGCCGCAAAGTCCAACTGCTGACGGAAGGCTTCCTTCTGATCCGGCTTGTTGTCGGACCTGCGGTAGTAGTCCAGGCCGATTTCGCCCACGGCGACTACCTCCGGGGTCGATGTCAATCGTTCCAGCCGGAGGGTCCAATCCGGTGGGCGGTGGCCGATCCACCGGGGATGGAAACCCACCGCGACCTTGACGTCGCGGTGTTTGCGGGCGAGGGCAATCGCGTCGGCCGAATCCTCGTGGTTGGTTCCGGCATGGACGAACCAGCGCACGCCTGCCCGGCGGGCCCGGTGCAGGACTTCCGGCCGATCCTCTTCGAATTCGGAGATCGCCAGATGACAGTGCGTGTCGACGATCGCGGCGGGTGCCGCCTCCGGATAGGGCCCGCGTACGTGTTTTTCAGACACCTGTCAGCGCGACGCCATCGTCGAGGACACCGTCGGTGGCCGCGGCGTCGGAAATTTCCGTGTAGACCCGGATCAGCGGTTCCGTGCCCGAAAACCGGATGAGCACCCAGCCACCGTCTTCAAGCTTGAACTTGTAGCCGTCGGTACGGTCCAGGGCGGTGACCCGGCGTCCACCCAAGGCCAGATTGTCCACATCAACTCGGTCCAGGGCGGCCACAGCGGCCTGTTTCATGGCGTCGTCGGCCAGCTTCAGATCGCGGCGGGCATAGTGGTGGGTTCCGGTAATCGCGAACAGGTCCTCAATGAGTTCGCTGGGGCGGCGGCCCGTGCGGACCATCAGGTCTAGGAGGCACAGATTGGCCAGAATACCGTCCCGTTCCGGCACATGGTTGCGGAAGGCGTAGCCGCCGCTCTCCTCACCTCCAATCAGGGCCTCGGTTGACAGCATGGCAGGTGCCACATATTTAAACCCAACGCCGGTTTCGTGCACGGGCACGCCGTAGTGTTCTCCCAGACGATCCAGCATCGAGGTGGTGCTCAGTGTCTTGACGATCGGACCGCGCTCGCCGCGCACTTCCAACAGGTAGTAGGCCAACAAACCGAACACGCGCAACTGGTCGACGAACCGGCCCTGTTCATCGCCGAAACCGCACCGGTCCGCGTCGCCGTCCAGGATCAGCGTGCAGTCGGCCCGGACCGCCCGGGCGGCTGCCAGGCCGGCGTCCACGTTGGGCGGAATCGGTTCCGGCCGCTGCATGTCGGGGAACAGGGGATTGTGCTCACCGTGGATTTCGGACACCTTGATGCAACCCCCGTCGAGGAAGCGTGGCAGCCAGCCTGCGCCGTTGCCCCACATCGCATCCACCTGCACCATCAAATCGGCCGCGCGCAGGGGAACCAGGTCCACCAGTTCGGCAACCCGCGCGCTGTACGCCGTTCCCGGATCAAAGTAGCGGACGGATCCGTCCGCCAGGGCCTTGTCCAAGTCCTGGCTTTGGATGTGGGCTCGGCTGTCCATGGCCGGAATGCAGGCTTCGATCTTGCCGAGCTGCTCGGGCGGCACCGCGCCGCCGGTCTGATCCCGCACCTTGAAGCCGTTGTCGGCCGGCGGATTGTGGCTGGCCGTGATATTGATGCCGCCGAGCGAGCCGGTGTCCGCAATGCCGAACGAAATGATCGGGGTTGGTGTGGGACGGTCCGTCAGCAGCACCCGGTAGCCGTTCCCTGCCAACACTTCCGCGGCGCCTGCCGCAAAGGCATCGCTTTGGAAACGGCGGTCGTAGCCAATCACCACTTGGCCGCGCCCCTGGTCGGGCCGGCGCTTCAGCCAAGTCGCAAATCCCTGTGCGCACCGCCGGACGTTGGCAAAGGTGTAGTCGCGGGCTATCCGGCCCCGCCAGCCATCTGTACCAAAGCGGATCGCATCCATGAACTGCCCTGCAACCAACGAGGCGCCCCCGTATCGTCGGGGGCGTGGAACCGGCCGATCGTATCACAGGAATTCGGGTCCGGATCCGGGGCCGCAGGGCGGTTCGTGTGCGGAAGTCAAGGGTTCGCCGACTGTACACGCGTACGCTTCCGCAAGGGGTTTACAGTGCTAACATTGCCGCCGTCTGGCAGGTTTCCGCAACCGGATTTTTTCATGGATATCACGTGGCACGGCGCCAACTGCGTCAGCTTCAAGGAACGCACCACCACGGTTCTCTACGATCCCTGGGAGCCTGTGCCGGTACTGACCCCGCCGAACAAGGTCGATCAGATTGCGTTGTTCGACCCGTCCCACCAGACTCAACCGGCATTGGTCACCGAGCTGCAGCCCGCGGCTTTGCAACCGGATTTCGATTCCCAGCTTGTGGTCTCCAGTCGACCCGTGACGGACGAAGATGTGCTGGATGGTCTGCCTGGCCAACCGCGCGTGGTGGCCAGCCCCGGGGAGTTCGAGGTCCGGGGCACCTACGTGCAAAGTTTCCGCGTGGCACCGAAACCAACGGACCAGGCCGCAGCGGATTTCAGCCAATTGCGCATGGCGCACCACATGGATTTCGGCACGGTCCGGATCACACACCTGGCCCTGCCCGGAGCGGTGTTCCGGCCTCGGGATCAGCAACTGGTCGGTGCCCTGGTGGACAACCGGACCGACATTCTGATTTTGCCGATTGGTTCGGGTGCCGACAAGGACATGGCTTGGGTGATGGATACCTGCCGGCGTCTCGAACCCAGCTACTGCATTCCCGTGGACTGGCAGGAGCCCGACCTGGAGGAAGTGTCCCAGGCCCTAAGGACGTTGGGCACCATCAACAGCGAACCCCAACGGCGCTTTCGCACCGCCCGGGGTTCCAAGGCCGCCGACAACCTTGGCGGCATGACCACGGTGATTTTGGCCGAGACCCCCGTCTCGCGCCGGTGACGGAACAGGACATTCCCGTGGATCGGCGGATTCAGTCCCCGCCAACCACACGCTTGGCCCGCGCGGTCAGGTAGGCTGCCACCCGGTTCGCCTGATGCCGCAGCCAAGCGGCGCGCAGGGGTGCCTGAATCTCCCGCCAACTGCGTTCGGCGGCCGACTCGTCCGGCGTGCTGAACCCTCCGGGTCTCAGGCGCGCAAACCGCAGCCGCGTGTAGGCCTTGCCGATCTGCCGAATTCCGGCCGCGCCCGCGGGGATGTGCCGCGCAAGGACCCCGGTGCGCTCCATCGGTGTGGCCGTCGGCAGAACCGGCAGTTCCAGCGAGCGCGCCCACCTGAGCAGGTTGCGGTACATGCCGTTCAGACGGTGATCGACCAGGGGATCCGATTCATCGCCGCCGCGCCGACCGCGCAGGGCCAGTACGGCCAGCAGGACAAGGGCGGCGGCGCTTGCGGCCAAGGGCACATACGGCCGGGCCCGGTCGTAGGGCGGGGTCAGCACCGGGCCGGCCGGGTCTGGATTGAAGGCCTCGTCATCCGGGAGGCCCTCGTCCGGCAACTGCGCGGGCGGATCCTCGGGCGGTCCGTCCCGGGCCGGTTCCGATTCCGGTCTTGACTGCAGGGCGGCCGGGTCCGGAGGACCGCCTGGCGCGCGTGCCAGTTCGCTTTCGCCGGCGGTGGGCTCGAACTCGATCCAACCCAGGCCGGGGAAGAACACCTCCACCCACGAGTGGGCATCCTTGCCGGTGACCAGGAACGATTCGGTTTCGGGTTCCCAGGTTCCTTCGGCATAGCCCGCGGCCAGCCGCGCGTGGATGCCCAGGGAGCGGAGCATCAACACCATGGCGGTGGCGTAGTAGTCGCAGTAGCCTCGCTGGATGTCGAATAGGAACCAACTGACCGGATCGGTGTCCGGGGGCGGCGGCGGGATGGATTCGTCGTAGGTATAACGTCGCAACGTCGCCTCAATCGCCTTGGCTTGGGCATACCGGGTGTCGGCTTCTGCTGTGATCAGGCGCGCCATGTTGGCGATGCGGACATCAAGGTTCTCCGGCAACTGCAGATACCGGTCATCCAGGAGCGAGGGCACGCGAGCATCTGCCTGGGCCAGATCCCACTGGGTCACATCCGGCAGCGAGGACACCAGTTGATACTCCGTGCCGGGCTCCAACCGCGTGGCGGATCGAAGGTGTTGCAGTTCCCAACGGTCGGGAGTCTCCTCCGATCCGGCTTCGGTAACCGCCCCTTCCAGCAGGGAGAAGGTTTCGCCCGGCCACGCCTCGTAGTTGGCCACGACCGGCAGGGACAACTGCCGGATGTCGGCGGCGCCCAGGATGACATGGCCCAGGTCGCTCAGCGGGGTCACGGTCTGGATGCGTTGGTTGCGCAGCCGCCACTCCGGCGCCGGGAACGTCCGGAGGGCGGGAAGCCGGATCCGTTCCGTGCCGGTGCTCAGCCAGGTGCCGTCCACATAGTTGTCATAGATATTGGCGCGCCAGTACCGTCCGTCCACCGTTTCCACGCGCATGATCGGTTGCTGGCTGGAGTTGCGGGGACCGCCCAGCGACAGGGAGGCATCGAATGCCGAATCGCCCGGACGCATCTGCCTGCGCACCCCCTGGTTCCAGTCGCTCACCTGGTTCGTGACGGACTCCCAGACCTGGCTGGCGGGTTCCAGCAGGAGGCTGAGGCGGGGCAGCGCACCCAGGCCGGGGACCGCCCAGGCAACCCCCACCACCAGGACGCTGAACAACAGACCGTTGCGCATCAGGTCGAAGACCATGTCCTGACTGAAGCGAACCCGTTCGCGTGCCCATTGCTCCTGCAGCCGTGTCAAGTGCGCATTGGTGAGGAGCAGCAGCGCCGTGAACAGGAAAAATATGTAGATTGCGGTCAGGGGTTCCGGCGAATAGTACGTGTTGACGGAGGCCACCACGCAGGCTGTCAGCGTCGCACTCCAGGATTGCCCGTAGCGCAGGGACGTCCACACCCCGAAGTAGGCAATCCACCAGAGCA
Source organism: Caldilineaceae bacterium SB0661_bin_34 (assembly GCA_009841145.1). Lineage (GTDB taxonomy): Bacteria > Chloroflexota > Anaerolineae > Caldilineales > Caldilineaceae > Bin34. The sequence goes on along the minus strand of VXMJ01000101.1, from coordinate 21,527 downwards.
GCCAGGCCATGTTCAGTAGAAAGACCGTGTTGAGACTTACCGGCCGTCGCGCCAGGATGGCTTGGAACCAGTCGCCCCACCGGTCCAGCAGGAAATAGGCCCGGGCCTGTATCAACGTGTGGCCCTGGATGACCATGCCCTCGACATTGGTCTCGGGGATGGTGCTGCCCACCAGCAATACAGCGAACGAGAAACTGGCCAGCAATCCGAAACCGGCCATCGTCCACGGTCCGGTCCGGGACCAGGTCGCGGCCACTCCGCAGAGTAGGGCGCTGGCGGTTGTGGTCAGAAACACCCCCGACCCGGTCAGTGTCCATTGGGCCGCCGTGAAGAGCAGCGCCATGGTCAGGTACACAATGCACAACAGGGCCGTGTGCAGACCGGCACCGTTGGCGGGCACGAAGTGCCGGTGCGGCCGTGAGGCCGGCGCTTGAGGGATCAGGCTACGAACCGACATCAGGCGGCAGCCTGTTCCTGCTTCTCGGAGGCCGGTGCCGAAGTCAGCAGTCGGCCCATGCCCACAGCCGCAAAGGACACTGCCGCGGTCGTCCATATCAGGACCAGTCCCAGGCGCAGTAGGTCCGGGCTTCGTCTGGTCCGCGTGGCCTGGATGAACGGATCCAGCCGACTGCCGAGCCACACGGTGTCGTCGGTGAAAATGTCGGAGCCGTCATCCAGGCTCACCAGGATGAGGGTGTTGTCGGCCAGGGATCGCCACGCGGCCGCGGTGTTGGCCAAATGCCCCTGTCGAATCTTGTCGGCGGTGTCCGAGGCGCCGGCGCTCGCCAACTCGACAAGCCGATTGTCCAGGGATACGGCTTTCGCTTCCCAGAAGCTGTACACCTCGGTCAAGTCCAGTGTGTAGTCCCAGCGCACTTGGCTGGCCACCAGACTCGTGTTCCTGATCTTGGACGGCCAGGAGGTTCTGAGGATTTGGCGCAGTAGCAGCCACTCCGAGTCGGGCGCCATTCGGTCGGCCATGCGCGTCGCCGCGTCGCTGTCCCTTACCGTAAGGTTGAGTTCAAGCCGATCGGTTTGCGGATGAACGGACTCCGGATCGCGGGTCGTGGACCAGTCCAGGGATGCGTCGTTGCCGACGCTTGCCACCAGACGCCGGAGACCGGCCAATTCGGTGTCGAGCCGGGATCGCTGGGAGGCCTCCGACCAGGCAATCAGGTCGATTGCGAGCCGTTGGGTACCGGCGACGACATCAACGCGCCAGCCGGAGAAAAGGGGGATCAGTCTGGAGTCCGGCAACAGGCTGGGATCCAGGATGCTCTCTCCTTCCACGGCGACGGCTTCCGCAACCGCACCGGCACCCAACAGTTGCAGGGCTTGTTCCGTGGCGGTTTCCGCCTCGAGGCTGGCCACGCGGTCGGGGTTGGCAAACTCCTCCGGGAGTTCCTCGAGCGCGGCCAGGGCCTTGTCAACCGCGGGCCAGTTCCCATCGAGGGTTGCCTGTCGCACCTTGGTGGTCAGTCCCTCCTCGATCCAGCGGATTAGTTCCTGCCTTTCCACGGTCCGTTCCCCGGGCAGGAGCGCCATGGCGGTGCGGGCATGGTCCAGGGCCAGGTCAAGGTAATGACTGTCCGCCTGTCCGCCGCTGCCCGTGATCCGGGTACGGTACAGGCGGGCCAGTTCATAGTGGGCTTCTGTTGGCCGCTCCGCCATCGCCTCCAGAAACGCGGCCAGGGCCTGGTCGTAGTAAAGGCTCCGTTGGCCACCGGGTTCGTCCGATGCCGAGTACAGGGCGTGGAAGCCCTGGCCCAGGGCAATCCAGTCGTCTGCGGCTTCGGCTGCCCGAATGCCGTCCCAGGCAACCCGGTGAATGAAACGGATGGCCGGGCCCTGCCACGGCAGGGCATTTTCCCAATGCCAGCGGATTTCGTTCGGGTGTTCCTCATGGCCCTGCGGCCACAGTACCTGAAGGTTGCGCGGCGAAGGCGCGAAGTCCATGAAGATGCTGATGCGCGTGCTGTCCGGAGGTGTGCTCCAGCGCCTCAGCGGTTCGATCGGATAGGCGACCGAGGGAAAGATGCTGGTGTTGCCGGTGAGTTCGTAGGACAGTTCCAGTTCAACGCGTTCATCCGGTGCCAGCACCATGATGGCGGACGTCGGGTTGCCCGCGGCCTGCACGAGCGGCCAGAGGGATCCATCGCGTCTCAGGACCGGTGGTCCCGTCAGGGCCAGCGCCTCGGCAGGTGATTCCGAGGCGGGTTGGATGTGGAGCGTCAACTCGGTGGGTTCGGCTTGTTTGTTGTGGAGCTGATACGAGGCGACCACGGTGCGGATTGTTTCGTAGCCGAAGGATTGGTCGATGCGGATTTCGGCGACGTGGGCCAGCACCTGAATGCCCGTGGGATCGCGCGGCACCAAAAACAGGTGGCTTGCGCCGGCATGGCCTTGGGCCCGGGTGGAAGACGGCAGTCCTGCCGTCAGGCTGCAGGCCAGCAGGATTGCGACCAGTAGCCGTCTGTGCCGGGCCGGGAGGTCGAGTCGGAAAAGCTGCATGACTTGTGGTTGGAACGATCGCCGGGTGGGACGCGGTGGGAAAACGCAGGGATGTGCCCTAAAATCACGCACCATCGTCGGACCGGCAAGGCGCTCCTGGTGCTCGCGCGCCCCATGGGGACGCGCTGTCGATTGTAATCCGCTTCGAGGCCCTTTTGTGTTCAAGTTCCTGATGTCCTGGGATATCCAGTCCGGTCGCGAGCGGCCGTACGAGGAGTTCATACTTCGGAACTTCCTACCTGCGATCAAGAAGCTTGGTTTGGAACCGAGTGATTTCTGGTACACGCTGTGCGGAGACTGCCGTCAAATCCTGATGGGCTGCACGATTCAGGATCGGGATGAGCTTAGTTCCATCCTGGACAGTGAAGCGTGGCGCAAACTGGAGAAGCAGTTGTCCACCTTCGTGGACAACTACACCTACAAGGTGGTTGTTCTGGACGAAGGTTCATTTCAGATGTAATCGGAAACCGGCCCATGCGGCCGGTTTCGACTACCATCATCCACGGCAGTCCGTACACCGACTATCCGATCACATCGACTGCCCGCCCGGTCCCACGTCTGCTCGAGGCGGTCCCATGCCGCCAGCCCTTCCGAGAATGTTCCGCATCCATCCCGCTGCCGCACTGTTCCATCGGGTCCGTTGGTTCGGACTCGCGTGTCTGGTCCTCCTGGCCGGTTGCACGGCCGATCCGGCGGTGACGGCCGTCATCGAAGAGGAACTGGCGGCGGCCTTCCAGCAGGTGGAATCAGCGCCTGCGACCGAGAGTCCGGCGGATGCCGTCCCGGAGCCGGTGGCTGATGAGGCATCGGCGGAAGCCGATCATGCGACGGTGCAGGTGGGTTTAACAGACGACGGCTGGCCGTACATGGGCTCGCCCGACGCGTCGGTGGTGGTGACCGAGTATTCGGACTTCCATTGTCCGTACTGTGGGCGTCACGCCAACGAGACGTTGCCCAGGATTCGGACGGAACTGATTGAAACCGGCCTGATCCAGTACGTGGTGAAGGACCTGCCCCTCGAAAGCATTCATCCTCAGGCACGGCTGGCCCACCGGGCCGCCTGGTGCATGGGACTGCAACACATGGAGGCGTTTTGGTGGATGCACGAAGCTCTGTATTCCACTCAGTCGCAGCATGCCCGCAACGGGGATCCCATTCCCTTCTTCGAGGCTCTGGCTGCCGGGTACAACGAACAGCCCGACACGGACGCAACGGTGGACCTGGGGGCATTTTCGTCCTGTCTCCTCGATGTCACCAACGATGTGGACCAGCGCATTGACGAGTCGATTGGCAATGCCCTTGACATGGGTATCCAAGGCACCCCCACCTTTACCATTCATCTGCGGGGAGATCCGGAACAGTACATGGTCCTGCGGGGCGCGCAACCCTACGAGCGGTTCGCGGACGCCGTGTTCAATGCCGAACAGTACATAGTCGAGGGCACCGGTGCCGATCCGAAAGAGGCCGACACCCCCGACTCGCTACCATTTTGGCTGTCGGCACAGGGCTTGACGCCCCTGTTTTTGTGGGGCCATGTGGATGCCGAAGGTGCATCGACCGGCGCCTGGCACGGCTTGACGCAGGCAGGGGACTTCTTCAAGGGCTCACCGCTGGCCGAGGTTGTCGTCTTTGAATTCAGCGACTTCCAGTGTCCCTATTGCCAAGGACACACGGCAACAGTGCAGGAAGGACTCGATGTGGCCTGGGTCGACACGGGCCAGATCATGTGGATTTACAAGCACTTCCTGCTGGACAGTTCCCAATGGTCCGGCACTGCGGCTATCGCCACCATGTGCGCCGGAGTTCAAGGTCGCTTCTGGGATCTGCACCACCTGCTGTTTGAGGACCCCGCCGCCTGGAGCCATCGGGGCGTGGACGAGGCGCTGGACAACTTCGGTGCCATCCTGTCGCAGACCGAGGCGGCCGACTGGCACCTGGCATCATTGCCGCCCGAGGTCGAGGCGGGACACGCCCTGCTCGACGACTTGGCCGTGCTGCCGCTATCTCCACCGGCAGCCTTTGACGAGGAGGCCTACCAGGAGTGCCGCACCACCACCAGCATGGAGCTCATCGACATGTTCATGGCCCAGGTACAGGGGGTTGTGCGCGGCACGCCCACGTTTGTGATCTGGCATCGGGATTACGGTTTGTTGGTCCAGCCCATCGTGGGTGCGCTGCCGGTTGAACAGTTCCAGTCGGTATTCGAGCAGATTTTCGCCCAGCTGGCCGCCCTCGAAGCAGCGGGATGATGAATTTCAGCGGCTAAGCACGGCCCTTAGAATCTCACTGGACATTTTCAATTGGGAGCAATTCAAGTGGACGATTTCCTTCCTGAACGGCAGGCCAGCGGAAAACCTGGCACAAAAGCCTCGGTCAGGCACGCGAAGTTCACCTTCCTGTTGGCAGTCGTGCTGTGCGCAGCGCTGATTGCGGTTGGCTGTGGGCCCGGATCCGCGCCCATGGTCGATTCCGAGGATGACACCGCGGTTCCGGAGGCAGCCGCCGCGGAGCCGGAGGAAGCAGACACCGCCAGCCGCGAACCGGCAACCGAGGAAGCTTCGGCGGAGGATGCGGAACCGGCAGAGTCTACGGAAGTTGCGGAGGCCGAACCTGAACCTGTGTCGGACCCGGAACCGGACGAGGCCGTGGTGGAGGACCCTCCGGACTGGACCACGCATGTCTTTGTGGACGGGGGCTACTACGTCTTGGGCAACCCGGAGGCGGAGGTGTCCATATTGGATGCTGGGGATTTCCTGTGAGGAGCGTGCGCCTCGCACGTGTTGCGAGTGGAACCCCTTCTGATTGAGAACTATGTGGCTGCCGGAACCGTGAACCTGCGCTTCAACCACGTGTTGGACCACGGCGGGGCCAGCGAACGGGCCTCGGCGGCGACCGAGTGTGCCGGTCAGCAGGACCCGTACAGTTTCTGGACCATGCACAACCATCTGTTCGAGAACATCAGCAGTTTGTTCAGTGCCAATGTTGACACCTATGTCGGATACGCCGAGGGCTTGGGGCTGGACACGGACGCCTTCGGCAGTTGCATGGCGGATCCTGCCGTCTTGGACAAGATCAGGGCCCAGCACGACTACCGGACCAACGAACTGAACATACGGCGCCGGCCCGCCTTCCTGATCAATGACAGTGTCTATCAGGGCGGGTTGCCGTATGACGCGTTCGAGCGCGCCATCGCGGAAGCCATGAACTGATATCCGGACCCCGAACCGTAGCTCGGTTCGGGGTCCAACCGGGTTCAACAGTGCCGACGTCGTGTACCCGGTCCGGTGCCGCGGGCTTGAACCTCTGGGATACAAACCGGCCGAAGTCCGCTCCCGCCGGGGTCAAGTCGACAACGGAGCTTTAACCCGGGTGCGCGGTCGCGCGCCCCGTGGGTTAGTGTAAATTGATCGCTGACAATCGGGCTGATGGCCCGGCCTGAGAGAACGATGGATAGGTCGATATGCACGCAGTCTTTGGCAGCCACCCTTTGGAATACCCTGGTGCCGACCTGGGCGAACTGCGCATCAGCAATCCGGACACGGACATCGACAGCCTGGCCCAAGTCCTGAAGGAGGATGGCTACCTGCTGCTGCGGGGCCTCCTGCCTCGGGAGCATGTACTGGCCGGCAGGGAGGCGGTTCTTTCCTACATGGCGGCGAAGGAGGCCCTGACCCCGGGCACGCCCCTGCTGGAAGGGGTGATGCCGCAAGTCGGCAAACGGGTGCAGCTGATGAACAACCAGGATGTGGTGACGCTGCCTGCCGTCAGCGGTGTGCTTGAGCATCCGCACCTGTTTCGGTTCTTCGAACGGCTGTTCCGTAGCGATGCCGCCACGTTTGCCTACAAGTGGCTGCGGGCCGTGGGCAACGAGCAGTACACCGGCGCCCACATGGACTTCGTCTACATGGGGCGCGGCTCCGATCGCCTGCACACCGTCTGGATCCCCTTTGGCGACATCGAGGTCGAACAGGGAACGCTGTGTGTGTGCGAAGGATCCAACCACCTCGACTCGTTCGCGCACCTGCGGCAGACCTATGGCCGGTCGGACGTGGACCGCGATCGCACGGAGGGCTGGTTCACCAAGGAGCCAATGGACATCACGGAGCAGTTCGGCGGCCGGTGGCTGACAGCGGACTTCCTGGCCGGCGATATCATTCTCTTCGGCATGCACACGATGCACGCCTCGACCACCAACCTGACGAACCGCTACCGATTGAGCTGCGACGTGCGTTATCAACCGGCCGGCGATCCGATGGACGAGCGCTGGCGGCGCAACGGCATCGGCCATTCCGGCTATCAGGGCGAGGACGGTCCGTTGCGCACCATGGATGAACTGCGGAAGGAGTGGGGCCTGTAGCTTTCAGGCAGGGTTGGGGGCGGAACGGCCGTACCGGAGCAGTATCAGGCCGCCGGCAACAAACCAGCCAAGATAGAGTGTGCCCAGAAGGCGGTGAAAAGGCAGAGCCTCCCACCAGATACCGAGGGCGGCTACCCCCGACACCGCCGCGGTCAGCACCATGACGATGCCTGCCGGGCCGGCCAGCCGGATTCCGGTACCGACGAGCAGGATGGCCGCACCGGCCAGCGACATGCCGAGTTTGCCGAAGACCGCCCGGACCTCTTCCAGGCCCGCGGGCGATAGCGGGGCCAGGTTTCCTGCCATGATCGCTGGGGCCGCTAACGTCTGGAGCATGGTCGTCAGGCCACCGACCAGCCAGCAGGTGCCGGCTGCCAAGACGATCCAAAACGCCACTCGGCCCAACAGGGCAGGTTGGGTTTCCAGCCATCGCCTCCAGTTTGCCACTATGGCCACCAGGAGCATCGCCGCGGCCATCACGGACAACGAATAGACTGCATGCCAGACGAAATGGCTGGAAATGGCCGCATATATCGTTTCCACTGTGTCCTGGTCTCGATCGCTCAAGAGACGCGAGCCCACCTGCAGGACCAAAGTGGCAGCGTAGGCAAGGCTGAGGATTGCGATCCGGCGAGGTTGGCTTGACTGCATGTTTGGGCAGCTCGGTCACACGGGCTTGTCAAGGGCTTCCGGCGGCCGGATCTTGCATCCGTACCGGGCAAGGTCGATTATGAACCAGATATAGGCAGAACTTGCAGAGTTCGGTCCTAGAAGAATGTTCCGGTTCCTGACATCCCCGGGCGGCAGTGCGCGGTTGCGGATCTGATGGCTGCTCGACCCATTCCCTCCCTGCTGGCCGCCGAGTTCCGGTTGCGCCAGAGGCAGTACCTGCTGTTGCTCAGCCGGGCCATGACGTCGCGCCTGGACATCGAGCGCACGGCGGAACTCTCGTTGGCGGCGGCGCTGGGCCTGATGAACTGCAAGCAGGGCCTGATTGCCATCCGGCCGCCGGCCAATCCCGACAGCGGCCACCAGCCGCATCCGGTGACCGCGTTCCACGGGGTGCCCGCTCACCTGCAGCCGGAGTTCGCGCCACTGACCACATCCCTGCCGGTGGACCTTCGGGCAACCGTCGCCCACACGCCGGGACAGGGGCCGGACATCGAATACATCGTGGAGTGGGACCGCGCCGATATGCTGAAGCGCATCGCCCAGGTGCGGCGCAACCTGGACGGTGCCGGCACGGCCTTCCACCTCAATCCCAAGACCGTGTTTCAGGCTCTGCACGTCGGGGACGAGATGCTGGGCTCGCTTTTTCTCTTCCGGGAGCGCGACGACTTCAGCCGGCTGGACCGCGAGGTGTTGGAAGGCTTTGTCATGCAGGCGTCCATTGCCGTGCGCAACGCCATCCTCTACCGCCGTCTGCAGGAGGAACAGATTCTGCTCCAGACTGTGATTGACAACAATGCGGAGGGGATCATGATCCTGAACGCGCGCGGTGGCGTGGTCAGTATCAATCGGGTCCTGGCCGACATCGTGGAGACGGAGCCTGCCGATGCCGAGAACCGGTACTGGATCGATGTCCTCGACCTCCACAACGTGACCGGCTTCGACTTCTATGCCCGGGGCCCTGCCGGCCTGCCGGCACTCGGTTCGGTGACGTGCGAGGGGGATGTCCGGGTCGGGGCCGAGACCCGCAATCTGATGCTGGCCTATACCCCGCTGCGCGATGAACGCGGAGAACTGGTCCATGTGATCGTGAACGCCACGGACATCACGCGGTTCAAGGAGGAGGAAAAGCTCAAGTCCACCTTCGTGACCAACATCAGCCACGATCTCAAGACCCCTCTAACCGTCATCAAGGCCAATTTGGACCTGTTGGGTACCCTCGACAGTTCCCTGGAAGCCGCGCAGCGGCTGGAGATGCTGGAGACCTGCCTGTCGGAGGCGGATCGTCTGGAGCAGATGATCAACGACATGTTGGAAGCCGCCAAGGCGGAGGCCGGCGTACTCGAGCTGAACCTGCGGCCGGTGCCCGTGTTGGACTTCCTCCATGCCATGGAACTGAGGGCGCGCAACCAGACCCGGGACCACGGGATTTCGTCGTTCCTGGATCTCCCGCTGGACACGGTCCTGCAGGCGGACGAGGGTATGCTGAACAGGGTGCTCGACAACTTGGTGGGCAACGCGATCAAGTATTCTCCGGACGGTGGCCAAATCACGATTGGCTGCAACCTCCATTGGAACGACGAGGACTGGATTGTGATCTGGGTGGCGGACGAGGGCATCGGTATTCCCGAGGGCGAACTCCTCAGGATCTTCGACCAGTTCCACCGGGTAGATCAGAGTCCGGGCCGGCAGGCCAAGGGGACCGGTATGGGCCTGGCCTCCGCCAAGGCGATTGTCGAGGCACACGGCGGCACCTTGGTTGCGAACAGCACCTTGGGCGAAGGTTCCACGTTTGTGGTGACGCTGCCCCTTAAGGGACCGGCAGCCCGGGAATCCGGCCGGGACCGCTCCCGACTCGAGGATGCGGCCGGTTCGCCGGTAGTTCGGAACAGCACATCCGACGAAAGTCCGTGAACGTCTATCTGGCCCAGCTGGGCTGCCGGCTCAACTTTTCCGAGAACCATCAACTGGCCCGTGCGCTGCAAGGCGCAGGCCATGTTGTCGTGAATCGTCCGGAACAGGCCCATGTGGCCGTGGTCAACACCTGTGCCGTGACCGTGGCGGCTTCCGGCAAGTCCCGGCGCCTGATCCGTCATCTGCACCGTTCCAATCCCGATCTGCGGATTGTGGCCACGGGTTGTCATGCGACCCTTGAGCCGGCGGCCACCGGCCAATTGCCGGGGGTATGGCGGGTGGTCCCGAATCAGGACAAGGACCTGTTGCCGAGCCTGCTGCAGGCCTGGAGCGCCGAACTGCCCGACTTGGACACGCTGTTGCGGCTGGAACCGGATGGGTCACCCCTGACCCAGGATGCGGGCGACCGGTCCAGGGCTTTCATCAAGGTGCAGGACGGCTGCGAGAACCGATGTACTTTCTGCGTGGTCACGCTCGCCCGCGGGGCCGGTCGCAGCCGACCCGCCAAGGACGTTGTGTTGGAGATTCAGTCACTGGCGGCCGAAGGGTTCCGGGAGGCGGTGCTGACCGGCGTACACCTGGGCAGTTGGGGGCGGGACCTGGAGCCGGAAGGTTTGCATCTGGCGGAGCTTGTGCACCGTGTCCTTTCCGAAACGGACATCCCCCGTCTGCGCCTAAGCTCCCTGGAACCGTGGGACATTCCCGACGGTTTCTTCGATCTTTGGCAAACCTGGCCCGGACGCCTCTGCCCCCATTTGCACCTGCCGTTGCAGTCCGGTTCGGACAAAACCCTGCGGCGCATGGCCCGGCGCTGCACACGGGCCGGCTTCAGGCAGCTGGCGGCGGATGCCCGGGCTGCCGTTCCCGACCTGGTGCTGACCACCGATGTCATTGCCGGCTTTCCGGGGGAGACGGATCGGGATTTCGACGACAGCCTGGAGTTCATCGAGGAAATTTCGTTCGCGGATGCCCACGTGTTTCCGTTCAGCGCCCGTCCGGGCACAGCGGCTGCCGCCTTTGACGGACAGATGTCCAATGCCGAAAAGAGTCGGCGCGTGCGGGAGGTTCAGTCCGTGGTGGCCGTCACCGGCGACAAGGAACGCAGGCGCTTCCTTGATACCCGGCGCAAGGTGTTGTGGGAAGGAGACGGCACGGCCCTTGATGACGGTGCCGGTGCCCTTTGGCAGGGGTATACGGACAACTACCTCAGGGTGGAGACCGTAGCACCAGTTGGTCAATCGCTGTCGAACCGAATTACGGACACCAGCCTGACGGCCTTGGATGGGATCGTATTCCAGGGTCGGGTTGCCGCAACGTCCGGGAACCTTGTTTGAATAGGGTGTTCCGCAGATGACCTGGGAGGGTGGCGTTGAGAATGATGGTGGCCTGGAATCCTGTTCGATGGGTTCCGATTATGGCCCTGTGATGACTGTGTGAATGCCCCGACCTGGCTGGACTGGAAGCGGAGCCAAGCTTGGACGGCCCTGTGTTGCCACTACCGAAGGCGCGCACACAAGCCACTACTTTACAACTGTAGTACCAAGCACCCAATCCCAGCCAAGCCGCTGTCGAGCCACCTGTTTGGCTGCAAGGATGCTGATCCAGCAAGCGCGACCGGCCGGGATTGTGACCTTGGCCTTGCCGTAGGAATCGTCGTCGATGCCGTTGGGTCCGTAGAAGTAGCGGAATTTGTATGGGCAGAAAGGTACGTGGAGTTCAAGCGGCTTGATATCGCCCCATGAGACACTCATGCCGGCACCGCCGTCGGGTAGTGCTTCGGGGAAAGGAGAACTCGCGTAACGGGTCGCCAAGATTGTCTCCAGTTCGTGGCATGGCATGGGTTGGGAAGGCGTGATGTCCTTGTTGTCGACCGTGTCGTTGGCAGAGACGAATTGGCGACTGTGATCCATGCTCCTGTTCCCAGGCCAAGTCAACGAAGGTCTCCGTGGGAGACTGTTCGCATCAAACGCCCGTGTCTCCCCTGTTGCCTCCGAAGACAGGAATGATCGAGCAGGGTTGACATACTGGCCGAGACAGGCATGCCTGAAGCGCGGCAATGCGTTCGTTCCCGAACGGGGGAGAGGGCCCAGTGCCCCGATGCAAGAATCGGTTCGAACGTCGCATCCCCTTCTTCGTCATAGGGGCACGCAAACCTGGCCGGAATCCATGCAAAGTTCGCGTTTTTCGCGGCATGAGGCAAAGTCCGACGTCATGCAATGGAGACCGGATCCGAATGAGCCCAAATTCGCACCCGGCAACCTGCCTCCGGCATCGCACTCCCGCTCCCGACAGTCCGGTTCAAGTATCGGTCCGATGCCCATTACTCTTCCTGTTGTTGCAGCAGAGCGACTTTCTCCTCTCTTCCGCCAAGGAATTCCGCGTATTCCAAAGGGGTTCTGCCCTCGTTGTCTTGGATGGAAACATCAATACCCGTTTGTTTCAGCAACAGGTTGATCGTGTCCGGACTGCCATATAGAACCGCGTAGTGAAGTGGTGTCTGACCATCCGAATCCTTCACGTTTGGATCAATGTCCCCGTGCCCAAGTAGCAGTTTCAAAATGGCATGGTCCAGCTGCCCCAGCACGATCGCTGCGTGTATCGGAGCCGTGCCGGTGGTCTTGTTCGGATCCGTAGCCGGATGGTTCAAGATGGCTTCCACCAAATTCACAATGCCTATGCCCACGGCATGGAACAACGCGGTCTTCCCGTCGCCATCGCTGATGTTGGGATCCGTATCCGGGTCATCTAACAGGTGCAACAACACAACTAAACTCAGTGTCCAGCGTTGGGAAGCCCTTTCAATGATTGTGTAGAGCATGGGAGTAAGCCCGGCGTCGTTGAGAGAGTTCGGGTCGGCCCCATGCTCCAGCAAGGCTGGAATCACCATGAAAGTCTCATCGGGCGATCGGGCCTTGGAAACCAGGTGCAGCGGAGTAAGGCCTCCTGCGGTTCGGGCATTCGGATCCGCACCATGCTTGAGCAGTGTTGTGATCATGTTGAAGCGGTCTTCAAGGACCGCCCTGTGTAGGGCGGTGATGTCACGTTCCCATAACTCAATTCCAATGTCGCAGCGCAAATCCGGTTCGGCATCGGGATGTGCCAGCAGCACCTGCATCGTTTCCAGCGAGCTTCGCACGGAAAAGTGCAAGGCTGTTATGTATTCAAAGCCGATTTCGTACAGGAATATGGGATACCCGCGTTCATCAATCATGCTTTTGACGGTGTCTGCGTCTTCATCCCTGATGGCATCGAAGAGTCTTTCCCTGGCATCGCTGTCGTAGGAGGGCTGGGCCGGTCCGACCAAAGCGCTGCCTGTTGTGGTGGCTCTTGTTCTGGCATCCCTGAACTGGGTTTCTCCGTCATCGCCGATTGCCTTGAGTTCGATGCGGTATTCGGTTCCGGGTTCAAGGCCTTCAATGGTTGCTTCGGTGTTGCTCCCGTTCAGATCCGGTCCGCTTCTGTAGTCGCCGTCCGAATCCTCCTCTCGATATCGAAGCAGGTAGTCGGCGGGCGGGGCCCCGGTATCGGAACCGTGCCGCCAATGGACGGTGATGGTCGTATCCGAGGAGTCGGTCCGTCCTTCAAGAAAAACAGGGACGCCGGGCAGTTCCTCCCTGTCCAGCACCCGGTATTTGAAATTGGTGGTTGTGGAAAGGGTCCTGTCTCCCGTGCCGCTGGTCACAGTCAATTGGATTTCGTAGGTGTTGTCGGCGTTTTTGTCGTGAGGCGCTTCAAAGTCGGGCTCTTTTACGAAAGTTACGATAACGCTCTTGCTTTGGGCGACACGGTACAGGGTGAAAAGGCTGGCATCGTCGCCACCGGTGATTTCGAACCCAAACTCCGTATCCTCTTCGTTCTCGTCCAACGCGCTAACGGAGGACCCGGATGTGTTTTCGTAATTCGTCAGCTCGGTGACTTCCTTGGGATTGCCGTCAACATAGGTCACGAACACAGGAGGTGAATTGGGAGCGCCCAATGCGGCCGCGACGGGTAACGGTCCCGTATCACCCTCCACATCTGCAGGAGGCGGGGTGGGAGCACTTTCCACCAATTGGATTTGCGGGATGTCTTGGCTTATTGGCAATCCGCCCAGTTCACCGTCCACCAAAGGGGCGAAGATCCAACGTCCAGGGCCGAGTTCCAGCCATTGCCCATCACTGGTCCGCCCGACAGGAAGGATCGTATCCCCTTCGCCCTGTCTTCCCACGATGGCGAATCCGGTGCCTGGTCCCGCGCGCACGTTTGACTGCACTCGTACCCTTGCCGTTATGGCTTCGAGGGAAGGTTCCGGTGTTTCGGTGGCGGGAACAGTTGTCGGTGTAGGGGATGGGGCAGGAGTCGGAGTCCAGGTGGGTACGGCTACTGGTGCCTGTTGTGCTTGGGAAGCCGATGGCGCGGGTGCCTGGGCTTGCTGGCGGCCAAGCCTGGACTGGCCTCGGCCACAGCCGGTCAGGAGTGCACCGGCAACAAGGATTGTCATTAAACCAAGGAGCAGGTGCAACCTGAGAATTGACAGGTTCATGTGTCAGTTTTCCGGTCCTTGGAGTGCGACACGAAGCCGCGGGATTGTTGAAGCCTGTAAATTCGGGACCTCAAGTTCTTAGGGCGTGTGGACATAAGGCATGAATGAGGTCGTTGGTCGTGAGACTATCATCTTGCCCACGTTGCCCTTCCCTTCACAGCTCCTCTGCCATGGCCCGTCACGCACTGCGCACCCACGAATTCTAAGGTCCTTCTTCGTCTGCGATAACAAGACCCGGCCGTGCGCGTGGGGTCGCACCGGGATCTCCGCCGCTTCCTGCACGGGGTCCACTACCTCCTGCGCACGGGGATCCCGTGGCGCGACCTGCCGCCCCGCTTTGGACACTGGAACAGCCTCTTTCGCCGCTATCGGCGCTGGTGCCTGGCCGGGGTCTGGGAACGGCTGGCGGCCGCCTGCGCCGAGGAACGGAAGCAAGAATGCCGGGTGCACCTGGACACCACCCATGTGCGCTCCCACCCGGTCTCGGCCGGTGCCCGACGTGACCAGGGCGGTCAGGACGCGCAGGCCCAGGGACGCAGCCGGGGTGGCTTCGGCACCAAGTTGCATGTCCTGGTCGATGCCCAGGGCGGCCTGCTGGCCTACCGCCTGACGCCGGGGCAGGCCCATGACCGACCGCAGGCGGAGGGCCTGCTGGAGGGGGTCCGTCCCGACTACGTGCTGGCGGACCGGAGCTACGACGACGACGAGCTGCGACGGTACATCGTGGCCCAGGGAGCCGAACCGGTGATTCCGGGGCGGCGCAACCGGCGGGAGCCGATCGCCTACGACCGGGTGCTGTACCGGGAGCGCAACCTCGTGGAACGGTCCATCGGCTGGCTCAAGCAGGGCCACCGCATTGCCACGCGTTATGAGAAGACTGCGGCCAGCTATCTGGGCTTTGTCCTGTTCGCCGCGGCGCGCCAATGGCTGCGCAATCCCTTTGCTAATGTCCACAGGCCCTAATGTTGCAGGTCTCCGTTCAGTGATTCAGGCCCCTCGTCTTTGTGTGTCGCATGAAGCGATGCCGCCTCTCCTCGTTCTGCAGCGGTCCAACCAAATCCAGAGCCCCGTGCTGTAACCACGGTGCACGCGCGGTCTTGCCATTTGGTTACCGGGCAACCGACTGATGTTGCCGACCTGAAGACCTCACATCGTGCCGTCCTGTGGCGGCGGCCAGGGTTCAACCATGTATCTGAATGCCTCGGGTTTGGGAGTCACCCCCAAACCCGGTCCTTCCGGCAGGTGAAAGTAGCCTTCGCGGCAGTCCATGTCCGTGTCCACCAACCGCAGATTGCGGTGGAAGATGGTGTGCTGGAATTCGTGCATCTCGAAGTTGGAGATGGCGGCCGCGACATGCAGGCTGGCGGCCTGGCCAATGCCAATGCCTATGGTTGCGTGCGGCATCACCTGGCAATGGAACGCGTCCGCCAACTGACAGATGCGATGAAAGCCGGTGACGCCGGTGTGCAGCATTTCAGGCTGAATGATGGACATGGCGCGTGCCTCGAAGCGCGGCAGGTATTCGTGCACTGTGCGCAATTCCTCCCCGGCCGCAACGGGGGTTTGCACACTGCGCGCGACATGGGCCAAGCCGGTCACATCCTCGGGCTTGACCGGTGCCTCCGCCACGGCCAGCCCGTGCGGCTCCATGCTGCGGATGATGGCTACGGCTTCGTTGCCGGTGTAGCGCCAGTGGAAGTCCGCCAGGATCTGCGGATTCGGTCCAATCGCCTCCCGCACCGCCCTGATCTCGGCCAGTTCCCCCTCGTGTGCCACGGCACCGGCGAACTTGACTGCGCTGAAGCCCCGTTCCATCCAGTCCTTGGCGACGGCAGCCCTGGCCTGCAGGTCCATTCCCGGCAGCCCCGAAACGTAGGCGGACAGCCGCTTCCGACGCCGGCCGCCCAATAAGTGGCACACGGGCAGATTGAGCAGTCTGCCCCTAAGGTCCCACAGGGCCTGATCAATACCCGCCAGGGCATCAAGCCAGAAACCGCCAAAGTAGCCGCGCACGCGGAGGCTGTCGTACAGGTCGTCAAACACCTCGACAACCTGGTGGGGATGTCGGCCCACCACCATGGGTTCGGCCAGCTCCTTCACAATGGTGGCCACAATCTCCGGGGCCACAACGCCGAAACACTCGCCCCAGCCCACCTGCCCAGTCCGGGTTGTAACCCTGACCAGCACGGTGTGGTCGTGCACGCTGTAGACCGTGCGGTTGCCGGGACGGATGAACAGGCCCTTGGCGTTCGGTTCAACGCCGGGCTCCAACCCTCCCAGATAGGGCGTGGGCCGGGGAATGCGCAAGGGGAATGCCTCAACGAGTTCGACGGTGTCCATGGCAGTGCCTGGAGTTCCACTTGGAGGGGACATGGGCATTGGGATGGTCCGACGATGGTTTCATGTCGCAGCAGGAACCCTCGATCGGGTTTGGACGGTCATGCCGTGCGTCCCGCGTCAGCCTACCAGAACCATGCCCGGTCCCAAACCGATGCCGAATCCGTTCCGGCCGCAGTGGGGAGGGATGACGAAGTCGCCGGATCGGTAACATTGGTCGTGTGCTACGATCCGGTCTCTGCCTCAGATTCACATGCTGGATCCGTTCCGGATGGCGACAGTCCTGATTACGGGTACGAGCGGGTTCATCGGGCGTGCCTTGGTTGCCCACTTGCATCCTCGGCACCAAGTGTTGTGCCTCTCGCGCAAGGCGACTCCGGTTGACGGCGTGACCGCCTTCACCGGTGATTTCGCGAACTCCGACGACCTGGCCTGGTTGGACGGCTGCGACGTGGACGTGCTGGTCCACTTGGCTGCCGTGACCGGAGGTTGTTCCGAAGAGGATGGGATCCGGGTCAATGTCCAGGGCACGCACGGTCTCCTTCGCTACCTGGTCGATCGCGGCTGCCGCAAGTTCGTGCTGGCCAGTTCGATCGCCCTGGTCGGGATGCAAAGCATCCACTTTCGACCGCTGCAGTTGCCGGTGTCGGACGAACATCCCTGCCTCGACCGGGACGGCTACGGTCTGTCCAAGTATCTGATGGAAGAGGTGACCCGGTACTTCGGCCGACAGAATCCCGATCTCGACATCGTCAATATCCGTCTGGCGTCGATCATGCCGGACGATGCCAGGCCCGAACTGTTTTCGGTCACCGATCCCCTGCGCGAGTGGGCCTTTGGCGCGCTTTCGCGCATGTACCTCAGTGATGCCGTCGAGTGTTTTTCGCTGGCTGTGGAACGGCCGTATCGGCCCGGCGTGCAGGTGATGAACGCCGTGGCCGCCACGGCCTGCACCTCCGATCCCGTGCCCGACCTCCTCAAGGCTTGGTACGGGCCGGACGCCGATCGCATCGACATGTCGCATTACCACCGGCCGGGCCACGAGCGGGATGCGGTGTACAGCATCCAGAGGGTGGCCGACGAACTGGGGTTTGTACCCAGGCGCACCACGATCTGACGGGTCCCTGCGCATAAGTCAAGAGTTGTCTCTTTATCCAATCTGCCAGTCAAGGACAAGACAAGATGTCTCATCCAACATCCCGCCGCAACTTCCTGAAGCTGAGTGCCGGCTTGTCGGCCGCTGCCGCGTTGGCCGCCTGTGCATCGCCTGCGCCCGCCGGAGACGCAGGCGATGCAGCCATGCCCGAAACCGTCGAGCTGCGTCTGACCTTCTGGGGCGACCTGGCCGACATGCCCACTTGGAACTGGGGCATTGAGCAGTGGAAGGACGAGCGGCCCGATATCCAGATCAAATGGGAGAACACCCCTTGGGGCGAATACTGGACGAAGCTCCAGACCGAGGCCGTGGCGGACAACCTGCCCGATGTCGTGGGTATGGTCTCCATGTTCTCGCAGCAGTACATCCGTCAGGGATCGCTGCTCTCCTTCCAGAGCTACATCGACGCTGAACCGGAGGTCGATGTGGGCGACTTCTGGCCCGCCAACATGCTGGCCTACACCTGGCAGGACGAAATTTATGCCTTCCCCTACGACCTGTCTACGGTGTTGCCGATCTACAACAAGTCGATGTTCCTGGACAACGGGGTCGAGTTGCCCATCGGCGACTGGACCTGGGACGAATTCCAGGAGACCTGCATCGCGCTGACCCAGGACACGAGTGGCGACGGCAACACCGACCAGTGGGGCTGGCTCATGCCCAACCTGGCCAGCTGGACCATCGACATTCCCCTGTCGACCAACGGTGCTCGGTTCGTGTCCGAGGACGGCCTCAAGTGCCTGCTCGACACCCCTGAAGCCATCGAGACCATCCAGTGGCTGTCCGATCTGCGGCACGTGCACCAGGTCTCGCCCACGATTGCCCAACAGGGCGACGTGCCCCTGTTTGAATCGGGCCGTGCGGCCATGCACTGGGGGAATCCGGAACGCGTACAGACGATCGCCACCCGTGTCGGTCCAGCCCGCGACAACGAGAACTTCCTCTGGGATGTCGCCCTGTTTCCCATGAAGACACAGCCCGGCAACTCGGTGCAGGGTGGCAGCTTCGCCATCGGCTCCACTACGGAATATGCCGATGAGGCCTGGGAGTTTGTGAAGTTCTACACCAGTGCTCCGATCCTGGAAGAGATGGTGGCCAAGCCCAGCCGGGGCATTCCGGGCCGTGCCTCGATTGCGCAGGCTCTGATCACCGACGAGAATCCGGAGCACCAGCAATACTTCCTGGATGTCCTGGAGTACTCCATCTCGACCTTCATTCCGGCTTTTGCACAGGTCACGGCCGTGCTGGCCAAGTACATGGACGAGATCATGATCAACAACGAGCCGGCGGCCGCCATCCTGCCGCAGGCCGTCCAGGAGATTGATCCCATCCTGATTGAGACCGCCTGATCCCCCGGGTTCCCGGTCCGGCCCCCAAATGCAGGCCGGACCGGGAACCCTTTGATTTCCAATCCGTCCTTGGGGACGCCCATGGCAACATCGGCTCCTGCCTGGCGCTCACCGGCCAACTGGCTTGGTCCCGAATACAGAAACCCGGCGCGGCGGCGCGAAATCCGGGCCGCCTTCCTGTTTCTGCTGCCCAACGTGGTGGGCTTCCTGGTTTTCATGGTCGGTCCCCTGCTGGCCTCGCTGGGCTTCTCCCTGCTGGACTGGAACCTGCTCAGTGCGCCAGACGTGGTGTGGCTGGGCAACTACCTGGAGTTGTTCCGTGACGCCGAGTTCTGGCGCAGCCTGCGGGCCACGTTCTACTACTTGTTCGGCAGCGTGCCGCTGGGACTGGTGCTGTCGTTGGCACTGGCGTTGGCCCTGAACCAACGCATCAGGGGCATTCGCTTCTTTCGCACCGTATATTTCATCCCCGTGGTTTCCTCCATGGTGGCGGTGGCCCTGATGTGGCGCTGGATGTACAACCCCACGTCTGGCATTCTCAACTACATGCTCAACGAAACTTTCGCCTTCCTGCGCCTGCCGCTGCGCGCTCCCGACTGGCTGCAGAGTCCCGTCTGGGCCATGCCGGCCATCATCCTCATGAGCGTGTGGAAGGGCATGGGCTACAACATGGTGTTGTTCCTGGCCGGCCTGCAGGGGATCCCGCGGCATCTCTACGAAGCGGCCGAAATCGACGGGGCCTCCAACCAGCGACAGTTCTGGACCATTACCCTGCCCTTGCTGACCCCCACCACCTTCTTCGTCCTGATCATGTCCATCATCGGATCGTTCCAGGTGTTCGAACAGGCCTACATCATGACCCAGGGCGGTCCGGTCCGCTCCACGGTCACGACCGTTTACTACATCTACGAGAACGGCTTCGAATGGCACAAGATGGGCTATGCCTCGGCCGTGGCCTGGGTGCTGTTTGCCCTGATTCTGGGCGTAACCCTGATCCAGTGGCGCACGCAGGAGCGCTGGGTCTTCTATGAGTAGCGGCACCATTGCGCCGCCGGCCACCAGCCTGCCGCGCACCCGGATCGAGGCGCACTCCGGGCGCCGACGCCTGCTGTGGCGGAACGTCACCGCCTATGCGACTTTGTCGCTGGGTTCCGTGTTGATGATCATTCCGTTCCTGTGGATGCTCTCGACCTCGCTCAAGGACGACCGGCAGGCCTACGTGTTCCCGCCCATTTGGATTCCCTCCCCCGTGGCGTGGAACAACTACCTGGACACTTGGCAGGCCTTGCCGTTCAATCTCTTTTTTCTCAACAGTGCCTTTGTCTCGCTGGTCCTGACCGTCGCGCAACTGGCGACCTGCTCGCTGGGCGCCTTTGCCTTTGCCCGGCTGCGCTTCCCCGGACGCGAGCGGCTGTTTGTCCTCTACCTGGCCACCCTCATGATTCCCTTCCAGGTGATCATGATCCCGTTGTTCGTGCTGGTCAAGGAGTTCGGCTGGATCGACAGCTATTGGGGCTTGACCATCCCGCTGATTTTCAGTCCCTACGGCACCTTCCTGCTGCGCCAGTTCTTCAAGACCATCCCGCTCGAATTGGAGGATGCCGCCAAAATCGACGGCTGCAGCTGGTTCCGCATCTACTGGAATATCATGCTGCCCTTGTCCAAGCCGGCCATGGCCACTCTCGGCATCTTCGTTTTCATGTGGAGCTGGAACAACTTCCTGTGGCCGCTCCTGATCGTGTCGTCCCTCGAGATGAAGACCCTGCCGCTGGGCCTGGCCTACTTCCTGGGCCAGTACACGATTTACTGGAACCTGCTGATGGTGGGAGCCACCATTGCCCTAGTGCCGGTCCTTGTGATTTTCTTCTTTGCCCAGCGCTATTTCATTGAGGGCATCACGCTAACCGGACTCAAGGGATAGTCAAGAGGCTTATATACCTGACTACGCAGTCGGTGCGACAGGCACAACCCTGTACACCTGTGCTATAATCGTGTCCTGCAAACAAGAGAGCCCGGCGGACATCCGGACTCTCCACCGGACAGGAAGCAGCCGTTCCGTGCCCGACACCCGCCATCCGACAACAGAGGCCCCGGGGACCGTGCACCGCACGGTCCGCCTGCGCCTGTACCCCGGCGAGGCCGCGACCGGCCTCCTGCTGACGGCCATCGCGGGGGCCTGCCGCTACGTCTGGAACCACCTGCTGGCCGACCAGGAGCGGCGTTATCGCCTGTGGCAGGTGTACCGGATTGGCCCCAAGCCCGTTCCGACCTTCTTCACCCTGGGCCTGCGGTTCACGGCACTGCGCCACGACCCGGACCACGCCTGGCTGAAGGAGTACCCATACGGGGTGGTTCGCTACAGCCTGAAGTACCTGGCCGACGCCTACACGCGGTTTTTTGCGGATTCGGAGAACGAAGGCAAGCCCCGGTTCAAGGCCCGGCACCGCACCGTGCCAGGATTCACCATTCCCGAGGCCGTCCGGATGGACGGGGACCGGCTGCATGTGCCCAGGGTCGGTTGGCTGCGGCTGGCGGGCAGCGACCCGTACGCGGGCTGTAAACCGCTGACCGTGCGTGTGCGCATGGAAGGCACGGAACAGCACCCCAAGTGGTACGCGTATGTTTGCTACGAGGTGCCCGCGGAGCAGGTGCGGCAACCTGCCGCGGACGGCGCGCTGGGCCTGGACCGCAACGTGGGACAGGCCACGGACA
>VXMJ01000045.1 GCA_009841145.1 Caldilineaceae bacterium SB0661_bin_34 | reverse complement strand
CCGAGCACGCGATACCGACAGGTATTGCCGGATCGGCATAGGTTCTGGAGACCGGCTCCAAGTCCCAACGGAATGCCGTTGAACCCCTACTGGACTCGACCTCGGACCTCAGCCGCGCGCTTGCCCATTCGGCAGCTCACCCACGATGTTCAACGGGTTGCCCTGGCATGCTGCATCGCCCGGCAGCCGCCGAATGCAACCGTCGCGGCTCACCGGGTAGCCACAAACCGGGCCAGGACCTTCAGGGAGTTCTCCAGTACCGCCAACTTCAGCAGTTCGTAGCCATGGCTGTTGCCCCGGGCGCAGCCGAAGGTCAGGGCACGATCCACCCAGCCGGCGGCAAACGACATGGAGGCATCGCTGGCCGCACTGGAATAGACCACGGTCTGCACCTCCACACCCACTTCCCTGCCCGCCGCCAGCAGTTCCTTCATGAGTGCGTGATCAAAGTGCGCGATGGTGTCCTTGCTCCAAGCCACAGGTTGATCATTGACCACGAGCGGGGCATCGGGCGGAACCGGGGCTCCGTCGATCGCAATAAACGTTTCGGGCTGCAGCTTGCGCGCCAGGTTCTTGGCGCCGAAGCCTCCAATCTCCTCGTTGTGCACAAACGCGATGGCCGTATTACGCCGGGGCTTGGCACCGGAACTGACCAGATCCTGCAGCAGTTCCAGGAGGATCGCGCAACCCAGCCGGTCGTCGAAAGTCCATGAGCCCGCCATCGGATCGTCCGGGTCGCCAAAGACGATTGGGCCCCTGACTGCGGCATGGGGAACAGCCGAGGATCCGGGCCGCACACCGCGGGTCAGCACCTGCTCCCTGGTCAGGCCGGTCTCAATCCAAGTTGCTTCCCATTCCACAGGCTTGCGCTGTTCCTGGGGAAGATGCAGGGAACCCATGCTGAGAACACCCAGAACCGTCTCGCCGTCCCCCAGGACCTCGACCGGGGTTTCGCCCAGTTTCCAGGGATACAGGCCTCCATTGCGCGCGACCTCCAGATTGCCGTCCTCCCGCACCTTGGTGACGACCAGGCCGATTTCATCCATGTGGGCCGCATACAGCCACAAGGGCAGGGAGGGATCCTCACCCTCCAGTTCGACCCAGACGTTGCCTCCGGCATCCCGCTGCGGAGTCAGATCCATGGCTGCCACCTGACTTTCAATCTCCGTGGCGATGGCCTGCTCGCGGCTGGACGGGGACGGCAGGTAGAGCAGGGACTTGAACCGGTCCAGGATGCGATTGGACACTGTCAGGCCTATTTGATGATCGGGCATTGGGATTCTTCTCCGAGTCTGCTTGGGAATTGCGTCCCACGAGTCTGGCAGGCAGGATAATGTATCTATCCCGTCTGCCAAACGCTGTACTTGGTCGGTAGGACGGCAGAACTCCAGATGGCGGCAGCCCTAAAGCTGCACCCGTACCCCTCTGCATTGCCCGAACATGCGCCCTATGCTCCAATTCCCGTCACAAACCATGGAAATCATCCGCTGTCGCCTGTTCTACCTGCTGGCGGTGTGCTGTCTTGGGCTGGTAGGCTGCACGGCCGTCGATGGTACCGGACAACTTCAACAGTCGCCAGCCGCCTTGGACCGATTACAGGTGGTGACTACGGTGGCCCCCCTGGCCGACATCATCGGCAACGTGATTGGGGACCTGGCAGACCTGCAGGCACTGGTTCCGCCGGGTGTCAACTCCCACACCTACGAACCGACCCCGAGCGATGCCAGACACCTTGCGGCCGCTGAACTGATCTTCATCAACGGCCTGCAGCTGGAGGCCCTGATTCTCGATCTGGCCGAGGCCAACGTTGCGGAGGGTGTACCGATTGTCGCCTTGGGCGACCAGGTCCTCGACCGCAGTGATTGGGTGTTCGATTTCTCCTTTCCCGAGAGCGGGGGAGCCCCAAATCCCCACATCTGGCTGAACCCGGAACTCGTGATGGCATGTGTTGAGGTGATCTCCGAGGAGCTTGGACGGGCCGATCCCGCCCAGGCGGAAGCCTACGCCGCCAACGCCGAGGCCTACCTTGACCATTTGCGCCAGTTGGACAGCGCATTGGCCGAGGCGTCCGCCACGGTGCCGGAGGCTCAGCGACAGCTCCTGACCTATCACGATTCGTGGGCCTACTTCGGTCCGCGCTACGGGTTCACCATCACCGGTGCCATCCAGCCGGCGGACATGGCGGAGCCATCGGCCCAAGAAGTGGCCGATTTGATTCGGCAGGTTAGGGAAGCGGACGTGCCGGTCATCTTCGGGGCGGCGGAGTTTCCCTCACCGGTACTGGAGGCGATAGCCCGCGAAACCGGTGCCCGACTGGAGGCCAGCCTGGCAGACGACGTGTTGCCGGGCGAACCGGGGGATCCGGAACACAGCTACATCGGCATGATGCTGTACAACACCCGCATCATCGTTGCCGCCCTGGGCGGGGACGTGCAGGCCCTGGACAGCGTGCCGCTGACGCAGAACCAAGCCGACGGATGAACCATGGAACCACAAGTCGAACTGCGCGACGTTGCCATTCGGTACGGGACCAAGACCGTCCTGGAAGGGGTCAACATCCATGTCCACCAGGGCCAGTTCCTGGCCCTACTGGGCCCCAACGGTTCCGGCAAAACCACCCTTCTCAAGTTGTTGCTGGGGGTGCTGCAGCCCTCGAGCGGCACCGTCTCCCACGACGGGCAACCGGCCCGGCGCGGGTCGGGACCCCACTGCGGCTACGTGCCCCAGATTGAGGACGTGGACTGGAGCTTTCCCGCCACCGTGCGACAAGTGGTCTGGATGGGCCTGCGGCGTGCAGGGTTCTGGCCGCCCTGGCCGACAAGGGGGGATTCGGAACGCATTGAGTCCATACTTGAGCGGTTGGAGATTCCGCATCTGGTGGATCGGCACATCGGGGAGTTGTCGGGCGGGCAACAGCAGCGCGTGTTCATTGCCCGTGCGCTCGTGTCCGACCCCAGCATCCTGGTGCTGGACGAGCCCACCAGTGACGTGGACGTGTACAACACGGAAAACATCCTGCATCTGCTGGCGGAGCTGAACCGCACCGGACAAACCATCATCATGAGCACGCACGATGTCAACGCCGCGGCCACGCACCTGCCCTGGGTGGTCTGCGTAAACCGGACGATCGTGGCCCAGGGACCGCCGGAGGCCATCCTGCAAAAGGAAATCCTGGACAGGACCTATCAGGCCGACCTCGTTGTGCTGAGGCAGAACGGTCAGGTATTCGTCTACGAGGCACCCCACTCCCATACGTGGACGGAACTCCATCCCAAGCCGGTTGCCGCCCACGCCCCCTTCGACACCGAAGCAGGAGCGGATTTGGTCCACTGAACATCCTGCTGGAGCCCTTCGGGTTCCTCTTCTTCCGCACCGGCTTCGCGGTGGCCCTGATGGTGGGGGCCATGTGTGGTGCACTGGGGGTCTACATCGTCCTCCAAGGCATGAGCTACATCGGGCATGGCTTGGCGCATGCTGTGTTCGGAGGCGCCGTCGTCGCCTTCATGGCACGCTGGAACTTCTATCTGGGAGCGGGGATCTGGGGGGTGCTGTCGGCGCTGTGGATCAACAGCTTGTCACGGCGGCCGGAGATCAAGGCGGATGCCGCGATAGGGATCATCACCACGGCCAGCTTTGCCTTGGGGGTGGCGTTGATCAGCCGGGCACGGTCCTACACGCCTTCGGTCGAGGCGATGCTGTTCGGCAACATCCTGGGCGTGGACCGCACCGACCTACTGGTCGTGGCGGCAGTCCTGGTCGCGTCCACCATCCTGCTGCTGGTCTACTACCGCCCGTTGCTGTTCCACACGTTCGACAGCGAGGTTGCCCAGGTACAGGGGGTTCCGACCCGCCGGGTTTCGATTGTCTTCGCGTTCCTCCTGGCCGCGGTGATCATCTCCTCAATGCAGGTTCTGGGGGTCACGCTGATCTCCGCGGTGCTGATCATGCCGGCTACGATTGCGCGCATGCTGACCGTCAGCTTTGGTCGCATGATGGTGCTCTCGATCGTTTTGGGATCGGTGTCAGCGGGGTTGGGTATCTACATCAGTTTCTACCTAGACATCGCTTCTGGAGCGTCCATAATCCTGCTTCAAACGGCAGTCTTTCTAACCGTGCTTGCCTGGACTAGCTTGAAGCGCCAAACTCTTCGAAACAGGGTTTGAAGCCCCGACGAAACCACCGCACTGCCACCAATCGTCCCAGCATTGCCCCTTTAGCCCTTCCCAACTTCCACTCATCAGGAAGACCGCAATCACGCGCTGGGACACCGACATTGAACTCCTAGTTCCCTCTGGCATCCGAGAGGTATCATCAGATAACGCGTAACCCTACGTGATGGTAATGAAGCTGGACGTCCCAACCGTGAACGTTCACCTTCCGTTCCAGATAGTCTTTCGAAAGAAGCAATGTCTGTGCACCACCAAGATGCTATCCTAGGAATCGGAACTGTGTCTCTGATTTTTGGTCACTTACACCATCGCGCACCTTGATGTCAAACATCCCAATACAAATATCCCCAAACGGCGAAAGCGTCACAGAGCTGGAGAATGTCTACTCCGTATCATCGTTATCGATGACGGCCCTGAGATCCACCATGTGCGTATCATACCAATCCATCACGATTGGATTACTTCATCTTCGTCGGGCAGGTCCTTGAGGG
>VXMJ01000010.1 GCA_009841145.1 Caldilineaceae bacterium SB0661_bin_34 | reverse complement strand
GCGCGCCGTCCGGTGCGGGTTGCTTCACCTGCTCCGCGGGCACCTCGTAGCAGACATACGCGTACCACTTGGGGTACTGTTCCGTGCCTTCCATGCGCACGCGCACGGTCAGCGGCTGCAGCCCGCGTACGGGTCGCTGCCGGCCAGCCGCAGCCAGCCCACCTTGGGCATGTACAGGCGGTCCCCGTCCATCCTGACGGCCTCGGGAATGGTGAACGCCGGCACGGTGAAGTGTCGGGCCTTGAACCGGGGCTTGCCTTCGTTCACCGGGTCCGCCTTGTACCGCGCGTACGTGTCGGCCAGGTACTTCAGGCTGTAGCGGACCACCTTGTACGGGTACGCCTTCAGCCAGGCACGGTCCGGGTCGTTGCGCAGTTCCGTGAACCGCTGGACCAGGATGAAGAAACTCGTGGACGGACCGGGTCTCATCTTCCTGCGGACGGCCTTGGCCCACGCCGTCTTGCCTGCCCGAACCTCCGGCCAGTTGAGAGCGGGCACGTGCATCTCCTTCCAGCGTGCGTACCGCCACTCACAGTCGGCCAGCATGTGGTTCCAGACATGGTGGCAGGCACCGGCGATGGCCGTCAGCAGGATGCCGGTGGCGGCGTCGCCCGGAAACAGGCGCAGACGCACCGTGCGGTGAACGGTGTCCGGGGCCTGCGTTGTAGAATCGGGGCTGTTGGGCATGGAAGTTCCCGTTCCGTGTCCGATGGAGAGTCCGGCAGCCACCGGACTCTCGCATTTATGAACGCCATTATGCCGCCGGCGCATCGACCTTGCAAAGAGAAATTGGCCTGGGGGCACTGTTTGTCAAGATTGCTTGGTAAATCCCCTACAGTTCCCACTTCTCGAAGTCCCGCCAAGTCCAGGCTGGCTCCCACCCGAGAAGGCGCTTGGCCTTGCGAATGTCGAACATGCTCGCGTAGGGATTGTCTTCAAACAATCGTGAATCCTTAAGCGGGGGTAGGGCACCGAATCGGGCTTGGGCCAACTCCAGTGTGGGGACCTGAATGCAGGTGTCGCGGGCGGACAGACAAAATGCCTCAAACGGGATGTCCGTGTCCGCGAAACGAAACTTCGACGCGGCCACGAAGGCACGCGCAACGTCCCGTACGGCAATGTAGCCGCCCAACCAGTCTTTGGGCTCCAGGGTCTCCAGGCCGTCTCCCCTGCGTGCATGCGCCACCATTTGTTCCACGGCTTCCGCGTTGCGCTGCAGCCAAACGGCGGTATAGCGCAGCGACACGACTTCCAGGCCGAACGCCCTGGCGTAGTTCGCCCCGATGCTTTCCCCAAAGTACTTGGACAGACTGTAGGCCTCGTGAGGCCACTGTGGGTGTTCCTCGTCAATGGGCAGATACAGCGGTATCAACTCGGCTTCGTGAATGCCAAATCCGGAACCGGACTCGCTGCCGGCATACACTACCCGCCGGATCCCGGTCCGGCGTGCGGCCTCAAACAAGTTGTATGACAGCACCGTGTTTCTACCCAGGACCTCTTCGAGTGGCAGGTCGCCGAAGGGATCCGGGATGGCGGCCAAGTGCACGATCTGCTCACAGTCCGAGACGGCATCGCACGCAGTATCGAGATCTGTCAGG
Source organism: Caldilineaceae bacterium SB0661_bin_34 (assembly GCA_009841145.1). Classification (GTDB taxonomy): domain Bacteria; phylum Chloroflexota; class Anaerolineae; order Caldilineales; family Caldilineaceae; genus Bin34. The sequence continues at coordinate 43,820 of VXMJ01000010.1, read as the reverse complement.
TCACATTGCCGGAACTCCGTTTGAATCCGGGGTTCTGCGATGTCGAGACAAACCACCTCGTGTCCCTGGGCGATCAGTTCATCGCACACATATGTGCCGATGTCGCCGCTGCCACCGGTCACTGCTATGCGCATGATGATTTCATTGGTGCTGGATTGCCTGTTGCATGGTGAACCCCACTACGGTATGCCGACAGAATGATGAGACCTGGTCCAAGCCTGTGGTCAAGCTGGCGTCCCCATCCGCCAGCGGTCTGGCGAACGGCATCCCAATCGGACCAGGCTTGGACATGGCGCCGCGTCGAGCAGTGTACCGGTGGGAGGATTGGCCTCTTGGCAGGACCGGAGGATCCGGTGCGCAGGGACTTTCGGCGGTTGGCACTGTTTGTGAGTCTGGACGGCCCATACCGCAGCGACGGAACTTGCCTGGTTGGATCGGTCTTGGCCTCCGCACCGCAGGCCAAGGTGAGGTCAGGAGGCCTCAGCCATGCTCTTGAGTTTCTTGATCTGGCTGCCGTCGGTGAATCTCATCATCAGGCGCAGGATGGGGCCGAACCATTGATGGCCGGACAACTCGCAGGTGGCATTTAGGGATACTTTCGTACCTTCCGCAACGTCCACCAAGTCGTAGGTATAGTCCGCCGTAACGCTGCCGTGTTCTGTTCTGAGCGTGAGCTTGCGGCCTTCGTCCAGTTCCGTGATGGTGGAATGAAAGGTGTCGCGGCGCGTCTTGTAGTTGATCTTTGTACCTACTTGCGTCAGGCCTTCGGCCTGCATCGACATTACCGAAGGCATCCAGGCGGTGGCTTTCGGCCAGTCGGTGAGTACCTCCCAGACTTCGGCAGGCGACTTCCGGATTGTTTCGCTGGTGGAAATGACTCTGGCCATGAGGCAGGCAAGCCTCGGAAAGCGGTCGGCGATGGTTGGAAAGGGGGGGTGGGCAGTATAGCAACAGCCGGTTGGCGCCGATACGTGCAGTGGCGGAGTCACCACGAGTCGGACAGAGCCGCGGAAATTCGATACTGTCATTGAACCGAAGTCGGAACTGGAGGCTCCCCGTGTAGTGTGCCGTGTTCCGGGCCCGGTATCCACCAAAGTGTCACAGTGGCTGCGGTACCGGAGTTGAAGCAGCAGCGCGGTCCCATCTTCGGGATCTTGCCCCTATCGCTCATGGCCATTCCTCGCCTCGGCGGTTGTGTACGGGCATTGACGGAACCTCAACTTCCCGCAGCCCACCGTCCGACGGTTGTCGCGTTGTCCACCGGGATCCGGCGACACACCAAGAGACGCTTCGGGACACCGACAAAGATAGTGTGTATGGGGCGGAGAAAGGATGCTTCAGTTCCCAAACCACCTGACGTTGTTGGCGATCGCGGCTGTGGTTTAAAATTGGGCCGCCCGGATAGGGGCGTGTTTGCCCTGTATCTCCACGGGATGCCAGGTTCTCATTCGAATCTGCGGTCCCTGCTTTGTTCCGGGACAACCAGTCAGGAGCATTCCCATGACTCGACGCATTTCCAGACGCGAATTCCTCGTCGTGAGCGGGGCCACGGTTGCCACGGGCCTCGCAGCGGCCTGCGGTCCCTCCGAGCCCGACGTTCCGGCTGACGCGGCACCGGCGGATGCACCCGCGGCGGACGAACCGGCGATGCCGATGGGCAAGTACCGCGAAGCGCCGGAACTGAGCGAAATGGTGCAGGCCGGCCTGTTGCCGCCGGTGGATGAGCGGCTGCCGGCCGATCCCTGGGTTCTCCCGGTCCTGCGGGAAATTGGCAAGTACGGAGGCGAACTGTCAAGCATCGTGGCCGATCCCACGGCCAACCTGTTCGAGATTTCCAATGCCCGCGGAGCTGCTGCGGCGGGCAGGTCCTACGATCTGGGCTCCATTATTCCGATTGCCGTCGAGAGCTTCTCGGTCAACGACGACAGCACCGTGCTGTCCGTGAGCCTGCGGGCCGGCCAGAAGTGGTCCGACGGCACGCCATTCACCACCGAGCATGTTTCCTTCTGGTACGAGGACATTCTCCTCAACGAGGAATTGACCCCGGTGGTCAACAAGAAGCTGGCCCCCGGCGGCGAAACCCTGAAGCTGGAGGTCGAGGACGACTTCAACTTCAAGCTCGTCTTTGCTGTGCCCTACCCGGTCATCATCGACATCCTGCCGTCTCTGTCACTCTGGGCGCCCAAGCACTACTTGTCCCAGTGGCATCCCTCCTACAACGAAAACGCGGATGCCAAGGCCAATGAGGAAAACTTCGACGCCTGGTACGAGGCGTTCCAGTACCACGCCGATGCGGGCGAGACACAGCAGGATGTCGACCTGCCCGTGCTGGGTCCCTGGGTGTTCGAGAAGCAGGATACGCAGGGCAACACCACCTACGTCCGCAACCCCTACTACTGGGCCGTGGACGCGGAGGGCAACCAGCTGCCGTACGTGGACCGGCTCCAGAAGCTGGTGGTGGAGAACCGCGAGGTCCTGACGGCCAAGATCCTGGCGGGCGAGGGCACGCACCACAGCTGGTTCCTGTCCTTGGCCGACTTCCCGCTCTACAAGCAGAACGAGGCATCGGCCAACTTCACGGCCCGGCTCCACCCCGATCTGCGTGCGTCGGAGATGGGTTTGGCGTTCAACTACACGCATACCGATCCGGTTCTGCGGGAGCTGTTCAACGATGTCAGGTGGCGTCAGGCGTTGTCCCACGCCCTGGACAGGAATGAAATCAACGAACTCAGGTTCGCCGGCAGGGGTGTTCCGCGCAATCCGATCATGCATCCCGGTCCCCTGTTTTGGCAGGAAGGCCTGGATCAGATGTATACGGCCTATGACGTCGAACTTGCCAACAGCCTGTTGGACCAGGCGGGGCTGACGGCATGGGACAGCGACAACAAGTTCCGCCTGCGTCCCGACGGCGAACCGCTGGCGCTGACCATGGAGGTCGATGCCGGACGCGCGGATCTGTCCGAAACCGGCAACCTGATCAAGGCCTACTGGGCCGCGGTCGGGGTGAACATCAACGTCAAGGGCCAGGACCAGCAGTTCTACATGCAGCGCATGCGGGCCAACGAGCACGACATCGGCGTCTGGGCCATCGGCGGTTCGTCCGAGCCGTATTCGCGGCAGAACGAGCCCATCCGCTACCGGCCGCCCTGGCACTGGTCCAGCACCCCGCTGGGCGGCCCGCTTTGGCGGCAGTGGCTGGACACCGACGGTGCCGAGGGCATGGAGCCCCCCGACATCATCAAGGAGTTGTGGGAGACGACAGTGCAGTGGCAGGCCGAGCCCTTCGGCACGGACCGGTACAAGGAACTGGGTCTCAAGATGTTGCAGATCAACGCGGAGAACGTCTGGCTGATAGGAACCGTGGGGCTCGTCCCGCGGGCGTCCATCATCCGCAACACCGTTCGCAACGCGCCGGACTCGGACAACATTCTCAGCATCGAGTACGGGATGTGGACCCACTTCCAGCAGGAACAGTGGTGGATCGATTCCTGATGTAGTCAGCCCGGGGGAGCCGACCGGCTCCCCCGGAACTTCCGTCGCTTGGCGGGCCGTACATGTGGAAGTTTCTCCTGCAGCGTCTGCTGCTGTTTATCCCGACCTTTTTGGTGATCTCCGTGATCACCTTCGTGCTGATTCAGGCACCGCCGGGCGATTACATAAATTCGTACGCAACCCAGCTTGAGGCGTCCGGCGAAGAGGCCAGTGAAGCCCTGCTGATCGCCTTGCGCAAGCGCTATGGGCTGGATCAGCCTGTCTATATCCAGTACGTGAAGTGGCTGTGGGGCATCTTCACGCGCCTGGACTTTGGCCATTCCATGCAGTGGAACCGGCCCGTCGGCGACCTAATTTGGGACCGGCTGGCCTGGACCGTTGTGATTTCCTTCCTCACGATCATCTTCACCTGGATCCTGGCTTTTCCCATCGGCATCTATTCGGCCACGCACCAGTATTCGGGTTTCGACTACAGCTTCACCTTCCTAGGGTTCGTGGGCGCCGGCATGCCGGACTTTCTGCTGGCCCTGATCCTGATGTGGCTGGGTTTTGCCTTCTTCGGCCTTGACATGGGAGGCCTGTTTTCGGAGGCCTTCCGCGACGCGCCCTGGAGCTGGGCCAAGTTTGTGGACATGTTGAAGCACCTTTGGGTGCCGGTAGTCGTGCTGAGCGTGTCCAGTACGGCGGGTTTGATCCGGACCATGCGGGCCAACCTGCTCGACGAATTGCGAAAACCCTATGTAATCACGGCCCGGGCCAAGGGCATGACGGAGTGGCACCTGGTGTTGAAGTACCCGGTACGCGTGGCGTTGAATCCGTTCATCAGCAGCATTGCCTATGTCCTGCCCCAACTCGTGTCCGGCACCACCATCATCTCCATTGTCTTGAGTTTGCCCACCACGGGGCCTGTCCAAATCCGTTCCCTGATGAGCCAGGACATGTACTTGGCCGGCAGCATTTTTCTGCTGCTGGCGTCGCTGACCATTCTGGGCACGTTCATTTCCGACATTCTCCTGGCTGTCGTGGATCCGCGCATCCGCCTCGAGTGACTGCCCCCGGCCCCCTTTAGCCCATGACGGTAGCGACTCCGCCGAAGTCCGCGGAAACCGGTCTGTACACCGCTTCGCAGTGGCAGCTGATGTGGTGGCGTTTCTCCCGCCACCGGGTTGCCGTGGTGTCCCTAGTGTTGCTCGCGTTCGCCTATGCCACGGCGCTGTTTGCCGAGGTCGTCTCACCGCACGACCCGAACCGGTTCAGTTCCAGCTGGGTACTGGCACCTCCCATGCGCCTGCATTTCATGCGGGACGGGTCGTTCAATCTGCGGCCGTACGTATTGGGGCTGACATCGGCCAGGGACGAGGAAACTTTGGCCATGATCGTCGTGCCGGACGAGACACAGGTGCATCCCATCCGCTTTTGGGTCAAGGGGGATCCCTATACGCTGTGGGGTCGGTTCGACAGCGATCTCCACCTGTTCGGCATTGACGCCTGGGAGGAGCAACCACTGTTTCTCTTGGGTGCCGACGACCTGGGTCGCGATCTCTTCTCCCGCATCATGTATGGTGCCCGGATATCGCTGTCGATTGGCCTGTTGGGGGTCGGCTTCTCACTGTTGTTCGGCGTGGTGCTGGGTGGCATTTCCGGTTACTACGGTGGACTGATCGACGTGATCATCCAAAGGATCATCGAGCTCCTGCGGTCCCTGCCCACCATTCCGTTGTGGCTGACCCTGGTGGTAATCCTGCCCCCGCACTGGAGCGCCCTACGCATCTACTTCGGTATCACCCTGATCCTGTCCCTGATCGGTTGGACCGGTATGGCCCGGGTTGTGCGCGGTCGGTTTCTGGCCCTCCGGGAGGAGGACTTCATCATGGCCGCGCGGCTGGCCAATGCCCCGCAGATGCGAATCATCATGCGTCACATGGTGCCCTCGTTCACGAGCCACCTGATCGCCCAGATGACGCTGGCGGTCCCCGGCATGATTCTCGGCGAGACGGCCCTGAGTTTCCTGGGTCTTGGCCTCCAGCCTCCGGTCGTCAGCTGGGGTGTTCTGTTGCAGGGGGCCCAGAATCTCCGCTCCGTGGTGCTGGCCCCTTGGCTCCTGTTGCCGGGTTTTTTCGTGGTCGCAGTGGTGCTGGCCTTCAATTTTGCCGGCGACGGCTTGCGCGACGCAGCCGATCCCTACGCCATATAGGTGGACTGCGAGGAGGCGTGACTCGTGGATCCCGGAATCCTGATCGATATCCAGAACCTGCACACCAACTTCTACCTGCGGGAGGGAGTGGTCAAGGCAGTTAATGGAGCCAGTCTGACCATCGCCAAGGGCCGCACCCTGGGCGTGGTCGGGGAGTCCGGCTGCGGCAAGAGCGTAACGGCACAGTCGATACTTCAGATTGTGCCGCGGCCCGGCCGCATCGAGTCCGGGGACATCCTGCTGCACATTGCGGAAAGCGACCTTGACGAGACGATCAACATTACGGACTTGAACCCCGGCGACCCACTCATGCGGGACATCCGCGGCTCACGGATCAGCATGATCTTCCAAGAGCCGATGACCTCCTTCAGTCCGGTGCACACCGTGGGCAACCAGCTCGAGGAAACAATCAAGCTCCATCAACCGGAGCGCAGGGATGAAGCGCCGGCGCGCGTGTTGGACATGTTGCGCCGGGTTGGCATCGCCAACCCGGAACGCAACGTGGAGGCGTATCCGCACCAGTTGAGCGGCGGCATGCGGCAACGGGCCATGGTTGCCATGGCCCTCATGCTGGAACCCAGTCTATTGATTGCGGACGAACCCACAACGGCCCTGGATGTCACGACCGAGGCGCAGATCCTGGCCTTGATGCGCGACATGCAGTCCCAACTGCACATGGCCATCATGTTCATCACCCACGACCTGGGTGTCATTGCCGAGATGGCCGACGACGTGGCGGTCATGTATCTGGGACGGGTGGTGGAAAAGGCGCCGGTGCGGGCCATCTTCCATTCTCCCAAGCATCCCTACCTGCAGGCCCTGCTCGAATCCATCCCCCGGATTCAGAAACGGTCCGGGGCGCGCCTGAAGGCCATCGAAGGGGTCGTGCCCAACCCGTTGGATGTGCCGTCGGGTTGCCCGTTCCACCTGCGGTGCCCGGACTTCATACCAGGAGTATGCGACGAGGTGGTTCCGGCCGATACGCCTGTCGACGAAGGCCATACCGTGGCCTGCCATCTGTATACGGATTGAGGGATGGACGGCCACGATTTGAGCGCACTTGATCCGCGGCAGGAATCCGGCCGGTCCGGTCCGGAAGAAGACCTACTCAAGGTGGTCGACCTGTGCAAGCACTTTCCGATCCAAGCCGGTTTCTGGCGTCGGATTGTGGGGCATGTACGGGCCGTGGACGGGGTATCGTTCGCCCTGCATCGCGGCGAAACCTTCGGCTTGGTGGGGGAGAGTGGATGCGGCAAGACCACGACCGGCCGGAGCATCCTGCGGGCCATCGAGCCCACGTCGGGCCAAATCCTGTTCAATGATCAGGAACTGGGCTGGGTTGACGTGGCCACGCTCGATGAGGGGGAGCTGCGGGTGTTTCGGCGGCATACTCAGATGGTCTTTCAGGATCCCTATTCGTCGCTCAACCCACGCATGACGCTGCTGGAACTGATAGGCGAACCGTTGCTCAACAACGGTGTCAGGGATGCGGCGGCGCGCACGGAGCGGGTGGCCGAACTCCTGTCCCTGGTCGGCCTACGCCCCGAGTACATCCGCCGGTATCCGCATGCATTTTCGGGTGGGCAGCGCCAACGGGTGGGTATTGCCCGGGCCTTGGCCCTGAACCCCCAGTTCGTGGTGTGCGACGAACCGGTTTCGGCCCTGGATGTGTCCATTCAGGCCCAAACCCTCAATCTCCTCCAGGACTTGCAGGAGGCGTTCGGGCTCACCTATCTGTTTGTTGCCCACCAACTCAACGTGGTGGCCCACATCTGTGATCGGGTCGGTGTCATGTATGTGGGCAAGCTGGTGGAGGTCGCGGACACCGAGACACTCTACAGTTCACCGTTGCATCCCTATACGGAGGCGTTGCTGGGTGCGGTCCCGCATCCCGATCCCGACTACCGCGGCCATCGCACGCTGCTGGCCGGCGAAATCGCCAATCCCGCCAGTCCGCCGTCGGGGTGCTACTTCCATCCCCGGTGTCCCTATGCCGTGGACGAATGCAGCCGTGATGAGCCCGAACTTAGGGAGCTGCAGCCGGGCCACTTCGTGAAGTGCCACTTGGCCGAGGAGCTTCAGTTGGTGGGTGTCGACCTGGAGGTTTGACCAAGTCCAACTGGCGCTCGCTTGGGAATCTACGCCTACCCGAGCCGGCTCCAGGCGTGTCGGTTTATCCAGAGTTGGATGTGGACGGGTTTCGAACCCGTGTCTGGTATTCGATGCGGGGTGGCCCCTCTTGGCCACCGGCGACGAAGTTCAGGCCAACGGCCACGACCCGCCGGACCGAGGCAAAGTGGCGCCGTCCGTAGTCGCGGGTTTCGATCTGCTCCAGGGCGATCTGCGGCGACGAGTTGTACTTGAACTCGAACACACAGACATGGTCAGAGAAGACCACTTCCAGGTCCGACCGGCCGCCCAACTGATGCACCTCCGACTGGAACTCGGCCCGCATCAACTGGCACAAGGCGTGCAGGATCAGGTGGCAGTCGGTCTCGTTGGCGATCTTCTCGCCCGGCATCCCCGCCATGAACGCGTGCAGCTGTGTGCAGAAGGCATCGTAATCCTCATCGACCAAGGCCCGGTGCAGGGCCGTCAGTTCGTCTGTGGCAGCATACCGCCCGAAGTCCTCCAGCAGGCTTGAGGCGAAGGTCAGCCGGACCTCGTTGTTGGGATAGTCGTAGCGCAGGCGTCCTTGGTCCATCCGCAGTGTCAGGTAGCCGGTCTGCAGCATGAGGCTGCCGGAGTCAATGTTGGTCAGGTCGTAGGTGGCGTGCATCAACTGATCCACGGGCGGCGGTTCGGAGGACAAGCCGAAGTTCCCTTGCCTTGCCATCCGTACCAGGAACTGCGGAGTTCCGGACGCGGCCCAGTAGTTGGGCCAACCCAGCCACTGCCACCTGGCACCAGCGGTGGCAGCCTGCATATCCTGGAGGCAGTTCAGGAGGCAAAATGGGTTGTAGACTTTTTCGCTCGAATCGGGGTGACCGAAGCAGTAGCCACTGTAGTGATCCCTCAGTTCCTGCGTCACCTGTTTGACTGGCTTGTCCAAGTTCCTGGCACCTACCTCCAGGTAGGGCAGCAGGGCACCTTGCAAGTCCGCGTCTCGGAATCCGCACAGGTCCGCGTACTCGGAGTCCCAGGAGATGTCTGTCAGGTTGTTCAGGGTGGAGAACAGATTCGCGTGGGCAAAGCGGCTGATGCCGGTAATGAACACGAAGTGAAGGCGATCCTCAAGGCGCTTGAGCAGGCCGAAGAACTCCCGCAGTACCGCGATGAAAGGTTCGGGATCGATATCCCTGCCCAGCAGGTGCGTGAGCGGCGTATCGTACTCGCCGATTAGAACTACGGGCAGTGCATCGAACTGTCGTTCGAGTTCATACAGCAGGGTCTCCAGACGCACGGTGACGGGAGTTGGATCGGAACCCGCGGTCGGCTGCGGAAACCGGATGAAGCCTCCTTCGGTTCGAGGTTCAATCCCGGTTGTCACGCCACAGTCATGCCAGTCGGTATACACACTTTCGAGGTGTTCGAGCAGCCTGGAACGCAATCCCTTGGGGGTATCCGCGGTTGTCATTGCCAAGTTGAGCCGAACCACTGGATGCGCCCGGGTTTGCCGAATGGTGTCCTCAATGGTGGTACCCCTGAACAACTCCTGCCGTTCTCCCGCATCGGGACTAAAGACAACCTTGTCGGAACGTCTCAGCCTTGGCAGATCACCCTGGAAGTAGGCCTCCAAGGTGGAGACCAGCAGAGTTTTGCCAAAACGGCGGGGTCTGGTCAGGAAGACGTACTTCGTCTGCAGCCTGGAACCGTCGCCGCCGACTGGAGCCAACAGTCGCCACAGGTGATCGGTCTTGTCGATGTACAGGCCGCCGCCCCGGCGAATCGAGATGAATTCCGATTGATCAGGATGCAGGAAAGGCAGAGCCATGTTCGGTAGGTGGGTGGCTCGGTGAAGTCCAGCACTGCAAGTTTGCCGGATTGTACTCGGCTCTGTCGGAACCTGCGGGAATCGGCCCGTGAACGAGTACGGAAGCATCAGGCGGACCCGGGATCGGCGAGTTGGCTTTCGAGATGGGCGCGGGCTGGAATGAAGTCCACGACATGGATCCCTTTCCGGTTAACTGCCGCAAAACCAATCGCCCAGAGCCTGTCGACCTTTCCGAGTGCCGGCCCAATGTCAACGAAACCGAAACAGGGCTCGGATGTTTGATGGTGTTGTGTGTTGATGAAGACAGGTTATGCTCTGAATCATGAGAACCACAATCTCGCTTGACGACCAGCTTGCGAAGCAGGTGCGTCGGGCAGCAAAAGCCCGAGGCGTCAGCGTAAGCGCTTTCATTGCCAGGACATTGGACGATGCTCTGAAGCGTCGCGAAACGTTGGAGCCGCCACCTTTCCGTCTGGTCACCGTACGCGGCGTTCATCCCCGTCCTGGAGTCGACCTCGACCGGCCGAGAGCGTTCGACGCGCGGGATGACGAGGCCCGATTCGGACATTGAGGGCGATTGATTCGAGATGCTGCTTCCAGACGTGAATGGTGGACTGGTTTCAACGATGTAGGTCGGCCTCCGGGAGAGTCTGTTCAGGTGTCGTTGGGACGGGCGGGCAATCCGGAAGCTTCAGGATCGTCACCATACTTTGAAGGTGAACCTCATTTGGAACCTCTGATAGTGAATATGCCAGTGCATCCAGAGAACGAAGCGGAACAGATGCAGTTGTTGGTAAGTGCCATCCCTGCTCTTGAACGTGTCACAAGCACCCTAGCCGATTCTGATGCTGTAAAGACTGCCACCCTGCACAACATCACTCCCCAGTTGGCACATCTGGCAAATGTACTTGCGGAGGAGCAGGAGAAACAGGAGAAGGGCCTCAACAAGCTCGCGGCGGATGAGAGGCTGGAGAGAATCCGGAAACTTGCAGCAGAACAACGCAACGAGTTCGATGCACTCGACTTTGTCGGCGAATTGGGCTTTGGAAGTGGTCGAGCTCTCTGGGGCTCAGAGGAATTCCATTCCAAGGTGCTGGTCTGGCTGCTGGACCCAAGAGGCAGCCACGGCCTTGGCGACCGTTTCCTCACACTCTTTCTTCTACAGGCCGGCGTGTTGGCTGTGGGGCACCCCCAGGAATGGGCGGCGACAGAAGTGACCCGCGAATGGGCACACGACGTCGAGCGGCAATCGGGACGCGTGGATATTCTGATTGTCAACCCCATCCAGCAAATCCTGTGCGCCATCGAGAATAAGGTGTTTGCCGACGAACATGGTGATCAACTCACCCGTTACCGGAAAGCGTTGGAGAGTTCTTTTCCGACATTCACCAAGTATCTTGTGTTCTTGACGCCGCGGGGTACTTCCCCTGCACGGGAAGAAGAAAAACAGCAATGGACGCCTCTTGCCTACTCCAAGGTGTTTGGTACTGTCCAACAGATAGTAAACAATCATGAGATTCCAGCACGTATGGGTGTGCGTGGATTCTTGAACCATTATGTAACCACGCTCAGGAGAAATGTCATGCCCGAAACCAGTCTGTCCCAACTTGCCCGCAAAACCTATTTGGAACACAGGGAAGCGATTGATCTGATCATTGCCAATAGGCCAAATTGGGTGTCCGAAGCCAGACAGTGGCTCAGGGAAGCCATCGAGCAGCAACCGAAGTGGTTGCTGGACAAGGAAGATAGAAGGCACATTCGATTTCGTACGGAAGACTGGAATCGGCATGATGCAACGCAGACAGAAGGCGGGTGGTCTCCAACGTCCAACACTCTGTTGCGCTTCGAGTTCACGTTCTCTGGCGACCTTCCCTCTCTTCAACTTGCACTTTCGCCAAAGAATGAGACAAATGAATTCTTGAGGCACAAGTTGTTCGAGGCAGTGCGGCAAAAGCCCCAACTATTCAAACCCAATGCCAACTCGCTGCCTGATGGTTGGGTGCATCTGCACCAATCTGACTCTATTCTAGATGAATCTGATTTTGGTATTGGATGGGATGACGGCACCACGCGTGTCAAGTTGGAGAAGTGGTTCGCGGACTTTACTGCACACGAGTTCCCCGCCATGAACGAGATCATTGTTGGCTGCCTCCAGGAAATCGATGCTGGGAAGTAAGCCTTGTAGGCTGGCCGAATCAACTCTCCTTCAGGAAAGTCGCCTTGGTGCACGCTTGCGGCAGTCCAACGGATGAGTTGGGAGCGACAGGGCATTCCTGGAGGCCTTGGCAGCGATTGTGGATCTGTCGGGGAGCAAGGGCATGACATGTAGGGGCATGGATTTGGCAGCGATGGCGACCGAGACACAGTGATGGCGCATCTGTTTCCGACCCAACAGGCAACAACGGGCTTGGCAGGCAGGCGTGTATTTGATCGGTCGGGTTTTACTGGTCGGCTGCAATTCTTCAACAAGCGGGAAGATCGCCGCTAATCGACGCCCACAGTTGGTCTACATGGCCGGCTCAAGATTGGTCGGATCAACCTTCGAGTTCTCCGGCCTTGAGTACCTGAAACAGATTGGAACGGGCAAGGACGACACTGACCGTAACTGTCAGGACACCGACGGCACCCAGCAGGACGGCCGCGGCGATAACGAACTCGTCCCAGGAAGTGTGGACTACATAGGGAGGGATGGTCTGCGCAGCTGTTAGACCGGTCTGAAGGTGTGGGACGAACAGTCGGCTTACAGCCACACCCAGCATCGTGCCTCCGCCCACCCCGAGTGCCGCGATTGCCAACTGTTCCAGGGCGATGCAAAGTACCCCCTGTCCGCGGGACCAGCCAATGGCTCTCAATAGGCCCATCTGAATCCGTCGGCGCTGCAGGGCCAGAATCCCGTGGACTACCAAGGCAAGCATGCTCAGGAGCAGGCCCACTCCCAGACCCAGAGACAGAAAACCGTTCAACCCCAGCCGGACGGGATCGGTCCGCCAAGCCGCCAGTTGCGCTTTGGCATCCGTCAGATCCAGGATTTCGACCGATGCCTCGTCCAGTGCCGCAACCACGGACTCTGTTTGTGCACGATCGGCGAGCCTCAACCAGACGTGATAGGGCATCGGTCCGCCCACCTGCGTAAAGATGTATTCCAGGTTGCCTACCACGAAGAGTTCGTCCGGAGGGTAGGCGGTCGGGAAATAGCGCAGGGATCCGACGATGCGGAACGGTACCGCGGCCCCGCTGCCGGCGATCAGGCCCTGGATGGTGATTTCATCTCCAATCTCATATCCCCCGGCTTCAAGCAGGTTCGTCGGGACCAACAGGCCGTTCGGGTTCAGGGCCAGTCGGTTCATCAACTCGCCCAGCGGTTCGGAGGCAAAGTCCGGGCGGAAGTAGGCTGTCTGTGGCCACTCAACACGATCGATTCCGTACAGTTTTGCGCTGTGTCCCCGGTTGTCAATGCGAAGATTGGCGGGGTAGACCCCCACTCTGGCTGCGCCAAGCACACCCGGTGCATTCCGGTGAAGATCAAATGGTGGAATGGACCATCCGGCTGGCTGTCCTGCGGTGCCACCGTCTCCGGAACCCTGAAACCGTTTGGCCTGTTCCGTCAGGTTCACGGAGGCCCCGACTGTGTAGTACGCCTTGTCTTCCAGATGGGCATCCTGTGTGCGCATGATCGCTGCTGCCAAGGTCCCTGTCCCCGTGGCGAACAGGAGCAGGGTGAGCAGCGCCTGATGATGCGGTGCCTGTCGGGCGAGGTTGCGCAGCGTGACCAACAACACGGTTCCCCGCAGCAATTGGAAGGGCCAGTCCAATCCCCGGAGGAGCCAAGGAAGGAGGTGGACCATGGCGCGGACACCTGTCCAGAGCCAGAGACACGGGGTTAGGAACACGAGCGGATTGTCTGCGAAATCGATGCCCGTCAGCCGGTCCGGCAACGGCAGGCCTCCCTCCTGCTGTAGCAGGTACCAGCCGTAGGCTCCGGTCCCGGCAATGGCGAGGTCCAGCACAAACCAAGTCGGGGATCCCTGCATGCCCTCGCGGGACAGGCGCCGCTCCGATGTAACAGCCGTTTCCCTTGCATACCGCCAGCCGGCCGCCATCGAAGTCAGGTTGACCAAACCAAGTGCAATGCCGGCGTACAACAGAGCGTCCGGAGTGAGTACGGGGTCAAGGAGGACCATGGGCATGCTGTGTGCGTGGGGCAGCACCCAGAAGGAAGCTGATGCCATTAGGTGGGCAACCGCCAGACTTCCGGGCAGGCCTGCAAGCAGGCTGAGTACGGAGAGTACGACCAACTGGATCGCATACGTGCCCAGTACCTGGAATCTGGAAGCGCCGCGGCTGCGCAGCATGGCAATCTCCCTCTGCTGGCGCATCATCAGGCTTCGGGCTGTCATGCCGGTGTATAGAAGCACCAGCACCAAGGCGGGAAGGCTCGCGAACAGCAGCAGCGGTGACTGCTGCGCCACTTCCAGCCGATACCTCAACAGTTCATTCTCGGGCGAGAGCATCAGCAGCGTTCCAGGCAGCTGTTGCTGGACTTGGGCACGGGCCTCGTGGAGGCGTTGCACCAGGCTCTCGACTTGGCGTACCCGGATGGCATGGCCGTCCAAAGCTGCATACCACCCCGCTTCGAAGTACGGTCGCGGGATGCGGTACGCGGCCTCGGTCCGGTATCGCGCTTCGGAGGTGAGCAAAGATTGCGCGAATGAAGTGGGAGACAGATACCAGTAGCCGGAAGTGGGATCGGCAGCGCGCCATATTCCCGCGATGCGAACCGGCAGGGCAAAGGCCCGTTCCCCCGTCGTCGGATTGGGGTTGGCGGCACGAAAGAGAACGTACTCCTCTCCCACCTGCACACCCAGGCGATTGGCCATGTCCTGGTGCATGAGCACTTCGGTGAGGTCGGCATCGGGTGCCGGCAGGCGTCCCGACAGCAACTCGACCTGCCTGTCCAAGTCGCTGAGGAACCCCAGGCTGAAGTGCTCCAAGGCCTCTTCTCCCCGTCCGTAGGTTCCTGGCCCTGTTGGAAAAAGCTGAAAGAGATCACTACGTACGTAGTGCATGCGGGCAGCTTCAGGCAATGCCATGTCTGCCGTGAAGCCGCCATCCATGTAGGAAGCCAGCCGATCGTATCCGGCTAGGCGTTCCGCGTCCCCCGCGAGCAATGTTGGACTGGATTCCCTGTCCAGGGACAGGAACAGGAACCCGAATGCCGGCCGGTGCGAGTTCGAACCTTCCTGCAACTCCAGGCGCAGAACGCGTTGGTGCAGGGCGTCGACGTAAACAGGAACGGCCGCGCCGAGAGCTGTGGCGGCAATCCAGCCCAGCAACAGAATCAGATACAGCCACGCGTCGTGGCGCATCCGATGCAAGGCCAGCCGCGTCAGTCCGGCTACCGCCACACTGTTGGCACCAATGGGGGCGGGGAAGGTTGCCTTTCCCAGAAACTTAGGCCTTGATGGCCCCGGAAGTCAGACCGGCAATGAAGTACCGCATCGTGAGCGTGAAGAGGATGATCAGCGGAATCGAGGCGATGACGTAGCCGGCGAACATCGGTCCCCACCGTTCCAGACCCCCGTACTGGCTGCCGAAACTGACGATGCCCAGGGAAATGGTCCAGAGCTTCTGGCTGGGAATCGTGACCAGGGGCCAGATGTAGTCGTTCCACGTGCTGAGCACATTCATGATGGCGACTGTGATCAGCATCGGCTTCGACAGGGGCAGGGCGATATGCCAGAACATCTGGAAGGTGGAGGCCCCGTCCAGCCGTGAAGCCTCGAACAGTTCCTCCGGCAGCGAAGCAATGAAGCTGCGCAGGATGAAGATGGCGAAAACTTGGCCGCCCGCGATGTAGGGCAGGATCAGTGCCCAGTAGGTGTTGATCAGGTTTAGATCCTTGATCAGCAGGAAGGCCGGAATCAGGGTCAGGATCGAGGGGATCATGAGCAGCGCCAGGATGGCCAGAAAGAGAAACTCACGACCGGGAAACTGGAACCTGGCGAATACGAATGATGAAACGCTGGCAATAGCCAGCACGCCGAACATGGATGCGCCTGAAATGATGAGGCTGTTCAGCATGTATGGGCTGATCACCTTCCAGGCGTCGCGGTAGTTTGCCCATTCCGGGACTAGGGGAATGCCCCAGAACGTATGCATGAATTCGACGGTGGACCGGAACGAGGAAACCAGCAGAAACACGAATGGGAAAAAAGTCACAACGGCCAGGAAGCCCAGCACAACGTGAATGGGCAGGTCATGCCCCAGGGTGCGTCTGCGTTCAACCATGATGCTGGTCAAGTTCCGGAGAATTCCACGCTGGATCTGAGATAGCGGTGATTCAAGTAGGTGAGCACCAGCGTCAACGCGAAGAGCACCGTGCCGATGGCGCAGGCATAGCCCATGCGGTTGTACGCCATGGCAGTCCTGTAGAGATGCAGTCCCGGCACCAGCGTCTCGGTGCCTGGGCCGCCCCCTGTCATTACCAATACGATGGTGAAGTTCTGGAAGGCCGTGATTATGGTCAATATGACCACCAACTTGATCTGGGACATGACCATGGGCAGTTCCACGAACATCAGGCGCTGCCAGGTGGACGCGCCGTCGATGACCGCTGAATCCATGAGTTCGCCGGGGATGGCTTGAAAGCCGGCCAGGTAGATCAGCGTGCCGATGCCGGCCACCCACGGGAAGCCCACGAAGATGATGGCGTACAGCGCAAGTTTGAAGTCGCCCAGCCAGGGGCGGGTCAGCATTTCCAGTCCCACCAGCTCCAGTGTCTGATTAAGCAGCCCGATGTTGGGACTGTAAATGAATTTCCAGATCATCAGGACGACGAGGCCTGGCACCACCATGGGCACCACCAGCAGCACGCGGTAGAAATACGCCATCCGCATGTTCCACAGATGAAAAATCATGGCCGCGGCGCCGAGCGGGAAGGTCAAGTTGATCAGGACCAGGGCGATGGTCAGGATCATCAGGTGCCAGAACGACTCCCACCAGAGGGGGTCATGCCACAGCTCCACGAAGTTGCTGACGCCGACGAAGAGCTTGATGTTGGCCCCATTCCACTGAAAGAGGCTGTGATACAGGGCGGAAAACGCGGGATAGTAATTGAAGATAAAAAGCAGCAGAAACGTGGGCGCCAACCACAGGTAAACCGTGCGGTAGCTGAGTATGCGAACCAGCAGCGAAGGCGGCGTAGCCGCCCTGTCGGAAGCCGCGTGGCCGGGCGTTCCGGCGGTAACCGTGGCTGACATCTGTCGAATGGGAGGTCAGGAATAAGGAAAAAGCGAGGAGCGCCGGAAGCCGGCGCTCCTCGCGGTCGCGGGCTAGGCTTCCGCCCAGTCCGGATGTTCGTTCAGGAGCTGCTGCGCGGCCAGCTCCATTTCCCTCTGCATGGTGGTGGACATCTCTTCAGCGCTGAGCTCGCCCGCCATGAACTGCTGCAGATTGCGCCACATGGCATCCACGAATTCGCGGGTGAGCATGCTGTCGAAGGGCTCGATGCGTTCCGTTCCGAATTCGACCATCATATCCGTGTAAACGGACAGCGAAGGATCCGCGCCGGTAGTGTCCTTCACGCCGGGCGCGAACCCCCCGTGATCGTTAAGCGCCTCAATCAGATTGGGCGGAGCTGTCAGGAAGTGCAGCCAGTCGATCGTGTCGTCGAGCGTGCCGCGTTCTTCAGCCACGGAAGTCGTGATGTACTGGAAGACGCCTCCTACGCCTGCCATGGCCGGAAAGTCCACGCCGCCGAACTCGGAAGAATCCTGCGTTACCTTGGGCATCTTGGGGAAAATGCCCCACTCAAAGTCGATCAGCGGATCATTGCGGACCGGCTTGTTCATCCAGCTTCCCAGCCAGGCCACGGCGGCCTCGCCTTCCGCCCACAAACGGAACACATCCGCCGTCGGCAGAGCCCAGAATCCATCTGGATAGTAGACGGACCATTCCTTCATCAGGCGCAGCATTTCCAGCCACTCGGGATCCGTGGCGGCGTAGTTGCCGTCTCGGATCGCTCTGACCATCGATGGCGGCTGCAGCGACTCGCCGGGCTTCCACGTGCGCGTAACCGGAGCACCGCCGGAAATCACTTCCATCTTGTGGTCGTAGAGCACGTCTTGGAAGACGCGCGTGGTCCAACTGCCGTAAAGTTGAGTGCCCCCATCCAGGTGGTAGCTGACGGAGAACGGCGTGATTCCCGTGTCCGCCAGAGCCTGCTGAACGCCCTGGTAGTCGGACCACACATCCGGCACGCCCGCGCCAATTTCGTCGAACTTGGTCTGGTTGTAGAAAAAGCCCGTGCCAACGATGTCGCCCGTGATCAGGTAGATGTGGCCGTCGGGAGCCGTGCCGCTGGCGATCACGGGACCTTGGAACGTGTCCTTCCAGGAGTCGTAGCCGTCCACGTACGGGTTGGGCTGCGAGAGATAGGGATCAAGGTTGTTAAACCAGCCCTTCTCGTAGTCCCTGGCAATCCATCCGCGCTGGTACCAGAGGATCTCCGGTGCCGTGCCGGCGGTCAGCTGCGTGACCATCCACTCGTCGTATCCGGTGCCCACGTTCGCCACGAATTCCAAGTCGACGTTGGGGTTCTCTTCCTTGAAAGCCTCTTCCAAGGCCCACAGCGCCTGCGGCGGATCCCATCGATCGGTTTCCAGACGTTCTCGGGGCGTAAGGCCCTGTGCGTAATGCGACACGACACGCGGAGCGGCATCCGGGCCAGCCATGTCGTCGGCCGGGGCGCTGGGAATGCAGGCGGCGAGTGTCAGGGCGGCTCCGGTCGCGCCGGAGAGTTGCAGGAATCGACGTCTCGACAATCCGGTGTGTGTCATGGCGCTGTCTCCTTGGACATGCAGGGGACAGGCTCCGAGCGACCCCCAAGACTCCGTAGGAACCCCGGGTTTCGTCGGCCTGTAGGCTGTATTCTAACAAACCATGGTTTCGGTTCGGATCCGGTTGTGCGGATCTCCGGAGAGTCGTGCGCGACCGCGGTGTCAGGTTGATTCGGGTTTCGTTGGCTACATCCGGACGGGTATCGACGTACGGTCAGTTCCTTGGCAGTGGCACCGGAGGCCCTGCTTGATGCGCCGAATGCAACTACCCGTTGCAGAGCAGTGCCGGAATCGGTTCCGGACCTGTCATGGGGATGGCACAGGAATCAGGTTCAGTCCCTGCTGCGCACCTGGAATGGAAGCGTGGAAGGCATCGACACTCCTACAATGGCGTACTCAGGCGTTACCCAACCTCCAACCGGACCATCGACCAACTGTGTCCAGAACATTCCAACTAACTTCGAGGCAATGGCTGCCCCGGGCTCCCGAGGAAGTATTCGCCTATTTCTCGGATGCCTTCAACTTGGAGAACCTTACCCCTCCCTGGTTGCAGTTTCGGGTCCTGACCCCGGCCCCAATCGCGATGCGAACCGGGACGGAGATCGACTATCGGTTGCGCTTGCGCGGTCTGCCCTTGCAGTGGCGCAGTCGCATCAGCGACTGGACACCACCATTCCGGTTCGTGGACGACCAAATCACAGGTCCCTATCGCCGATGGCACCATGTCCATATGTTCGAGGCGCAGGAGTGCGGCACGTCGGTGATCGACGTTGTGGAATACGCTTCCATCGGTGGAAGGTTGGCACAGTCCTTGTTTCTGCGACGGGACCTTCGAGAGATCTTCACCTACCGGCAGCAACGTCTGGCCGACTACTTCGGAGCCGATCCGGACAAGCCTCCCCAACTGTCGGTCTAGCGGACGTCTCCGGCCCGGCATTGCGATGCCGGAATGCCCCTTGCCGGGAATCCACGTCCGTGTGCCTCCGACATGGGACCCGCCAAGCTCGCGGGACCCCATGGTGATTTCACCATTGTCAGGACATTCAGGTCAGCTCCCCCGTACCGCAACCGGCTGCCGTTCGGGACCAGCGGATGAATCTTGCGATTCTTCCCTGGGTTCTCCCAGGGACCATCCTGTGCTCAACCCCACGACAAACCAGCCCATGGCCAGCATGCCGGCGGCGAAGACCGTGTCGCCAATGGCCCGGAGCCATCGGAAGGTTTGCCAGGGTTCCTGCTGCAGAAATTCAGCGGAACGGGCGTACCACATGCCATGCTCCACGCTGGCCCATGTCTGTGCAAGACCAATGGGCAGAAGACTGAGCAGGATCATCAGGCCCAAACCGATTTGCATGGCCCAGAACGAGAAGGCCAGTGCCCCGGTACGCCACTGCCGACGGACGGTCAGAATCCTGAGGCTTAGCAGCATAAGGCCCAAGCCCAGCATCCCATAGACACCGAACAGCGCGGCGTGGGCGTGCACGGGCGTGGTGTTGAGGCCCTGCATGTAGTACAGGGCGATGGGTGGGTTGATCAGGAACCCGAACAGCCCGGCACCCACCAAGTTCCAGAAGGCCACGGCCACCAGGAAGAAGATCGGCCACTTGTAGTGTTTGGCCCATGACGCGGAGCGGTGGAGCGTCCAGTTCTCGTAGCCTTCGAAGCCGATCATCACGAGGGGTACCAGCTCGAGCGCGCTGAAGGTGCCGCCCAGTGCGATCACGGCCGGTGCCGTTCCGGTGAAGTACAGGTGGTGGAAGGTACCCAGGACACCCCCCGCAAGATACAGGATGGTCGTGAAGAGGACTGCCATCGTGGCAGAGCGAACCTGCACCAGGCCGAGGCGGATGAAAGCGAAGGCCACGACCGCCACAGCAAATACCTCGAAGAACCCCTCGACCCAAAGGTGCACTACCCACCATCGCCAGTATTCGGCAATGGCCAAATTCATGTCGCGCCCTGCCATCAGGCCGGCGCCATAGAACAGGGCGATGGCTGCCACGGCAAGGCCGAAGATGATCAATATCTGCCGATTAACGCCTTCACTGCGCCGGATGCCCGGTACAAGACAGCGCAGCATCAACACCATCCAGAAGAGCAGTCCGCCAAACAGCAGCAGTTGCCACAGCCGACCCAGGTCCAGGTATTCGAATCCCTGGTGTCCCACCCAGAAATTGGCATCGGGACTGAGCTGGCGGTGGATTGCCAACGCCTGCCCCGTCAGGGAGCCGCCCACGACCAGGAGCAGGGCTCCAAACAAGACATTCACGCCCAGTCGTTGATACCGCGGCTCGTGTCCGGTCAACATGGGAGCCAGACAGAGACCCGTGGCCAGCCACGCCGTGGCGATCCAGAACATGCCCAACTGCACGTGCCATGTCCGGGTGAGGGAGTAGGGGAGCCACTGGGCAATCGGCACGCCGTACAGCGCAGTCCCTTCCACACCGTAGTGGGCGGTCACCATCCCGGCGATCATCTGCAGGACCAGGAGCAGCCCCACGACCCAGAAGTACTTGACGGTGGCATACATCGACGGTGTGGCCCGCCCGGTGATCAACGGATCGCGAGGTTCGGTAGTGCGCGTACTGGCCCACGATTCCCGGGTTGCGGCGTAGAACCAGGCCAAGGCACCGACACCGCCTAGGAGGAGGACGAAACTCAATACACTGACGACGATTAGATGTCCCGGCGGCGTGTTGCCCAGCAATTCGTCGGGCGGCCAGTTGCTGGTGTATGTGAAGTTCCGGCCGGGCCGCTCTGTGATACTGACCCAACTGGCCCAGAACACGAACGCCGTCAGGTGTTCCCGTTCCCGCTCCTTGGGAAGCGTGTTGGCCGGCATGGCGTAGCTTTCGCGCAAGTCGGCCAAGTCCGGTGCATCGCCGAAGAGATCCGTGTAGTGGCTCTGAACCGCCTGGATGGCCCGCGCCCGGTCCTCGGAAAGAACAATCGCTCCCGTTGCTTCATCGAATGTGTTGGTTCGCATGTCGGCCTGGAGCCTCGCCCGCAGTACCGCCTGCTTTTCGGAGTCCAGCCGATCGTAAGGAACGCCGGCCTCGGTATGGGCCCAGGCGTCCAGCAGGTACAAGGCCTCCCGATGTAGCCAGTCGGCGGTCCAGTCCGGTGCCGTGTAGGCCCCATGCCCCCAGATTGAACCAAGTTCCTGCCCACCGATGGACCGCCACACGTCCTGACCGGTACGAATGTCATCCCCGGTAAAGACCACGTCACCGGCGGTCGTGACGATTCGTTCCGGTATCGGGGGTGCCATCTGGTAGATCTCGCCGCCGTAGTACAGCAGCAGGCCAAAGGAGAGTGCCACCACCAGTCCGAGGGCGATCCAGAGGTTGCGCAGTGAGTTGCCTGTTGTGCGGATGTCCATGTTCACCCTTTCCCATGGCAGATCGCAGGACCGGAAACCCTGCGATGGGACGAACGCAAACCGACCTGGTGGTCGGCAGGAACCGGTAGACGGACGTCGCGCCGAGTGTAAGGCGGATCCACGGCGCCGCGAGTCGTCATCCTCACTTTCAGAAGGGCAGGTGTTTCTACTTGGTGCTTTGTCCACGTCCGGACAACACAACTAAAGACGCACCCGTTCGAAATTGATGGCCGTCCGTCTGGTCTCGGGTCATCTTCGATTCCTGGCCGGGCCGTATGCCCGCGGGATTGGTGCTCCTTTTGTCCGGGCTGAACGTTTGCAGGGCATGCAACCGGCGTATATCCCAAACCGTACATAGGTCACACGAACTGTTCCAATCCATGTCGAGGATTGTCCCATGACGAATGCTCGCCCGCGCCGTTCACGTCTGTGGTGGCTGATCCCGGCTGTCTTGGCGGCACTGATGGTGCCTTTTGTGTTGCTTGCCCTTTTGCCGGTAACCGATCAGGACGATTCCTGGTTTGGCTCTTTCTACAGCTACTCGGAGACCTCTACGACCTACGACGAGGATGGGAACATTGTCGAACACTTGGTAAACGGAGTACCTGTTACGCCGCAGCCGCCGCAGCCGGACCCGTGTGGTAACGACCCGCCTTCCACCCTGGGAGATGGGACTCAAGGAACCACGTTCAGCGTAACCATTGGGTGTACCGAATTGTTCAAGTCGTTCGAGCCGGACGAATAGCCGGCCCACGGCAACCGTGAACCTTGCCAGCCACCTGCGCACTGCACTCGAAGTTCTGTTGCAGCACCGCGTGCGGAGTGGCCTGACTGTGATGGGCATCACGATCGGCATCAGCTCCACGGTCGTGATGCTGGCTTTGGGTCGGGGTGTCCAAGACCAGATCGAACAGTCGTTTTCCCGAGCTGGCGTGACGTTGTTGACAGTGATCCCCCGCACACCGCCAGGGGCGTCTGGTTCCGCACAAAGTTACAAACTGTACTGGACAGATTACGAGGTGCTGGTGGCACCCGGACGGATTCCTCATCTTTTGGATGCCGTGCCGTTGGCAAGTTCCATGACCGATGTACTCTGGCAAAACCGACGGGTGCGGGTCCGCCTCCTTGGTGCCACTGCGGCCCATCGACAGTCGGCTGGCCTGAGGCTGGCACTGGGCGAATTCCTGTCCGATGAGGATGACCGGAGCATGCGCCTCGTGGCGGTTCTGGGATCCCGCTTGGCCAGCGACCTGTACACGCAGGGCGCCTATCCCCTGGACACGTCACTTTCCGTGGCTGGCAAACGGTTCCGGGTCATAGGCGTATTGGCGCCCACCAGAACCGAAACGGACTATCAGGTCATTGTTCCATTCCGTACGATGCAAAAACGTCTGCGTCGCGCCGAATCGGTCAGTGGATCGCCGGTGGTGGACGAAATCCGGATTCGAGTCGGTGATCGGGATCAAGTAGATGATGCGCGTAGGACCATTGAAGAGGTGCTCCGCCCACACCGTGGTGTGGGGCCCTTGGATCAGGACAATTTCCGGGTCGTGACAATGGAGGCAGGTCGGGAGGCGGTACAGGGCATTGCGGATTCCCTGACCCTATTCCTTGCCGCGATTGCGGGCATCAGCCTGTTTGTCGGCGGTGTAGGAGTAACCAACATCATGCTCGTCAGCCTGGGAGAACGCACTCGCGAAATCGGAATCCGGTATGCGGTAGGGGCGACGGTCAGGGACATCACGGCCATGTTCCTTTGGGAAAGTGTCATCCTCTGTGGGATTGGAGGCGTAACGGGGATTTCCCTCTGTGCATACGGTGTCGTGCTCATCCGGGCCTTGTCCGACATCCCGGCCAAACTGAGCATCGACACTGTGGTACTCGCCTTGGCTGTCAGCCTGACCGTAGGTTTGCTGGCGGGAATCTATCCGGCGCTTCGGGCACGACGCCTGGCTCCGGCCGAAGCATTGCGCAGCCTTTGAATGTTGCGCAGCATTGACAGATGTTCGGCCCGTGGAAAAAGATCCCAGGCATGCCGTTGCCGTAAAGCAAACCTGAGGTACCGAAGCGGTTGCCTTACTCCGGCTGTGTTTCGGTGCAGGCGGCTGGTCGTGATCCAATGCTCGGCGTCTGTTGCGGTCCAATCGTGGCTTGGTCCACCGGTCTCGGCTGGTTCTTGGATGCAGCCGTGGCGGACGCAGGCGTAGGGGCGAATGGGTGGTATGGCCAGTGGTGAAGTGCAGGTCCGGCTGCGCGCGTTCCAAGGCCTGCTTCTGGGTCTTCTCGTCACGGTGTCCGGGTCCCCTCTTTTGCATAGCCCCACACATCCCGCAACCTGGCCTCAAACCGCGGATTGTTGGGCTACTTGGAGGTCCGTTGGTGATGGGACCGGATGCCGGCCGCCGACCACCGACGCGCCAGTTGGGCCTTGGAGATGCCGGTGTCCCGAGCTCCAGCGTGTTTGACCGTCAAGCGGTATTCTCCTGCAGCTTCTCCCACACGGCTTGCCGGTCGCCCGCCGTGTGGATTGGGGGCTGACCCCGTAGCCCTCCTTATGCAATTCCTGCGATACATCGTCCCAGTCGACTGTTGTGTATAGAGTCTGCATACTCATTCCATTTGTGCAGCACTTCGTCGCTCCATATCGAGCAGGGAGCGTTTTCGCTCTACGCCCCCACGATAACCGCCAAGCTCACCGTTGCCGCGCAATACCCGATGGCAAGGCACCAGTACAACAATGCGGTTGGCCGCGCAGGCGGAAGCAACGGCCCGAACCGCTTTCGGCTTTTCGATTCGTGCGGCGAGTTCGCCGTAACTGAGCAAATCTCCCTCTCTTACACTTAAGAGAAAGCGCCAAACCATCATTTGGAAGGCCGTCCCGTGCAGATCGAGCGGCAAATCAGGTCGAGGTGCCCCTTGGCTAATGTGTGCATCCAGCGCCTCAATCCAAGCGTCGAGCTCGGGGGTATCTTGCGCGGCTGAGGCGATGAGCTTCGCCTTCGGAAACTCCGCTCGCAGTTGCTCGAGAAGGCTCTCCGCATCCTTGCCAAATTGTACGAAGCACACGCCTCGTTCGGTAGCCGCCATGATGATGGGACCGAGTGCCGTATCCCGACATGCGTGTGCAATCGTCTCTCCCGCGCCACCAGCACGGTAGGCCTTTGGTGTCATGCCAATGTTGCGTGCTTCTTCACCGTAGACTCGACTTATGGACCCGAATCCCGCCGCAAAGATTGCACCGGTGACATCGTCACCTTTCTTCAGAGCCACTTTGAAGCGCTTCATGCGAAACGCGTCTTGATAGGCTTTGGGAGAGACACCGAACGCCGACTTGAAGACGCGCTGAAAATGCGATGGCGAAAGGCCTGCTTGCTTTGCGAGTCCACCCAATGTCAGATGCTCATCGGCGTGGGTTTCAATGTGCCGGGCGATCTTTACGAGCATACCCAACTCCGGTTCGATGTCCGTTGGTCGGCAGCGTTTGCAGGGCCTGAAACCTGAAGCCATGGCGGAGTCAGCGTCCGGGAAAAACCGCAGATTCTCTGGTCGAGCCGCCCGCGCGGTGCACGAGGGTCGGCAAAACACGCCCGTGGTGATCACTGCGACGAAAAAGCGGCCATCATAAGTCTTGTCCCGCGCAGCACGTGCTGCGCGCATCTCCTGTTCAGATGGCATTGCCATGCGTCCAACTCCTGTGCTTCGATGTTGGCACCATTGGAACACAACACCCGCCCCATGTCCATCCGTTTCCTGCTAAGGAATTTCCTCGAAGGGAAGAAGGAATTCGCGGAACAATTTGAGAGCCCGAATGCGGAGCTCTGTTGTCGCAAAAATTGGAAGACAAAAATCGGATGTTTCTTCTTGCCGGCCCCGGCTAATATGAACCACGACAGGCTGGGGCCTTTGGACACAAGGCTTGAAAAGGTTGTTTGTCCCGGAACCTGTCATCGTGACCAACCTGCTCTTCCCTTCACCATCCCTACCCATGGCCCGTCACGCGCTGCGAACCGTCGAATCCAAGGCTATGTACCGTCTACTGCGCCAGGATCCCAGGGTCCAGTCAAGGGGGCTCACCGACCACTGCCGGGTGCTGATCGCCTGCGATCGGGAGCGCAACGTCGTGGAACGAGCATCGGATGGCTGAAACAGGGCCCACGCATTGCCACGCGCTACGAAAAGACCACAGCCAACCACCTGGGGTTCGCCGCGGTCCGCCACGGGCTGCGCAACCCGTTCACCAATATCCACAAGCCCTAACGCAAGGTCGGAGTTCCGATGAAATCTTCCATCAACACTACCATGGGGGGCCGTGAATGGACAATACTGCTTACCCTGTCGCTGCTTTGGGGTGGCTCGTTCTTCTTCATTGCAATTGTGGTATCCGATCTGCCACCACTGACGACTGTCATCTTGCGGGTGGGCTTGGCGGCTCTGACGCTCTGGGGTATCGTTTTGGTGATGGGTTTGAGGCCGCCCCGAAGCCTCGAGGTGTGGGTTGCATTTTTTGGAATGGGCCTGCTGAACAACGTCATACCGTTCAGTCTGATCGTCTGGGGACACACTTACATCGCATCTGGACTTGCGTCCATATTAAATGCAGCCACGCCACTCTTTACCATCATCATAGCCGGACTGCTATTCCCCGACGAGGGGATCACACCGAATAAAATCATTGGTGTTGTCATTGGCTTTGGGGGAATTGTGGTGATGTTCTTGTCCGGACTTGGTGAAGGCAAGAGTACGCTTGCACAGATTGCTGTGTTGGGTGCAGCACTATCGTACGCTTTCGCCGGCACTTTTGGCCGTCGTTTCAAACGGATGGATGTCAACCCGATTGTCACGGCCGCGGGACAGGTTACAACGTCCACTGTAATTCTGGCACCAATGGTGTTCTATATTGATGGCCCATTGGATTTTGCCAAAGTGGGTATGGATTCGTGGGCTGCCATCATAGGGCTTGCCGTGTTGTCCACGGCTGCCGCCTATGTTCTTTATTTCAAGATACTCGAGACGGCGGGAGCCACTAACCTTCTACTCGTTACTCTGCTCATTCCTGTTTCGGCAATCTTGCTCGGCTCGCTCGTGTTGGGTGAGATGCTCGAACTTGTTCACTTCGCCGGCATGACTCTCATTGCCTTCGGTCTTTGGGCGATTGACGGTCGCCTATGGCGACACAGGACAGCGTGGCACTGCGAGTCACGATTTCCAGCATTGTGCTGCAGGGCTTTCAAGCAAGGGTGGCCGAGACGGAGCAATGGGTATAACCAAGACCGTTGAGACCAGAACCCCAAAAACCGTCCCACTTTCGTCCGGTGCCTGCTGTGGCAAATGTGACTGTGCATTGTCTCCGCCGCGCGCCATTTGGCCTGGCTGTACTGGAAGCGGAGCCAGGCTTGGACGGTTTAGTGCGGCTACTACCGTCGTCCCCAACTGGCCACTTTACGACTGTAATGCCTGAGCTGCCATGCCATCGCCGCATGCCGATTCGACTTTGTGGTGCTTGTCCCCAGCTGTCCGCGTGCCCAGCATGGAGGTTGGGTAGTTTGGGTGTCCGGCAAGGGGCTTGGTAAGCCTGGTGCCGCTCTTGTGAGCTTCAATCACAGGTTTGCGAATGGAATCGCGGTTACTCCCGCGCCCAATGGCAGTTGGATTTCACCCGGATGCACCACGTATCCCGGCATTGCTGTGTCTGCCAAGTCACGTTGGAACGATTTGACGGAGGCAGCCATGCCGGGCCGCGGGGTCCCGGATAGCTTGACCTCGATGGGAACGAGTCCGGCAGTGGTCTCAACGATGAAATCGACTTCCGTTCCTGCCATGGTCCGCCAGAAGTAGACCTGTGGGTCCATTCCCTGATGTGTAAGCGAGCGGACAATTTCGGACAGCACTGCAGTTTCGAAGATGGCACCACCCATGGGACCTGCAGCTGCATGCTCTGGATCCTTCAGGCCGACCAGATAGCAAAGCGTGCCTACATCAGTGAAGTAGACCTTGGGAGTCTTGACGAGCCGTTTCCCAACGTTCGCGAAGTACGGCCGCACGACGACCACTTGGTAGGTGGCTTCAAGTACGGACAACCATGCCTTGGCCGTGTTGACTGCGACCCCAAGGTCGCGGGCCACATCGGTCAGGTTTAGAAGCTGGGCGCTCCGTGCGGCCAGTATGCGCAGGAAGTTCTGATACTGGGTCAAGTCACCGACCTGTCGCACGGTGCGTACATCCCGCTCGAGATAGGTTTGAACGTAGCTTCCATGCCAAAGGAAGACGTCGCGATCGGATTGGACCGCGAGTTCCGGGTAGCCGCCCCGGATGAAGCTTTGCCACAGGGCACCGAATCCGCGGGACTCTTCGGCAGACGAAATGCCCTGGCGTTCCCAGATGAGGGGAGACCACTCACTCCCCTCAGTCTCCCTCCTTGACAAAGGCAACAGGCGCAGCATTGCGGCGCGGCCCGCCAGCGACTCGGTTACCTTTTCCGCGAGCAGGAGATTCTGCGATCCCGTCAACAGGTACTGGCCTCTTCGATTTCGGTGCGCGTCGACCTTTGCCTTGATGTACGGAAGTAGGTGCGGTGCATGTTGAACCTCGTCGAAGATGACCGGCGGCGGATATTGCTCCAGGAACCCCCGAGGATCTGCCACCGCCGCGGCGTGCACATCAGGCAGATCCAGCGAGACATAGTGGTATTGTTGCCCAAAGACATGTTGCAGCAGTGTCGTCTTGCCGGACTGGCGCGGTCCGGTCAGGACAACTGCGGGGAATTCTCGGGCTGCCTGCTCGACTACAGGTTCCAGGGAGCGTCTGATGTAGGGCTGGTTCATTACTGGACATTATGCATTTCAAATGCATAATGTCAATCTGACAGTAGGGTTCGGTGAACTGGCCCTACTCGATGAGCTGTGTCGACCGACAGGCTTCGAGGAACTGCCCGTCCGTCACGTTTCGGTGCACAACGGGTGCAGTCGGGGATACAGGTCCCGACAACAGGTTGTTTCCAGCTGCTTTTAGGCACCAAGCTGTGAGGTCTCCATACTCTGCATGGTACCGAACCAGCCGGTGTTGCGGAGTTGGTTGTTCGACTGTACCCGCGCCCCGCGACTTTGTGTTTGCCCTGCCTGACGGTGGGAGGCGAAGACATTTATGGCTCAGCCTATTGGAACTGCCATGGTTGGTTGAGCAGGTCCCAGCCGATTTGAAGTGGCTTCCTGTTTCATCATCCATCATGGCTCCTGTGTCCGCCTCAGGTACTCACGGCCCGCCGTCGTCAGGCGGTAGCGCTGGTTCTTGCTTCGTGGTTTGTCCGGAACGGTCATCTCGATCAACCCTGCTTCAAGGGCAGGCCGAAGATACATCGCGCGAAAATGGCCGCTGTGAGTGAGGCCGAGTGCCTGTTGTATTTGCAGCCGGGTCATTTCGCCAGAGATCGCGCGCAGCAGCCGAACTTCCCGGGTAACTTGGTCGGCGGCCGGTGTTCTGGGTTGTTCGTCCGCCCTTGCCCGCACGTCGGGATTCGGCCGGAAGGTGGCCGTGAAGAAACTGCCGGACTCAAATTCGGGCTCCGCGCAGCCCTGCGCCCGCACGTTCTCTCGAATGTGCCGTATGCCGGTACCTGCCTTCTCGATGAACCCGATACGATGAAGCAGGTCGGCGATCAGTGCATTCCGCCGCACACTCTTGTGCCCCAGCTCGGCCAGCGTCAGCCCTCTGGGAAGACCACCGGGACTCACGACCTCAATACGGTCCGCGTAGGCCCCTCGCTCTCGCGGAGAGTCCCTGCATTGGGGATGAGCACTGAAATGTTCACCTACGCATTGCCCATCTTACGGCATCACCTGGTTGGGGCTCCGGCGCGCTTCGCTCATCCAGCCTTGTAGGAACGGACTGGCAGGTCCTCGGTTTCGAGCGTAGCGAGATCAAGACGCTGGGAGGCGTGGTCGATGTCGAAGCCGACGACCTCTCCCTTGTCATCGAGGTCGATATTGAGTCCGTCGGCCAATTCGAGGGTCTCCGCTCCGGGGACGGCCTTCAATTCGATGTAGAGGCTGTCGGATTCAGGAAAGTAGTGCAGTTTCATGGCGTCTTATGCGTGCTTCTCGGTGCTCAGTTCGGCAATCCACGATTCCAGATTTCCGTACACCAGCAAGACGCCGGTACGGTCCGTCGCCTCTTCCGCCAAAGCCGGGAGGGCGAACCCGTCGGTGTGTCCCACAGCACGCCATGCCTGCACCGCATCCATCGTTGAAACAGCGCGGGATACACCAAGGCCCCGAAGGAATCGCCCTTCGGGGCCTTGCACTGACTCCCGAACCACTGTCCGGTTGCAACCTGGCTCCTCGGGATGGACTCGAACCAACAACCCTGCGGTTAACAGCCGCACGCTCTGCCAATTGAGCTACCGAGGATCGACAGGACGCGGATTGTACATGGACAGGTTCACCGGACCCAAGATTCGCCCGTCGCTTCCGGGCGGTCAGGATCGGGCCAGCCGCCTCTTCTTGCGGCTGATCCGCGTCAGGCGGTGTTGCAGTTCGGCGGCGGTCTGCGGTGGATGTCGGAACGGGCTGCTTTCCCTTACGTACATGGCCCACCGGGTGTAGGTGTCGGCCTGGTCGAGGTCCTTCGATTGCCATTCGTGGTACTTCGCCAGTTCGATGTACGGATGCACGGTATCCACCATGGCGGTGCTGATCCAGCGTTCCCACAAGCGGACGGCCCGGCCCCAGTCCCCTTGCCGTTTGTAGTGCAGGGCCAGCAGGCGGAAGGCGTCCGCCTGTGCCGGCTGGCTGTGCAAGGCCTGGATGGCCGCATGAAGCAGCGCACTGGCCCGTTCCGGGTTGCCGTTGTTGAAGGCCACCACCGCCAGCGACAACGCATCCTCGCCGGCCAGGTCCGCGCCGGCTTCCGCGGCCTGGACCATGCGTTCCAGCAGAAAGGGCATGGTCACAATGTCCTGGCGGTTGTGATAGAAGACCCGGACCATGTCGTGAACCCGGCCGGTTTCGATGTATTGCCGGTACATGCCGGGAATCAAGGATCCCGGGACGTCCTGCTGGGCTCGGGCAAGTCCAAGGACAGCGTGTTCGCAATTGGAAAGGGAGCAGCTGCCGATGCGGCGGCGCCAAAGCTTGCGGGCCAGTGGAAGGAGGTCGAGACGGCTGGCCGCATGGTGGGTGAAGGGATCGTTCAGGGGAAGCTCGGGGAAGTAAATCAGGTTTGTGTGGTATCGGGCGCGAATGAGGGGAATGTCGAAGGCGTCGCCGTTGAATGTGGCCCACACCGGGCGCGACGTCGCAAGGTCCTGCAGAACCTGGAGAACGGCGCATTCCTCGCGGGGATGCCAGGCGAACAGTTGCCTAATCACAAAGTGGGTGGGTGCGTCCCCGGAGCCCGTTGGACCTGGGTTGACAACACCTTCACCAAGAACCAAGCTGCCGTCGGCATTGCGCTTCAGCACGCGGGAATCGATGTCGGCCAGGGTCTCGAAGGTGCCGACGCCAATCAGGAAGGGAAGACTCGACCGGCCCAGACCGGTGGTTTCGCAGTCCAGGAACAGGCAATCGGTTACCGAGAATCCACCAAGCAATCCGGGCAGGTTGAACGTTGCCGTCAGGGAATCCAAGGCGCACTCCGCATGTCGGCCGAAGGAGAGATGCTTGAAGTTGGCGTCTAGGTCGTAGGCAGTGGCCTGGACATAGGCACAACCTGAGTCGTTCCAGACCGGGAAGCCCGGGATGTACTCCAGGAGCCTTACCGGCATATCCGCCGGCGGCTCGGTGCTATGGACAGAATCCGCGTTCGGGATGTCCTCCCAGGAATCCTCGCCCCAGCTGGACACGTCTATGACATTCCTGTCATTGCCATGGACCGGATTTGCGGCTCACGTTGCATCGGGACCACCGTCGGCGGGCAATCGGGTTGCCGCAGGTGCCGTCAACTGGACTCCGATGTCGCCGAATGGTTGTTCCTGGCGGGCCGAGACGGTTCGCGACTTGATCATCTCCAACATGGCCACGAATGTAACCAGGATCTCTGCCCGCGAGGATCCGGACTCGAACATCGCAAAAAATGACCTGTAACGGTGGTTGCCCGCATCCTGCCAACGACGCAGATAGGCCAGGAGGGCCTTGGCCTGGCCCGCAATCGTAAAGCTGGGTATGGTCGGGGCCTGTACGGTCTGTACGCGGGGCAGAAAACGGGCAAGTTTCACCATGGTGGATCTGAGTTTGGCAGGCTGCTCCAGTGCCGGAACGTTGACCATGCGCTGTTGGGGCAGTGGGGCTTGGCGTTGGAAAGAGTGCAAGCCTGTATCCCGGCGCTGTTTCAGCGCGCTTACCGGACCCGCGAACCTGCTGAGTTCGGTCAGCTGGTCCAGGAGGTCCGAGATGTCGACGTCGTCCTCGGCATCCTCGTCCGGCGCAAGATCCGGGACCAGGTACTTGGCCTTGAGCACCATGAGCCTGGAGGCGACATCAAGGAACGCGCACACGGATGCCGCAGGCAGGGCGTCCAGGTTTTCGATTGCCTCCAGGTAGGCCGAAGTGACCGTCACCAAGCTGACCTCGGCGATGTCCAAGTCATTCTGCTCCAGTAGTGCCAACAGCAGGTGCAGGGGTCCCGTGAAGGCCGGCAACTTTACCCTGAACCCGGCGCCCAGTTCGTCTCCTGGGCTGTTTCCAATCAGGTCTGCGAGAGACATTCAGGACACCGAGACCACATCCGCAGGGTTGCCCGACAGGTAGCGGGAAATGTGGTACCGGAGTGTTTGGCCCCAGTTGTGCCCGGAACTCCACTCCTCGCCGGGGCACACCTCCTCGAACGGGTCCACGTCGCGGTGACCGGCAACATCTGCCTCGGACAAATAGCAGGTTTGCAGCAGCCAGGCAATCAGATGTCCGGTATGTTCGAGTTGCAGGGGTGTGGGGTTGATGCCCTGGCTGAACGTGCCCGCCAGGCACACGGCCACGATGCTGTCGTGGTCGTCCTGCGTTGAGTGGCAGGCCACCGAGAGATCGTGGATTTGTTCCACAGTGCCGTCGACCTGGACGACGAAGTGGTAGGGCAGGCCCGGTTCCGTGCCGTCCATGGCCAGTTGGTCAAGTACCAGGGATTCGGCCATGGCATGCGGAGTCACGTGGCTGGGAAACCCGGACTGATGGACCACGATTTGCCGTATCGCGCTGAGCTGCCGCTTGGGGAATTCCAGGACGGGGTGCTTGGGGATGGTGCCAACCAGGTCTACGATGGGCGGTGCGTCAATGCCGGCGACTCCCTGTCCGGTCACGGACGAAGCGGGAGGCTTCGCCTGGGGGGCACGGCCCGGTTCGCCGGTCTCCGTGCCTGCGCTCGGTGGCGGGCCGTCGCTGTGGGGATGCACTTCCAACGGGTGCTGTTCGGAGCCAGCTGCCGGAGCCGGGTCGACATCCACCTCGCTGGCCGTGGCTGCCGCGGCATCTGTCCAGGCCGGACCGTGCTGCCACCGGCTGCTTCCGACGAGCAGGACATCGGCCAGGTTTCCGCCAATGGTCTGCCGTCGGTCCGCGATGGCCGGACTATGCAGCAGTTCCACCAGGAGACTGTTGCAGGCGTTCAGCTGATCCAAGTCCCGTTGGGGATGCGGCCCGCGTCCCCGCAGGCAGATGTGGATCGCATCTTTGTACTTGGGAGGCAAGTGCTCGCGCGCGGCCGCGGGCCGGCCGGTGTCCAGGATGCGGCCCGACGGTTCAACCACGTAGTGACAGTACACCTCAGAGGCAGCCATGTCATGAATCCGTCGGAACTGTGCCAGGGGCAATGTACCGTCTTCACCGGAAACCCAGAGGCAAACCGAAGTGGCCTGCAGATGGGAGAAGCGTAGGTTCAGCCAACGGGCGGAGTCCAGTTCCAGCTGGACAAACCCCGAGTCGTCGTCGAAGGTCAGGACCGGCTCCATACCGGCGGCAGCTGTTTCAGCCGGGGTGGCTTTTCCGGTGATGTCCGGTTCCATCGGGCCTGGCATCGTGTCCTGGCGGCTCTCGACTGAGGTCTCGGGTCCGGGCCCCGGGGCCAACCCGGCGTGTTCCCATGGCATCGTGTCGGCGTCCGGCATCTCCGAGTCCATTTCGGAGCTTGTCTCCTCCGGATCCGGTTCCCGGGCTATGGGGGGCGAACCTTCCAATGGCAGGATAACCGGAACGAACGTCAGGGAAACGGGACTGTCCACGCCGTCCGCCCAACGGCTCGACAACAGCAGGCAAATGTCCTCCAAGTGGTCGCCGGCACCGGACCTGAATTCCAGGTCCCCGTCCAGAGTGTCCACGCCCACCTCGAGTTCGGGTGGCGGATGGCCGTTGAAGATCGTGGCCAGCACCTCGAACATCGTGTCGGCCAGTTCGTCGAACCGCGACAGCCAGCCATGGGTATCGCCCTGTACCTTGGGCAAGCTCAGCACGACGGCGGATGCCAGGTTGGCAGCGTATGGGATTGGGTTGTGCTCCGCTTTGTGGATCTGGTAGGCACAGTTTGGTTCGGTAATCAGGAAGTGCAGCGGAACCTGCTTGTAGCCTTGCTTGGTGAAACGGTCGGTGATCTCGCTGATGGGTGGATCCCCGGCGAAGCGGGACTCGACAAATACGACCCTGGTGATGTCCGCCAAGTCACGTTTCGCGGAGCTCTCGGACGAACGGCGGAAAAAGGCACTCAGATCGATGATGGCAGGGGGGGTACGGACTTCGGGTTCCGGGCCTTCCGAAATAGGGTCCGGCGGTTTCTCCTGCCCAGTTTCCGTAAACTCTGCCGGCTCCGAAGCCCCCTGATCTTCGGGAACAATATCCGTTTCCGGCGCGGCAGCGGTTTTTTCGAGGGATGGAAGCGGCTCTCCCTCGTGCTCGCGGGTTGGTTTCTCCGCATTCTCCAATGCGGCCGGGGAATCGGCCACTGGTGCTGCATCGGTCTCTCCCGCGCCGTGGTCGGTGGTGTCTGCAGCCGTCGTTTCCTCCGGTTCGACCTCTTCCTTCGGTGCCTGGCGCAAGGGAACCTGTATGGCGTCATCAACTACCGCAGCCGACCAGAGAAACCCTGCTGGAACGATGCCGATGAAAAGGGTGATATCGGTGGTGGCTTCGGGAGCCTTCAGCTCGATGGACACTTCACATCCGTGCCCGGCATCGATGTCCCTTGGCAATGGGAAGCGTTGGTCCGTTTCGACGACACAGCCGCCGGACACCGGATCCGTACTGCCCAGCATGCAGCTAATGCGCACCGGCGCGTCTCCGCTGGCAGTCAGGGGTTCCGTACCGGCGTTTTCAAAGGCCAGATTTGCTGTCAGAGGTCGGTCCGGCTCCACCCTTGCCGGGACCTCGACGCGGGTCCACGCGACCGGCAGCAGGGAGTCCTGGTACCGGCGTACTTCGAGCGTGGCGATGGAGCGGGCGATGTCCGTCGCAAGCAGGGGTTTGTTCCGCAGCGTCCACGGCGACTCGCTGTTCCAGGTGTACAGGGCCGCGCACCGCACCGGATTTTGGATGCGTGTCCGGTTGTGGGATTGGATGTCCGCCACGGCGGCCCCGGTCCAACCGTTGTTGTCGTTGCTCCAGGGCTCTAGCCGCGACACCTCGGTGATGAACACCGGCAGGTGGTGGAACCTTGGTGGGATGGCATGGATGAAGTCTAGGTAGGCCCGGAAGCCGCGCCTGCGGCTGGCAAAGGGAAAGGCCAGACGCTCCTCGGTTGTAATTTCGCCAAGGTCGGATCCGGACGTGGCCGCGTGCAGCGCAAATCCCTGGAGATCGTCCGCGCCCAAGGCCGCGCAGACCGTCTCGAAGTAGCCGATCCAGTCGCCGCTGGGATTGTCCGGGTCCCGAAAGTCGGTGTTCCAGGGAGCCATGGCCGCACACAGGATCAAGTCGTCCTCGTGGTCCGGCACCGATCTGATTGCAGCCCCGGCCTGTTTCAGGCATTCTGCATACTGTGCAGGAGTGATCGGCTGTGTGTCGGAAGTGGTTGTGGAGGTGCCGTGACCGGTCAGTTGGGAGTATCGGTTGGGCAAGTAGCGGGGTGGCAGCACTTCCAACGTGCCTTCAGCATCGGGATGCGGATCGGCCGCGGCCCCTGGCCATTGGCTTGACCGGTTGGGTTCGTCGCCCACAACCCAGATGTGGCATCCCCGCGATCCCTGCACATATTCGCGGCAGCGGCTGGCAAAGGCAGGCAAGTGTACGAAACCGGGAACTGTGCCGCCTGGGCCGGGCTCCCACTCAAGGCAACAGATGACGGCCGTGCCCGCGTCCGACAGCCCGGTCCAGTCGTCGCTCCGGTACACGGTGGCATCGCTGGACAGGCTGCGCTGGAATACCGCCCAGCCGGGCGGGTGGCCCAAAGCGGTTTGCAGTCCGCCCGGGTCCTGGGGATCGGGATCGACCAGGCCCAACAGGTTGGGCCATCCGGGTGAACGGTTCACTGAAGTCCGCTGGTTTGGTCGGCAGGCTCCGCGAAAGCCTTAGGCAAATCCATTGTCTCCATGGAAACCATGGTTGGCACACACGCGGCTGATGTGGTCAATCAACTGCGCATGCCGACGGCCGTTGGAGGCAATCACGCCATGGCGCAGGTGGTAGTCGGCTTGATTGTATCTGCGGTCGCGGCCCCAGCAGTCGGTCACGGTGGCACCTGCGGCCTCCAGAATGGCGTGGGGTGCGCAGACGTCCCACTCCTTGAGGCCAATGGATGCGTGGAACCAGCAGTCCGCCTGGTCTTCGGCCACCAAGCCCGCTTTGAGGCCGGCGCTGCCGATGCGCGTGCGCTCCGCGAATCCGGCATCATCGAGACAGGTCTCCATCAATGCGGTCAGGTGGCTGCGCGACACCGCCGCCCGCATGCGGGACAGTTCATTCCGGTGGCCGGCACGGGCCGGAAGCGTGCAACCGTTCCGGTGAACCCAGGCGCCCATGCCCGGAATCCCGATGTACACCAGGCCCGAGGTTGGTTGCAAGACGATGCCCAAGCATGGCTTCCCATGGATTGCCAGTCCCACCATGATCACGAACTGCGGAAGGCCAATCACGAATTCCTGTGTGCCGTCGAGGGGATCAATGATCCAAACCCGCTCCTTGCTCAACCGTACGGTCGTGTCGGGCTCTTCTTCCGAGAGGATTCCGTCGTCCGGAAAGACATTCCTGAGACTGGAGGTAATGAACGCGCTGCACTCCCGGTCCGCTGCGGTCACGGGTTCGTCGATGTTCTTGAACGCCACGTCCGTGTCCTTCGCAAAGTACCCGGACACTATGTCGCCGGCAGTTCCCAGAATCCCGAGAACGGTGTCGGTTTCGTGGTGCAACCAGGCACCTTTCGGCATGGGATTGGCAATGGGCATGGACAGGCAAGATGGGGGACGTGCGGGAACCGTGGCTGCCGCATTATAAGGTTGTGTTGTCCAACCAATGTTCATGGGGACGGCGGACGCCCGTCCGGGACGGTCCACAGAAAATTTGACTTCGGGAGCGGAGTATGCGCGACAGGACCGAAGCAGGCACGGGCCATGGCACGAGCGCCATTCTGTAGAATTCGGGCCAAACAAGGACTTGGACTTCGGCGGTTTGCTGCGCACCCCTTTGTGCAATGGCGATTCCCATGCCATATTGGAAATGCTACTCGTGACCCCAACTCGACTTTCCGAGGCAACGGCTTTAAGTCGCCGTTCAGTGCTCAGGCTCCTGGGCGCGGCTGGCACGGCAGCCGCGGTGGCAGCCTGCCGTCGGCCCGGTTTCCTCAGTCGCCCGGAACCCACGCCTGAGATCAAGGATCTCAACCTACTGGTGGCCGAGGAATACCTGTTTCTCCTGGAGTTCGAGACGATAGAGGGACCTTGGTCCGAAGCCTACCCCTATTGGCCACTGGTGGTGCACGAAAGCGACTTGGACGGACTGTTCAACCAAGCCAGCCAAGCTGCTGCGGACGGATCCGGCGCCTACGACGGCATCCTGCCCATTCCCATGCCCACCGAGACCCAGAACTGGCTCGACTTTGAACTTATCCAGCCCTGGGACGCCCATCTGGAAGAAGGCGGTCTCCCCGGTGCGGACCGGATCATGGAAGGCATGGACCTGCCGGTGCGGGAGGCTGCGCGGGCCCGCGGACAGCAGATGGGGCTGCCGATCAATGTCAGTTCGATCGCCTTGGCCTGGCTGAACGCCCCACTGGAGGCGGCCGGCGTAACCGAGGCCCCGGTCACCTGGGCCGACACGATGCTGGCCGCCCAGGCGATCAAGCAGTCGTCGTCGCTGATTCCGTTCGACCGGGCCTTCAGCCCCCTGTCGGATCTGGTGGCCATGATTTGGAGTGGGGAGGAGAATCCCTATACCTCGGATGACCACATCAAGTGGGATGGCGAGGTGGCGCTGCTGGCGCTCACTTGGCTCCAGGATATGGTCCTGTCGGATCTGATGCCGGAAAACGAACGGGGTTTCGGGATGTGGATGCAGGGCCGGACCGCCATCATGACATCAGTGGATCTGCACGGTGCGGTGGCCAACACCTTTCAGGGTGCGGGAAATGCCGGTTTCGCCACCACAGGTGCCAACATGCGACTCGGGCGGGACTCGGCCAAGGCCGGAACGCCGTTCTGGGCGAATTGCATGGGACTGGCGCGCGGGGCTCGCAACATTGAGGGCGCGGCGGCCTTCGGGGTTTGGTGGCTGGGTCCGGACAATATTGCCCTGCAGCGGCGGATTGCCGATGTCGCGCCCAAGCCGGCCTATCGCTACGTCTACGAACACGACCTGATGGCCGATGCGAAGTACGATTGGCAGCGCACCGCCATGGACACGGTGCGCGCATCGGTGCCGCTGCGTCCCAGTACAACGTTCGCCCAGGAACTGGCGGTCGTCAGCAGTTGGATGGAGGAGGCACTGGACCCGGCCGGTTACGTGCCTGCCCAGGATGCCTTGGTCACCGCGGCCCAGGAAGCGCGCGCTGTGCGCGGTGCCGCCGGTGGTTGAACCGCTGCCAAACCTTGTCCGTAGCACCAATTGAACGGGGAACTTATGCCCAAACGAGCACCATGTGGATCCTGGCAGTCTCCGATAACGGCGGAACTGCTGACTTCGAAGTCCATATCGATCTACGATCCCAAGCTGGTGGACGACGATGTCTACTGGGTGGAGATGCGGCCCGGCAACGAGGGGCGCTATGCCCTGGTGCGCCAGACCATTGGGCAGCGGCCGCGGGATTTGGTGTCGGGGCAGTACAGCGTACGCACCAAGGTGCACGAGTACGGCGGCAATCCCTACGGGGTTCTGGATGGCAAGGTGCTGTTCAGCAACTTCGCCGACGATTGCCTGTACACGTGGCGCTCGTCGGGTCGGCGGCGCATCGAACAGTTCCTGCCGCCGAACCAGTGCCGATACGCGGACTTTGCGGTGAACCGGTCCACCGGGCGCGTGTACGCGGTCCGCGAGGACCACTCCGTGCCCAACCAGGAGTGTTCGAACACGCTGGTGATGGTGGACACGGAAGCGCGCGGCTCGGTGGTCGTCATGGCTCAGGGCCACGACTTCTATTCCTCCCCCGTTCTCAGCCGGGATGGAACCAAGTTGGCCTGGCTGGCCTGGAACCATCCGGACATGCCGTGGGACGAAACCGAGTTGTGGATGACGGATCTCGACGAGTTCGGGGAGGCGGTACAGCCGGAACTGGTCTGGGCCGAATCCGGCGTGTCCATCTTCCAGCCGGCCTGGTCTCCCGACAACGAATTGTTTTGCGTGGCGGATCCGGACGGCTGGTGGAACCTGTACCGCATGGATGCCGAGGCTCCGACCAACGTGTGTCCGATGGAAGCCGAGTTCGGGGCTCCGCAGTGGGTGTTTGGCTTGTCGAAGTACGCGTTCATCGACCGGACGCACATCCTGTGCACCTGGTCGGGTGCCTCGGGCGGCAACTTGGGGATTCTGGACCTGGACACCGGGGAACTAGATCCCGTGGACACGCCCTACTCGTCGTTTTCCTCCCTGTCGGCCAACGAACGCCACGGTCTGTTCCTGGCGGCCAGCCCCACCCATTTCCCCACGCTGGTGCTTCTGGATCTGGCGAGTCGGGAGGTTCGGGAACTCAGGACATCGAACGAAGTTGACGTAGACCCGGCGTACTACTCGATGCCACAGGCCGTCGAGTTCGAAACGGAAGGCGGTCAGACGGCTCATGCTTGGTACTATCCGCCGGCCAATCCCGAATACGAAGTTGCCGAAAGTGAACTGCCGCCGCTCAGGGTCAAGAGCCATGGCGGCCCCACCTCCCAGACCGGTAACAACCTGGATTTGCAGATCCAGTACTGGACCAGCCGCGGCTTCGCGGTGGTGGATGTCAACTATGGCGGCAGCACCGGCTATGGAACGGCCTATCGCCGGCGCCTGAACGGGACCTGGGGCCTGGTGGACGTCCAGGATTGCTCCAATGCAGCCACCCATCTGGTGGAACAGGGGCTGGCCGATGGTCAGCGGTTGTCGATTTCCGGTGGCAGCGCGGGCGGCTTCACCACGCTGGCTTGCCTAGCCTTCACCGACCGGTTCCATGTCGGGATTAGCTACTTCGGGGTCAGCGACCTCGGTGCCTTGGCCCGGGAGACCCACAAGTTCGAGTCCCGATACCTGGATTCGCTAGTGGGCAGATACCCGGAGGAGGCGCACATCTACGAGGAGCGGTCGCCTCTGACCGGAGCCGAAGGCATCACCTGCCCCGTGCTCTTCCTGCAAGGGGATGAGGACAAGATCGTGCTGCCCAACCAGGCCGAGATGATGGTTGATGCCTTGCGCACCCGGGGCGTTCCGGTGGCCTATCTGTTGTTCGCAGGGGAACAGCACGGATTCCGCAAGGCCGAGAACATTGTCCGGTCCCTGCAGGCCGAGACCAGTTTCCTGGCGCGGTTTTTCGGCTATGAACCGGCGGAGAAGCTTCCGGACCTGGACATCGACATGGGCTCTGGGGGCGGCTGACGCTTGCGGCTCCAACTCCTACAGCGAGTCGATATCCGAAACCCGGATTCGGTGAGTTGGGGTGCGCCTTTGGCTGCAGGATGAAACCGATTGACTAGGCCGGGCAGGGGGTTGGCGTTTACCTACAGGTTTGAGGTTGCCCATGATCGAAGGGGACCATATACACGACTAAGCATTTCGCATGGACAAACTGGAAAACACAGAATCTGGAGACGACATACCGTCTCCGGGAAGTGATGAGCAGTGGTATCGGGAACGATTTGGGTCGGCTCGGGTGTGGCTGCTCGCACCGGGTCCAGGTGCGCGACACTGGGGCGAGTTCCGGGAGAAGGGGATCATCGCTATTGGGTGGGATGAACTCGGTGATCTCCGAGCGTTCGATAGCAAAGAGGACATCCACGAACGACTTCGTGAAGTCCTCGACAGGCCGAATCCGTTCCCCAGCTCCCTTGCTTGCTACCAGTTCGTCCGCGAATTGCAACCCGGAGACCATGTGGTGGTCAAGACGGGACGCACGGTACTGTTGGGTTACGGGGCCATCGAATCTGATTACAGTTATGACCATGGCCGTCCAACCATGCGACACGTACGTCGGGTCAGGTGGGAGAAGACTGGACGCTGGCGACACAGCAACTTGGATGGCGTCACGACCAAGACTCTCACCCATTGCCAGCCTTCCGGGTGGGATTCGTGGCTCCGGCTCGCTTTCCGGCTCATGGACGCAGATCACCAACCGGTCTCACAACCCCAGCCGTACACTCGGGAG
Source organism: Caldilineaceae bacterium SB0661_bin_34 (assembly GCA_009841145.1). GTDB lineage: Bacteria > Chloroflexota > Anaerolineae > Caldilineales > Caldilineaceae > Bin34. Next base: position 2,256 of record VXMJ01000010.1, on the reverse strand, counting down.
GAGGCCTTGGAGGAACTATTTGTTTCCGGCAAGGACTTCGATCACATCATTGATGCTCTGGAACGCAAGAAAAATATCGTCCTCGAAGGGCCTCCCGGGGTCGGAAAGACCTACATTGCCAAGCGCCTAGCCTATCGGATGATCGGACATAAGGACCCTGAGAAGGTGAGTATGGTCCAGTTCCATCAGAGCTATGCGTACGAAGATTTCATCCAGGGGTACCGTCCGAGCGAAGAAGGGGGATTCGAGAGACGCGATGGGGTGTTCCTGTCGTTTTGCCGCGAGGCGGCAGCCAACGCCGACCAACGCTACGTGTTCATCATTGATGAGGTGAACCGCGGGAACCTCAGCAAGATCTTCGGAGAGCTGCTGATGCTCATCGAGGCCGACAAACGGGATCCGGAATACGCCGTGCCGCTAACCTATTCGTCCGAGTCCGAGTCCTTCCATGTTCCGGCCAATCTCTACCTTATCGGCATGATGAACACGGCCGACCGGTCACTGGCGATGGTGGACTACGCGCTTCGACGGAGATTCGCGTTCCAACGCCTTAAGCCAGCCTTCGGAACCGACCAGTTCGAAAATTACCTCAACACCAAGGGTGTGGACGGGGCTCTCGTCGACAGGATCGTGGACCGATTCTCGGCCCTGAATGAGAGGATTCGGGAGGACCACAGGAATCTCGGTCCCGGCTTTGAGATTGGACACAGCTTCTTCTGTCCGGGCGATGATGACAAGGAACTCGACGAATCTTGGTACCAGGCGATTGTCCGGCAGGAGATCGAACCGCTACTTCGGGAATACTGGTTTGATCGTGCCGATCACGTGGACGGAGAGATTCGGGCATTGCTGGCGTGAAGATTCCTGTCAGGAATATCTACTATCTCCTCTGCTACGCCTGGGACCACATCGGAGAAGGGGAGACGATCGATGTGGGATCCGAGGAGTTCGGTGGGTTGGTCGACCTGTTTGCCAAAGTTCTGAACGATGGCGTCGCACGGCTCGTCACCCGCGGGCTCGATCGCGACTATCTCACCGCCCACCAGGACATACGCGGCCTCAAGGGCAAGCTCGATCTCGCCACCACGGTGCAACGGAACCTGCTGCTGAATGGCAAGACGCACTGTGCCTTTGACGAATTGAGCTATGACGTGCCTCAGAACCGGATCCTCAAGGCGACTCTGCACGGTCTGACTTTGGTCTCTGCTCTGGATCCGAACGAAAAACGGCGGACCGAACACCTGTACCGGAAGCTGGACGCGGTCTCCCATGTCCGCCTGACCGCAAGCCTGTTTCGCGCTGTCCGGATTCACCGCAACAACCGGTTCTACAGCTTGCTCCTGCACCTCTGCCGCATCATTCACGAGAACCTTCTGGTGAATGAAGAGGAAGGAACGGCGCAGTTCCGCGACTTCCGTGAGGACGAGCACCAGATGGGTCTGGTGTTCCAGCAGTTTGTGAAGGCATTTTGCAAACGGGAGACGCACTACGAGGTGAGCGCGCCCCAGATCGACTGGTTCGGAACGGAGGGAAGCGAGACGGACCGCCGGCATCTTCCCCGCATGCATACAGACATCATGCTGCGGTCACCTGCACGCACGATCATCGTCGACACCAAGTTCTACAAGAATCCACTGAACACGCGGTCCGGTGAAAAACGGGTGCACTCGGACCATCTCTATCAGATCTTCGCCTATGTGACCAACTGGTCTGCGGCGGACCCTTCACACGATCCCGAGCCAGAGGGAATGCTCCTGTATGCGGCGGTGGATGGCAAATTCGACTACCGGTTTGAGCTTGTGAGGCGGCGGATCCGGGCGTGTTCGATCGATCTGTCGCAGGAGTGGAGAGAGATTGAGACGGACCTGCGGGCGTTGGTGCATGGGGACGAATAGAACTGGACAGAGCCGCTTTTCGAAGGGATCTGTGGAGCCAAATCACCGATGGCTCAACCTTGGTACAGAATATCTTGGTGCAGCCGGGCGGTGTTTCCCGTGATCCCGTGCTGGGAAATTGATTTAGGATGCTCGGCTCGGTATCAGTATTCCACCATTGCGTTTGGTCCAAGGCGACTGGCACCGAATCCAATCCGGAGGGTGATGCCTTGTACGGGCATCGTGGAGCGTGGGCATGTACACGCTCATGCCACCGTCCGCTTCGTGGTACGGGAAACTATGCGCCCCCAAAATTCCCCCCCCCCCCCACCGGCAGGAGGTTTTAAAAATATGCACGCCCACGAGGAAAAAAGCAATCTAA
>VXMJ01000091.1:3708-47715 GCA_009841145.1 Caldilineaceae bacterium SB0661_bin_34 | reverse complement strand
TTTAATGCGGCGTTTTCGTCTCGTTCGTTAAGCACCCCGCAGCCTCCACACCGCCCAGTGCGGGATTACCTAGTCGAATAGGCCTTGTGCCAGCGCCAGCCCACCCCCGGCAGCTTGCGCCCACTCTTGGGCAGGCAGGTGCAGTCCCCAACCGGGCCAGGTCGTGCGCGTAGGGCACCACCGCGCACAGCCCGGCCAGGTTGAGCGCCGCAAAGTCGCAGGCGCGGGCCGCCTGGCGTCCGTGGGTGTGGGGGCAGCGGTCGCCGAACCGGGCCAGGTTGCGGTGCGTGGGCAGGACCGGCAGGCCGACCAGCAGGGGCAGCAGGGCGCCGAGGTAGGCTCGTTGCGGTTTGCCGACGGGCAGGGCCGCCAGTATAGTGGGCAGCAGGGGCACGGAACACCTCCGGGATGGCGTGGCTTGACACCAACACCATAACAGGAGCCGTGCCCCCCTGCATCGACCGCTGGCCGTCGCGGTCCCGGATGTCTCCGCAAGCAAAGACAGGATGATGAATCCTCGTCCAGGCCAGAGACATCTTTATTCCGAAAACTGTTCATACCATTGGTAATGAGATCAGCATCGCAATGCTGCCGCAATCGGCTTACCTGTGTTTCCCATGGCAGCGATGTGGCTGTCCAAGTTTCTCACTACGTTGCCGACAGTAGACCCCGTGACAAGGTCTTCCACCTCACCCAAGATAGGCTGTAGTTCACCAACCGAACCCTCGAACACTCTGATGCGTTTTCGCAAAGCGTCATACACCTGCTCCTCCACGGTATCCAACATCACGTAGTTGCGGATGGAAAGAGTTCGCGCTGCTTGGTTGATGCGGTCGATGCGTCCAATACGCTGCTCAACGCGCATTGGATTCCAAGGAAGGTCGTAATTGACCAATGTGCTTGCAGTCTGAAGGTTGAGACCTTCACTGGCTGCATCGGTGCAGAGCAGGATGGAGATCTCGCCATTGGCAAGCGCCAAGGTCAGTTGCTCCTTGGACACCGGGGTCCATGTACCATCCTCAAACAGCCTTGCCCCCTGACCAGAGTATGTACCAACTTGGGAGCCATAGGTCGACTGTAGGGTATCCCGAATGTATTCCAACGTATCAATAAACTGAGTGAACACCAGCATGGACCTGCCTTGAAGACGGCAGGTGTGAAGATCCTGCACCAAGCTGGAAATCTTGGGATCGCCGGCTCCCCGAATGGCACCTCCGATCCTGGCAGCAAAACACCGAAGGACTTCCATCTCTTCAGTACTGAATCCTTCCTCATTGCCGCCAGAGCCGATCTCATCGGACATGCTTGCGTCCAGCCCCGATTCCAGCAGTTCCATTTCGTCATCGGGCAGGCTGGTGGCAGCCAGCGCACGCTGAATCGTGCGTTCAATGGCTTGCCAACTGGAAGTCAAGCGCCGCCGATACATTGACAAGAGGAAACCAAACCCCTTGTCTCTGCCGTGCCTCATGGCCCATAGGCCAGCCAAGAAGGCATCCAGTTCCTGATACAGACTTCGCTCCTCCGCAGAGGCAAACTCGATAGCCTCTTTGGATGGCTGCCGGGTCGCAAACGCCCCTTGCATGTCCGCGTCTCTACGGGTACGGCGCAGCATCAGCCGGCTGCCAGGCGAACGCTGCCGAATGGATTCCAGTAGTTCCTCCTGCAGTTCATGCTTAACAAGGGTGTCTGCGTCCTGTACGGCATCGCGTCCTGGTCTGCCGAACCCTGTCAGTTGACGCCGCAAGAATGGTTTCAGTTCACTGTATTTGCGGGGGTCCAGTTGGACTGGCACTGTCTCACCTACTCCCATACCCAAGGCTTCCCAGTTCCGGTCGCTTTTGGGAGCAGCCAGCGCCGTGTAAAAGCGTTCAAATTTGAACCAAGAGCCCAGTGGAGATGATTGCGGTTCTGAATCGGGTTTGATGACATTCAGGAGGTCAAATAATTCGACCAAGTGAAGCTGGACGGGTGTCGCGGTCAGGAGCCACAGCGTGCGAGCAATCTGGGGCAACACCTCTTCAAGCAGTTCCAGAAACTGATTCGGCCGCCGAATTCCTGATTTGAGGTCGGAACCTGGACTACGACGGCGCGCATGGTGCGCTTCATCCACTATTACCAGATCCCAATCCGGTCCTTGCAGTAGACGGCTACGCCAAGTCGGCTGTCGCATCAGATGCCACGAGGCAATGAGCATGGGTTCATTGAGAGGATTGACTGCCGCATGTTCGCTCCCATCAACATTGTGGAGATAGTTCTTTACCAAGCGGGGAACCTTCATGTTGAACTTCTCCGCAAGTTCCTCCTGCCACTGGATACAGACGTTGGCAGGCGCCAAGATCAACACTCTCTGGCATTTCCCTTGCGCCTGCAGAGCCTGCATGGCTGCGGAGGCTGTGATCGTCTTGCCCAAACCAACCTCATCGGCCAGTAAGCGGGACTCCGGCCATGCTGCAAGGAGCCGGTCACAGCCTTCCTGTTGATGTGGGTAGAGTTGCAGGGACTTGCTAACTGGTTTCGGAATCGGATGTGGCCTGTGTTGGGCGTATTTCAGCAACTCCTTCCTCACAGCCTCAGGCAGCGAGTATGACCTGCTGTGGGAACTGCCTTGCCACAACCGGTCGAGCTCTGCAATGGTCGCGGGGAACCAGGCTTCCTGATCCAGCCAGGACCGACGGACCGAAAGCGATTCGATGTTCGAGTCCCAACCGGCTAGTGTTTCGTTGTTGGACCCTTCAATGCCAACGGCATCATCCCTGGAATCCCAAAACATGCCCACTTTCTGATGGAAGAGCTGACCGTTCGGACCGATGATGATGCGGGTTTCAAGTCGGCCTTCTCTCATCAGCCAGGCCAACACCGACAGATGGTCCCGCTCGATGTCGCTCTTGGTAATCAAGGACCTGGCAAGCCGGTCAGCAAGTTCCCGAGGAATTTCCCGGTGGCCGCTCAGTGCCTCCACATCTTGCGGACTCCATCCCACCGGGCTTGCCATCAGGCGCATGGAACCGTTGTTGCGAATGAAGGATTCCAATCCCGAACCAACCGACGCGAGGCCGCCTGAACTGAAGTATCCAACGGCCCGGGTATATCGGATCGCTCTCCCCAAGAGCGGAACGTACACATCATTCAGGAAGTCATCACCGAGCCCGTACTTGGGTTTCAGCGTCAGATCGCGCAATCCAGACATTCTCGATCCAGTCCGTTGCTAACCGTAGAGATCCATCTGGGCAATGCCGGGAGCTGGCGGCTCCAGATCATGGAACAGGTCCAGGGTTTGGCGCATCGACTCCAATGTTCGCGCTTCGGGCAGGGCCAGTTCACCATTGCTGTTCCTGTGTCTTGGGACTACCCTCAGGGCAGCGTCCACCAACTCCTTGAGATGCTGGCTCTGATCAAGCTCCCGGTCACCGAGCCACTGGCGTGACGCAACTGCTCCATCCTGTTCGTGTATCACCATCAGGGCATGAAGCCGATCAATCCACGTGTCCAGTAGGTAGAGGGAATCCACTTGGAAGGCCCGTGCTTCAAAGCGTCTGGCCGGGGTCAGGATCTCAGCAGTTCCACTCTTGGTCTCCACTAGGCGCCAACTCTTGCGCAGTTCGGTCTCCAGATCCAGGTGTGTCGCATGGGAAAGCTTGATTGCCTCGCTAGCGGGGAACTTTGGTGCTCCGAAGTCATGCCATGCAAGCAGCCACCACTGGGTAGGTGGATCAAACTGGTACTCCTGTCGTCCCTGGAGCAGTCGGGCAATCTTGGTGCGGCCGACTTCCTCCCGAGCAAGGTTCAAAACCACCTCAGGCGAAATGATCTGACGATTGCCGTCAGCGTCAAGGTTGCCGGTGTAGACGGGCCAGTGTCGGGACAGGACTGACAGCACCGAACCGAAGGACGCAAGGGTTACGTCCACACCGGCCAAGCCATCTTCGGCGTGCCGAATTGCAGCTTCGTGTGCCGCCTTCCGAACTTCCGACTGGATGTCATCCCACCACACAGGCTCCGAACTCCCTCGCTTGGTGCAGGTGAGAAGGATCGTGGCGTTCGCCGCATTCTTGCCTTTCTGGTGGAGCGAATGCTCCGACTCAGTGGAAACCGGCCACGAAGACTCGATGCGAAAACCGGCGTTGAGGAGCCCCGTAGCCAGTGCATTCCAGGCGTCGGCTCTCTTGTGGGTGAACATCACCGTCATGGCACCGTGGTCTCGCAACACCCTGTATGCCTCGGCGAAAGCGCGAGCAATCATGGACTGGTAGTGGGCTTCGGCAAGTTCCTGAGCCGTTACGGCGCCGGGTGGTTTCTTACCGCGTCCGGAGTGGGTGGCCATATCGGCGAAACGGGCTCGGTTGGACACTGCCTCGTTGTCCTTGTCGGAGAGGTGCTGCCGACAGAGTTCTGGCCAGTAGGGCTTGAGAGAGCGTTTGAGCCATACGTAGAAGTAGTCCGAGAGTTCTGCATACATGACGTTGTCGTAGTACGGAGGATCCGTCACGATGGCATCAACCGATTGGTCCTCATAGGGAAGTGTGGTGGCAGATGTCAAAGTAGGTTCTGCCGGAAGAAGTGGTGCAGACACCTGATCCGGCAGCAACGCGCCATTTCTAGATACCTGTGCTCTACCAACCAGCTTGGAGATGTCCCTGTAACAGTCAACAACCTGTTTCAGCCCCCAGCGACAGGCATCAATTCCCTCCATCTCCGCGAACGTCCAGCTCAATGAGAAATTGTGCTGAGAGAAGACGTGGGCGACCTTCAGATAGGTTGGATCCCACATGGTCAACCTACTGTTGTAGTCCACGACCTTGTCAATCGCGAAAGCGAGGTACAGGTTGAGCGCCTTGAGCGTATCCAAGTCCAGTTCGTCGGAGGCTTCCTCAAGGACTTCGTGCAGACATTCAACTGCAGTGACCAGGGCCACCAATTGGCGGGTTGTGAACATGTCACACCAACGGAGCATGCCGTAGGTAAGAGGCCTGTTGTCAGACCCACTTGGAAATGGCTCGGTAGGTATCAGTCCCTTGGCATCCCACTTATCCCAATTGACCTTGAGGTACTGCTCAGCCTTCCCCAAGGCCGCGAAATCCTCGTCAACCGGCACTCGGAACTGGGTCCCCCGGCCGTTAGCGGGACGATAAGCGATGGCATACAACAGATGCCCCATGCGGCCAGCCTGAGCCTCAGAGGCAATGTATTTGCCGTCAAAGGTGTCTCCAGTGAATACGCTTGTGGCCGCTCCACGCTTGTAGGTGAACTGGTTGCCCTCTGATACAGTGGCACTGCCTAGCAACTCGATCGAGATTCGCCCAGTTTCGCTGTCCGGATGCAGCTTGATCGCCACCTTCTGTTGGGCAGTACGAGCCAACCAGTGGTTGGGGAGCAGAGGGGTGGGATGCCCGGTGGTGGGACAAGGTACGGTTAGTGCCCAAACACAAGCCAAGCGCTGTTCGTCTGTACGATGGAAAAATCGTGCCAGTCGGTCGTTGATCAACTGGCACCAGTACTCTCCCCATTGCGAAAGAGTTTCAGAGAAACCCTCACCCAAGCGGAACGGCAAATCGACCGTTCCATGGAGAATCGCTGTTGCAACTGGATTCAGTTCAGTGGTCAGCCCATGGCACCCGTATCTCGCAGCTTCAAAGGGAATCGAGCCACCACCACCAAATGGATCAAGGACTACGGGTTGATTGCTTTCAGCGGTATCTTTCTGAAAATATGTTATTGTTTTCAGAAATTGTCGATGCTCGGGTAAGGGATTGGATGTGAAAGCACGGTTGTAACCATATGGGTTCTTTATGCGGTTTCCAGACTGTACAGCTTCAACAATCTGCTGTCTAGCAACAACTGGATCCCCCTTGATGCCTATCGCCTCAAGGAACCACCGTCTGTACTCGGATTCCGAACCGAACGTAGAGTTCAGCAATTCCTGAATTTCAGAGGGGGGGGGCGAAGATTGGTTTCTGTCCACGCTGGCAGTAGTGCTGCCAGCACCGCCGCTCTGGCCAGAATCAGAGGGCGACGTGCCCACCAAACGTGTAGGAAGTACAGGGGCGGAAGAGAGCTTGAGGCTGCTCTCTCCCTGAGGGACTCCGCTCCCAACTGAGGGGTTGGCATCCATTGGGTAGCGAGTCGGGGCGTGTTCATGAGGTTGTATCCCTTCAGGGTCCTGCCAAGCCGGCAAAAGAGTTGCAACAACAGCCGCGCGTGCGGTGGTCAACGGTCGGCGGGCCCACCACACATGGAGGCGATTGGGCGGCGGCTGCTGTCCGGCGGATACATCGCGGAGTGACTCCGCGCCGATGGTCGCCGCAGGAAACCATCGCGTGATTAGAGGGCGTGGTTTGGACATGAAATCAGCAACTTCCTCAATGCTGGGAGTCCACCCTTGTGGGCGGCATGGGCATGCCAATAGGTGGCCTCTTCTTCGGACATTCGGGCTATACCCATCGCCACCCGAGTGACACGTTGATAGCCGGCAAGCGGCTTGACCGCTCGCAAAATCAGCAGGACTTGAACCCCTAGGTGTTCGTCCAGATGCAAAGGCCGATCCACCGCCAATGACAGGCGCCTGGATGCGCGTGTCAGGGTTGCCTGGACTGAATCCACAACAGCTTCTGCGCGCCAGCCATGCAGGGTGACCGACCGACCATCCACATCCAAGACATCGAACCGATTGATGCAGCCATCGGTATCACGGCTCGCAACCAGCCGGTACGACAGGGTCATGCCGTTTTCAGGATGGTGAGGGACCTTGAGACCATGGTCCCTCGTACGGCGTCCTGGATTGTTCGCTTCTCATTTCCCTCAACCGATGTCGAGGCCGGGAAGGCGAGCACAATCCTGGTTGTGCATGCAGTCCCTTCACCTTGCCTAAGGATGGCCTTGAGGCTGTCCCCCATCATCTGGGCTTGCGGCGCGGAGCATGTCATCTTGAGGGTGAATGGCTTGCCCTCGGTTTCCGTGTCTAGATCAACACTCAGCGATGGATCAACGTTGGGGTGGATTCGGACTTGCGCGAGCGTGTGCAGGGCTTTGGCCACACACCCAAGCGCGGCATCCTGCTCTGCATCCCATTCCAGAATCAGTTCCTCCATACGGGTGGCCGAAGCGTCCTGGGCCTGGGCAACTACATCCTCAATCGCTTCTGCAGGCGCACGCGTGGACTGGAATTCACTGGTTGGCGGAGGTTGGCTACAAACACAGGAATGCTCACCACATGCGGGACATGCTGCGGGGGTTGGTTTGTCGCATGGGGCACACGGTTCTGGTTTGGTTCCAGGCGCATGGAGGCGGTATTCTTCGTCCAGACTGAAGGAATCCAGGTCCAGCTTGTCTACCCAGCCGCCGTTCGCCTGCTGACAGTCCCAAACATCCATACGAATGCCGTTTTGGATAACCGTCCGCAGCTGCCCGGAATCCAGAAGCATGGGACTGCTGCCGGAGCTGGCCATGAACTCCTGCACACCGCGAATGGTGATGCTGCGGCTAAGACGCTCTCCCAGCATCTGCCTCAGTCGCGCCGGGTCCATGGGGGAACTGTCCGCTGTCAGGAGCTTCCCCCGCTCGCGCAATTGCTCGAAGATGACCTCTGTCTGGTTCCGCTTGGCTCGGGCCTTGCTGTCCACCGTAAGTTCCACCAGTTCCAGCCTGTCGTTCGTAGCCGGATACCAGCAGAGATTCATAACATTCGCGACAGCGACGCGAGCTTCCAGCTGCTGCTTGTTGCAACGATCCGTGAGATCGCCCAGGACATCCGGGCTCAGGCGTTCCGTGACCGAACCATCCTGAATCAGGGTGTCCAGGGCAATGCGGCGTTGTAGGACCTTGAGCATGCGGTCGTAGTACTGGGCATTCGGTGCAATGAACACCATGTGGTTCAGGTACCGCCGTTGTCCACCGCTGTCCAGCTGCCTCCAGTGGTCCAGAATGACCTGAGGCGGAGAGTCGTAATCGACCACACCGTGCTCGCCCTTGAACTGTGCCCATCCGAAGACGCAGATGTTGATATGGGCAAGGTTGTCGGGTGCCTTTTCGTTGAGGTACATGCGACGGACGTTGCCGGTGCTGCTACTGGAAGAGAAGAGGTTCTCCAGCAGTTCCTGTGCCGCACTGCGCGCTTGCGATGTCCGCACTTCGTTCGTTCGGTCGACCACCATCTTGGTCAAGGACGGCTCCGTCTTGAAGCGGAAGCCCTCACTGTCCTGATGCAGATACCAGGCCTCTCGAACCAGCCGGGTCCATCCATCCAGCAGAATGTCCGCGTCCGTGCCGGGTTCCAGCGTGGTGGCCAGCGTATGTCCTTGCGTCATGGCCGCGCCCAAGTGCAGGGAATGGACAAAGCAGGTAGTCGCGGCGTGGCGGATACAGGACGCGTCGTACCGCTGGTCTATCAGGTCCGCCCTCGAAGGTTCATGCTCATTCTCATTGGCCACATCGGCCCGTGCCACAGCTTCCATCTGGGGCTGCTGCAGGGCTTGGGTCAACTGCGGTCGAATGATGACCCCGTCAGCCAGGTCCAGATGATGTGGATGGATTGCACTGGCGGACGCTGCCCCGTTCTTCCAGAGCAACTGAATTGTCCGGGCCAACAGACGCAGGGCTCCACGGGTGCGCTGGAAGTAGGGGTTAGTCGAAAGCCGCTTGTCCAGCAACACAATGAGTTCCGGATGGAACGGCCAGGTCTCGTGCATGCGGGATGCCAGACGCACGGGAGCCAGTTCGGCAGGCAAACCGCTCTCCCAGCGCTGCTCCGCCGCTGTCAGGGCATCCGCATAGGAAGCAGCAATGTCTGCAATGTAAGAGCGATCCACATGCTTGAACAGCCGGCGGCTCAGGATGGAAGGCAGGTCTGCCTCCGCTGAAGGCTGGATTAGGTGGGCTTGCCGTCCGGTGATTTCCCGCACACGGGTCATCAAGGCAACGACCTTCTCGGTACCGCTGCTGAATACGCTCGAATCTTGTGTGGTTGTCAGGACCAGAACCGTACGTGGAACCCGGGCTGCGGCTTCACACAGGGCCATCAGGAAAGTCAAGGTCTGGTCCGCAAGCGTACCGTTTCCCACTGCCACTCCATCGGCCTTTTGGAGGTACTGGGCAATCTCGTCGACCACGATCAGATTGGGTTCGTTGCCCAATAGTTCTGCCAGCGTGGCGGTGCCTGGAGCGGTTCGGCCCACATCGTCCGGACGCACCAGGGCATAACCCGACGCTCCGCCCAGTTGGTTGGCCAGCAGCCCCCACATGGTGCTTTCGCTTTCGGACACGCCATGGTCGGTGCCTACGAAAGCGGCCAAGCGCACACCCGGCATTTGGTCCAGCGTCTGTCTGACCGGTGGCGACAGAAGTCTTTCCGCGGAGGCTGCGTCCAGACCGCCCTGAACCGCGTGGCTGAGGGCAATTAGGTTATGGGTCTTGCCGCCACCCAAGTTGGTGTCGATGCGGATGATCGGCGGCGCGTCCGGCTGTGCGCCTACAAGGCGCCCAAGGCAGAGGTTGAGCAGGGCCTTCAGCCCAGACGATGGATGGGTGCGAGAAAAGAACTCACCCGCATCTCCGTAGACGGGTGGCGCAGTGCCTTGCAGCACCGTACCCAGATTCGCAGCGAAAATCGATTCGTCAAGCGTGGATTCCAATACCTCCTTGCGAGGGCGGACCAGACTTTTCAGACTTGACATGGGCATTCCAGGAACTGTGTTGACCGGACGATTGCTGAGGATTGGTGGCACAACGAACCAAATCACGACGAAACAGATTCGTCTTGCCCATGTGCTCTCCTCCCACTCCGACAGGCGGCCACCCGGGCCGAATCAACCCAGATCTATCATATCGCAACGTTATGAAATGACGTACCTTCCACTCAGTCTCATAACATCTAGGATGGAGGGCAGGGAGCACTTGCGTGTCCTGCGAGGACAACCGGCACACCTGCGGTACCCAAAGCCCCCACTGGTCGGTCATACTGGCCGCCTTGGGAGCTGGTACTATGATGATTGCGTTATGATTTTTGTCCGTGGAAACCACGGAAGGATATTGCCATCCCCCTCCCTCCACCGGCCTGCGGCCCTGCGCGGGCGCAGGTCTCCTACCAGGTCCAGTTGAAGGTTGAGGCGTGTGTAAACGATGCCCCACTGTGCCTCGACCCAGTCCCGGGCTACCACCATAAACTGCGCCTCCTGTGCCGATGTCAGGTGGGAGAGCTTGCCCATCCCACCCAGCGGGGAGCCGCACTGCATCCAGGCTTCTGCCGGTACCACCGCAGCACCTTGGTCCGACCTATGCCTACCAACTCTGTCACTGCCGTGGAACTGCGGGAGCAGGGCTTCCGCCGCGTTCGCGCCCGCCCACATGCTGCTACGAGACCGGGTACCCTAAGACCGCATCCGCCTTCGTAGACGCCCTGGCTCTCGTGCCTCTCACTCTCTAGTAGACTGCTGAAAAACGCGGCCAGTTAGGACTAGGTCTGCATGGCAACAAAGGAGTTCCTGATGCGCGGTGGTCCCAACCCCCAACGCAGCATGCTGGTCATCGTGGACCTGAAGGAACAGTTCCCCCGGGACCATCCGCTGCGGCGGATTGAGGAAGTGGCCGATGCGGCCCTGGCATGGTTCTCGCCGACCTTCGACCGCATGTACGCGCGGGTGGGACGCGCCTCGGTGCCGCCGGAGCGGCTGCTGAAGGCCTCGCTCCTGATCGCCCTGTACTCGGTGCGCAGCGAGCGCGCCTTCGGCGAGGAGCTCGAGTACAACCTACTCTACTGCTAGTTCCAAGACATGGATCTGAAGGAGCGCAGCTTCGATGCCACGGTCTTCACCAAGAACCGGCAACGGCTGCTGGCGTACGACGCGGGCCGGGCCCTTTTCGACGAGGTGGTGTGGGTGGCCGACGAAGAAGGGCTGCTGTCGGGCGAGCACTTCAGCGTGGACGGGACACTGATCGAGGCTGTGGCCAGCCTCAAGAGCTTCCTGAGAACCCACTACCGGAACGCAGAGCAGACCAGTGTGGCCGACTACTTGGTGGCGACGGACTACCATCTGATGCGCCTAGCCAAGCTCTTGGACGAGCCGGTGACTGCAGCAAAGCCGTCCGGATGAGACAACAACAACTCTGCGCGGCTACCAGGGGACATGCGGTACCGCAACAGGGGCTTCAAGGCCCATCGGACTGCCCGAACTCCGGTACCGCGTACCTTACGCCGTTGCCGATCGCTTCCCAAACCAAATCTTCAGCAGCTCACTAGGGCAGGGAGTGCTGCGCCCTGCCCTAGCCGGCAACATCTTTATCTCGAAAATTGTTCACGCCATCGACATTTATAAAAGGCCGCCAAATATCATGCTATTGCAGCAATTGTTCAACCTAATCTATTCAAAGAGAAGAAACATGGCAGACCCCACGCCGATTATTTCCCAACTTACCAACTTGGTCAACAAACAAGGTTTCATTTATGCATATTGCACATTGGTATTGAAAAATATTGCTATTGCACCATCCGACATCTTGGACGTCAACTGGACCAATCGCCTCAATCACAAAGAACTATCATTTCTACTGGGGTTGATGATCAAGAATCCCATAACCCTAGAACTCCCCAAATGCAAATTTTCATTTGAGCGTCAACAAAAAAAGGCAGGCCGCTTGTTAGAGGAACTCCACAATTCTGTTTCATTGTCCGAGTTCCCGTCATTTTCTGACCTACAATCAGAGAAATTTAATTCTGTCGAAGAAATTCTGAAACTCCAACCGCTGGTTGAGCCGATTTTTTATGACAATCCGGGAGCTTACGACTTCCAATGGCTCGAACTAGCATCCTATCGGTACGCCTACGACGAAGAGTGGTTCGAGAACTCATTGGGAATCAGTATACAATCGATGATCAACATTGCTGTTGAGATCAAAGGTACAAGAGCTAATCCACGGGAGAATGAGTGCGCCAATACTGATTTATTGGATGTGTTCTGTATTGACCCTACGCAGCTGCACAGCGAGCCAGCAGAAACGGTAAATCGCTTTTTTGACCTGTTCTCATGCCAACCTGGGGAAGCCAATAAAAAGTTTGACCATATTAACGACGTCAATGATGCAGAGATCACACCGTTGATCATGCTTGATCAACGTTACTTTTTGGCAGATCACACTTTTTTGAACCAATCCATCTATGAAAGTCCATATTACTGGATGTGTGAAGATAATAAATACAGCCAACAAGCGTTGCGCAACCGAGGCCCAGCCACCGAAAGAATCGTATATCACATTTTGTTTGATTCCAATCAGAATGGCCGAACATACCAAGGAGTGAACATTTTAAAGGGCAAACAGATAAAAGCTGAGATTGATGTGCTTTTTGTCTATAGCAACAAAGCATTTGTAGTTCAAGTCAAATCAAAAAAGCTTACAGCATTAGCGAAAAGAGGAGACAGATCCAAATTGAAAAATGATTTCCAAATAGCTTGTCAGGGTGCCTATACTCAGGGGCTGAGTTGTCGGTCCCTTATATTGAATGACAACACAGTCAAGCTAGTGAATAACAAAGGCAGTCGGGTAAACATTTCATCCGTGGACGAGATTTATATTCTGTGCATTACTGGTGACAGCTATCCAGCACTGCAAGCCCAACAAAGAGCCCTATTGGAGAAGAAAGAAGGCGATCCGTTTCCGTTGATAATGAGTGTATTTGATTTGGAGATCATTTGCAGTCTCCTCAAGGATCAAATTGATCTCCTCTATTATGTGAGTCAACGTACTGGCCTTGGAAATCAATATATTATGAACTCGGAAATGGAGATTCTTGGATTGCATTTGCGGTCTCCTCTAGGGAAGTCTCGCGATTTTGATGTTGTAGTCCCTGAACCACAGCTTGCGAATGTTGTGGATGTCTTATTTCCTGCAAGTAAAGGCCAACCATTGCCAGGTGTAGACACAAGTACGGTGATCAGTTCCTACTGGACTGAGAACACCAAGTCGTTACATGCAGAATTGAAACACCTAGGAGGTCCTTTTGTAGTTGATGTAATTTTTTCGTTTTATGGGCTTACATCTGAGTTTGCTGATCGCGTTGTTAGTACATTCGATTCAGCGAAAATGCAAACTATGCTTGATGGCAAGATGCATGATTGTTCTTTTAGATTGGAAGGTGGAGAGTTGGGGATCACACTTACCAGTTTTCCGATTTATTTTACTTCTGCACAAGTGAGATCAATTTGTTTCAAACTTGCTCTTCGACACAAGAGTGACGCCGATAAGTGGTTTGGCTTGATTTCGATTCAGACTTCGTCATCTGTGGTTGATGGATATTGGTTTATGAATAGAAATTGGAGTTCTCCTCAAATCAAAATTCGAAACATATTGACATGATCTGGATGGCGCGCGGCGGTACGTGCCTTAGAAAGCAGCTTTAGTATCCAGTCTGTAGACGAGTCTCCAGTAGATGTCCAATAAAATTGTCGACTTGCTTGGGCCTGCTGTTGCTGGGATGCAGCTCATTGGAGTCGTGCCTGTACTTGACCAAGGCAAACATCAGCAAAAAGTGGAAGCAGCGGAGCGTGAGAGCTTAGTTCGGGGAACGATGCCAGCATCTTCCGCGCGGCTGGACCGCTGAATCACTTTCCTGCCCATCGTCCACCGGCAGCCTGTTCTGGGCAGTAGCTACGCTCTAGTCTAGGTGCTCCATGTCCAACGACACATGGTCCTCACACATCTCCCTTCAAAAGGTCCTAGGGATCTTCCATTGCGAGGTTGCTAACCTTCACCAGAGTGATTACGTACATCTCTCCAGACCTCATGTGCTCGTACATAGTGCCTGCCACCTGTTCCTCGTCGACATTGGAGCCCGGTTCCACCTGACTGTGGACACCATCCCCGGCTCCAAGTCCCCATCTTCCTTGGGATCTACCAAGAGTGATCCGGTCGGACTTGGGACCAATGGGCGCCAATCAACGCTGTACCTGGCTGTCTGCACCGAGTACTTCGGCCAGAATCTCGATCCAGTGGCTGTTCTCCAGCGGATGACACCGAACCGAGGAACGAAAAACCTCAGTGAAATTATGGTGAAGGCAAAAACACTGAAGTCGGTTATGTCTGCTGATCACCGGTCCCGGCTGAGCCAATGCCAAATCCGACGTTCTTGGAACCTCTGCAGCCTACAATTGCGATTGCTCCGCGCATGCTCGTGAGAAACCTGCGACAATTCCTGTATACTGCGAACCTGATAGGCTCTGGGTACCTTTGGCCCGTGACCAGCCCCAACACTGACACAGGATTTCCATGCGTACGTTGATCTTCCTAGTGCTGATCCTGCCGGCAGTATTGGCCGCGTGCCTGGTGCCCCCGATGCAACCTGAAATCGATCCCGGGGCGCCAACCCCGCAGCCTGCAGCCGATCCCGGACCTACCGATGGACAGGACCGACCCGTAGTCAGATCCGACCTTCCGGACCTGGGACCGGCACCGGAAATCGCCAACACGGTCTGGATCAACAGCAACCGACCGCTGCGCCTGGCTGAATTGGAGGGCAAGGTGGTCCTGATCGACATGTGGACCTTCGGCTGAATCAACTGCAAGCGCACGATTCCCTCGTTGAGGGAATGGAACTCCAAGTACGCGGACCAGGGTCTGGTCATCATCGGCAACCACTATCCGGAATTCAATTACGAGCGGGATCTGACCAATGTGGAGCAGGCGGTGAAGGACCTGGAAATCGAGTACCCGGTCTGCCTTGACAACGACGGTGCCACCTGGCGCGCCTTTGGCAACCGGTACTGGCCCACCAAGATCCTGATCGACAAGCAGGGCCATATTCGCTACCGGCACATCGGCGAAGGCAGGTATGCGGAGACCGAGGCCGCCATCCAAAGTCTGCTTGCCGAGGAATACCCCTCGTCCTAAAGACCGGGCCTCCCCCGATGGGCGGCCATCTCCTGCATTAACCCATCCCTTTCGGTGATGCCATGACGTGGAAAGTTGTGTATATCGATCCCTGGCGCAAGTCCGACGAGCAGTTGGCGATCGAGCGTACGTACTGGGACGGGCTGGATGTGGACCTGGTGATCGTGGATCCGCCGGCCCGCACCGAGCAGGAAATCCTGGCGGTGGCGCACGATGCCGACGTGGTCCTGTTCGCCGGCCAGTACACACCCTTCAACGAGACGGTGTTTGCCGGCCTTGAGAAGTGCTTGTTGGTGCAGCGCTACGGCATCGGCATGGACAGCGTGGACCCCGAAGCGGCGACGCGCCACAACATCATCGTCTCCAATCTCGCCGTTTTCTGTGTGCACGAGGTGGCGGACCAGACAGCTGCCCTCATCTACGGCGCAGCCCGGCAGATTGCCTTGTGCGATCGCGCGCTGCACCAAGGCCAATGGGCTGAAATCCGTCCCCGCATGAAACCCGTGCACCGGATGAACCAGCAGACCCTGGGCCTCATTGGATTCGGCCGCATCGGCAAGGAGGTGGCAAGGCGCATGCGGCCTGCCATGCACCGGATCGTGGCCCACGATCCTTGGGCCAATGCCGAAGACGCGGCGGCGCTGGATGTCGAACTCTGGGATCTGCCGTCGGTTCTGCAAGTCTGTGACTACATTTCCGTGCACGTGCCGCTGTCGCCGGCCACGCGGGGCCTGATTGGCTGGGATGAGCTCAAGAAGATGAAGCGGTCCGCCTTGTTCATCAATACCAGTCGCGGCGGGGTCATCAACGAACCGGACTTGATAAGGGTGCTGCAGGAGGATCGCATCGCAGGCGCCGCGCTGGATGTCTTCGAAGAGGAACCGATGCCGGCGGATCATCCGTTCCGCACCATGGAGCAGGTCACCCTAACCCCCCATACGTCAGGCGGGTCCGTGCACTCCCACATCGAAGCCCAGCACACGGTAGGCCAAGCCGTTTCGAACGTCCTGCGGGGATTCCTTCCGCCACACGTCTTCAACCCGGGCGTTACGCCGCGGGCCGACCTCAAACCCGCGCCGGACTGGACTCCGCCGTTTAGCATTGACTAATCGCGCCGGGCAGGAGCACGCTTGTACGATGCAACCTGCCCCGGATTGGAGCAAATCGCAGGTTGTGCACCTGCGGTCTGTCGGACGGACCCCGTGTAGGCCCAAACCGAAGTACAAGCGCTGGGGCTGTGTGGACTTCCGGGTGCCGTGACCGGCACTCTCAAAGGATCCTGAACCTGCAGTTCCCTTGGAGGGAACGTCTGTGCCTACCCCTTCAGAGCCCCGAACGTCAGACCGCTGGTGATGTACTTTTCCAGGGCCATGCCCGCCGTGACCACGGGAATCACGCTCACCAGCGAAATAGCGCTCATGTTCCACCATTCGGTGTAGCCAGTCTGGCTCACCTGCATCCCCATGAACAGCGGGATGGTGATCGAGTCCCGGAAGGTCAGGGTCAGGGCCACGATGTACTCGTTCCAGGCCCCAATCAGCGACAGCACGAACACGGCCACGAGGCCCGGCGCCGCCAGGGGCATGGCGATGCGAAAGATCACCACCAGGCGATTGGCCCCGTCAATCAGGGCGCTTTCCTCGATTTCGACCGGCAGGCCCTCGAAGAAATCCCGCATCACCCACACGATGAACGGGATGGCGCCGGCGGCATAGACGATCACCAGGGCCGTCTTGGTGTCCAGCAGCCTCAATTCCCGGAACATCACCAGAAAGGCCAGTATGAACAGGGCACCGGGAAACATCCGTTGCGCCATGAACCCAAGCACGATGGAGTTGTTCTTGCCGTTGAAGTCGAAGCGGGCCAGGGCATAGCCTGCCATCGAGCCGACCACCAGGGCGATGGACGACGAGACGAACGCCACGATCATGCTGTTGGAAAAGGGCTGCATGAACCAGCCCAGGCGTTCGACAAACAGATAGCGCCAGGCGTGCAGTCCCGGCTCGAAGTCCAGGAAAGGCAGGTAGGTCGCCTTGATGGACATGTCCACCGGATTCTTGAACGACGTGATCAACACCCAGTACATCGGGAAGACCAGCGTCAGCGACCACAGAATCAAGATCGCATAGGACACGCCGCGGATGAACCGCCGCTGTGTGGATACCTTCACGTTTCCCCCCGCTGCCTCGACCGGCCCCGGCTCAGTCCTTGGTCTGGGACATGGTGCGGCGCGTCAGGGCCAGGAATGCACCGCCAAACACCACCATCACCAACAGCAGGAAATAGGCCTGACTGCTTCCAAACGCCAAGTCGCCGCCCTTCACACCGGCCCGGTAAATGGCCAGCGTCACGGACTCGGTTGCCTGACCGGGTCCGCCGCCGGTCAGGACCATGATGATGTCCACCACCTTGAAGGCGTCGATGATTCGAATCAGCAGCGCCGTGGCCGCGATGGGCAGCACCAGGGGCAGCGTGATGCGGAAGAAGGTCTGCCAGAAGGAGGCGCCGTCGATGGAGGCCGCCTCGCGCAAGTCGTAGGGCACCCCCTGCAATCCCGCCATCAGCATCAGGATCATGAAGGAACTCCACTGCCAGACATCGATCACCATGATGGTGAACATGGCCCAGTTGGGGTGGGTCAGCCACGGAATCCCCTCGAATCCCAGCCACCGAATCAGTGAATTGATCGGTCCGATGTCCTCCTGGAACAACATGCGTCCAATTACGAACGCGACCACCACCGGACTCACCATCAGCGGCATCAGGAACCAGGTGCGGAACAGCTTCAGGCCCCGCGTGACGTTGTCCAGGCAGACTGCCAGCACCATGCCGATCAGGAACTGCATCGGAACCACCCCCAGCATGAACACCACGGTGTTCCTGGCGGTGCGCCAAAACGAAGAGTTGCCCAGCAGTTTCTGGAAGTTGTACAGACCGACCCATTCGGTCTCCACCCCGACCCGGAACAGGTGCAGGTCTGTGAACGCCGCGTACAGAGTCCAGACCACGGGTGCAATGAACAGCACCGTAGTCATCAGAAGGGACGGCAACAGCAGCAGCCACTTCCACAGCCGATCGTGGATGGAAAACTGCAGCACACCGCGTGCCGGAGGCACGGAGCGTTGGGCAGTGGCCATCAGTCAGGCACCTTGACAGGTTGCAGGAAGGGCGCATGTGCGCCCTTCCGTGCCTTTCATGCTTGAGGCAGGGAAGCGAACCGCAGTCCGCCTCCCGCCTTCAATCGATACCAAACAGCGACTAAAGGCCAAGCGTCAGCCGATACAGTTCCGCCTGGCGTTCCTTGCCGCCCATACGGTCGCTGATCTCATCGAAGGCAGCCGCCACTTCGTCCATCGCGCCCTGCGGGTCGATTTCGTTGGCCATGGCCTTGGAGACACCCAGTTCAAGGGCGTCGCGGTACTGAACCCAGCCGCCAAAGGCCTGGTCGGTGACCGCGTTGGGATGATCCAGCGTTGCCTTGGCCGCGTTCAGGTAGTCAACCGCGACCTCCTCGCCCAGCTGCAGGGGGCCGGTGGCGAACTCGTCCACGGCCTCGAGCTGGCTGAAGCGGTACGGGCTGCATCCGGTCAGGTTGGTGACGAACCATATGCCCGACTCGGGCTTGGTCAACTCGATGGTCATGTTCCAGACCTGCTCGATCACGCTGTCATCGGTCAGGGCTGAGACCGCGATCACCCAGCCACCAAAGGCCAGGAAGGGTGCTGCACTCGG
Source organism: Caldilineaceae bacterium SB0661_bin_34 (assembly GCA_009841145.1). GTDB lineage: Bacteria > Chloroflexota > Anaerolineae > Caldilineales > Caldilineaceae > Bin34. The sequence goes on along the minus strand of VXMJ01000091.1, from coordinate 29,115 downwards.
TTCCTCGAAGGACTCCCAGCCGCCTTCCTTGTGGTTGTAGACCTCGTGGGAACCCGGCAGGTGGTTGTAGCCCTGCTTGCCCTGAATGACGGAAAACTCGCCGGCGGCAGCGGTGGTGACCGCGTCCCAGTTGTAGGTCTGGACCACGCGCCCACCGTTCATGGCGTTGAGCGAGTCGCCGTAGGTAAAGCCGGTGCCGCCGGGCGGCGACCAGTTCTGGTTCTCCTCCACCCACTCGGTCAGGGCGCGCACGAAGCCGGGATTGTTGACCCGGGCCTCGCCCGTATCGATATCGATGAAGTAGGAGGGATCGTCCGGATGCTTGGCATAGGCGGTGGCGCGGGAATGGAAGCCCCACCACAGGGTGTCGCCGCGCTTGTTCATCGTGGCGATGCCGTAGTCGTCCTCCTCTCCGTTGCCGTTCCAGTCCCAACCGGTGAAGTGTTCCGCAATGGCGCGCCACTCGTCCCAGGTCTTGGCCCCCGATTCGGGATCAAGCTGGTAGCCGGTCTTCGACTCGAAATCGGCGGCAATCGCCGAGTCTGCAAAGAGATCCTTGCGGAAGGACGAGTAATGGATATCCCCGTCGTAGGGCAGGGCGTAAACCTGGCCGCCCCAGGAGAGCGTGCCCACAATGCTCGGCAGGACATCGTCGAAGTCGATGGCGTCCAGCACAAAGTCCGGAATGGGATAGAGGGCACCGGCGTTGATCACGTCGGAACGCGCGTTGGACGGAAACTGGAAGACATCGGCCAGGTACGTGTCCGTGGCCACCGACTGCATGATCTTGTCCGTCAACTCCTGCTGCCCAAAGGAACCGCGCTCCCAGCCGTAGCCAACATCTTCCAGCCAGGGCAGGATGAAGCGTTCCACCGTTGCACCCATGCCTTCCAGACCGGCGTAGCGGATGACCGCCTGTTCGGCCTGGGCAACACCGGTGCCGTCACCGGGAGCACCCGGGGCACAAGCCGCCAGTGCCGTAATACCAGCCGCAGCGCCGGACAGGCGCAGAAAATCGCGTCTTGTTAGATCACGACCCATATTCAATATCCTCCTGTGAAGAAAGCGCGCCCAACCCACCTCACCACTGATGGCAGGCACGGAGGCTGAAGCGCCGAGGCGGCTTAAGTATATGGCACAGTGCGGCTGGCGGCGGTCCTGGCCGGGCTGTTGCACTCTCTACTACCGGAGGCCATTCAAACGACGGCCCGGGCAAACCCCATGATTTCCGGGAACACAATGGACGGATGGCGATGGAGGTAGCGAGGTGGGATCTGGTGCGGCTGCATGTTGTCCACCGACGAGAAACCGCAGCCTTGCAGGAAGGCCGGCACTTCCGCGGGATCGTAGGCCGACACCCAGGGCTCGCCGTACTTGGCCACGAAGGTGGCACACGTGTCCCGCAACTCCTTCCAGTCGTCCGGGATGTGCTCCGCGTCCGCCATGTAGTCCAGACACAGCTCCGTGCCCGCAGCCATGTGGCTTGAAATTGAGGTAAGCGTCTTCCTGGTCGCCTCTTCGGTCAGGTAGAAGGTAACCCCGAGCCAGACGAACACGGCCGGCCGTTCCCGGTCCACACCAGCGGCCTCAAGCACCGTTTCGAGCCGATCCGTTTCCAGATTGGCCTCCACGTAACGAGCGTTGGCGGGCCGTTCCAGGCCGTGCTTGTCCATACGGCGGAACTTCTCGCGCTGGGTGGCGGCCTGATCGATTTCCCATAGGCGGGTGCGCGCCATCAGATCGCGCCGGCGCAGGGCCAGTGAGTCATAGCCAGCCCCCAGGATCACCACCTGCTCGACACCCCGTTCCACCGCCGCTTCCACGATTTCCTCGGCCCACCGGGCTCGCACATACACTTCGGGCATAAGCCGACTTTGCTTGCCCAGGAGGCCGTACATCATGATCCAGGTCAGCAGCCGGTTGCTGAGGACGACCTTCCAGAACGGCGGCAACAGCGTGAACGCCAGGCTGTCGTCGAATACCGGCGGCGAATACTCGCGGACATGCAGGGCGCGGGCGACCAGGACCATGTCGGCCGTGGTGCTCGGCTTGTTGGAGGTCTTGTTGTCAGGCATGGATTCACGGTTCAAGCCATGCCGCTGGACCGTGCCGATGCCGGGCACCGGCAATCAATGATCGCGGCACTCCAAGACCGGCGGCACACCCGTGGTCAATGGCTCCACGACCAATACTATAGCGGTCGCGGAGGCAGACCCGATCGCGGCCCACATTCCGTCGCCCGCTGCATTGCGGCAGCCGCCACCGCATCCTGCCGTGAACTCCGTATGGAACCTGTGCCATAATCCCACCCATTCCATACGCATCCGACGGACGCTTTCGCCTGTCGGGTACCGAGCATATGCAAGGGGTTTACGGACATGGCCGGTTTGACAGCCGAACAGTTGAGGCACTTTGACGAGTTCGGTTATGTAAAGGTTGAAAAGCTGATGCCCCAGCGGGTATTGGACGACCTGATTGCCGAGTACGGGACGGTTCTGGATACCTTGGCGGAAGACCTCCATGCCGAAGGTGAGATCGAGTCCACCTACGAGGAGTTGCCGTTCGGGGAGCGCTTGACCCAAATCTACATGGACACCGGCAAGGGATTTGCCCAGTACTTCGACTTCCACCTGCCGGGTTCAGCCACCGAAGAGGACACACCGTTCTGGACCGGGCCGGCGGTGTTCCGGGCCCTTACCGAACCACGGCTGATCGATGTCGTGGAGAACCTGATTGGGCCCGAAATCTACTCCAACCCCGTCCAACACGTGCGCATCAAGCCGCCCGAGGACCAAATCCCGATCGACGGCGACTACAACCCGATCATCAAGGCCACGCCTTGGCACCAGGACCATGGGGTGGTCATGCCGGAAGCGGACGAAACCAACATGCTGACAGTCTGGTTTTCGCTGCTGGACGCGCCCGTGGAGAGTGGATGCCTCCAGCTCATCCCCAAAAGCCATCGGCGCGAGCTGCTGACGCACTGCATGGGGAACATGGGCATCCACGTCCCGGACCAGTCCCTGGAACTGGACAGCGCCATTCCGGTGCCGATGGAAGCCGGCGACGTCCTGTTCATGCACAAACACACTTGCCATGGCTCCCTGTCCAACGTCTCGGACCGCATCCGCTGGAGCTTCGACGTGCGCTACAACCCGACCGACCAGCCCACGGGTAGGGGCTTCCTGCCCGGGTTTGTAGTCCGCAGCCGCCGGGATCCCGAGACCGAATTGAGGGATCCGGCCGAGTGGAATCGGCTGTGGCACGAAACCCATGCGCGCTTGGCCGCCCTACCCTCCGACGCCACCACGACGTATCGATGGGATGGCGAAGCCGCGGTCTGCGCCTGAACGGTACCCCCGCCCCCGGAGCCACCCGGACCGGGACGAACAACCGGTAGGAACCCGGTTCCACACCCAATCCGACGAACAGCGGCACGCCTGACGGCGTGCCGTTCGCTTGTCGGACCAACCATCCTCCAGGAGCCATTCGATGAACATCATTGTCGTAATCGCCGACACCTTCCGCTACGACAACATCTATCCCCTTGGCGGAGGTGCCGTGGGTGGACCGCACCTGGAAGCCTTCGCCCGGCAAGGCGTCAGCCTGCACAACTTCTACACCGGCAGCTTCCCCACTATCCCCCAGCGCACGGACTTCACAACCGGCCGCGTGGGTTGGCCTTGGTATCCGTGGCAGAGCCTGCTGCGCAGCGGACGCAACCATCTGCCACGGCTGCTGGCACCGCACGGGTATGCCTCCCAGTTGATCGGGGACTGTCCCCATCTGATCAAGGCACAGTTTGACCTCGGCTTCACCGGGTTCCACCAAGTGCGCGGGCAGGAAGGGGATACGCACTTCCTGCGTCTCAACCACGAAATCCGGGAAGTCATTCCGCCGGACAAGACCCGCCCCGGTTCCCACTTCCGCGACCACAACCTGGCCGACCTGCACCGCTGGGTCAACCAGTACTACCAGCGCGAATCGCAGACGTTTGCCTATCGAACTGCAAGCCTGGCCGAGGAATGGCTGGAGGAGAACTACCTCCAGGATCCCTTCTTCCTGTGGGTGGACTTCTTCGATCCGCACGAACCGTGGGACCCGCCGGAGTATCTTGTCCGCAAGTATGACGATAGCGGCTACGACGGCCCGCCGTTAATCCATCCGAACTACGGCCGGGCGGACGTCTACACGGACGCGGAACTGTCCAACCTGCGTGCCCACTACCTGGCCGAGGCCTTCCTGGTCGACCGCAGTGTGGGTCGCATTTTGCAGAAAATCGAGGACCTCGACCTCTTCGACAAGTCCATCGTGATCTTCATGTCGGACCACGGCATGAGCACCGGTGAGCACAACCGTACGGGAAAGAGCAACATCGGGACCGGAGACAGCCGGTACTGGCCGATCTTCCCGGAAGTGGCCCACTGCCCATTCATAATCCGTGCGCCGCAGCTGCCGCAGGACACCGCGGTGTCCTCCTACATCCAGCCCTGCGACATTCTGCCGACCTTGGCGGAACTGGTCGACCTGAACCTGAACTACGAAGACCCGATCCACGGACGGTCGTTCGCCGGCCCGCTGCGGGGTGAGGCGGATCCGAACCCCCGAACCTTTGCCGTGACCGCCAGCTTCTCGGTACCGGCGGACGGCTCGGTCGCAGACAGATCCACCACACCGGTGGTGTACAGCGACGAGTGGATTTATGCCCCCATCGGCATGGAAGGGGAAACAGCCCTCTTCGACCGCAGAGCCGATCCCATGGCGGAGACCAATGTCGCAGCGGATCATCCGGCCACAGCCGAAGCTATACAGGATCTTTTGAACCAATACCTGGCCGACCTGGAAGCCCCGGAGCGCGCGGTCAAGGCGGTGCAGCCCCTAACTCAAACCTAACCCATACGCCGAGGGCTGGACCCGACCGTCGGTATCCCGACCTACCAGTCGATGGCGGTACCGTCGTCGGGATGAAAGGACTGCGGATTGGTCCAGTCGTGGTCAATCTTGTCGGCCAGGGCATCTTCATCCAATTCGATGCCCAGACCCGGCCCTTCGGGCAGAGCCACGAATCCATCCCCATCCAGTTCGAAGGGGTTCTTCAGGTAGCCTTCGCCCAGGGACACGTGTTCCTGGATCAGGAAGTTGGGAATGCATGCGTCCAACTGGACTGAGGCCGCGAAGGCAATCGGTCCCAAGGGACAATGCGGTGCAATCGCCGCGTAGTTTGCCTCCGCCATGCCGGCGATCAGGCGCACTTCGAAGATGCCACCGGCGTGGCTGATGTCCGGCTGCAGGATGGAGGCGGCGCGCTGTTCCAGAATTTCGCGGAAGCCCCACTTGGTGAAGATGCGCTCGCCCGTGGCGATGGGCAAATGCGTGCCGCGCGCCAGGTCGGCCAAGACCGGCACGTTCTGGCACTGTACCGGCTCCTCGACAAAGAACGGCTGCATGGGTTCGAGTTCGCGAATCAACAGGGCAGCCGTCTGCGGGCTGACCGCGCCATGGAAGTCAATCGCCACATCCACGTCCGGACCGACCGCGTCGCGCAGGACACCGAAGCGGCGGACCACCTCCTCCACGAACGCCGGTGTCTCCACGATCCGTGCCGGACGCCCTCCGGCAGGGCCGGTCTTCATGGCCGTGAAGCCCTTGGCAACCAGGGCCTTGGCATTGGCCACCACGTCGTCCAGATCTCCGGAACTGCCCACGCCCCGGTAAACCCGGATGCGGTCGCGCAACGGTCCACCCAACAGGCGGTAGACGGGCAAGCCGACCGCCTTGCCGGCCAAATCCCACAAGGCATGTTCCACACCCGACAGAGCACTGGTCAGGATGGGTCCGCCGCGGTAGAAGGCGTGCTTGTACATGGCCTGCCAGTGGTGGACCACGCGCGTGGGATCCTGTCCAATCAGATAGGGTTCCAGCTCCGCCACCGCCTGGGCCACGGTCAGCGCCCGGCCTTCCAGGATGGGCTCGCCCAGGCCCACCAGTCCGGAGTCCGTATGGATCTTCAGGAACAGCCAGCGCGGCCGAACCGGAAACGTTTCAAGGCGCGTGATTTTCATGGCGGACACACCTCCCCCGCCAGCGGACGTGTGAGCGCCCTGGGTCATTTGGTCGAGAAGGTCGCGCATGGCTGTTCGGGGTGCCTTGTTGAGTCAATCCGTCACTTCAGCGTGATATTATGCGGGTCGTCGGACGGGCCATGCACTGTACTCTGCCGCGGATTTTCCGCCTGATGCCTGGCGATCTGCTTGAGTTCGCCAAGTGGCCGCATGCCGTTTTCCAGCCGCCATCTGGTTACCTGATTCACGAACCTCGCTCGACGATAGATCCGTACCCCGCGCCATTCAACAGCCCCCGCCGGGTCCGAACCCGGCCCCGCGGGCTCCCCCGAAGCTCCATAGACCCTAATCTCCGAACGCCGGCGGTTCTCGCCGCGTCGGATACCACCCTTGTCAACATTCCTGCCACCTGCCGCGCGCGGAGAAAACATGCGCATCCTCTACATTGACATTGATTCGCTGCGTCCGGATCACCTGTCCTGTTACGGCTATCATCGCAACACGTCGCCCAACATCGACGCGATCGCGTCCGAAGGTGTTCGCTTCACCAACTACTACGCCTCCGACACGCCCTGCCTGCCCAGTCGCACTGCCCTGTTCACGGGCCAGTTCGGCATCCGGACCGGCGTAGTCAACCACGGGGGCCTGTACGCCGACATGGCGCCTCAGGGATCAGGACGCGCGTTCCGGTCCCGGCTGGCACAAGGGACTCTCGCCAGCGCCCTGCGGCAGGCCGGCTACCACACCGCCAGCATCAGCCCGTTCCCGAACCGGCACACGGCGTATCAGGTCTGGTACGGGTTCAGCGAAACCTACGACACGGGCGGCAACGGCCTGGAGAACGCGGATGAGATGTATCCCCCGGCCAAGCGCTGGCTCGAAGCCAACGGCCGCAACGACAACTGGTTCCTCCACGTCAACTTCTGGGATCCCCACACCCCCTATGACCACCCCGAAGACTTCGGCAACCCATTCGCCGACGACCCGATGGATCCCTGGATTACCCAGGATCTGATCGACCGACAGAACGCCTCCTACGGACCGCACAGTGCCACCGAGGTGCCGGGACTGGACGAGCGCCTGTCCCCGGTCTCCACCATGGGTGTGAGCCGCATCAAAACACGGGCGGATGCCAAGGCCCACATGGACGGGTACGACACGGGCATCCGGTACGCGGACCACTACATCGGCAAGCTAATCCAGGATCTGAAGGACCTCGGCATCTACGAGGAGACGGCCATCGTCATTTCGGCCGACCACGGGGAGAACCACGGCGAACTCAACGTGTGGGGCGACCACCAGCTCGCCGACCACATCACCAACCGGGTGCCTCTCATCGTACGCTGGCCCGGGGTTACCAACGGACAGGAGGGAACGGTCCGCAACCAGTTCAACTACAACGTGGATCTGCCGGCCACACTCATGGACCTGGTGGACGGCGAGTGTCCCGACTTCTGGCAGGGCCAAAGCTTCGCCGGCGCACTCGGTGCGGACAGTGGCGGCGAACGTCCCTACCTCGTACTCAGCAACGGTGCCTGGAGCTGCCAGCGCAGCGTGCGCTGGGACGACTGGCTCCTGATCCGGACCTATCACACCGGCCTCAAGGATCTGCCGGCCTACATGTTGTTCAACCTGGCCGACGATCCCCATGAGCAGGACAATCTGGCCGCAGCCCGCCCCGACATCCTGGGGGCCGGGCTCCTGCGCCTGGACCAGTGGATGGGCGACCAGATGGGAACCTCGGAGCGCGGCGATCCCTTCTGGGGGGTGATGGCCGAAGGCGGACCCCATCATGCCAACACCAACCATCCCTACTGGCCCGAGTACCTGGAGCGCTTGCGCGCCACCGGGCGGGAAGGCCATGCCGACAATCTCGCTCAATACGGCGGACGCCCCATCCACTCCGGATTGGAAATGTAGGCACCGCTCCTCGGTTCGACCAATAGCCAACCATCCCAAAGGGGGATGCCAGCCCCAATGCCCAAATCCCGGTTGACCGCCGTATGGTGCGAAATCCAGCAGTTGTCCGACGCGCTGCAGGCATTTGGCCCGGACGTGGAGATTCTGGTTCCCGACAAGGGACACCCGGACCCCATTGCCACGGCTGTCGAAGCCCAGGCCATCCTGGCCAGTTCGGGCCTCCGCTACGACACGGAAGTGTTCCGACGCCTCCCCAACCTCGAGATCCTTGTTCGCACCGGCATTGGCACGGACAACGTGGTGACCGAGGATGCCACCACGGCCGGAGTCCTGTTCTGCAACACTCCGGCCGGTCCGACCGAATCAACCGCGGAACACACGGTTGCCCTGATGCTGGCCTGCGCCAAGCGGGTTCCGGAAGGCGCAGCCCAGCTGGCCGAGGGCCGGTTCGCGCCCAGGGCCGTGCCGATGGGCCGTGAACTGATGGGCAAGACCCTGGGATTGATGGGCTTTGGGCGCATCGGCCAGCGCGTAGCCCACATCTGCCAACGTGGATTCGGCATGCGGGTCGTGGCCCACGATCCCATCATGACCGAGGAGTCCGTAGCCACGACCGGTTTGGAAGTGGAACTGGCCTCCATGGATGAGGTCCTGGCCCAGGCCGACTTCCTGTCCCTGCATGCGCCGTCCATTCCGTCCACGCGCCACATGATCAACCGCGAGACCCTCGCGCAAATGAAGGACGGTGCATTCCTGTTCAACCTGGCCCGCGGTCCCCTGGTCGACGGCGACGCCCTGTTGGATGCCTTGGACTCCGGCAAGCTGGCGGGAGCGGGGATCGATGTGTTCGATCCCGAGCCACCTCCTGCGGATTCGCGACTGAGGAACCACCCGAAGCTGGTGGCCACACCCCATTCCGCCACCACCACAGTGGAGGCGCGCGAACGCATCGAAGCCATGGCCGTGGAGGAAGTCCTGCGGTTCTTTGCCGGCAAGGATCCCCATAATCCGCTCAACCCGGAAGTTCTGTCCCGGGCAACACCGTAAGCTCCGAACAACTGAAAATTCAATCCCTGCCAACGACACGGCTCTGGAAAAGACCGAATGCACCCGTTGGGCGGGAACCACCACCTATCATCCAAGTACACAACCAATAACTAAGGTGTCGAAGTGAACCTATTCCGCTCCGGAAAGGAGACACATGAAATCCTGCAGAATCTGACCTTGGCCCTGGAGGCGCTTACGGCCGAGGTGCGCAGTCTGCGCGGTGACATCCGCAGGTTGCAACAGGAGCGTACGACCGCCGCTCAACCGGCCCAGGTTCGGCCAGAGCAGCCGCGGGCAAGCCAAGCGCGTCCAAGAACCCAGACCAGACAGCCAGCGAAGAGAGCGGCCAAGGGTGCCTCCAAGGCCCAAGCCGGTACCACACGCACACGCGCCCGCACCGGCCAACGTCGGTCGCGCAAGGCACCGGCGCCCGTTGCCGTCACCGGTGTGTCCAAGCCTGCCGCCGACTATCTGACTGACCGTGGTTATGTCATCGAGGCCTACCAGGACACGATCGACGAGCAGGTCACCGAAACCTGCCGCTTCCTTGGACGGCGGCACTCGACATCGCTGGCACCCCTGTTCAATCAGCTGAGCCGGAGCAAGGCGGAGGAACCGCTGGTGGTGGACCTCGGCGACAGGACCGCCAAGGAGTACAGCCACTCGGTCAATCTCTGCCAGATGCTGAAACGCACCAAGTATTTGGACAAGTTCGAACAACGCGATGACACGCAGCGTCTGCGGGTCACGCTCACCAAGGACGGAGTCCGGTTCCTGAAAGGCTACTGGCTCGAACAGTTCGTCGGCAGCCGGTTGGACGAGTTCCTGCACGACAGCAGTGCCCGTTACTCGATTCTGATGAATGCCAAGATCGCCAACGACGGCAACAAGCACGAACTGGACCTGTTCGTGCTGGAGGAGGACGAGCCGTTGTGGATCGAATGCACAACCGCCAAGAACACCTTGGCCCGGCGCAAGAAGATGCACCAGATCCGCAGGCGGTTGAACGTGGTGCCCGAGCGGACCATTTTGGTGGCTTCCGCGGCCACGGACAGCCAGGTTCGGAACATCGCCAAGACCAGCCCCTTCCAGTTCACAAACCTGGCCAGCTTCATCCCGACTCTGGAGAAAGCAACACGCTACGACCCGTCGTAGCAGGCCGTCCCATCCCCATCGTGCTGGGAATGCCCGCGCCCGCGATTCGGTTTCAACTCAACTCTGAACAGCCCGCCTTGAATTGACCTGTTCAATGGCCTGCGGGACGTTGTACGATCACAGTCCACAGCCTGTCCGCGCGCGGCGGATTCTGGGGCGAACCGGCTCCAGCGTTCACCTTGCCGACACTGCATGAATCCTTCACCAGCCAACCCTTACGGAGCCTATCGACATGAGCCTTGACACCGTTCAGCAATACCTGTTCGATCTTCAGGGATACCTGGTCATCGAGAACGCTCTCAGCACCGACGAAGTGGCGACCATCAATGCCATCCTGGACGAGCACCAGCTACCGGAAGAGGGCTCCCGGGAACGATTCGGCAGCGCGCCGGACGGACCGGGATTCCTGGACTGGGGCCAACCCTTCTGCAACCTCCTCGACCACGAAACAATCATGCCCATTCTTCGCCAGCAACTCGGCGACTGCTTTCGGCTGGATCGGATTTACGGCATCTGCATGGAGGAAGACACGGGACGCGTGCTCACCAGTGCGCTCCATGCCGACTACGGTGCCACCGCACCGTTCTCGGGCGTGGAGGAAGGGGAGTACTTCGCCTTCAAATCCAATCAGATCTACAACGGCTTCGTGGTGGTGACCTGGAACCTGACCGATTCCGGGCCGGGCATGGGAGGCTTCTCCTGCATCCCCGGCAGTCACAAGAGCAACTACAAGGTGCCCCGCGCCATCTTCGACTCGCCCGAAACATCGCCGGCGGTGGTCATGCCCCACGCACCGGCCGGCTCCGTCACGCTGTTCACGGAGTCGCTGACCCACGGCACCGCGGTCTGGCGCAGCAAGACGGGACGACGCTCACTCCTGTACAAGTACTGTGTATCGCACATGGCCTGGAAGTCGTCCCGCGTCCAGATACCGGACAGCGTCAAATTGACGGATCGACAGGAAATCCTGTTCGGCGAGCCGGGAGACCCGCACCGGTATTTCCCATCCCTATTTGCATGAAGCCGGCAGTGCCGCGCCTTCAAGGCTGTCGCTGCTCGAGGAACATGGCCAATGTGATGGCCGGGATCAGTTCCTGCAGGCACCGTTGCTGAAGCCGGTAGGTGAACGGTTGCCTGGAGAGGGCCTGCCAAGTCGTCCGGCTCCGTTCAATGTCCAGGTATTGGGCCACCTGGGAGTTGGGAGAACATCTGCCCAACAGATCCTCAACGGCAGGAGTGTCGGACAGCAGCCGCTGCACGATGTCGGCTGCCTGTCTTCCCCTTGACAGCGACCCGGTCACGGAGTTCGGCAACAGACCCTGCATGGCCTGACGAACAAGCCAACGCTGAGATCCCGCCGGACCGGACCATTCCCGATCGGGAATGGACAGCGACAGTTCCACCAGGGCCTTGGTGGCAGTCGGGTCCCGGACGCGCAGGCCAAGGGCATCCGCGCCTTCGGCCCAACGTCCCCCCACGCGGGACTGTCCGGCTTCAATGACCTGCCACCGATCGATCCGCGGGTCCATCTCGAACGAGTGAAACCAAAATCCGTACGCCTCTTCGGCGATGTATTCCCGGAGGTGAACCTTCCTGGCGAACTCCGGGCGAATCAAGGTGCCCGCAAGCCAGGGTTCGGAGCCGATCCGCCACCGGTTGACTCCGTCGCGTCCCATCCGCGACAACAACGGCCTTAGCAGCTTGTGCTGTACGGCACCGGCCGGTGAACGGTGTCGCCACAATTCTCCGAAGGAACGCGACCAGGGCCTGCCATACCAGGAAATGGTCCCGTTCCCTTGCTGCCCGGTCAGGAGCAGGTCGTGACCCCGTGCCTTGGCCTCCCGGAGCAGCGCGGAGATCCAGTACATGTTTCCAGCGCCAATGCTGGGTTCCAGGCGTGCGTCGAGCATCCAGCGAATGCCATCCAGTACCGACACTCCGGCGGCGGGAACCGCCCGCACAGGGTCCACGCCAGTCATCCGACCGATTTCCTCGGCCAGCGGGATCTCGTTGGCAACCGCCTCGGCAGGCCACGCTGCCTGTGTGTCATGTACAGGCACCGAACAGTATCCGGCCACGGCTCTTGACGGAAGATGCGCCTGACTGGTACCCCAGGCCACCGCGCCCGAGTCGAGACCGCCGCTCAGCTGTAGGGCCGGGGATTCGGCCCGGACGACCATGCGCTCCACTGAATCGGCAATGCCCATGCGCAGGGCTTCCTGGTAGGCCGAACTGCCCTGTCCCTCCCACAGCGGTGTGTCTTCGGGGAACCAGTACCGTTGCAGCCGACTGTCGCGACCGTCCAGCGTTGCCATCCATCCCGGCGGAAGCCGACATAGGTCCGCATAGACGGTCCTGCGACCAACCGGCTCCATGTTGGCGACGATGCAGGCCAGGGACAGTTCATCCAGCCGATGCGAAATCCATGGCAACGCCAACAGGGCGCGGCCCGAAGTGCCAAACGCCATCATGCCGGCCTGACAAGCGAAGTAGAGGATGCTGTTGCCGTTGTGATCCCGCAGCAGCGTCAGTCGGCGACGTTCACCGTCCCACTCGATACAAACCCAGTCTCCGATCAGGCGATCATGGCAAGCGTCTCCCCAACGATGCCAGGCCAGCGACGCGAGTTCCGGGTCGGACAACCGGAGTGCTTCGGCCGCCGACAACTCCAGGTCGCCAACCAGTTCCTGTCTGTTGTCCAAACAGGCTGCAACAGCTAGTAACGACGATCCGTACCGCTGCACCCGGGTTCCCGCCAGCGGCATTTCCCGCTGGTGATTCAGGCTGGCACAGGCAAAGCCCGGGACATCCAACTCCTGGCTCGACAGCTCCCCAACCGGATTCGCAGCCTCGCACACGGCAGTCAGCTGCCGGTGCAGTTGTTCTCCGGGAACTGCACCGGCAATGCCGAAAAGATAGCCCATGGGACCGCGCCCAATGCCTCAACGCGGGCGGTCCACCGGGCCCGGAACAGGCATCCGATGGGGAATCCGGCCTCTGTGCCGCCGGCAAACCAGGGGCGCAACAATCAACCGCCCTACTCCAGGATGCGCTGGTCGGACAGGTCTTTCGAACCCACCGTATGCGTGGTGGTGGCTCCCAGAAACTCCAGCGGTTCCAAGTCCGCCAGACCGTTGACCACCTGGTACTGGGTGGGCATGTCTTCCCACCGGGGACGCCGGAACTCCAAGTGCCCGATGCCCTTCCACATGGCCTTTACCTTGCTGTTGGGCGTCGCGGCGGGAGTGAGGACCGCGTACTCGCAGTCCGCCGTTCCCCATTCGCCGGTGCGCGGCATGTACTTGTAGTGCAGTTGCCCGTCGTTGCGGTGCGCCGGCGGAGGCACGGAAGCGGGATCAACCTCTTCCATGTCGGTCAGGCTCATCTCCAGGAAGCGATAGCCCAGCCAAGCAGCCTCGCAGGTCGTGTCCTTGCCGATCGTGCGCGGCGGCGGAAGCTCGCAATAGATCTTGGCGAAACCAAGCTCTTCCCGCCCGGTGATGATGGGATCGGTCAGGTTCTCCCAGAGTACGGTCAGGAAGGATCCGTGCACCGAGTCCCTGTTCCCGTGGAATTCGGCCGGGAAGGTGGCGCCCAAGACCGCATACCCGCGGCCGGCCAGCCATTCGATGTTCGACATGTAGGTTGCAGTGACCGTGACCACAGGTGAGTGTCCCAGACTGAATCCGGGCGGGCACAACTTCTGCAGCAGTTCCGGGTGCGTGCGGAAGGCAACGGAATGGGAAACCGAAGACGGAGAGTCCTCGTTCATAAAGCGCCGCCCGTCCGGTCCCCGCCGTGGTCCGGTGGCAGGGCCAAAACAATAGGGCATGCGCCACATGTCCGGTGCAAACAACGAATCGCTCATCCAGTTCCTCCTGTCCGCAACATTGCCATGCCCCGGCGTGGCCATCAGTAAACCCAACTCGGACCAACCGCGACTGCCGGAAACAGCCCGCTTGAGTTTAGTCTACAGACCGCCCCTTCCATGCCCGGGACCGCAGGCTACCGGTTGGCTCACCGTCCTGCCACGCAGACACCAAGCTCCATGCAGACCCACTCCACCACCCGCGCCCACGGATGGCAAATCGCAGTGTTTGTCGGTGCCGTCTTCTGCTACTGGGTAGGTCTGTACCTCTACGCGCCCACCCTCCCCATTTACGTAAAGCAATACAGCAGCCATCTGGGTGTAATCGGCCTTGTTCTGTCCATGTACGGCCTCTGGCAGGCCCTCCTGCGCTTTCCCGTGGGTGTGACGAGCGATCTCCTGGGACGAGCCAAACCTTTCATCCTCTTTGGCTATCTGCTTACTGCTTTGGGGGCTTGGCTGATCGGATTTGCCGACAACATCTTTTGGATTGGGGTTGGCCGGAGCGTCACCGGCTTGGCCGCGGCCACGTGGGTACCCATCGTGGTGGTGTTCAGCCGGTTCTTTCCACCGGCACAAGCCATCCGGGCCACTGCGTTAATGGCCATGGTCGGCGGCGCAGCACGGATCCTGGCCACCGGTGCTACCGGATTCGTCAACAGCGCCGGCGGCTATTCCCTAGCCTTCAACCTGGCGGCGGTTGCGGCCGTTCTGGCCTTGGTGTTGATGCTATTGGTCAGGGAAACGCCCCGTGCCCCGACCAAACCTTCGCTCGGTCCCATCGCGGCACTTGCCTCGCGGCCCCATGTGCTGTTTCCGGCACTGCTGAATGCCGCCTCCCAGTTCGTGAACTGGGCTGTTACGTTCAGCTTCATTCCCATCCTGGCAGTCAACAAGGGCGCCTCGGACGTGGAGGTTAGCCTCCTCATGACCGTCTTCATGGCGGTCAACCTAGTGGGCTTGTCAACCACGGCCGCCTTCGTTAACCGGCTCGGCGCGCGCAAGCTGGTGCGCACGGGATTTCTATTGTTGGGCATGGCCACCGTGCTGGCCGCGTGGGCGCCAACCGTCTGGTGGCTGTTCCTGGCACAGGGACTGGTCGGGTTGGCCACCGGCATTGGTTATCCGACGCTCATGGGCCTGAGCATCAGGGAGGTGTCCGACCACGAGAGGACCGCCGCCATGGGCCTGCATCAGGGCATCTACGGTGTCGGCATGTTCACAGGACCGTTCATCGCCGGATTCCTGTCGGAACAGTTCGGCATCCAAACCACGTTCCTGTTGCTGGCGGTGCCATGTCTGCTGCTGCTGGTACCGCAGGTCGGAGGACGGCTGTTGCTGCCCGCCACTGCCGATCCGGCGGAAGCCGGACACTAACCCCGCCTTCGGGGCCGGATCCCAATTCGAGTTCACACCAAATTGCGGCTTTTGTCCTGTGTCTCACGTGCTCGAACACCCGCCTCAGCACAAGTGAAACGGTCCCGTCTTGCCTGTCCCGTATCAGGACGGTGGTCATGAAGACAGACCACAGACGTTGAAGGTGCCGTCCCTCATCCCGTAAGGTAGTGGAAAGCTCCCTTGGCAAAACAGCGAGCACTCTGCAGAAATCTGCCCACAATCCATTGGCGGAAGCAGGTTCAAAACCAGTGCCAAGCGGGGCTGCATTTGGCCACAACCACCAGCGAGACCAAACATGCAGGTCCAAGTTGCCTACGGACGCACCGGGCTGGATATCGAGGTGCCTTCCGGTACCGAGATCATCCAATCAACCCAACTGCCCGGGGTCACGTCGGAGAAAGCGGCCTTGGAACAGGCACTGCGCTCGCCAATCGAAAGCGCCCCTCTTGCCGACCGCGTCGATCCCTCCAGCCACATCGTGATTGTCCACACCGACATCACAAGAGCGACACCCAACGACCGCATCCTGCCTGTGGTGCTGGATGAACTGCTCGATGCCGGAGTTCCTCGAACCCACATCACCCTGGTCAACGCTCTCGGTACCCACAGGCCGCAGACCGAAAGCGAGCACCGCGCACTCGTTGGGGATGCCGTCTACGAGAACTTCCGGTGCCTCCAGCACGATGCCTTTGACGACGACCTGCTGGTCGACATGGGCCGAACCTCAAACGGCCATTCCGTCCGGCTGCACCATCTGCTGGTGGACTCCGACCTGTGCATTCTGACCGGGTTCATCGAACCCCATTTCTTTGCGGGTTTTTCGGGCGGTCCCAAGGGCGTACTGCCGTCCCTGGCGGGCTTCGAAAGTGTTCTGTCCAATCACGGACGCCAAATGGTGGGCAGTCCCAAGGCCACATGGGGCTCGCTTGACGGCAACCCCATATGGGAGGAGATGAAGGAAGTTGCCCTGATGCTGGACCAGGTATTTCTCCTGAACGTCACCCTGAACCAGCAACACGAGATCACCGGGGTGTTTGCCGGAGACCTTTTGGCGGCCCACCGGCAGGGTGCAGACTTCGTGCGCCGATACTCCATGGTGTCGGTAGGCGAACCCTATGACATCGTGGTCTCCTGCAATAGCGGCTACCCACTTGACCAGAACCTGTACCAGTGCGTTAAGGGCATGAGTGCCGCCAGCCAGATCACCAGACCCGACGGCCACATCGTAATGGCCGTCGAGTGTGCCGATGGCATACCCGACCACGGCAAGTATGCGGACTTGCTTCGCCGCGGGGGTTCACCTGACGGCATTTTGGCCATGCTGAATGAGGACGGATTTGAAGAGCACGACCAGTGGCAGGTTCAGATTCAGGCGCGCATTCAGCAACAAGCGGACGTGCATGTCTTCAGCGATGGCTTGACCGAGAAACAGATCCGGGAGGCGTTGTTTATTCCCTGTGCAGACGTGTCCAAGACCGTTGCGCAACTGGCCGTCCCGGCCAATGGAGCCGCACCGCGCATCTGCGTGATGCCGGATGGTCCCATGACCATTGCCTACGTTGACCGTGCTCCCCGTTGAATTCCGGCACGGGCAACCCCGGATTGCCCGAGAACGGGTTTGTCAATCCCGAGCGGTTTCCTGACCAGCCCCTGTCCGGTCCCAAGCGAGCCGCAACCACCCGGCGGCAGGGAACAGCCGTTCCTAGGGGACCGTAGGTTGTCTTGAACCATGTAGCATCCGACGCCGGTGCCACGCGTCGAATGCCCTACCATGGGGCCGGCAGTGACCGGAAGATGCCAGCGGCGATCATTCCTGCCCGACAAACGCAAGCCTTGGCCATGAGATCTTGGCAACATGCCCCGGTCACTCGACTTGGATCACCGTGTGCGGCATGGGATGCAACATGCGCATAGCTGTGACAAGCGTCACGAATCCTGCAAGCCGTCTTGGAGAAGGGGTTTCTGTGCGGCCGGGACAAGGTTCCGGTGCAGCACGGAATACCCGAATCGGCTTTATGCTGCACGACCGGAATCTTTCAAACTGCTTGTGTCCGAAAGTCCGGTTGGCATTCCGATGAAGTTCAAAAAAAGAACACTTTAGCGTTTTTTGCACACTCAAACAACCGGAATGTAGTATTCCCATATTGATCCCATGGAGTCCGACGGTCGATTCGTTAATGGCCATTCATGATCGGCGTTACAAGCGCATCCTGACCAGCGCCGTCTTCGCCTACGAGATGGCACAGGTGCTGGCCGACGCGTTCGGCCTCGGCACCGTTGACCGCCAATCCCTGCAGCCGGGGCCTACCAGTTCCGTCAAGGAGACCGGCCACGAGCGCATTGCCGACAGCACCTGGGCCTTCGACACCGACCGGCAGCGCACTGTCATGATGATCGTGGAGGCCCAAAGCTCGCGCGAGCGCGCGCTCGAACTTCGCCTCGCCCGTTATGTCATGGACCGCCTCCTGGAATTGTACGAGGGCATGACGCAACATGACCGGCGACAGGGGTTGCCACCGGTGGTGGTGGCCGTCCTTTACACCGGACCGGACCAGTGGCGGCCGCCCTCCCTGCACGACCTTTTCAGCCCCCTGGCTCAGGTACTCATGCGCTTCGAATTCCCCGTACAATACTATGACGTACTGCACATGGAGCGGGAGGAGGAACCCGCGTCGCGCCTGGTGCGGATGGTCTTCGAGGTCGAACGCTGCGGGGACCCAGGCGAGACCATCCCGGTCCTGCAAGCCATTCGCGGCCTGGGGAACCGGGATGCCTACGAACTTCTAATGCGGTTTCTGTCCGACAAGATGAGACAGTGGGACAGGCTCCGGGACGAGCAGGGGAGGATTCTGCTGGATGCCAGCCAACTGGACGACAGCCGTCCACTCAACGAGGTGGTGAGGGAAATGGAAACGGTACAGGAACGTTTTTTCAGACAGATGGCCGAACGACGGGCTGAAGGACGAGTCGAAGGGCAGGCCGAAGGGCAAGTTGTGGGGATGCTGTTGAGCTTCCGACGCACCTTGGCCGCCAGCGGCTTGGACGCACAGTTGGCGCGGGATATCGAAGCCCATGTCGACCGGGTTGTCGAGGCCGTCCTGCGTGGCGTACGCTTCGACCTTGACGAAGTTCCCGACGGCGCACGACTCCTGCTCGCGATCCGGGACGGCGGCGGCCCGACGCAGGTTCCCGCCGAAAGAATCTGGAGCTTGCTGCCGCACATCCCCGAGGAAGACACCTCCAAGTAATAACACGCGCGGCACGTCGGCAGGATGTCACCAACCAAAGAACCGCCGCACACAGCCTCTGCCCCGTTCGTCGAGGGGTGTCGGACTTCGTGCCCGGAATGCAGGCTGCTTCACCTATCGTGACCGACATGCTGTCTGTTCTTCCGGGGACTAAGGTAGACAAGCCAAGAGTTTGAGGCTCGTCCGCCGATCCCCGTACCGTACGCCGTCACCGCGGGCCAAGAGTCGTTGTCTCCACGCCCTACCGGCATGAATCAGGCGGTTGTCGAAGTGCCTGCCATTGGAGGTCCAGCTGTTTAACGCGGGCACATTCCCGATCCCAAAATGTCTGGTCCTGCATCGAGTCGATGAAGTCCGCGCTGTAGCCGTATGGGACCCATGTATCCCGCTTCATGCCATGCAAGCGCTCCCGGTGATCGCCCTCACGGATGTCCAGAACCTGCCGAGCGGGCTCAAGCTCCCGTACCTCGGACCACCACCTGGACAGATCGCGTCGATGCGGTTGCCTGCCGAGGTTGTTCGACAACCGGTCGAGGACGGACCGGTACCGATCGTTCGAATCCGTTGCAACCGTGACGACAGTACGCCTTCGGTCCAGGCCCAGATAGGAGGCAGCCTGCATCGCACCGACGACGTTGCAGATGCCGCTCGGCCCAAAACGGCCTTGTAAACGGGCTGCGCAATCCGCATCGACTCCAAACATGACCATGATGTCATCCGTTGAGCTGCTGAACACGGCCGTGCCCCTGATTGTGTGGACATCCGGAATCCGCACCACGAGATTGGTGGCATGCACGTTGTGGATGAGCGTCACCATCTGGTCGCCGATCCCTTCGATGACGTGCGAGCCTCGACCGCCATCCGTGAGCGTGGAGCACTCCTCGGGTTCCACGGCGGCAATACACAGATCGGGAAAGGACTCCCGCAGTCCTTCTCCGACAGCCAGCGTGCCCGCGCTGCCGGGTGCGGACACAAACAGATCAACGCCGTCCAATCCAAGCCCCCGGACCGCACGTCGCACGCCTTCCGCCGTGACATGGCGGTGAAAACGGTAGTTCGCCAAGTCCGAAAATTGTCCCAAAACCGCGCAGTCCGACTGCCCGGCGTACCGGTCCTGCGTCCGCTGCAGGGTCAGGTTGACATCGGCCTCGGAGCCGGGTGTCAGGTCCGTGGTCGCGCCGTAACGCTCGATCAACGCGTACCGTTCCCGGCTCATCCCCGAGGGCATCACGACGCGTGCCTCATACCCCTTGACTCTGGCCACCCAGGCCGCGCCGATGCCGAAGTTGCCGGTAGAGGGGGCAATGACCGTGGTACTGCCGGGCCGTATGCCCTCGTTGAGCTCCCGCTCCATCAACATGGCGTAGGCAGGCCCGACCTTCATGCTTCCGGACGGGAACGTGCCGCCGTCCATAACAACCAGATTTGCCGCCAACCCGGATACCGCCTGCGGCACCAGGAATGCCGAAACGCCGGTGTGCGCATCCTGCCAGTGGATGTTGAACAGATTGTCCCGGTGCAGCGGCAAGTGATTTTGTAATTCCGCTGCACGAGCCCGAAACACCGGGTCCAGGAGGCCTGGATCCCGCATTTCCGCATAGGTGGGGCCATATACCGAATGTTTCGGATCAGACATCTGCGGCAAGCCTCCGGCAAAGCGTATCTTGGATTTGCGGCCCTATAATCCAAGGTCGCGTAATCCCCTTACCGTACTACGATTCCGTGTGACCCAAGCGCACGGGTCATTGCCTCACTCAGTCTCCGACGATACGGCCCTTAATGAGGCACGTCTCGGATTGCCAATCCTCGAACTCCGGATTCAACACTGCCGACATCCATGCCACAGTCAACACTCACCCACCTTGAATGCAGCCTGACCGGCGAAACCTACGAAGCGGACCAGGTCATGAACCTGGCGCCCAACAGCCAGCGTCCCCTCCTGGCACGCTATGACCTGGCCGAAGCGGCCAAGTCCCTTACACCGGAGAACCTGGTCCGCCGCAAACCCGGCATGTGGCGCTATCGGGAAGTACTTCCGGTCCGGTCGGATGCAAACGTAATTGACCTCGGAGAAGGTTCTACGCCCCTGCTGAAGGCCGCGCGCCTGGGTGAGACCATCGGCTGCCCGAACACCTACATCAAGGACGAATCGCTGAATCCAACCGGCAGCTTCAAGGCACGCGGCTTGGGAATGGCGGTTTCCCGCGCCAAGGAACTGGGCGAAACCGTCCTCGCCATCCCCAGTGCCGGCAATGCCGCCGGTGCCATGTGCGCCTACGCGGCGGCCGGAGGGCTGGAGGCCCACGTCTACATGCCACGGGACGTTCCGCACACCTTCAAGGCCGAATGCCAGGCCTACGGCGGCAGCGTGACGCTGGTGGACGGCCTGATTACCGACTGTGGCGCCAAGGTGGCGGAAGGCGTGCAGGCACACGGCTGGTTCGACCTGAGTACCCTCAAGGAACCGTACCGCCTCGAAGGCAAGAAGACCATGGGCTATGAAATCGCCGAGCAGTTCGACTGGACACTGCCGGATGTCATCATCTACCCCACGGGTGGCGGAACGGGCCTGGTGGGCATGTGGAAAGCCTTCGCGGAAATGGAGGAGATGGGGCTGATTGGCTCAAAACGCCCGAGGATGGTGTCCGTGCAGACCACGGGTTGTGCCCCTATCGTCAGGGCCTACGACCGCGGTGAGCGGTTTGCCGACGAATGGGAGAATGCAGCCACGATTGCCGACGGCCTGCGCGTGCCCAAGGCCGTGGGCGACTTTCTGATTCTCGACGCGGTCCGGGCCAGCGAAGGTACCGCCATCACCGTGACCGACGAAGCCATCATGGAATCGGTCGGCCTCATGGCGTCCCTGACCGGGGTGTTTCCGGCCCCCGAGGCCGCTGCCTGCCTGGAGGCACAGAGGGTCCTGCTCAGCCAGTACATGATTGGCCGGGACGAGACCGTGGTCCTGTTCAATACCGGCACGTCCCTCAAGTACACGCATCTGTTCGACTGAGGGAATGCCGCACCGGCCCCTCCTGCACACGACCAGACACGGCACTCCACGCGCAGCAGGGACCCAATGATGGCCAACGACCGCTCCCGCGTTCTCATTACCGGTATCACGGGCCGCATTGGATCCCATTTGACATCGGAGCTTCTGGCACGGGACGTTGCCGTCAGAGGTCTCGTGATACCCAATGACCCGCTCCGATCAGAGGTGGATCCCTCGGTTGAGGTGGTGGAAGGCTCCCTTGACGATGCCGTTGCCCTGGACGTAGCCGTGGCCAATGTGTCGCACATCGTCCATTTGGCGGCGGTAATCCTCTATCAACCCCACCAGGACGAGCTGATTTGGCGAGTCAACGTGGAGGGCACGCGCAACCTCATGCGCGCGATCCAGCAACGGCCTCCATCACCGCTCAGGTTATTGTTCGCTTCCAGCGACCAGGTGTACCCAGGGCCGTTTCCCCAATACACCCCTACCGATGAGGAACATCCGCTGGAACCCACCACCGCCTATGGGATCAGCAAACTCATTGGCGAGGAGTTGACCCGCCACACGGCCCGAGTCGTGCCGAACTGCCGGTTCACGATTGTCCGGTTCTGCCACAACCAGACCTGGCAGGAAATCCTGGACCCGCACGGCTTCTTCGCCGAACGACAGTTTTATGTCAAAGGCAGACTGGCTTGGCTTTTGGACAGCGGACGCACCGACTCCGTAACCACGGAGTCCATCCGTCGTCTGCGGGCTGTGGACGCAGACGACAATCCTCTCCTGTTGAGCCTAACGGATACAGGGGAACCATTGGTCTTGGAAATGATGGACACCCGCGACATCGCGGCCGGTCTGGTGCCCGCGTTGTTCAGGCCGGAGGCCGAAGACAATGTGTACAACTTCGCCCCGGACAGCACGGTGTCCTTCACTGAGGTCGTGCCGTACATGGGCAGGGCTCTGGACAAGCGATGGGTGGAAGTCAAACTGCCAGGCGCTCCGGCGAGATCCAATCTGAGCGGTGCGAAGGCGATGCGTGACCTTGGTGTGCGTGCCCGATACTCGGTATTCAACATGATCGACGAGGCAAGCCGGACCGGTCATCACCGATAGAAGTGCGGGGTCACAGGAAACTACCAGATAATGCCTTCCGCAACGTACGAGTCAACGCTTCGTTGGCGAAATCAGGACCACTAAAGGCGGCGTACACGCGAACTCTCGATCGAAACAAACTGCAAGCCTACTCGGAGAATCGGATGGGAATGCCTGCTCTTGGCGGGAATGGTGTGTCCCGTCCCAGTGTTGTCCCCGCCCATGGCCACTTACGTCGGAGCCCAGACATGAGCCCTAGAAATTTCTGGCTGCTACTTTGTGGAGTGTTGGTGCTGGCAAGTGCCGCCGCTTGCACAAGCGAATTGTGTGCTGCCCGATTAGCGGATGTTGATCTGCAATACATGGACGAGGACGGGAACTCTCGACTCCACATCGCGGTGTGGAATGATGATCTCTTAACGATTCAGTGCATTCTGACCGCCGGCGCGAGTATCGAAGCACAGAACAACCAAGGTTGGACACCGTTGTATGCAGCGGCAGTGGATGGAAACACCGGAGCAGTGCGGGCATTGCTATTCGCCGGCGCAGATGTCAGTGTTCAGGACGACAAGGGTTGGACACCGTTGCACACGACAGCTTTGGAAGGCCATGTTGAAGCGACGCAAGCATTGCTGGTTGCCGGTGCCCAAGTCAACGAAACGGATGCAGATGGCACGACTCCGTTGTACATGGCAGCCCTGGCAGGCAACACAGATGTCGCGAACTTGCTGATTGACTTCGATGCCCAAGTCGACGCGCAGGACGAGGATGGATGGGCACCATTGCATGGAGCAGCTGGAGAAGGCCATGCCGAATTCGCGAATTTACTGCTGGTTGCCGGTGCAGACGTCAACTTGCGCAATGTCCAAGGGATGACACCGTTGCACGAAACGGCCATGCACGGGACCATGGAAGTGACAGAAGTGTTACTGGGTGCTAGTGCAGATGTCGATGCACAGAACATCGACAACGGGACCCCCTTGTACACAGCAGCGTCTCACGGACACACCGCAGTCGCGAACTTGCTGCTCGCCGCCGGTGCCCAGGTCGACGCGCAGAATGTCAACGGCTGGTCCCCCTTGCATACGGCGGTGTGGGAAGGGCACACCGAAGTCATGGAAGTGCTGCTGGCTGCCGGTGCGAATGTGGATGCCCCGGACACTGAAGGCTGGACCACCTTGCATACGGCGGCTTGGCAAGGGCATATCGATGTCGCCAAAGTCCTGCTCGTTGCAGGGGGCGATGCCGACGCACAGGACGACACGGGCTGGACCCCGCTGCACAGGGCCGCTGGAGAAGGGCATACGGAGGTCGCCAAGGTCCTGCTCGTTGCCGAAGCCCAAGTCGACATGCAGGACACTGACGGCTGGACTCCCTTGCACACGGCGGCTTGGCAAGGGCATATCGATGTCGCCGAAGTTCTGCTCGCTGGCGGTGCCCAAGTCAACGCACAGGATGTCGACAACGGGACCCCCTTGTACACAGCAGCGTCTCACGGACACACCGCAGTCGCGAACTTGCTGCTCGCCGCCGGTGCCCAGGTCGACGCGCAGAATGTCAACGGCTGGTCCCCCTTGCATACGGCGGTGTGGGAAGGGCACACCGAAGTCATGGAAGTGCTGCTGGCTGCCGGTGCGAATGTGGATGCCCCGGACACTGAAGGCTGGACCACCTTGCATACGGCGGCTTGGCAAGGGCATATCGATGTCGCCGAAGTCCTGCTCGCTGCAGGAGGCGATGCCGACGCACAGGACAACACGGGCTGGACCCCGCTGCACAGGGCCGCTGGAGAAGGGCATACGGAGGTCGCCAAGGTCCTGCTCGTTGCCGAAGCCCAAGTCGACATGCAGGACACTGACGGCTGGACTCCCTTGCACACGGCGGCTTGGCAAGGGCATATCGATGTCGCCGAAGTCCTGCTCGCTGCAGGAGGCGATGCCGACGCACAGGACAACACGGGCTGGACCCCGCTGCACAGGGCCGCTGGGGAAGGGCATGCGGAATTTGCCAAGGCCCTGCTCGCCGCCGAAGCCCAGGTCAACCCACAGGCCCACGACGGTTGGATCCCGTTGCACACGGCAGTCTGGCAAGGACATACCGAAGTCGCCGAAATCCTGCTCGCTGCAGGAGGCGATGCCGACGCACAGGATGTCGACAACGGGACCCCCTTGCATACGGCAGCGTCTCACGGACACGCCGCAGCCGTGGACTTGCTGCTCGCTGCCGGTGCCCAGGTCGACGCACAGAACAATGGCAATTGGACCCCCCTGCACATGGCAGCCTGGCAAGGGTACACCGAAGTCGCCGCAGTCCTGCTCGCTGCAGGAGGCGATGCCGACGCACAGGACGACACGGGCTGGACCCCGCTGCACAGGGCCGCTGGGGAAGGGCATACGGAGGTCGCCAAGGTCCTGCTCGCCGCCGAAGCCCAGGTCAACCCACAGGCCCGCGACGGTTGGATCCCGTTGCACACGGCAGCCTGGCAAGGACATACCGAAGTCGCCGCAGTCCTGCTCGCTGCAGGGGGCGATGCCGACGCACAGGACGACACGGGCTGGACCCCGCTGCACAGAGCCGCTGGGGAAGGGCATGCGGAATTTGCCAAGGTCCTGCTCGCCGCCGAAGCCC
>VXMJ01000091.1:0-3608 GCA_009841145.1 Caldilineaceae bacterium SB0661_bin_34 | reverse complement strand
GCCGCTGGGGAAGGGCATGCGGAATTTGCCAAGGTCCTGCTCGCCGCCGAAGCCCAGGTCGACATGCAGGACATTGACGGCTGGACCCCGTTGCATACGGCAGCCTGGGAAGGACACGCTGAAGTCACCAAAGTGCTGCTGGCTGCAGGGGGCGATCCGGAGGCAAAAACCTCCGTTGGCTCCACCCCGATGCAGTTGGCTGCCCAGCAAGACCATTTGGACCTGGTGATCATTCTTGCATCCCAGGCTCGGTAGAGATTCACCTGTAACCGCGCTGTTACTGCACACAGCCGAGTGAACGCCCGACCTGCAACACAACCAATCGGATGTCGGAGATGTACGCCGAGGCATCCGGTCAAGTTGAGAAGCAATTCGTATGTACTTTGTGAGGCAGTCTCGTCGTTCCCTCCTGTTCGCCGGCTTTTTGACGCACTACGCACGCCACGCCATGCCGTCGCAAGCCTGAAACCTGCGTGAACCTCCCAGCCCCTCGGCAACCGGGCCTTGTTGCGAACACTGCAGACCACCGCACTGCATCGCCAAATCTGCGTCGCTTGGCCGGTGGAACAGGACGGCTATGCCTTGACCAAGCTGTTTGGCAATGGTTGTCCGTGCCGTAGCAGTTCGGGCATCGCCCGTCTCCACTGACCCAACAATCTGTTGAGCGACGCGGACTGTTGCAAAGCTGCCCATCAAATTCGATGGCTCACCCACTCACATCTCGACATCCCCGTAGACTCACGATCGGCGCATCGTCCCAGATCGCAACCCTTGGGGCAAGAACCAACTGTCGTACGTTTGGCCATACGGGAAAAATTACGTGGATTGGGCGCTCGTCGGTTCCAGATTCAGTATCGCGTCCCACTCCGCAACCGGCAGCCCGGCTACCCAGCCGCTGTGGAACGTCTCCAGTTGAACCTGATCCCATTCGGGCACCACCGTGCGGATCTCCTCGGGACACTGGCGCAGGAGTTCCGCATAGGCATGCTCCAACACCCGATACCCGGACGTGGGGGATCGTGCGAACTTCGGGTGGGAGGCAATCAGTCCCTGGTCTACCAGTTCCGCATCCAGGATGTCCGATATTTCCTCCAGAAACCTCAGTTGCTCGGCAGGCATCGTCCCCGGCCACACCGCCGCCTCCACTAGGTGCCCCATCTTCGGCCACATGGTTGGCAGGTCGCGGAACCGATGCATGATCCACTTGTCGTACGGGTAGAACCTGCGCTCCAGCATGAAGGCCATCTGCACGGCCCAGCGTATGCTGCGGCTGGCGGTGACGTTGGCGTAGTAGTGATCGTCCCGCAACAAGGCACGCTGCAAGGCATACACTCCCATCCCGGAGAAGTAGCGGCACCAATGGGCCAGCCGTCGCATGCGCACGGGTTCCGGCCAGTAGTCCGCGAAGGCACGCCGGATCTCGGTGAAGCGTCCGGAGTCGTCCCGCCAGACCCACCCGTTGGTCACGTGGGTCACTTCCTCTTCCGCAATCGACAACCATTCGGCCAATGTCTCCGGCACACCCGGCAGGCCAATGGTCCGCTGCATGAAGCCTTCGAGGCTGTCCGGAGCCAAACCCGCCCCCGCCACATGTCCTTCCCGCAGGGCCATGCCCAGAAACATCTCGGGCAACGCACGCGAGACGACCTCCCGCAACTCTTCGGCCTGAGCTTGAAACAGTCGTTCCGGCATCAGGGCGTCAATGCGCAAGCCGAACTGGTGGTCGCGGGAGTGTTCGTCGTCAAGGCCCAGTGCCTCCGAGCCGTAGCCGAACAGACCGAACGCCGTCTCGGCCGCCACCTCCGGGAACCGCGCGTCGAGAATTGGTTGCACTACCTCGACAAACAGCTGTCTGCTCTGCTCCACAATTTGGCTGGCCATCTATTCCACCCCTATATTATGATTATAATGTTCTATGTTTCAGTGATTGCCTGCGCCCAATGACTTCTGAACCTGTATTGCCGGCGGGACACAGCCCCGTGCCCCTGACCGAAACCGTGCTGGTGGACGGCAAGCCCGTGCTCACCCTCAAGGAACTGGTGTCTCCCTCCATCCATACGCTGATCGTCGGCATCAATCCACCGCCGCCCGCGGTGGCGGTGGGACACTACTATCAAGGCCGATTGGGCCGCCAGTTGTGGCGCTGCATGCGCGTCGCCGGCATCGGCAACCTGCTCGAGAGCGACCGCGGCCAGGAAGACTCGGTCCTGTTCCACCAGGGCTTTGGCTTTATGGATCTTGTGCGGCGGCCGACCGCGCGCGCCAGCCAACTGCGTTCCGACGAATGGCGGCAGGGAGGCGATTCCCTGATTCAACGTGTGGCCGCCCTTGCATGCAGACCTTGTGTGGTCATGGTGTACAAGAGCGTTGCCGACATTGCGGGCGGCCGTTTCCGCGAACTGGGCTATCGTACCTTTACCATTGGCTGCAACCAACGCCGATTCCGCGAGGAACGCTTTCACGAACTGGCCTTTTGGCTCCACTGCAATGCCCTGCCCATGCCCACGGCCATCGATCTTCCGGTTAACGGGTAAGTCCGAACAATGCCCTTGACTCGTCGCCGCTTGGTTCTCGTCAACGGCTGGTTCCTGCAGCAACCAACCACCGGATCGGGACAGTACCTGACAGCACTGCTGAGGGAATTCTCGGCCCTGCAAACCGAGGTTCGGTTGCGCACGCTCGTACCCTTGCCGACCGCTCTGGCCGGCAGTTGGACCCCGCCGCCGGACTTGCCGAACGGCATGGAGTTCCTGCCCGTCCCGTTGCCACCGGGTCCCGATCCCTTGGCCAAGGTCTGGTGGGAACAGGCTGCCTTGCCGCTGCAGTGCCTGCGGCACCGGGCCGCGGTCCTGTGGAATCCCTACTGGTCCGCCCCTGTCTGGAGTCCGGTACCGGTGGCCGTGACCGTACACGATGTGGTGCCACTGCTCCGCCCGGAATACCGGCAGCACCCCCGGCAACGCGCCTATCTGATCCTCAATCTGTTGGGGCTGCGCAAGGCGCGGGCAGTCATCACCGTCAGCCAAGCCGGCGCCGAAACCCTGCATCGGCATGTGCCGGAGTTCCGGGGCGAGGTTGCCGTTGCCCTCAACGGCGCGTCGTCCGGACCGGCCGCCCCGCCCGACCCGGCACGCATCCACGAACTACGCTCAACATATGGACTGCCCGAGCGGTTCTTCCTTTATTTGGGTGGTTTCGAACGCCGCAAGAACGTGGCTGCCATTCTGAAGGCCTACCGCCGCTATCTGAACCTGGGAGGCGACCCTGCAATCAAGCTGGTGCTGGCCGGCCGGCTTCCGGCCCGCGATACAGCCGTCCTGCAACATCCTGCCCCGCTGATCCGGAATCTGGCCCTGGACGGTCAGGTCCTCCTTACGGACAGGGTGGACGAAGCGGTCAAGTGGGATCTATACCGCATGTCACTGGCATTCCTGTTTCCCGGCCTAGCCGAAGGGTTTGGCCTGCCGGTCGCCGAAGCCATGCAGGCCGGGACGCCGGTTGTCACCAGCTGCTACTGATCTGTTCCATTAATCGGCACACTTCGGTACCGACGCTGGTAATTCGCTCTCGGTTGATGGGGGCTCCGTTGCACGCCCCCGCAACTCGAG
>VXMJ01000026.1 GCA_009841145.1 Caldilineaceae bacterium SB0661_bin_34 | reverse complement strand
GGCCTCTCGTCTTATTCCGGACCTCGACCGCTTTCAACGAAAGTGAAACAGTGCCACAGTGCCAGTTCCCGAACTCATTGCAACAGCCCCACCGAACTTCACAATCCCGGGCATCCAGCCGCCACCGCGCTTTTGGCCAATGTACGGTGCTGAAGCACAATTCCGTGCGACCGGCGTCCGCCGACCAAGCCAAAGCGAGGTATCCCCATGCTGTCGAGTTCCGTACTGGAAAAGTTAACCACGTTCGACACCCCTACCATCTGCAACATCATCGAACTGTTCGATGTGCGTCCGCGCAACACCGGCTATATGGATGCCCGCATCAAGGCTGCCTATCCCGAAATGGGACCCATCGTCGGCTTCGCTGCAACCGCCACCTTCAGGTCCGATTGCTTCCCGGCATCGGAAGACGGTTACAGCGGTATCAGTCAACAGGTCGAGTTGTTCGAATCCCTCTCTGGACCGCCCATCGTGGTCTTTCAGGACGTTGATGACCCGCCTGTGGCGGCCACGTTCGGCGAGGTCATGTGCACCACTTACCAGACGTTTGGTGCTGCCGGTCTCATTACAAGCGGTGCGGGTCGCGACCTCGACCAGGTCCGGGACATCGGGTTCCCAGTATTTACCAGCGGCACGATCGCGGCCCACGGCTACTGCCATTTTCCCCAGATTCACGTGCCGGTTCGGATCGGTGGAATTACCGTCAACCCCAACGACATGCTCCACTGCGACTGCAACGGCGTGTCAACGGTGCCAGTGGATATCGCGGCCGAAATCGCAGATATTGGCGACGAGTTTGTAGCCGCGGAGACCGTGGTGCTGGAGGCCCTGCGCGAACCGGAACCGACCCTGGAGAAAACCAACGCGGCGCGGGCCGAAATGGTTGCGATCGTGGCGCGCCTCAAGCAACAGGTCAGTCGATCACGTTGATCCAGACCCGCGGCAGCCTGGTGGGCATGGCACGGTTGCGCCGTCCACCAGGCACTCCCGCGTCACCCGAACAACAACGTTTACCGCTGCTACCTCTCGGTCCTGACGGGGTTCACGCGAGTTCGCTGCACGGGACCCAGCAGCCGACGCAACGGTGCCACCCCACCCGGGCTGCACACTTGTGCGGAGAGGGAGGGATTTGAACCCTCGAGGGTTTTGCCCTACGAGCTTTCCAGGCCCGCGCACTCGGCCAGACTATGCGACCTCTCCTTGATGCTGGCCGCATTGTAGCCCCGGACCTGTCATTTGCAAGAAGAAATCCCGATTTGGCTCCTTGCGGAACGGCGGTGACATTCATGGTTACAGCTTGGGTTGTTCCACGGCCTTCACGGGCGTGCGTCCGTGCAGGAAGTCAAAGTCGCAGCCCTCATCGGCCTGGGTCACGTGTTCCAAAAACAGTTGGCCGTAGCCCCGGTCAAAATCCGGTTTGGGCACGGTCCAACTCGCACGACGACGAGCCAGCTCCGACTCCGGCACCTTTAATTCCAGCCTGCGGCCCGATACATCCAACTCAACAAGGTCCCCATCCACTACCAGCGCCAAGGGGCCACCCACCGCGCTTTCCGGCGATACATGGAGGACGATCGTGCCGAAAGCGGTTCCGCTCATGCGGGCATCGGAAATGCGCACCATATCGCGCACACCTTGTTGCAGGAGCTTGTGGGGAATGGGCAGGTTGCCGATTTCCGGCATGCCCGGTCCTCCTACCGGACCGGAATTTTGCAACACCAGCACGTCGTGTGGGCCAACGTCCAGGTCGGGAGCATGGATCCTCCGCTGCAAATCGTTGTAGTCGCGAAACACCAATGCCCGGCCCGTGTGCTGCATCAATGCGGGCGAAGCCGCCGAGTGCTTGATGACGGCACCCTTCGGGGCCAGATTCCCCTTAAGGACCGCGAGTCCTCCTTCCGGCTGGAAAGGCTGATCAAGCCGCGCGGTCACGACGCCGTCGGGTTCCGGTGCATCTGCCACGTTCTCGCCCAGCGTACGGCCCGTGACCGTCAGGGCATCTCCATGGAGCAAGGGCAGGAGTTGCCTCAGGATGACGGAAACCCCGCCGGCTTCGAACAGTTCTTCCATCTGGTAGTCGCCTGAAGGCCGCAGGCTGGTGAGCATCGGGGTTCGGCGGCTGATACTGTCAAACAGTTCCAGGTCCAATGCCAAGCCCATGCGACGGGCAATCGCGCACAGGTGAACCACGGCATTCGTGCTGCCGCCCAATGAACACAGCAACGTAATCGCGTTCTCGAAGGATGCGCGGGATAGGATGTCCGAGGGCCGAACCTCCGTTCGGGCCAACTCGACGATTCTGCGGCCGGCGGCCACCCCAAGTCTCAGGCGTCGACTATCCACTGCGGGAGTGGCACCGTTGCCGGGCAGGGAAATGCCCAGCGCCTCGCACATGCAGTTCATGGTCGACGCGGTTCCCATGACCATGCAATGACCCTGGCTGCGGACAATTCCGTCCTCCACGGCCGCGTAGTCTTCGGCGGAAAGGGTTCCCGCCTGGTACTCGGCCGTCAGCCTTCGGCAATCGGAACAGGCTCCGAGCGTCTGGCCCTTGAAATGACCGTTCAGCATCGGCCCTCCGGACAGAACGATGCTTGGCAGGTCCGCGCTCAAAGCGCCCATGATAGCCGCGGGAATGGTCTTGTCGCAATTGACCAGCAGCACAACGCCATCGAGGGGCTGGCTGCGGATCATCTCCTCCGTATCCATGGCGGCCAGGTTGCGCAGGAACATGGATGTCGGATTCAGGAAAATCTCGCCCAGCGAGATGGTCGGAAACTCGAGCGGAAGCCCTCCCGCTTGCAGAACACCGCGCCGGACCGCCTTGATCAGTTCCGGAAAGTTGCCATGGCAGTTGTTGAGTTCGCTCCAAGTGTTGCAAATGCCGATTACGGGACGGTCCACGTCCAGATCGTCGTACCCCATCGACTTGATGAAGGCACGGTGCAGAAAGCCGGAAACCCCGGTTTCCTGAAAGAAGGTTCTGCTCCTAAGCATGGCATCCGCCCGGTTGTGCCGGCCCTGCTGGGTCTCCATCGTTCTCTACACAGTCGGTTCCGTCCGCCGGATCCCGCGGTGTCAACCGCTCCCCGAGCCGAACCCCTGGCGCAAGCGGGACAGGATCGACGGATGCAGGTCCGGGACTTCCTGTGTACCGACAGGCAACACTAGCCAAAGGGCCACGTACAACAGCAATCCCCCGGTCGGCAGAATGAACAGTACCAACGCCAATAGCCTGATGAACAGGCAGTTGGCACCAGTGTATTCGGCGATGCCAGCACAGACACCACCGAGCATATGGCGAGTTGGGTGCCGTTGCAACCTGTATTTCGTGCGGGTATCCGATGGCATCGATACGTACCCTAGCCTGTCCCGTAGGGTGATTTTAACGCTAAGGCCGAGTGTTTGGCGTTCTGCCAGGGCGCTACATGATCCCGTCAAGCTACCGTCAGCAGGCATAATGGCGGCTGATCTCGCTCGGTTCCTTTTCTCGCTGTTCTGCCCGTATCCATTGATTCCCGACGTTGACCATCGGCGGCAGGATGCTGAACAGAGGACCGCACACAAACGACCAAGATAGGAAACAAGACAAGGCAACACACCGATGGCCTGGATCGGCAAATCATTGCTGGTGCTCTTCAGCATCGGGCTCGTGGCAGGCGGATTCCTGGCATACGTGTACCGATGGCTGCTGACCAAACCCGTGCCCGACATTGCCGGCAAGGCAAGCAGTCCGGGGCTGGATGCCGAGGTGATCATCCGGCGTGACCATCACGGTATTCCGCACATCAAGGCATCCACCACGGCCGATCTGTTCCGGGCACAGGGATTCGTCCATGCCCAGGACCGGTTGTGGCAGATGGAGCAGCTGAGACGGACGGCACGCGGATCCCTGTCCGCGGTGTTCGGCGAGGCAGCCTTTGATGCCGATCGCTATAGCCGGACCATCGGGTTCTGGCGGGCCGCGCAGAACGAGTTCAAGGTACTTGATCCCGAAATCCGCAAGGTCCTGGGTTGGTACGCCGAAGGTGTCAACCTCTACATGGTGGAGAGAGCCGGCCAGTTGGCCGCCGAGTTCAGGCTTCTGCGCTATGAACCGGAGACTTGGACCCCATTGGACACGGTCGCGCTGGCCAAGGTCATCTACTGGTCCATGAGCGTGAATTGGGACAGCGAACTCCTGCGGTTCCTAATGCTTGAGCGATTTGGTCCGGAACGAGCCTTTGACGTGGAACATGCAAGCCCGATGGGAACTCCGCCGGTGCATCAGTCTCTGACCGCGGACGAAAAAAGCCAGGTGGCTCGGACCGCAGACGCGCTGAGGGAGGCGTATCGGAGTGCTCAGGCATGGCTGCCCCATGGAGAAGGCAGGCAGGGAAGCAATGCCTGGGTTCTGCACGGCCGCCACACCGAGTCGGGTCATGCCATCATGTGCAACGATCCGCACCTTCAAGTGGCGATTCCCTGCCCTTTGTACGAACAACATCTTTCAGGACCCGGAATCAACGCAGCCGGCGCCATGTTTCCCGGTGCCCCGGGCATCGCATTCGGTCACAACGACGGCTTGGCTTGGAGCATTACCAACGCCGTTACCGATGTTCAGGACATGTATATCGAACGGGTGGACCCGAAGAGACCCGATTATTGCCTGGTGGGAAACGAGTGGCACCGCATGGAAACGTTCAGGGAAGAAATCCATGTCAAGGGGGAGGACCGGCCCCGTGTCATTGAGGTGCGTCAGTCCCGTCATGGACCGCTGGTGTCCGACCTCGTACCCGAACTGGACCGCGCCGACCTTGCGCTGCAGTGGGCCGGCGCTGCGCCGGGACACACGTTGACGGCCATTTGGCGCCTGATGACGGCCCAAAACTGTCACGACGGGGCGGAGGCACTGCAGCTGTGGCATTCCCCAACGCTCAACCTGACACTGGCGGATACGCAGGGAGAAATGGTCTGCCTGCTGGTCGGCAGCCATCCCCGGCGCAGACAGGGCATGGGGCTGATTCCCTCTCCCGGATGGGATCCGGCCTACGACTGGGATGGCTTTATACCGGCCAAAGAACTGCCAGCCGATTGGAATCCGCCGTCTGGAATTCTGGTCAACGCCAACAACAGGACCACCGACCGCACTGATCTGCCATGGTTCGGGTGCGAATTCGATCCCGGTTTCCGGGCCCAGCGTATCCACGACATGCTGGCCGACTTGAGCGATGCCACCTTGGCCGACATGCGCCGCATGCAGGTGGACACACACAGTCTGTATGCGGAACAGCTGATCGCCGAGGTGGTGCGCCTCCAACCGCACGAGGGCTTCGAGACTCATGCCGTAAACACGCTGGCTGCTTGGAACAGCCGCATGGATCCCGACAGTCCAGGGGCCGTTATTTTCCACTACCTGCTCGACGAGATTACGAAGGGGTTGTTCGAACCCCAACTCGGAGACTTGCTCGGCCGCTACCGCGGCCAGGTAACCGGGGCCCTGTTCGATTTCTCCGGCTTCAAGTGGGTGGCCGGATCTCGGACCCTGGACTTTGTCACATCGGAGGCAACTTCACCTCGGTACGCAACCCCGGACAACCCGAACAACACCAGCCGCCAGCAGTTCCTGGCGGCTGCCCTGACGCGAGCCGTGCGCCGGCTGCGCAGCGAAGTTGGGGAGTCCACGCGTCGATGGGCATGGGGCCGCGTGCACCAAATCCGTTTTAGCCACATCCTGGGCAGCGTGCGCATTCTTGGTCCCGTTGTCAACCGGGGACCCTACCCCATTCCCGGCGACGGCACGTCGATTATGCAGACCGCGACTCGGGCCGGCGATCCCACCGCCCTCGTGCAGGTGTCCCCCTCCTATAGAACGATCATGGAGATTGGCAACTGGGATGCTTGCCTTTCGGTCATCAACACCGGGCAGTCGGGCCACCCGGCATCCCGCCACTACGACGACCAGATGAACCTCTGGCGAGCCGGCGAATACCATCCGATGCCCTTCAGTGACGAGGCCGTGGAGGAGGCAACCGCCTTCATCATGCGGTTGCGCCCGGATTGAACAAACCCATCCAATAGGCGAATGTATCTTGAGCATCATTGAACACGGCTTTGAACTGCTGGCGGACAACCCGCTGCCGGAACTCAGCTGCAATCTGAAATCGTACCGCCATGTCCGGACCGGAGCCCGCCTGGTGTCGGCGGTCGCGGACGATCCCAACAAAGTGTTCGGTGTCTCGTTCCGGACTCCCGTCGGCGACTCGTCCGGCATCGCACATATCCTGGAACACTCGGTCCTGTGCGGATCCGAACGGTATCCGGTCAAGAAGCCGTTCCTGGAAATGCTGCGCAATTCCATGCACACCTTCTTGAATGCATTCACGGCCCTGGACAGAACGATATATCCGGTGGCGAGCCTCAACCTGCGAAGCTTCCGCAATCTGGTATCCGTCTATCTGGACGCGGTATTCCATCCGTTGTTGACGGAAGCCGCCTTCGAACAGGAAGGATGGCACCTGGACCTGGAAGAGGTGGATGGTCCCCTACAGTACAGGGGAGTCGTCTACAACGAGATGAAAGGGGCCCAGGCCAACCCCCATTCGGTTTTGATGCGGGCTTCCACCGGCTCCCTGTTTGAAGATCATCCCTACGCTCATGACTCCGGCGGTGTCGCCCATGAGATCAGGGAACTGACCTACCCTCGCCTGAAGGACTTTCACGCGCGCCATTACCACCCCTCCAACGCCTGGCTGTTCTTCTATGGCGACGACGATCCTCGTTGGCGTCTGGAAACCCTGGACACCTTCTTCGAAGAGTTCATGTTCCGGGCCGACGACACAAGGGTGCCCCTTTACCCGTTGGCCGCCACCCGGCGGACGGTCGAATTACCGTTCTCCCCAATCGATTCGGGACAAGAGACCGAGAAGGGCTTCATCACGGCCAACTGGCTGCTGCCCGAAATTGACGATCCGCTGGAACGCTTCCTGGTTGGCATCACGTCCAGTTGTTTGCTGGGCAGCCAGTCCGCCCCCTTGTACAAGGCGCTCATCGACTCGGGCCTGGGGGAATCGGTTGTGGCCGGTGGGTTTTCGTTCGACCTGCGCCAGCCCATGTTCACCGTGGGACTGGAAGGAGTCGAACCGGACCGGTTTGACCGCGTGACAACCCTGATTGAGAAAACCCTGTCCAACTTGGCGGACACAGGCTTCGACGACGACCTGATTGAGGCGGTGATCAACTCCAAGGACTTTGCCCACCGTGAGTTCGGCAATTCCTCCTTCCCTAAAGGCCTGGCCATTATGGCCGGGATGCTGTCCGGGCAGATGCACGGCGGCAAACGGCAGAGCGCGACCCTAGGGTTCCAGGACACGCTGAAGCAGGCCCGGGACCGCATTGAGGCGGATCCGGACGTTCTCACCCGTCCGTTGCGGATCCACCTGCTTGACAACCCCCACCGGTCCACGGTGCGCTTGGTGCCTGACACGGGAGCCCAGGATGTCCAACGCCGGGCGGAACGGGAACGCCTGGACGAACTGGAAGCGTGCCTTGACCCCTCCGAGCGGGAAGGCATCCGGGATCGCAGCCTCTGGTTAAGGCAATACCAGACGGAACCGGACTCGCCGGAAGCCCTCGCAAGTCTCCCGGTTCTGAATCTGTCGGACATCGACAAGGAGACGCGGGAGTACCCGTGCGAAGAGATTCCTCTTGACGGGGTTCAGTACCTTTCACATGACATTGCGACCAACGGCATCGTATACGTCTCACTGCTGTTCGACCTGCACCACTTGCCTGAGGAGTTGTTGGACCACGTTGAGCTGTTTGCCGATGCACTGCGGCAGACCGGAGCGGGTGCATTGGACCATGTGGCCTTCAGCCGTCGGATTTCCGGCACGACCGGAGGCATCGGAGTCGCTACCGACCTCCACAGCAAGGAACACGGCGAAGAGGCAGCCGCCCATCTGGTCGTAGGTGGCAAGTGCCTGGTGCACCAGATGGAAGACATGGTGAATCTGTTGGAACAAATGCTGCGGTCGGCCCGGCTTGACAGTCGGGACCGTGTCCGGCAGTTGGCAACGCAGGCGCGCAGCCATGCCGAATCGTCGCTGCTCCCGTCCGGCCACTCGTTTGTCGGCTGCCGGTTGGCGGCCAACAACAGCGAAGCCGACTGGTTTGACGAAGTTACAGGCGGAATCGCAGCATTGCAGTCGATGCGGACGCAGGCTGACAACTTCATCGCCGACTGGGATCGAACGGCCGCCGTACTGGAAGAGATACGAACCCGATTGTTCACCGCCGACAATCTCCTGGTCAGCGTGACGGCACCGTCCAGCGATCAGAGGCGGCTCAGGGAACTGTTGCGGCCGGTCCTGGAAAGGCTCCCGGACACTTCGGGCCCCTGTCAGCGGTGGCAGCGCACGCAGTTTCCCGAGGAGGAGGGGCTGGTGGTGCCGGCTCCGATTCAATTCGTTGGTCGGGCCTACGACTTGCGGCAAGCGGGGTACGAACACCATGGTTCAATGGCCGTGGCTGCCAGGTTAGTCAACACCTCTTGGCTTTGGGCCAATGTGCGGGAACAGGGGGGCGCGTACGGATGTTCGGCCGGATACAACCGCCACACCGGCCAGTTTTCCTGCGTCTCCTACCGGGACCCCAATGTTGCCGAAACCCTGAGTGTCTATGACGCGATACCGAGCTTCCTGGACTCCGCGGAACTGAGTGACCAAGATCTGATCCAACTGATTGTTGGCACGTTCGGATCGTTGGATCGGGACCTGCAGCCCAGAGCCCAGGGCCAAACGGCGTTGGCCAGATTCCTTACAGGCAGCACGCGCGACATGCGGCAGCAACGCCGGGCGGAGATCTTGGAGACGCGTCCGGAGCATGTGCGCACCTTGGCCGGATTCCTGCAGGAGGCGGGGACAACTTCCAATACGGTGGTCATGGGGTCGGCGGAAGCGTTGGACAAGGCCGAGACCAGCGGTGCCGTGCGTTTCCGCGCGCGGACTGTTCTCTAGAGGCATCTGAGCGACACATGGTGTCCGACGCGCCCCCGCCCTGGTCGGGATCTCCTCTGTTTGATCCCCAACGCCCAGCCAGGGGGCAGGGATGGCCAAGCGCGGCGAAGGCCGCGGCTTGGATGGAGCGCCAAGCCGCGTGGGTTGCCGCCCGTGAACCGGTGGTACAGGCCCTGGTTTCCGATTGGAACCCACATCGATCCCGCCTCAATGACCTGCCTGAGGGACCATTGAGGGGGATGCTGGCCGGCATCAAGGACATTTTCCATGCAGACGGTCTCCCCACCCGGGGCGGCACATCCCTGCCCGTTGAGGCCCTGTCAGGGTCGACCGGCAACGCCGTGAGACGGCTGGTTCGAGCCGGAGCCATGATTGCGGCCAAGACCGTCACCACCGAATTCGCCTACTTCGAGCCGGGACCCACAACGAATCCCTGGCACGCATCCAGGACCCCCGGAGGCTCCAGCAGCGGCTCGGCCGCGGGTGTTGCCGCCGGGTTCTTCGATGTGGCACTCGGGACCCAGACGGTTGGTTCCGTGATCCGGCCAGCCGCCTTTTGCGGAGTTCCCGGCTACAAGCCCACGCTGGGCACCATCCGTCGCGACGGCCTGCTCGTGTTTTCCCGGACCGTCGACCACGTAGGCTTGTTCAGCCGCACCTGGGAAGACATGCTGGCCGCGGCCAATGCCCTGTCGATTGTGGCGATGGCTCCACCATCGTCAACGTCTCCGGTGCTGGGTCTGGTAACCGGCCCCTATGCGCAACAGGCATCGGGATACATGCGCGGCCAAGTGTCCGCATGGTGCGAGCGAATGGAACAGGCGGGATTCCAAGTTCGCGAAGTCGCGACCCTGCTGGACATCGAGCAACACAACAACGTGCACAGGGACCTGACTGCCCGCGATTTGGCTGATCGGCATCAGCGGCTGTTCGCCGACTTCTCGCACCTGTACCGGCCGCGCACGGCGGCCTTGATCGAGGACGGAATGCACGTTGACAACCACCGTTACGCGGCCTGTCTGGCCAACAGGGCTGCAATCCAGGCGGAACTGCGCGGTGCCATGGTGGCAGCGGGGGTGGACCTGCTGGTCAGCCCGGCGGCTCCGGACGTGGCGCCTGCCGGCCTCGCGTACACCGGTGATCCGGTCATGAACCTTCCCTGGACGCATGCCGGTGTTCCGGTAGCGACGTTTCCCATCGCCCTGGACGACCGGGTCCCCGGAATGCAACTGCCGGTCGGAGTTCAGGTGGCTGCCGGTTTCGGCCGGGACTCCGACCTGCTGCACTGGTCAAGGACTCTGGCCGGACTGTCCGAGCCCTGGCACCCCAACGCATCACGTCATGAAAGTTGACCTGCACCTGCATACCCACTTCAGCCCGGACTCCCTGGCCCCAATCCACAGGGTCATGGAACGAGCGCGGGCACTCGGTTTCGACCGGATCGCAATCACCGACCACAACTGCATCCTGGGTGCCCAAGTCGCGTGGGAACGGGATCCGGACTTCATCATTCCCGGGGAAGAGGTTCGGACGGATGTGGGCGAAGTGATCGCGTATTATGTCAAGGAAGAAGTACCCAAGGGGCTTCCGTTGTTGAAGACGCTGGACCTGTTGGAAGAGCAGGGAGCCGTGATTTCCATCCCACACCCCGCAGACAGGTTGCGCTCCTCGGCATTGGGCTTGCAGCACACGTTGGCGATCGTCGAGCGTGTGGATGCCGTCGAGGTCCTGAACTCCCGTTGCATGTTTCCCGGGGACAACCGTCGGGCGTTGGAACTGGCGCAACAGCACGGCAAGCCGGTTACGGCCGGAAGCGATGCCCATATGCCAATGGAAATCGGACATTGCGGCGTCCACATGCCTGACTTCGAGAACCATGCCGATTCGTTCAGGGCAGCGCTCCGGAAGGCAGTGCCATTCGGAGCCGAAGGTCCTTGGTGGGCCCATTTGGGGTCCCGCTACGCCAAAATTCGGAAACAACTGCTTCCCTACGATGCCAGCAGTCCCGATCCCGTTGGGCGCCGTTGACGACTCTCAAAGAGAGCGCACCAGCCTGCCGACCGACGCGGGACAATCAGATGTCAGGCGTGTGATGGCGCCGGCGTTCTGCCAATCAGATTCCGCAAGTAGATGAGGCCGACCCCTGCCACGGCCGTGAGCAGCCAGGTGGATGCAGCCACCCAGGACGGCATCACCAATTGCAGCATGGAGTTTGCCTCTGCAAGCTGGGTGGTTG
The DNA here is from genome assembly GCA_009841145.1 of Caldilineaceae bacterium SB0661_bin_34. Classification (GTDB taxonomy): domain Bacteria; phylum Chloroflexota; class Anaerolineae; order Caldilineales; family Caldilineaceae; genus Bin34. The sequence goes on along the minus strand of VXMJ01000026.1, from coordinate 178,519 downwards.
CCGGAGCCACTGCGTTGGTGCCGACCCAGTACATCAGTGGCCACAGCGACGCGACCGACAATGATGCTCCCACAGTCTCTATCGCACCCAACGCAGTAATGCCGGGCAACGCAACCATGCCCAAAAGCAGACGGGAATAGACGAACAGAGGCGGCATGACCAGAATCGCCAACAACATCACCAGCTTGAATGGGCGAAACCGTTCGGGTACCGGATCCAATGCCGCTATGCTGGAGCGGAGCCTTTCCTCCAGATGTTTCGAGGGTCCCGGAAACTCCTGCCGAACCATTGCGGACGACACTGCACTCAACTCGGCTTGGCGGGTCCGACAGATACTGCAAGTCGACAAGTGATCTTGCAGTCTGCTTGCCTCGTCGCTCGTCAAACGGCCTGCCAGCTGGGAGGCCAGCAGTTCCTCAAATTGCGGGTGGACGATTTGTACTTTCATTTCTCAAGGCAGTCAACACCGCGCAACCGGCATCAAATTCATGCTTGGCCGGTTTCGGTCAGCAGCAGGTCCAGGGCGTCCAACGACAGCTGGCGATCGCGGCGCACCCCCATCTCCCGACGCAGCAAGTCTGCCAGACGGCTACGTCCCCGGCTGAGCCTGGATTTGACATTCGACTCGGAGGTTCCGGTAACCTGCGCGATTTCATGCACGCTCAGGTCGTTCCAGTAGAACAAGACCAACGTCTCCCGATAAGCTGGCGGCAGCATGGCAAGCCTAGCCATCATGGCCGACTGTCGATCCTGTTGCATTGCCTGATGTTCAGGATCCGGAGCATCGTCGGCAAGCCATTCAGCCTGTGCATCGGGATCCGGGGCTTGGGAGGTCGGACGGCGCTTCCGAGCCCTGAGGCGATCAAGACAACAGTTGCGCGTGACGGCGAAAATCCATGTTCCATAGGCACCGCGCCGTTCGTCGAATCGGTCCAGCCGTTGCCAGGATTTCAAGAAGGCGTCGTGCACGGCATCCTCGGCATCTTCCTGGCTTCCAACCAGCGGCCATGCATATCGCACCAAGGCTGCGTGGTAGGCCATGAACAGAGCGCCGTAAGCATCGCCGTTGCCAATCCGGGCGGCGGCCAGCCAGCGTGCCTGGAGCCTTAAGGTTTGTTCATCGACGAGCATTGGGACCGGTCGGATTCGATGAGAGGTCTTTTCTATCTACGCCGGACGACGGCAACAGGTTGCAAACCCAAAGCGCTTTGGGTTTCGATGGCGAATCTGATTATATACTGCGCTCTGCGTTGCAGACACGGGGAAGGGAACCGAACCCGTGTCGCATTGCACTAGCCAACCGTATTGAACCCGCCAACCGGAAGTGCCCGATGCACACCACCTATCCCTTAACGGCCATTGTCGGTCAGGACCGCATGAAACGGGCCCTGATTCTGAACGCCATCAATCCGCAGATTGGCGGTGTCCTAATCCGGGGCGAACGCGGCACGGCCAAATCTACGGCCGCGCGTGGCCTGGCCGCGTTGCTGCCCCCCATCACGGCCGTGGCCGACTGTCCTTTCAGTTGCAATCCAGAGCGGCCCGATCAACTTTGCTTCCAGTGCCGTGAACTAACGGACGTGGCATCGGCGCCCACGGTTGAAAAAACCACCGCCTTTGTGGATCTGCCGGTGAGTGCGACCGAAGATCGCGTCGTGGGCACCCTGGACATCGAGAAGGCCATCCAGGAAGGCCAAAAGCATTTCGAACCGGGGGTGCTGGCTGCCGCCAACCGGGGGATCCTGTACGTCGACGAAGTGAATCTGCTGGATGACCACGTGGTTGACCTGCTGCTGGATTCCGCGGCCATGGGAGTGAACACGGTGGAGCGCGAAGGAATCAGCGTGCAGCACCCCTCGCGTTTTGTCCTGATCGGTTCCATGAACCCTGAGGAGGGTGACCTGCGGCCCCAGTTATTGGATCGGTTTGCCCATGCCGTGGATGTGACCGGCATTGAGGACGCCGAGGAACGGGTCGCCATACTCCAGCGTCGGCTGGAGTACGACCTGGACCCGGACGGCTTCGTGTCCGAGTGGAAGGAAAGGGAAACGTCGCTTGGCGAACAGGTCATCACTGCTCGCCGGAGCTACCACGAAGTGGAGTACACCGACCGGGACCTGTACACGATAGCTGCGCTGACCACCAACTTCGGCGTGGACGGACACAGGGCCGACATCGTAATCCTCAAGACGGCGTGTGCACAGGCGGCATTTGAGGGTCGCCGGCAGATCACCACTCGCGACATCCACTACGCCGCCGAATTGGCGCTTCCGCATCGCATGAAGAAACAACCCTTCATGGAGGCGGGACTGCATCCGGACCATCTGCAGAAGAATTTGGAGGAGGCGGAAGCTCAGGCCCAACAGATGGTCGACAGCGACGAACAGGCGACCGAAGATGTTGAAGGGACACAGTCCGTCGATGAAAAAAAAGTGAAACGGACGATGACTCGGGCGTAGTTGACGAACAGCAGGAAGGCGAAGGCAACTACCTTCAGCCCGATGACAGTCAACCCCAGAGTTCGTCGTCCGGAGACAAGGCCGGCACCCAGAAACGGGTGGAGGTCGGAGAGCAGTTTGACATGCAGAAGGTCACCTCGCCGCTGGACAGGGTGACCCGGGAGAAGGCAGGCAAGCGTTCGTATTCCCGTACCAACCGGAAACGAGGCCGGTACATTCGGGCGGTTCCGGCCGGGGATCGCCCTGAGGATCTTGCGTTTGATGCCACACTGAGAGCGGCAGCGCCGCATCAGAAGCGCAGACGCGCAGCCGACATCCACAACAGTCTTGCGCTCCAGCTGAAGATGACCGATCTGCACCGCAAGATTCGGGTCAGACGCACCGGCAACCTGATTTTGTTCGTTGTGGACGCCAGTTGGTCAATGGCAGCCAGCGAACGCATGGAAGCCACCAAGGGGGCCATCTTCAGTTTGCTGGTGGACGCCTACCAACGGCGCGACCAGGTAGGGTTGGTGGTTTTCCAGCGCGACAGGGCGCGTATCGTGCTGCCGCCAACAAGCAGCGTCGAATTGGCACAGAAGGCACTGGTTGATCTACCCGTGGGTGGCAAGACCCCCCTTAGCAGCGGCTTGTATGTGGCCTGGCGTGTATTCGAAAACGTGCGCCGCCGCGAACCAGAGACCCAGCCCATGATGATTCTGCTGACGGACGGTGCCGGCAATGTCAGCATGACCGGACAGCCGGCGCAGGAGGAAGCGTTGAAGATTGCGGAACTTTATGTCCACTCCGAAATCAAGTCCGTAGTAGTGAACATGGAACATTCCGCCTTTGACCGGGGCCTGGCTCAGACCTTGGCAGACAGTCTGCACGCCCAGTGCTACAACCTGCCGGCACTGAAGGCCGAAACCCTCCTGCAAACGGTGCAGGAGATCATGGACTAGCCGTCCGGCCCACCGGGTTGTTGTACAGCGTGGTCTTCGGAGACCACAGCGCGGACAATCCGAACGCATAAACAATCGGGGAGTGCTACGATCGCGCATTCCGCAAGATTGAGACGAGGTGATAAGTCATGGCACTGACACAAGAACAGATCACCAGATACAAGCGCGATGGATTCCTAAATGCTATCGACGTGGTCGGAGCGCAGGAGGCGTCGCGGTACGCCACCGAGTTCGACCGGATTGAACAACACGTTGGACGTGAACGGGCCCAGATTGAACTCATCGATTATCACTTCGAGGAAGAATTCATTTGGCGGCTGGCCACTAACGGGACCATTCTCGACTGCATCGAAGGCCTGATTGGCCCCAACATCCTGCTGCTTGCCACGCACTTCTTCAACAAGTACGGCGAAGGCAAGTTGGGTGAGTCCTACGTTGCATGGCACCAGGACGTGACGTTCTGGGGCCTTGAACCGCCGCTGGCGATTACTGCGTGGTACGCGGTCGACGACAGCGACGTCGAAAACGGTTGCATGCAGGTGATCCCGGGTTCCCACGATCTGGGTCTGATGGAACATGGGCAGGCCGAACGGGCCGGCAATCTCCTAAGCATCAACCAGGAGGTATCGGTGACGCCGGACCAGGCCGCCACTGCGACGAACTTGGAGTTGCGGGCCGGCCAGATGTCGATCCACGACGGGACCCTCATCCACGGCTCTTTGCCGAACCACTCAGCGCGACGGCGCTGTGGCTTGACGCTGCGATACGTTCCGACTTGGATCAAGCAGATGGAAGACAACTCGCACGGCAAGAGTTGGAAGGCAATCCTGGTACGCGGCGAAGACACCTACCGGCATTTCGAGGAGGTCTCGGTGCCTTTCGCATAGATTCCGTTCCATCGCTTGCACTTGGAACGGCCATCGCCGGCCAACAAGCCTCGGGACCTGGCATCGCATGCCAGGCGGGGGTTTTCAGGTTGGCACGCGCCAGTCACACGTTCAAGTAATCGGTCCGCCGGCCGAACCTAGCATTTCTCAAGGAAAAAACCTTGAGGGATATGCTCCAGGCGGGATCGATTTCTAGTGCTTCCAGTCGCGTGGATCGGCTCGGGCTGGCACCGAATTGAAACCGGATGTCAGCCCCGCATGCTCATCGCGGCCTGTGGACCCCGGTATTGCACCATGATGATTTCCGCCAGGATGGCCACCGCAATCTCGGCTGGGGTTCTGCCGCCGATGTCCAGTCCGATTGGCGCGTGTACCTTGCCAAACAAGGAACGGTCCAGATTGTATTCCGACTCCAGGAGTTCCCACACTGCGCGTATCCGTCGCTTGCTTCCAATCATGCCAATGTAGGCCAGGTCGTCCCCGATCAGTTCCGTCAGGCAATCAACATCGTGCTGGTGTCCTCTCGTGACCAGCACGACGCTCGTGTGCCGATCAAGCTGCCCGACATTCCGCATTGATTGGAGGGTCGTTACCAACGGCGCGGCCCGAACTTGATCGGCGGTGGGGAACCGGGTTTGGCTGGCGTATTGCGGCCGATCGTCCAGCACGGTCACCTGGAATTCGCAAAGGTGCGCCATGCTGGCCAGCGGCACGGCTATATGACCGGCACCCACGATGAGCAAGTGGGGAGGCGCGGCATGCACCTCGACGAACAGGTCACACTCCAACTCCTTGGTCCGGATGTGCAGTGGCTTGCTTTCCCGACCAGCGATGATCTCCAAAACCTGCCCTACCATCGCCCCGGACAACCGGAGCGGGCCCATCAGTGCGGAACCAACGGCAGGATCGACAAGGCACTGGTCGCCAACCGACATCCCCGGTGCGGAGACTCCACGGGTCAACGTGACCACGGCGACCGACTGGCGTTCTCGCAATGCCCGATTCAATTCCTTGAGCAAGGACAGATCCATGCCGATCAAGTCGTCGAAGCCCGACGATAATGGAGAAGGATTTCGAAATCGTGTTTTGGCCGGCATGCGGCGTCAGCCGCAGCTTGACTGCATGCCTTCCTGTTTGGTCTCAACCGTGATGCCTTCGGCATCGCGCTGTCCGGCTTTGGTCTGTGTGCGGTGCCAAGCAACTGTCCGTGGGCAGGGGAACCACCCAAGTCCACAACACGAACGCGGTCCACTAACCAACATCCGCCGAGCCGCAGCGTTCAATGAAAACATCCATGATCCCGCCGCAAACACCAAGGCTGTCCATAGAAATGTCTTCGGTCAAATCCACGCGTACGGTGCGAGGGTCCCCATCCTTGATGACGTCCAGGGCAGCTCGGATCACGTCCGCCTCACCACATCCCCCGCCAACCGTGCCAACGTGGAGTCCAGCTGGATGTATCAGCATTTTCGCCCCCACTTCCCTGGGAACCGATCCCTTCACCATCGTGATGGTAGCCATGGCGACCGTGGTCCCACCCTCAATCAACTGCTGGAGCTTTGGATACAGAGAACCTGTCATGCATCACCCGGTGTCTGACATCGCCTGAGCGCGGTAGGAATCATACTGTTCCGGCGTGTCCAGGTCGCGGAAGTCGTTAAACGAATCCACATTTACGTACGCGACCGGCAGTTGCGGGTCCCCTGTCACGGCCCGCAGCGTGCTGGCGACCGGCAGTTCGCAGATGCGCAGCCACAGTGACGCCGGCAAGTAGATGGGATGGTGCCGGCGCATACCATGGCTGCAGAACACTATCCGGTGCGGATCGTGCGCCACGGTACCGACCAAGGCCCTCACCGTAGCAGCGGTCAAGCCCGGCTGGTCGCCGAGCGCGATCAGGCACCCGGGATGGGTTTCCAATTGCGACAGGTGGCGGAGACCACATTGGACGGAACTGAGCATTTCTCCGGTGTCCCAGTCCGGGTTGTACACGGTTTCGACCGACCAGCCGACCAGTGCAGCTGCCACTTGGGTGCTTGAGGCCCCCAAGACGCAAACGACCGGGTTGCAGTCGGCAGCCAACAGAGTATCGATGACCGTTGTCAGGACAGTGCCGGACCCAAGGGGCAGCAATTGCTTGGGGCGCCCCATGCGGCGGGAAGCACCTGCCGCCATGACCAATACAGGCAAGGGGATCGCGGCAGTTGCCGACGAGATGGATGGTTGCATGGTGGAACAGGACTACCCGTGCCAGACCGGAATCCCGTTGTTCCCCGGCGCTACTTCCCGTTGCCGTCGGGATCCAGCATCCGGAAACCAAAACCGCGCACCGTTTCGATGAACTGGTTTCCACCGGTGGCGTCGGCTAGCCGCGAACGGACCCGGCTGACCAGGCGATCCACGTTGCTGTCCGCCACACCGTCGGTTTCCTCCGGCCACACGGCACTGGCAATCTCGTGCTTGCTCACCGCTTGGCCCAGCCTGTCGTGCAGCAGACACAACAAATCGAACTGTTTCAGGCTTAACGGAGGATTCAGGGGCACACCGTTGATGAGCACATGACGACTGGCCTCATGCAAGCGAAGGACAGGCGCGGTCTCGGACTTCTCCAGACTCAGGTTGGTCATCGTCGCCGCCGGATCCTCAAATCGGAACCGGGTATTGGCGAAGGTGACGACCGCACCATCCGTTAGGACCACTGATTCGTCCCGGGACAGTCGGTGCTGGTTGACTGCAATGCCATTCTTGCTGCCAATGTCGCGCACTAGGTATTGGCCATCCAGGCGATCGATCATGGCGTGCTGGCGCGACGCAAACTTGTCATCCAGCACAATGTCGCAGTTGGGAGCCCGGCCAACAGTGCTCGTGCCTTCGCCCAAGACCACCTCCCGGCCGCTGCCGGGGCCGTTCAGACAGACCAGCTTTCCGTGAACCTTGAAAGACATCCGTCCCTCCCGCTGGACAAGTACCGGTTTGGGCCACCGTCACAACCGCGCTGTCCAGGCCGTCCACCATATGCTAGACTGCCGGACGCTTGACCGGTCTTGCCTCCTGACCAACCCTATTGTGTACGGATTGTTGTTGGCGGTCAACAGGAGGCTTGGTAGCCGTGTCGGCGATCCGCTCGAGGTTCGTCCGACAATGTCCCGCGGTTGCTCTTTCCCGCCTGGAAGTCAAGGGTACCCGTGCAGTCTTTCGTAGGTCAGCGCATCGGACGCTTCCACATCTCCCGCCAGATCGGAAGCGGTGGCGCCTCGACAGTCTACCAAGCCTATGACGCGGTAAACGCGCGCAGCGTCGCGTTGAAAGTCATGCTGCCCAGTTCCGACGAGACGGTGCAGCAGCGTTTTCGGCAGGAAATCCAGATTGCCAGCCGGCTGTCCCACCCCAACATCGTCCAAACCTATCAGGTAGGTGAGTTTACGGAATTCAATGCTGGCTACCTGGCGATGGAATTGGTCTACGGCGAGACGTTGGAATCATTGGTTCGTCGGGTCGGCCAGCTCAATTTTTCGGAGGTTTGCGTCCTCTTGGCGCCGATTGCACGGGCCTTGGATTATGCCCATCGGGAACACCTGGTGCATCGGGATGTGAAACCCAGCAACATTCTGATGCGGCCGTCCACGCTGTACGACGAGCACCACATTCAGATTGCTTCGCTCGACTACCCGTTCGTGCCGTTGCTGACGGATTTCGGGATCGCCTCGGCCGTCGACATGCCGGAACTAACAGCCACCGGCCGCACCGTGGGTTCCCCGTCCTATATGTCGCCCGAACAGTGCTCGGGCGCCGCGCCGGTGGACCGCAGGGCGGATGTCTATGCCTTGGCTTCCGTACTGTACCGATGTGTGGTTGGTAAAACGCTCTTCGGCGGTACCACATCCGAAGTGCTGTACAGCCAAGTCAACGTCGAGTTCGATCCCGAAAACGTGGATCTGCAACAGGTTACGCTGCCAGGGGAACTCCTCGAGTTGTTGACCAAGTGTCTGTCCAAGGAGCCGCGGCACCGCATTCAGACTACAGCCGAGATGGCGGACCAGCTGACGGAAATCGGCGCGAGCACCGACATCGGCCCGTTCGATCTGGTAGAGGACCGGGAAGATGCCGAGACGCAGACCATGCCGCACCTTGCCACATCACCCCAGCTCACGGTGGCACCAGGTGACCAATCCTTTTTCCGGAGAGTTTGGTCGCGAACCTCAGGGCCACTGACATCGCCTTGGAGCCCGGCGCTGGGACTGGTGCTCGCGCTCGCCGTCATAGTCCTGTTGGTCACGGCTATTCCACTGGGCCGCGGGGGTACCAACTCCACGGGCACCGCCCCGGCCGAAACGGAAGCCCCCTCGCAGATGGATACCGACGGAACCAACGAGGACGATGCCACCAGGAACCAGTCCGCGACGCCGGAGCTTCCGAAACCTCCGGCCGTGCCGCTCCTACCGCAGAACACGCCAACCGGAACCGCCGAGCCGATGGCTGTGGTTCAAGCCCAGGAGGGGATCAATGTTCGCTCCGGTCCCGGCATCGAATATCCAGTGGTTTCCAAGCAGCGGTTCGACACCGTCCTTAGGCTGACTGGACACGATGCGACCAAGTCCTGGTGGGAAGTGGATCTGAGCCAGCTGACGGGGCGGGAGGGTGCCAGAGGCTGGGTATCCGGTTCGTTTGTCCGAACCCAGGATACGGATCTGCTGGAGCCGGTGAGCGTGGTGTCCCCCGTGCCCGAGCCGACCGCCACGGCCACACCGGTCCCCACGGTTACACCAACCCATACCGCCACGCCTACGGCCACGGTGACCCCAACCCCAACCCCGCTATCATGGCGGGACGCCTGCACCAACTTCGAAGTGCATGAGGCCTTCCGGGAACTCTTTGAAGAATTTGAGGCCCATCTGGAATTTGGGTGTCCGTCTCAGGTTTCCAAGTCGTTGCCAAAAATCAACATTCAGGAATTCACGTGGGGCCTACTCCTTTATCCCGTCAACACCAATCGGGTGTACGCAGCCACTGTGGAGGACGAAGATGCAGACCGGAGACCGGATGTGGAAGGGGCGTCCGTCGCTTTCTTCAACTACCCCGCCTGGGACTTTGTTTTTGTGTCCCCCAGGCAAATGCTGCCGCCCGACGTTGGCGACGAACAAGCCAGCGGGGCCGAACCGGATCCGGATCAGTTTTTCGAACCCTTCCTGGACCTGATGTACGAACGGACGGGCAACAGGATCATCAGCTTGCGCGATCGCCTTGGGCCCCCTTTGGGACCGTCGCGCGTCATCGTTGGAACTCTGCAGGAGTTCGAACGAGGTTTCATGATTCTGCTCTTGGACGAACAGGCAGGCGACGTCATCGTACAACTCTTGAAACTGAAGCGTGAGACGTTCCAATGACGGCTGTGCACTCACCATCACCGGTTCGCCACGGCCGCGAAGCCGACGGAACGGTCCGTCATCAAAGACGGGAAGGGGACACATGATTGCAGTGGTACAGCGCGTTAGCCGGGCGTGCGTGTCGGTGGATGCCGAAGTGGTAGGTCGCATCGGCCGGGGACTGTTGGTGCTGCTGGGGGTGGGCAACAGCGACACGGACGCTGACGTCTCCTACATTGTTGACAAGATTGTGGGGTTGCGAGTCTTCGCCGACGAGGTAGGCCGAATGAACCTGAATGTGACCGAGGCAGGTGGATCTGTGTTGGCAATCAGCCAGTTCACCCTCTTGGGGGACACGCGCAAGGGCCGGAGGCCCAATTTCATGGCGGCCGCACCCCCGACCGTGGCGGAAGCCCTGTACGATGCCGTGGTGGCGGGTTTGGCGAAACAGGTGCCGACTGTCCAGGGACGCTTTGGCGCCATGATGGATGTGGCACTCGTGAACGATGGTCCGGTCACCATTGTGCTGTCCAGCCGCAGGGAGTTCAGCCCTGTGCCAGAATAGGCGCGGCGTTGCAAAACGCCGGCTTCTATCAAGATTGTTTCCTGCCGTCAACCCATGATTGATGATTCCGCCGAGATCGGCGCGATTTTACGGTCTGAAATCGAAGTACTGGAAGCCTTTCTACTCAAGGGCGATGTCTTCAGGCAGATTCCGATCTCCAACCTGGGCAACCGTGCACACTTGATGTCGATCGCCGACTATCTCGAACACCGGGACATCTGGTGCTGTCTTGAACAGCAGGGATTGGTGTCGGGGGAAGGCCACCACGCTTCCCCGGCGCTGGCCGAAGGCAACGGGTTGCTGGAGGTTTTCTCCTCCGCGACCGACACGCTGGCACAGCGGGAACTGGCTTCGCGCATCCGGTCGTTGACCTGGGCGATGGACGAGTGGAGTCGGGAAGGAGAACCCAGCCAGGCGCACTTTTCCACCGCGATGGGACATCGGGCTCGCGTTCAGCGACTGGCCGACTTCCGCGGCTGGCACGGCAACCAAGCCGCGATTGCGGGCCTTGACCGGCGAATCGAATCCCACAGCATGCCAGGGCCGTTTTGCGGACCAATCAAGGTCCAGAGCGCCTTCCCCGAAGCCGACTACTGGTTCCTGTATCGGCGCGTGCGTGCCCAATGAATCCGGTTGCCGGTCCGCAGACGCGGATTGTATCGATGCCAAGCTGGCCTCCACAGGGGACAAATCCCCGACACGGGTTGCCGTACGGTCCATGACCGAGGTTCATACAACAAGGCTGGAGGGAGCGGCCTCCGACTGGAAGTGCTGGCAGCCGGGTGTCCTCCCAGCCTGGGCCGTAACTTTCCTGGCATTGGGGCTGTCGACCGTAGGCCTCGCGGTGTTAGACAGCCAACTCAGTGCCTACGGAAACTCGTTGGGGCTGCCTTGGTTCGGTGGTTCGTTGATTCTCGGTCTGGGTTTGTGCGGAACCATGCTCGTGGTTGCTCGGACCCGGCGTTCTGTACGCTTTCTGCTGGTCTGTGTGACCATTGTCTTGGGGACGTTGGCTGCAATGGGCCTCATCCTTCTGAGCGGCCAGGACTCGTTGCAATCATTTGATCCCTCCGCGCCGCCGCTGCTCGGCACATCCATTGCCGCTTGCGCGGCTCTAGGCCTCAGCCTGGTCTGTTTCCTGCCTTCGGTGCGTCGCATCCTGGCCCGCGTCCTGCCGATGCAACCCGACGACTTCGTCCATGCGATCAGCATCGCCTGGACTGTTCAGGTGATCGGTTGGGTCGTCCTCAGCTTCGTGCCGTTCAATCGGCCTTTGCTGTACGCGATGTACGAGGCGAATGTGGAGTCGCTGGCATCGTCGGAAACGGCCACCCTTGTGTCGTTGAGTTCAACGCTGGTTTGGAGCATCCCAACCGCTCTGTTGGCAATCGGGTTTCCGCTCACGCGCAACCTGGGTGGTGCGCTCACGCGGTTGGGCCTGGGGCCGGTGCGATGGCGCGGCATGAGCATTGGGGTTGGGGTCGGAATCGGCTTGGCCGTGTTCATCACGGTGGCCGAGCAATGGATTGTCTCCCTGGTGGCGCAAACCGGCTTGCCCATGACGGAAGCGGAACTGTTCGAGGAACTGGCCAGCCTGCCCACCAGCCTGGTGGGCGCAATCCTGTTGGGCCTGAGCGCCGGGATCAGCGAGGAACTGTTGGTGCGGGGAGTCCTGCAGCCGAGGTTGGGTATCGTACTCGCCAATCTGGTGTTCGCGATGGCGCACGGCCTGCAATACGGTGCTGATGGCCTGATTGTGGTGTTTCTGCTGGGCCTGTTGTTCGGTGTGATCCGAATGCGCCTGGGCCTGGCTCCCGCCATCATGGCCCACGCCGTCTACGACATTGTGCTGGTGGCGGCCCACCAGTGGGCAACCTGATCCCGGACGGCGCGGACCAATCGATTCAACGGCTATTCTTCCAGCGTGCTGGTGTCCCCCAGCGGTTGGCCTAGGGCCTGCGCCTTGAGCAGGCGGCGCATGATTTTGCCGCTGCGGGTCTTGGGCAAGGATGCCGTGAAGTGGATTTCCTGGGGCACGGCTATCGGTCCCACTTCCGCGCGGACATGTCGTTTGAGCCGGTCTGACAGGTCGTCGGCAGGTTCAACCCCGTCGTTGAGAATGCAATGGGCACTGATGCGGTTGCCGCGTAATTCGTCCGGCAATCCAATGACCGCCGCCTCCGCCACGACTTCGTGACTGACCAGTGCGCTTTCGATTTCGGCGGTGCCCAGACGGTAACCGCTCACCTTGATCACGTCATCCATGCGACCGATCACCCAAATGTAGCCGTCCGGGTCGCGGCGGGCACTGTCTCCCGGAAAGTACCAGCCCTGTTCGCTGAACTCCGACCAGTATTGCTCGACATATCGATCCGGATCGCCCCATACCGTGCGCAACATGCCGGGCCACGGATGCTTGATGACCAGGGAACCTTCCTCGTTGTCGGCACACGGATTTCCGTCCTCGTCGACGACATCCGCAATCACCCCGATGAACGGCAGCGTGGCGCTGCCGGGCTTGAGTGGAACGGCCGGCGTGGGTGTAATCATGAAGCCACCGGTCTCCGTCTGCCACCAGGTGTCGATAACAGGACAGTTGCCCTTGCCGATGACGCGGTGATACCAACGCCAAGCCTCCGGATTGATGGGTTCGCCCACCGTGCCCAAAAGCCTAAGCGTGTCCAGTCTGTGTCTCAGCGGCCATTCGTCGCCAAAGCGCATTAGGCCTCGGATGGCGGTCGGCGCGGTGTATAGGATCGTCACGCTGTACCGGTCCACGATTTCCCACCAACGATCCGGTTCAGGGTACCCGGGCGCGCCTTCGTAGACAACGCTGGTGGCACCCAGAATCAGGGGGCCGTACACGATGTAGCTGTGACCGGTAATCCAACCGGGATCTGCCGCACACCACCAGACATCGTTGTCGCCCAGGTCAAAGGCATAGCTGAGAGTGGTCGCGATCTGGACCTGGTAGCCCCCGTGGGTGTGGAGCACGCCCTTGGGACGGCCGGTCGTGCCGGACGTGTAGAGAATGAACAGCGGGTCCTCGGCCTCCATCACTTCGGTCGGACAATCCTCGGAGGCTGCCGCCGATGCCATCAGGTCGTGCCACCAGTGGTCCCGGCCCGCCTCCATGCCAATGTCCTGACCGGTACGGCGGCACACCACCACCGACTGCACGATCGGGCATCGTTTCATGGCTGCGTCGGCGATGTCCTTCAGGTCCACGGTCTTCCCCCGCAACCACGCCCCGTCGCAGGTTACCAGAACCTTGCTTTGGCAATCCTCGATGCGGCTGGCCAATGCCTGTTCACTGAACCCGCCGTACACCACGGAGTGGACGGCGCCGAGCTTGGTGGTCGCAAGCATGGCGATGATCAGTTCCATTACCCGGCCCATGTAGATGGTGACCGTATCCCCCTTGGCCACACCCAGGTTCTTGAGCACGTTGGCGAACCGGTTGACGTCCGCCGCCAGTTCGGCGAACGTCCAAGTTTGGGATTCACCCTGTTCGGACTCCCAGATGAAGGCAACCTTGTCGCGGCGCTCGCCGGCTACATGGCGATCCAGTGCATTCAGGCAAATGTTGGTCCGGCCGTCCGCAAACCACTTGTAGAACGGGGCATTGGAGGCGTCCAGGGTCTGCGAAAATGGTTCAAACCAGTCTAGGAGTTCCGTGGCCCGGTCGCGCCAGAATCCCACGGGGTCCTGCAACGCTGTGCTCCGCTGTTGCAAGTAGTCCGGATGGGCCAGTCCGGCCACCATTGCAGGTGTCGGATGATGGACTTCGGATGTATCGGCGGTGAAATCCTGTTCGGTCATTGTTTCCTCCGCGGTAGGGGCGATTCTTGGCCGACGGACTTGCGCCGGCCGATGGCAATGCATGGGGCCGGTCGGGTCTTCAGTTCCGGCCCTCCAGTGAAGCCTTGACGATTTCGGCCAGTTGTTCGACATGATCGGCGACCGGAAAGCCCATGCTGCGGAACATGTTGATCTTGTCAGCCGCCGAAGTACCGCCCCCTCCAGAGACGATGGCACCGGCATGACCCATCCGTTTCCCGGGAGGTGCCGACATCCCTGCGATGAACCCGAAGACCGGCAGATTGGGATGATGGGCCATGAGGTATTCGGCTGCAGTCTGCTCGGCGGTTCCGCCAATCTCACCGATCATGACAACCCGCTCGGTGTCGGGATCCCCGGCAAACATTTTCAGCACATCAATGAAGTTGGTGCCTTGGATTGGATCACCACCGATTCCGACCACCGAACTTTGGCCCACCCCGAGTTGCGACAATGCATCGGCTACTTCGTACGTCAATGTGCCCGATCGGCTGACAATGCCTGTCGTCCCCGGACTGAACAGCTGATTGGGCATGATGCCCATCTTGGATTTTCCCGGTGAGATCACCCCGGGGCAATTTGCACCCAGAAGACGGCATCCCTTCATGCTGACATAGGCTCGCACCTTAATCATGTCGTGTACAGGGATGTGTTCGGTTATGCAACAGATCAACCCGATTCCGGCATCGGCCGCTTCCATGATCGCATCCGCTGCAAACCGAGCCGGCACGAATATGATGGAGGCGTCAATGGCCTGTTCAGCCACAGCCTCCGACACGGAGTTCCACACAGGCAGGCCCAATACTTCCTGCCCACCCTTGCCCGGCGTCACCCCACCGATGACCCTGGAGCCGTATTCCAGCATCCGTTCAGCATGGAAGCTGCCCTGCCGGCCGGTAAAGCCCTGCACGAGGATGCGGGTGTCGGCATCAATCAGAATGCTCATGCTGCACCCTCCCGGGCCAGTTCCACCACGCGCTTGGCCGCTTCCGAAAAGCGGGATGCAAACTCGACGTCGTAGGGCTCAAGAATGCGGTGGGCCTCCGCCTCGTTGGTGCCCACCAGGCGCACGACGAAGGGAATCCGGGTCTCGATCTCGTCCATCGCCGCAGCCATGCCCTCAGCCACTTCGTCGCACCGGGTAATCCCACCGGCGACGTTGACCAACAGGGCGCGCACGCCCGGGTCCCTGACCATGATGCGGACGGCCTGTGTGACCTGCTCCACCGACGAACCGCCTCCCAGATCCAGAAAGTTGGCAGGATCACCACCGTAGTACTTGACCGCATCCATGGTCGCCATGGCAAGTCCGGCACCGTTGGCCAGACAGGCCACATTGCCCCCCAGATACACGAAATTCAGGCCCGCGTTGAGGGCTTCGACTTCGGTCGGATGCTGGTCTTCACTGCCCAGTTCGGACCCGAATTCCGGTTGGCGGTACAGGGCATTGTCATCCAGGGTCATTTTGCCGTCGAGCGCCACCAGCTGATCACTGTCGTTGATGATGAGGGGATTGATCTCCAGGAGGTCCGCGTCGTGCTTAATCAACGCGGCGTGCAACTTGGAGACCAATCGGTGGAACGCGGGCCAGAGGGCCACCGGCAACTCGATTTCGCGTGCCAACCGGGTGCACTGGTAGCTGCGGATGCCCATGAATGGATCCGCATAAATTCTTCGAATCCTTTCGGGACTGCGGGCTGCCACCTCCTCGATCTCCATGCCACCTTCCGAACTTGCCATCACCATGATCTGCTGACTGGTCCGGTCAATCAAGGCCGCCAGGTACAACTCCGTCTTAATGTGCGATGCCTGTTCCACCAGTACCCGTTGCACCTTGTGGCCCTTGATGTCCATCCCCAGGATGTGTGCCGCCGCATCCTCGGCCTCATCCGGATTCTCGGCAAGCCGAATGCCCCCGGCCTTGCCCCTGCCGCCAGTCAGCACCTGAGCCTTGACCGCCACCACCGAACCGAAGTCGATGGCGATTTGCCTTGCGCCGTCGGGTGTCATCGCAACGGCGCCCTGAGGCACCGGTATGCCTTCCCGTTCTAGCAACGACTTCGTCTGGTATTCGTGCAAGTTCATGCAACAGCCCTTCTTTTGAGGACGGGATTGGCAGCGGCCGGGTCACGTCAGTCCGAAGGAAGCCGGCCGCGACCCGGCAGGCCCAGGATTGCGGTCGCTTCGGCTACCGTCGCTGGTTCCAGGTTGAGCAACCGCAGTATGCGCACCGCCCTGGTCACCAGTTGTGCATTCGACTCTGCCAGGACGCCGCGCGCGTAGTAGAGATTGTCCTCGAACCCAACCCGAACATGGCCCCCCATGAGAGGTGCCACCGTGGTCATCTCCAACTGATTTCGCCCCACCCCCAGCACCGACCAAATCGCATCCGGTGGAAGTTGGCGATGCATGAAGAGCAGGTTGTCGATGGTAGCGGGAATCCCCCACCGGATGCCCATGCACAGTTGGTACCAGGGCGGTGCAGCCACCAATCCTTCGCGCACCAAGGCATTGGCCTGGTCGATGTGGCCCACGTCGAACACTTCCAACTCGGGCTTGATGTCAGCCTCCCCCATGCGCCGTGCCGCCTCCCGCGCCCAATCCGGCGTGTTGAGGAACGGTCGCTCACCCAGATTGAACGTCCCGGCGTCCAAGGAACAAATGTCCGGGCACAACCCCAACACTTCCAGTCGGTGCTCGGTGTCCTGACCCGCCAGGTTGTAGCCGCTGGTAGTGAGATTCACAAGCACCGGACAGGCTGCCCGGATGCGGTCCACGGTTTCGCGAAACAGGTCAAGAGCGGACGTTGCTTTCCCGGTGTCGGGTTCGCGGACGTGGACGTGCACGATGGCAGCCCCGGCAGCGTGAGCCTCGATTGCGCTGTTTGCAATCTCCTTGGGGGAGTAGGGAACTGCCGGATTCATCTCCTTGGTCGGCTGCGAACCGACTAGGGCAGCGGAAATGATGACCGGTGTCATTGCACTGAATTTCTGTGCCGGCTCGGGATGGGCGTGGCCGCGGTCACTGGGCAAGCACTCGACTGTGCCGTGGGTCAGACAGTCTTGTTTTGAATCTTCTTCCAGCTATCTCGCAACGGAACGGTGCGCAACAGCACGGGCTTGTCCGGCGCGGCCGAGTCCGCCTTGAAGTATCCAATGCGTTCCAGTTGAATGGTGTCGGTGCGGGCATCCTCGAGTGCTCCCGGTTCCAACTTGGCACCCGTCACGATTCGGCGCGAATCCGGATTGAAATGGTCCATCACCTCATCCGGGGAGGCCTGCCCGGCGTTGGGGTCCGCAAACAGGTGTTCCAACAGATGCACTTCCGCCGGAACGGCTGTGCGCGAGTCCACCCAGTGGATGGTGCCCCGCACCTTGCGCCCGTCCGGAGCGGTGCCGCCGCGCGAAGCGGGATCATGGGTACAGTGGATTTCGACGACCCGTCCATCGCTGTCGCGCACGACGCCGGTGCAGGTCACCAGCCAGGCATAGCGCAACCGGACTTCGCGGCCGACGGCAAGACGGTGGAAACGGCGCGGCGGATCGTCCATGTAGTCCGCGCGCTCGACCCACACCTCCCGGCTGAAGGACACGGTCCTGGTGCCCTGTGAAGGATCTTCGGGGTTGTTCACCGCCTCCAGCAGGTCCGTTTCCCCTTCCGGAAAGGTCGTTACCACCAGCTTTACAGGGTCCAGAACCCCCATGCGGCGGCATGCCGTCCGGTTCAGCTCCTCCCTGATGCAGTACTCGAACTTCTGGATTTCGACCATCGTGTTGGCTCTTGCCACACCGACCTGTCGGCACAGGTTGCGAATGGCGGCCGGCGGCACTCCCCGTCTCCGCAGTCCTGCCAGCGTACCCAGGCGGGGATCGTCCCAGCCGTCCAGGAGGCCCTTCGCCATGATGCGGCGCAGGACTCGTTTATGCAGTACCGTGTGGGTAAGTTCCAACCGGGCGAATTCCAGCTGAACCGGCTTGTACACTCCCAGGCGGTCCAGGAACCACTGATACAACGGGTTGTGGTCGGCAAACTCGAGGGTGCAAATGGAGTGGGTGACCCGTTCGATGGAATCACTCTGGCCGTGGGCCCAGTCGTACATCGGGTAAATGCACCACTGGTCGCCGGTCTGGTGGTGGCTGGCATGGGCGATGCGATACAGAACCGGGTCCCGCAGATTGATGTTGGGGGAAGCCATGTCGATGCGGGCCCTCAACACCTTGCTGCCATCGGGATGCAGGCCGTCCTTCATTTCCCGCAGCAACCTAAGGTTTTCCTCCGGCGATCGGTCGCGGAACGGGCTGTTGCGACCCGGTTCGGTCAGTGTGCCGCGCATCTCCCGTATCTGGTCGGCACTCAAATCGTCGACGTAGGCGTGGCCGCGGCGGACCAGTTCCTCGGACCACTCATACAGTTGCTCGAAATAACCGGACGCAAACTTGACGTCGCCGTCCCACTGCACACCCAGCCAGCTAATGTCCGCCTGCATCGATTCGACGAATTCAGGGGTCTCAGTGAGTGGGTTGGTGTCGTCGAACCGCAGATTGAAGCGTCCATTGTTTTCCCGCGCCAAGTCGCTGTTCAGGAATATCGACTTGGCATGCCCGATGTGGAGGAACCCGTTGGGTTCGGGCGGAAACCGGGTCGTGACCGGACCGTCGAGGTTGCCGCCGTCCAGGTCGACCCTAATGCGCTGGCGAATGAAGTCTTCCGGGCGTTCAACGACCCCGGCTTCGTGCGGCATACCTTGATTCCTTGGCGGCGGCAGTCGGGAATGACCCCGGCTCAGGGCGCGGATTCTAGCAAATGGACCGGGATAGAGGTCCCGTCCCAGGGAAGAACCATTCAATGGCTGTGGCGGTAATGGGAGGCCAATGCGTCCCGCCCAAAGTCGTTGGCGGGATCCCGCCAAACAGAGTGGATATGGTTGGCGTCGTTCTGATAGTTATCGAATTCAATGAGAAATCCAGGAGCCTGAATGCGGTAGTAGTGGGGTTCCCGGCGACGCGCGCTGCCGGACCAGGCAAAGTGCAGGGGTGCGCCCGAGAGATCGCCAATCCGGGCCTGTTCCGCTTCGGCCACATCGTCCGCCAAACAGCTCAGATAATGTCCAACCAAAGCTTGCAGGCTGGAGGCCTGGTCCGGTTTGAGGCTGGCAAGACTCACCCCGGCTCCGTGGCGCCGGATCAACAGCCTGTCGACATCCTCAGGGCCTGCCCCGGTCGCGCGCATCCAGCCGTCGGTGTCGAAGGATGGCGGCAGTTCATAGGCCACCCGGGACACACTTCCCAGGAGGATGTCCTGCGGTGCGTAGGCCGAAAGCAGCGCACTCCGCCGCTGCGACCCGTCAAGCGACTCGAACAGGGCGCGGGCACAGTCCTCGAGATCATGCAGCGGTCGCAGACTTGCGCCGTTGCGCAGCGCGCTTTCAGCGGGATTGGACCCCAGGAACAAGGGATACGGAGAGAGTAGGAGTCCATTTGCCACGGCAAAGTGCAGGGATACATGATGGCCTTCGAACCGCCAACTCCACGGTTCGCTCGCGTCGGGTCGTCCAAAGAGGGACAGGCAATAGTTCTGGGGATCCCGCCCCGGAAGAGGCCGGGTAAATCCCTCCTTGCCGTCCAGGATGGCTTCCATGGCCATGATCAACTGGACCGTGTTGTATCCAGTTGGGCTGAGCGAATCATGCAGTAGTTGCATCACGAGTTGGTGTTGCGGCCGGGTCATGTCCCTGAGAGCCAGACCCTGCCTGGCAATCGGCGTGTAGTTCCAGAATGTTCGTTCCTGCTCGTCCGCAAAATCGAGGCACAGACAGCCCCTCTGCCCCTCATCCAGTGCGTCCAGCAGCATGGAGAGCCGATGCCCCATGCGTTCGGCCGCGTCGCGCGCAACTTGGAGGCGAGAAGCGTCATCCATGATCAAGTCCAAGTGAATTGCAAACAAATGAAGCCGCGTGCGCGGCTTCAAACGGGCGGCTGGGCGGCCAGGACTGGGGGACAGGGATTTGAACCCCGACTACATGATCCAGAGTCATGTGTTCTGCCGATTAAACTATCCCCCACCGTAGGTCCGTAACCGACCTTGAAAATCCATTATAAGCGACGGTCCGCTGGAAATGGTTGTGCCGGCCGCGGTTGCGCGGGTCGGATGGTCTCCTCACCAGTCCCAGGGAACGGGGCGGTACATGCTGGCGCGCCTGCCACGCCGACGACAGTTAAGCTCCGGTGGCATGGCATGCTTCAAGCACCTGGGCCGCATGCCGCAGGCGAGTCACAACGTTGTCCTGTCCCAATGCCTCAGCAATCGGAAACAGGGGCAGAGATGCCTTGGTACCCGACAGGGCTGCACGCATACAACCGAAGTACAGCCCCGGTTTGGTGTCGGCGCGGCCCGCTGCGTCGCGGATTGCGGTTTCCAGGGAGACGGCGTTGAACACCGGCATGGTGGCAACCGTGTCCGCCGCGCTCTTCAGCAGCGCAACACTGGTAGCCCTGTCCTGTTTGCGGGCCAGCAGCATGTCCGGATCCGGGTAGTCAAGTTCGGCCGGATCGGCAAACAACCACTCAAGCCAGTCAGGAGCTTCCGACAGCGTGCGAATCCGGTCGACCAATTCCCCGACCACAATGGTCAGGCCGGACATGGCGGAGAGTTGGGACGGAGTGCGTCCAAACGCCTTGGTGAGATACGGTTGCAGCATCGCCAGCACAGCTTCCCGTTCCATCTTGCGCAGATACAGGCCGTTCATCCAGGCAAGCTTGTCGTACGGCATCGTTGCCGGAGCCGCGGAAATGCTGCTCACATCGAACCGTCGGACCAGTTCGTCCCGGGGGAAGACTTCCTCGGACGCATCGGCGGTCCAGCCCAACAGAGCCAGGAAGTTGAACATTGCCTCGGGGAGATAACCGGCATCCCGGAATTCGTCAACGTGCACGGGCATGGCGACTCCATCGACGAGAGGCGGGCGGCGCTTGCTCATTTTGCCCTCGCCGTTGGGATTGAGGATGACCGGCAGGTGCACAAAGATCGGCACGTCCCACTCAAACGCCTGATACAGCAACCGATGGTAGGGAGCGGTGGGCAACCATTCCTGTCCGCGCAGCACGTCGGTGATGCCCATCAGGTGGTCATCCACAACCACAGCCAAGTGGTAGACGGCCATGCCGTCGCTCTTCAGGAGCACGGGGTCGTGTAGGGTGGCCGCGTCAACCGAGATACGGCCCCGGATCAGATCGTCGACTTGGATGGTTCCGGAATCGGGCACGACAAGGCGGATCGTGTGTTCTTGGCCCCGGTCCGCCATGGCCTGGGCCTGCCGCTTGGCCAAGCGGCGGCAATGGCCGTCATAGCCAGAAGGCTGGCCCGCATTTTGCTGTCGGCGGCGCAAATCCACCAGCCGCGCCGGCGAGCAAAAACACCGGTAGGCGTGTCCGGCCCCAATCAGATACTCTGCATGGCTTCGATAGATCGCGCCGCGCTCGCTTTGGACATAGGGACCATGGCCGCCGCCGACTTCCGGGCCTTCGTCCCAATCAAGTTCCAGCCACTTCAGCGCCGAAGTGATCGACTCAACACTTGCCGGATCGAATCGCTTGCTGTCCGTGTCCTCAATGCGCAGAATGAAGGTGCCTTGGTTGTGCCGCGCCCAAAGCCATGTGAACAGTGCAGTGCGCAACCCGCCCAAATGCAGCTGGCCCGTGGGGCTGGGCGCAAACCGCGTGCGGACACTTCGGGTCACCTGGGCATGCCGTGCGTTAGGTGTGGTGATGTCACGCCTCCTTGGGGGACTCGGTGTCGATCCTGATCCGGTTAATCACATCCGCCATCGCTTGGGCGGTGGCATCGATGAACGGGACTCCTTCGGGTGTGACGCTGTTGCGGTCCAAATAGCCGCCGCGCCCGGTATGTTTCATCGCGCCCATGTCGATCCTGGTTGTCCGTCCGGCAGCGGTAAGCCGCCGCCAAAGGGACAGCCGCGGAATCAGCCATCGACTGGGTGAAAACAACAGACAAAACCGATAGGCCTGATCCGTAGTACCGATGAATTCCCAGACGTGGCTGGCGCGATCGATGCCCGAGGCGGTGAAGAAGCAGGCCAGCATGAGGACGTAAACCGGCAATCGGTACTCGTCCGACAGGTGTTGAACTGCACCAGCGGCGATCTGGCCAGCTCCGCTGTAGGAAACGATCACCAAGGGTTTGGGCTGGGCGAGGTCATAGCCGTACTGTTGCAGATGATCGGTGATAACGTGGGCACAGCCGCGGTTGTATACCATGGCGTACCGGCTGTCGGCGGAAATCAGAATGTGCAGGATGTTGCGCAGATTGATAAGGTAACCGAGGGCCGAATTGTGCAGCCGTTTCTTCAGCTTTTGGCGCAGGGCCCACCGCCACATAGGACTGAGTCTGCGGTGGGATACCAGCGGCAGGTTGTTGATCGAATACGCGAAGACATCGTCCAGCAGGACGGCGTCGCTGCACAGCTCCGCCAGCCGGTGCAGGATGCCCTGTTCCCGGCGGCTCATGGTCAGAGCTGAAACTCGGCCCACGCCGGACAGGAACAGTACGAAGGCGTCGCCATTGGGATTGGGTTGCCTAACCTTGTTGTCCGGAGGGATGCGATTGCGATGGATGTTGATCCTGCAACCGGCTCGGATGTAGGGTCCCAGTGTCAGGATTGGGTAAATGGCAAATCCCAGAAACACCGCCAGCACGCACCCCCAAATCCAAAAGGCTGCGTCCAGGGGGACATTAGAGGTGGGCACGGCCTCCCCCTATCCACTGCTGTGGGCGAAGCGAGGATCCACTGCGGGCATCACGGAGTCTCCGGTGTCAGAGGAAGCAGCTTTGGGAATCAAGCGCTGTACCAGGAAGAACACCGCGAGTGCCAGAAGACAGGTCATGGCGTTCTGCCAGGCATCCAGCGCATACCCTACATCGAGCACGCGCCACAGCAATCCCGCGGTCCAGATGTTGAGCAGCACCCCGAATGTCCGCCCCAAATAGGGTAGGAGCCGATAAATGATCAGGATCCTGGGTAGACCAGCCATGATGAACAGGGGTAGGAAACGGGAGAACTCGACGTGAACCCCGTAGGCTTTCGTTAGCAATGCATAGACGACGGCACTGGCACCCAGATAGGCGGCGGCGGTCAATGCCCCTGCCGTCAGTTGAAATCGGAACAGGCACCAACCGGTAAGTGTCCGCATGAATTGCTCTGCGCTCCGCACCAATACCTCTGCCAGCACTACGACTGCCAGCATCACGAGGGCATACTCCAAGGGCGGCACCATGCTGCCAACCTCCGCCAATGAGTTGCGCCAAAGGAAAAGGGGACTGAACAACTCAAACATGATCCAGACGACCGCAAATTGCGGCGGCATCGGAGACTGCCGACCTGTGGCGGCCGTCGGCTACCGCCTCCTGCAACTCGGTTGATGACCCGATACAAGCCCGCATCGGACCCGGCATTTTACTTGATTGCCGGTTTCTTCGCCTGCCTCACCACACTGTGGCCCGCACTTATGGGGATTTCTTGGCTGATGGTATCGCTGCAGGTCATTGGTTTGACCGCTGTGACTGCGACCGCGATTCTGTCCGGCGGGATTGGCCAACAGGCAGCAGTAACGGTTTTGTGGCTGGCGGTACAAGCCGCGACCATTAGGGCAGCGGTCTGGGTCGGGCCTGCTGCGGTTCTGAACGCAGTCCCCGGCGGCTTTGACCTGCGTGGGCTTTGGCTCCAACGGTTCCATGCCAGCCTTAAGCCGAATTTCGGTTTTGGGCCCGATGGCGAGGCGGTGGGCCTGCTGCTCAACTCGCTTCTCCTCACTCTTGGCAGCTTGTTGACCGGAGGCCTGACCGGTTCCTTTGTGATGGTTGAGCAGACCAATCGGGCCGCCCTCGCGTGGGCTGTCTTCAGCGCGGACGTTGTCGGACCGCAAACCGGCACCGCGCTTTCCTTTGCCGTTGCCAACCTGCGTTCCGGTCCCGCCCTTCTCCTGTTGGGCTCAATGATGGCGCATCCGGTGTTTGCCCGAGTTACATGGAAGCGCGGCCGTCAGCCCACAGATGACGTGTCCTCCCGCAAGCTGTTGCTGGGGACAAGTGGCTTGGCCATGGTCGGCGGGTTGATTCTGTGGTTGTTCGCGGGAACATGAGGCTGTCCCCCAATCACAGCTCTGACGGTTTGTTTCCGCATTCGAAACGGATGTCGGACCCGAATCGCTATGATGGATTGCAGGAGCTGTCGCGGGTGCAACCGGACTGGTCTGCGTCCATGGTTGGCAGCTTGCTGGATTCGAACACGCGCCTGGCAAGCGGATGAAATTGAAATCCATTCTGCTCCAAGGGTTCAAAACCTTCGGACGCAAGACGGAAATCCGGCTCTCGACCGGGATCACGATCCTGGTCGGTCCCAATGGCAGCGGCAAGAGCAATGTCGTGGACGGGTTGGCGTGGGTCCTGGGGGAACAGGCCCCCACAGCCCTGCGCATCAAGCGTGCCGCGGACCTGATCCACCGCACCCTCAACGGCGCGCCTTCGCGCAATCTGGCGGAAGTGGAAATCCGCATCGACGAGGCTACCGACATTCTGCCGACTGACGCCTCGGAACTCACGGTTCGGCGCACGGGATATCGGGACGGTGACAGCGAATACCAACTGAACGGACAACGGGTCCTGTTGCGGCAAATTCGGGAATTGTTGGCACCCTATGGATTGTCGCAGCGCACCTTCAGCCTGATTAGACAGGGTCATGCGGACGCACTGCTCGACGCGGATCCGTTGCGCAGGCGCCAGGCCATTGAGGAAGCGGCCGGAGTCTACGGCATCAAGCTGCGCAAGCAAGCGTCCGAACGCAGGCTGGCGAGTGTCCGGGCGCGCCTCGCCCCGGTTCGCAGGGAAGCGAGGGACCTCGAAGTATCGATCGAGCATCTTGCGCGCCAAGCACGCACCGTAACCCGGCGCAATGCGTTGGCGGAGCAGATGTTGGCAAGCCTCGACGACTGGTACTGCATGTTTGTCATGCGGCGGGATCGGAAAGTCGATGCATTGACCCTGGAGGTCGTCGAGACCAAACAACAGGTGCGGTCTTTGGAGGCGGGATTGGAAGACAACAACCGGCGGTCCAGGCAATTGCAGGACGATCATCGGAGCGCGGCCGCGGATCTGGCCCTCCAGCAAAGGAAGGTGCAGGATGCACAGGCGGCACAGGCTGAAGTCCTGAAGCTCGACGCGATTCTCAGGGAACGTCTGGCCCAGCTGGATGGGTTGCGCCAGGATCGCGAACGCCGACAGAAGGAACTCGTCGACGAGGTTGCCGAGGCCGGGTTGGAGACGAGACGCGCGGAAACGGAACTAGCTGAACTGAAGGCAGTCCAAACCCGGCAGGAAAAAGAGGTGAAGAAATGGCAGACGGCCCACGACCGTCATCGGACAACCCAACAGAACCTGCATCGGGAACTGGAAACTGTGCACCGAACCCTTGGAGAACTGGACCGTACGGCGCGCCGCCATGCCGAACGGCACCTGAAAGCGGACCTTGACCGGCAGCGACTGGAGGATCGACTGGAAGCCAATCGGAAAGCCTTGGAGGAGATGGGGGCAACGGAGCAGGCGGCTAACGAGGCCCTGGCCGGAGAACGCATACAGGGCGATGCAGTCGAGATGGAACTGATTGAGTTGCGGGAGCGACTTGAACGGGCGGAATTCAACGAGTTGGACCTCCGCAATACGTCCGCGGCGGCATTGGCTCTGCAACAGGACTTGGAGCGTCGGCAGATTGAAGCCCGGGTCCGCCGACAACTGCGTACCGAGTACCTGGACGCACGCATTGGGGATTTCAACCTATCAAAGACACAGGCCGATTCCCTCGAGACCATTGGCCTGCTCGGCTCCCTACTGGATGTACAACCCGCATGGAGAGCAGCCGTGGCCGCATGTCTGGGGCACTGGGCACAGTGTCTCGTGGTACGGCGCTGGAACGGTGCCTCGCAGCTGTTGCCGCCGAATACTGAAGGCCGCCTCGGCATCATGGTCGCGGCAGTCGACCGTGTGCCGACGTCCTGGCTAGTTCCGAACCGGCGTGAGGGAGCCGGCGTGGCAAGTGAACTGGTGCATTGCAGCAACGAGTTACGACCCGTTGTGCGGGCACTGCTTGGGCGCTGTTGGGTGGTTGAGAACCTCGAGGCTGCCAATCGCCTGTGGGAGGAACTCGAACCCGGCCAGGCATGGCAGATTGCCACTCGAGACGGATGCCTGTTCAGAGCTCCGGGAATGGTCGGTACACCTGCCTCGGAGGCAGAAGCGGATCGCCTCCTGTCCATGGTGCATGAGGATGAGGTGGATCGAGAGGCGGAAGCCCAGATCGAAAGCCGGCTGTCCGAGGCGCGCGCGCGGACGGAGCAGGCACACCGCGAGGTAGACGAAGCTGCACGGCACGTGGCCGACATGCAGCATGTCCTGGAGACGGCAGAAGCAGCCAAGGAACATGCCAGACGGCGAATCCGCGACCTTACAGCTCAGCTGCGCGGCCTGCAGGCTGAACAGGAAACGACGGAGCAGGAGTCGGGCCAATTGCGGCAGGCCGTTGACGATCTCAACCAACGGATGCGGACGCACCAAGACAGCGAGCGCGAGTTGCAGGACCGGCGGTCGAAACTGGAGTCCAGGCTGACGCGGCTGCGAACGGACGCCGATCAAGCGGACGCACACGACACGACTTCCGAGTTGGCTGAGGCCCGCCAGAACCTCCACGAGACCGAAATCGCCGTCCAGAAGGTTGCAGAGCAGGTACGTCGGGCGACGGCCGCGGAAGGCACCGCGCAGGGGGAGTCGGGGCGCGTGGCGGCAAGCTTGGAGTCACTTCAAGTCCAAACGGCACAACTGGAGCAGGAAGTCCGGATCCTGGCAGACCAGCAGACGGACCGGTCCGACCTTCTTGCAAGCGAGACGGAGCGCCTTGAACAGCTTGGCAACACCACCCGGATCTTTTTGGACCGGCACCGGGAATTGGATGGGGAGCGGCAGCGCCTGCACACAGATTTGAACGCGGTGCAGACCCGCCTGGCACGACTTGAGATGGAGCTGGAAATTGCCGAAACCGAACAGGCCGCGCTGCCGGCAATGTTGGCAGACGACCTGGCCCTGGTGCGCGGCGAGGCGATGCCCGAAGCGGACGATCTCCAGGCCCAGGAGCGATTGGCACGATGTCGGGACTTGGTTGCAGCCGGCACCTGGCAGCCGGGGGAAGACCTGTCGCAACGCAAGGGACTGCGGCAGCGCATTCTCCGGTGTGGAACCGTCGACCAGGACATCTACCTTGCGTTCAAGCAGCAGCAGGCGCGCCTCGACCTGTTGGCCGAACAGCTGGCGGATTTGGAAGAATCGGAGAACAGGCTGCTGGCGATCGCCGAAGGCATTGACGAGGACCTCGAAATGAAGACCCTGACCGCCTTCGATCGGATCAATCAGGGCTTCAAAGCCTATTTCGGGCGACTGTTCGGCGGTGGCAGGGCTTGGCTGGAATTTGCCGAACCGCTACCCGACATTGTGCCTGGGGTTCACTTGTTTGTGCAGTTGCCGGGCAGGCCGGTACAACCTACGTTTGCCTTGTCAGGTGGGGAAAAGGCACTGACGGCCGTGGCACTGACATGCGCCATTCTCAACTTCCACCAGCCTCCATTTTGCGTGCTGGACGAGGTGGATGCCCCCTTGGACGAGGCCAACATCGACCGCGTGGGAGAAGTCCTGCGAGAGCTGGCGGTCGTCACCCAGTTCCTGGTGATTACCCACAATCAAAAAATGTTGCAATACGCAGATGCCGTCTACGGTGTGACACTTGCCGTGGACGGTACCAGTCAGACCCTCAGCATGCGGATGGATCGCACAGAACACTTGACAGGAGCATCCTGAACCGGGCCGGCTCACGTTGCCGGCGCATTTTTCAGGCCCGATCCGCTGAGGATGCCCACCACGGTGGTTCCGGGTTCGAAGTCGGAGGCGTGGCCGGCGTAGGCGGCACACGTCGTCGCGCTGGTGTTTTCGACGAAGATGCCGCGGCTCGCCATCTTGGCCCGCGCCTCAAGCACTTCGCGGTCGTTGACCACCTTGACGGTTCCGCCGGATCGATACACCGCCTGCAGGACACTGTCGCCTCGGGCTGGGTTGATGATGGAAATCCCATCCGCGACTGAGCTGGCAGGTGCCCGTTGGGCCGGCTTGACACTGACCGCATCGGCTTCGAAAGCCCGGGCAATCGGGTCGAAGTTGGCGACCTGGACGACCATGAGGCGGGGCAATCGATCCGCCAGGCCCGAATCGACCAGAAGTTCGAATCCCCGCCACGCTCCCAACAGCAGGCCACCGTTGCCAACCGGGCCAATCAGCCAGTCCGGGACATGGCCGCCCAGTTGTTCCCAGATTTCGAAGGCTACCGTCATCTGCCCCAAGAGGAAGCAAGGATGCAAGGCGTGGGAGGCATAGCCCGTTTCCTGGTCCTGGTCGGCCGCCGCCGCCGCACCCGCGAAGTGTCGGGGCCCCTCGACCTCAATCAACTCGGCACCATAGGTTGCGATTTGACTGCGTTTGGGGGCCGGGGCATCGGCCGGCACGAATATGCGGGACTGGAGTCGGGCGCGGGCGGCATAGCAGGCCAGGCTGGCACCGGCGTTGCCGCTCGAATCGTCCATGACCGTTCGGAAACCGTGATGCCTGAACCAGTTGACCATCACGCTCACGCCGCGATCCTTGTAACTGCCCGTGGGCATGTGGGAGTCCATCTTCCACAGGACCCGATGGCCTTGCCGCTCCTCATCCAGCAATGGGGTCCAGCCTTCGCCCAGCGTGATGAATTCCTCAATGGGCAGCAGCGCCGACAACCAAGGCCAGTAGCGCCACTGGCCGGGCAGCGCCTCGTCGATTAGATGCCGCGACAGGTGTGTGAAGTCCGTGAACTCCAAGGGTCCGCCGGTGGACGGACAGGTCAACGGAAATGAATCGGCGGAGGTGTGGAAGCCACTCGAGGGACAATGGACATACACGGCAACTTTCCCTCATGGGACGCGGACCGCTAGGACATCCGCAGAGACATGCGCAACCCGGCACAGGCGGCCGCCGGCGCTTCCGGACAGATGGTTTTCGGGGTAGCGCGGACCATTCCGGCATGATGCGGATTATACTTGAGCAGTTGAAGGCCCGCCTGACGGCCTGCCGGAGCGATGCCGGACAGGCACCACCGTTTCCTAGAAGGAGGAACAAACCCTGTCTCCACTGTTTGGCAAAGCGCGCAATGAGGACCGGGACGGACTCAACGCCAGCCTGGCCAAGACCCGCCAGGGCTGGCTGAGCAGGATCAGGACCGCCTTCCGTACCGGTACCATCGCGGACGACACCTGGGAGGAAATCGAAGAATACCTGGTGATGGGCGATGCCGGCCTGCACGTGGCGGAGGGGTTGATTGCCGACACGCGGGATGCCCTGGCGCAGGAACGGGATGTGTCCGCAGAGAATGCGTACCGCATCCTGCAGCGCCAGATTCAGACCAGGATGACCTCCACCGAACCGTTTGAACTCGAACGTCCGCGCCTGCTCACAGTGGCTTTCGTGATTGGCGTCAACGGGGCCGGCAAAACCACGACTATCGGCAAACTGGCCAACTACTACCGCAACCAGGACAAGCGGGTTGTGGTGGCCGCCGCGGATACCTACCGCGCTGCCGCGATCGACCAGTTGAGGATTTGGTGCCAACGGGCGAGCGTGGATCTGATCGCGCAACAGCAGGGATCGGATCCTGGGGCTGTGGTCTACGATGCCATCAGGGCAAGCCAGGAAAGTCGCAAGGCGGATATGGTCCTGGTGGATACCGCAGGCCGGCTGCACACGCGCCAAAACCTCATGCGAGAACTACAAAAAATGCGCAAAGTGGCCAACCGACAGGTCCACGGAGCGCCCCACGAAGTCCTCCTGGTCCTGGATGCCACCGCTGGTCAGAATGCGTTGGAACAGGCTCGCCGATTTACGGCCACCGCCGGCGTCACAGGCATCGTAGTGACCAAGTTGGATGGGTCTAGCAAGGGGGGAGCGGTCATTGGCATCAGGGATACGCTCGGTGTCCCTGTAAGGTTTGCCGGAGTGGGCGAGGGTCTCGGCGATTTGTTACGATTTGACCCCGCGGCGTTCGCTTCCGGCCTGTTCGAACAGGTCTAATCACTGCCCCCACTTTCGGACATCACCTCCATGAGCCAGACAGCAGCCAACGCCCAGGCCCTGCAAGCGCGCATCGACGTGATCAGGGGGCGGCTTTGACCTGCCCGGCAAGCAAGCGCGCATCGACGAACTGGAACAGGAAGCCGCGTTGCCGGGATTCTGGAACGACCAGGCTAAGGCCAGAATCAAGTCGCGGGAACTGGACAGCCTGCGCAAGACGGTCGAGGGTTGGGACAACCTGCGCCAACAGGTAAACGAAGTGATCGAACTGGCCGAGTTGGCCGAGGACGATCCCGAGTTGCTGGCGGAACTTGACGAGGAACTGGCCGACGCAGGCGAAGCCTTCGAACGCCAGGAGTTCCTGCTATCGCTGGGAGGCCAGTACGATGCCGGTGATGCCCTGGTCTCCATCCACGCCGGCGCGGGCGGCACGGAAGCACAGGATTGGGCCGACATGCTGATGCGCATGTACCTCCGCTGGTGCGACCGCCGCGCCTTTCACCACGCGATTGTGGACAGGACGGACGGGGAAGCGGCGGGAGTCAAAAGCGTGACCCTGGAGGTCAAGGGGGATTACGCCTACGGCTACCTGCAAGCCGAACGCGGTACCCACCGGCTCGTGCGCATCAGCCCGTTCGACGCGGGGAATCGTAGGCACACCAGTTTCGCCAAGGTGGAGGTCATCCCTTCCCTCGACACCGACATCGAGATTGAAATCAAGCAGACCGACCTTCTCATCGACACGTTTCGCAGCAGCGGCGCCGGCGGCCAGCACATGCAGAAGAACGATACGGCCTGCCGCATCACGCACAAACCCACCGGCATCGTCGTGTCCTGCCAGAACGAAAGGAGCCTGACCCAAAACAAGGAGCAGGCACTCAAGGTGCTGCGGGGCAAACTGCATGCCATGGAACAGGAGAAGATTGATCGGGAACGGGCCAGGCTCAAGGGCGAAAACATCCAAGCCGATTTCGGCACCCAGATTCGCAACTATGTCCTTCATCCCTACAACCTGGTCAAGGACCTTCGCACCCAGGTGGAGACCGGCAACACCGGAGCGGTACTGGATGGGGATCTGGACAGGTTCATGAAAGAGTGGCTCAAGCATCAGATAGGGCTATAATCCGCGTTCCGTCGGGGGCTTCGAATGCCGCCCGGAGGAAGTCGCGGAGAGGTCGCATAGTCTGGTTGAGTGCGCGCGTCTCGAAAACGCGTAGGGTCCTGCCCTCGAGGGTTCAAATCCCTCCCTCTCCGCTCCCCCGTGCCATGGGGATAGGATGTGGGGTGCCCACCTTCCTGCGCCGATGCCGGCCGTGACCATGTGGAAGTACCGGACGGACCTCCTGCGCGACCCTGATTTCAGGGAGGAAGTCCTCCGATTTCTGCGCTTTGCCCTCGTTGGCGGCCTGGGTACGGTTACCGATGTGGGCATTCTGAATCTTCTCCACAAGGTGGCGGGGATTCCTTTGTTCTGGGCGAACGCCGTCGGGTTTTACTGTGCCGTGGCCCAGAACTTCATGCTGCACCGGAGATTTACATTCCCCAATCAGGAGCGGGATACCGCCGCCCGCCAGTTGGGTCTGTTCACGGCCATCAGCATGATTGGTCTGGGGCTGAGCCAGCTGGTCCTGCTCGGCCTCCACCGGTTGGCCCTGGACTACTGGGTTGCCCTCCTGGGGGACCCAGAAGCGGGTTACGACGTCAGCTACAACGCTGCCAAGCTGATCAGCATTGCCGTGGTGTTGATTTGGAATTTCACCGGCAATCGGCTGTGGACCTTTGCCACGCCCGCTGCCAAGGACGGCGCGCGCCATGCACATCCTGATTGACTACACTCCGGCCGTGCGTCAGCAGGCAGGGATAGGCCGCCTCACACGGGGCCTAGTTGAACACTTGCCCTGGGCCGAACCAGAGCATCGCATTTGGCTCTGGTCCAATGGCCGGCCGCGGCCGGATCTGCGGCACGTCCGCGGCAATCCAATCTGGTACTCGCCCTTGAGGGAACGGGATATGGTGCGGTTGTGGCACCGCGCAGGATGTCCATGGCCACGGGTCGAGTGGTGCACGCCGGTCAAGCCCCACATCTTTCACGCCACGGACTTTGTCCTGCCGCCTTCCGGAGCCCCATGCCAAATCCTGACGGTTCACGATCTGTCATTTCGCAGATTCCCAGACACGGCACCGACTTCCCTGGCCAGGTACCTGCATCACGTGGTGCCGCGCAGCGTGCGCAGGGCAGATCACTTGATCGCCGACAGCCATAGCACGGCCTGCGACCTTCAGGAATTCTGGTCCGTGCCCGAGCACCGGATTTCGGTAGTGCCCGGTGCCGTGGACAACGCCTTGTTTCGACCTGTCACGGAGCACAACGTGTTGGAGGCCGTGCGCCACAAGTACGGAATTGGTGCCAAGCCCTTCATTTTGGGCGTATCCACCCTCCAGCCGCGGAAAAACTTCGCCCGCCTTATCAAGGCTTTCCGGGCACTTGCGGACAACCACCCGGAGTTGATCCTGGTTATCGGCGGAGGGAGAGGTTGGCGGTCACAGGGCATTTTCGATGCGGTGAACGAAGCCGGTCTAGAGAACAAGGTGTTGTTCCCAGGATTCGTGGAGGATCGTGACCTGCCTGCTTTGTACAGCACCGCGGAATGTTTCACCTATCCCTCTCTGTATGAAGGCTTTGGCCTACCCGTGTTGGAGGCGATGGCCTGTGGCACTCCAGTATTGACCGGACTCAACTCCAGTCTGGCGGAGGCCGGCGGATCCGGCGCCCTATACGTAGATGAACACGACGAGCACGCGATTGCAGCCGGGCTGGAACGCCTGTTGGAAGACAGTGCGCTGCGTCAGGAACTCCGGCGCAACGGCTTCAGACACGCGGCCTGCTTCACGTTCGCACAAAGCGCCCGCAAGCTGTGGCAGGCCTATCGCCGTGCCTGGGCCCAGGTCCGGACATAGGTCACCGAGCAGCGTTTGCCTGCCTCGCCTAAAGGTTCAATGGCCATGGTTCAGCGGGTGGCACACAGGTGCTGGACATGGCCGTCCGTTTGTTGATTCCCACCGCGGCGCTCCTGGCCGCTTGGGGCTACCTTTCCGTCTGGGTACCTCACCCGGTGGCGGGCCTCAAGGTGCTTGGCGTGGACCTGCTGACCTTCTGCAAGCTGTTCACCGGGGCGCAGATACCGTGGCCCTGGCAAAATCCCGTATTCTTTGTCCTGCCGCTGGCAATGACCAGCCTGACCCTCAGCCAATTGGGCTGGTTCGCGGACGCGCCCGGCCAATGGCACCGCGCCGTCGTCTGGAGTGTGCGCCTGGCCTTGTGGATTGCGTCGCTTTATGTCGCCCTGCAGATCCTGCCGCTGGACTGGAAACCTTCCAATCTTCTTTGGACATCCAATCTGCTGCAGACGGCTGGATTCGCCTTCTGCACTGGATTTGCACTGCTGGCGCCTCTCACTTCGCTACCCATGACGGCACTGGTCCGTTGGTGGCTTCCCCCTGCGGCGCTGGCCGCTGCGACTGCCCATGCCGGGTTTCTGGTTGCCTACCTGCCTGAATTCGCAAGGTTGTACCGGCAGTCACTGCAGCCCGGTCCCGGCTTCTATGGAACGGCACTTGGGTTGGCAGTGCTGATCATTGCGGCGATTGCCAGCCGCCCGCGGCCGGTCGACCATCTTGAATGGAGGAACCAACGATGAAGTTCGGAGCCATGAACAACCCGGTTGAACCCCTCGGACCGCAAATTGATCTGTTTGCCCGGATGGGTTTCGACTTTCTTGACCTGACGGTGGAGGAACCGGCGGCCGGGCCACACCGCGACGACTGGTCCCTCACAAAAAGAATGTTGAATGACAGCGGACTTGGAGTGGTCGGTCACACAGGCCCCTACCTGCCCATCGCCAATCCCTCGCTGCGCGTGCGACAGGCAGCCTGGGATGAACTCAAGGCCAGCGTCGACATAGCTTCGTTTATGGGTGCGCAGGTGTGCACCATGCACTTTCTGCGCTGGGACAGTTTCGTGCCATTTGAGGACGGTGTGGAGATGTACGTGGAGGGCCTGTTCGACTTGACCGCCCACGGCAGGGACAGGGGGGTGCGCATCGCGATTGAGAACAGTCCCCACAACGAACACCAACTGAAGCCGTTGCGCGAAATCCTGCACCGGGTGCCGGGCCTCGGCTTGCTGTACGACATTGGCCACGGGAATGTCCAAACCCAAAGATCGTTGACGGAAGACTACCTGTTCGACCTTCGGGACCGCTTGGTCCATGTCCACCTCAGCGACAACAACGGGCTGGAGGACAGCCACCTTCCCCCCGGCGCGCCGAAATCGGGAGGCCTGAATGTTCCGAAGGAATTCCGCAGGCTACGGAACTTCAACTATGACGGCACCGTGACGCTTGAGGTGTTTGGTCAGCGCATGTGGCTGAACGCGTCACTGAATTATGTAAAGACAATCGTCGCCAACCTGCCTTGATCCGCAGTCAGCCGGCCCTCTCGTCGCGCGGCAGCATTCTCAGGTAGAGGTCGCTAATCCAACCGTGTCGCTGATCAACGGTGGCGACGGCATGCCACCGGCGGCCTCCGGCGGAAACCGGCAAACCATCGGCTTCACTTGCACTCGTGACCAGGGTTCCCGGGGGCAGCCACGCCATTGCCCCACTGCTTTGGTCGGGGCGTTCCCGGAGGGCAACCATCGCGCCTCCGGAACCCGCAATTTGCAGCGTGCGTCCTGCCGGAATGTGGGACTGGACAACATTGTCAAGCCGCGCAATACGCTGGTATTCGTCGTCGGACAGCCGTGGAACGGGACACTCCGCCGCGTCCTGCAGACCCATTGGCTCCGCCCAGGGGATGGGTTGGGCGGCTACTTCGCGCAACACCGCGGGATCGCGTAGCACCTGTACTTCCGCCCCCCCGGCCGCGACATGGTCAACCACAAAGCGCCGGTCGATGGACAAGGCCAGGATCGAGTCTCTGGGGCGGGTCATGCCAACCTGGACCAGTTGGACAAGCTCGCCAAACGACAAGTCGGTCGAAAGATCGTCCCTGAGCAGCGACAGTGCCAAGGGCAAAAGCTGCACGGCCTTCACCGGATCCAACTGCTCCCTGAAGGCCCACAGCAAGGCCCGTTGACGGGCGATCCGGCCGAAGTCGCTGCTAAAGCCGCGCAGGCGAGCGTACAGGTAAGCCGTGTTGGCATCCATGTCGACGATGCCCGACGGAATGAGCAGCCATTCCATGCGATTGGTGTTGACATCCCAGACCCGCTCGTAGAACGGACAGTGCAACTCCATGCGCAGCGTGCCGATCAATTCGAACAACGGCTCCATGCCGTGCATGTGAAACCGCACCCAGTGGTCCACCCGAATGCCCATGAGGTCGTCCAGGACATTGGCTATGTACGCGGGTCCCATGCCCGCTCCCTGCAGTTCGCCCAGGTAGTCCAACTGGTTGATGCGCAAGGATCCATGGCCGGGCAACTGCACATGAAGGTCCCGCGGGATGGAAATGAGGACAATGTGGTCGGGTTGGACGGAGGCCAGAAGCAGGGTGTCGGTGCGCCAGGGTCCAAAGGTTGCGGTTCGATCCGTTCCCAAAAAAAGCACATAACCCGACGGTTCGGGCACCAGGGCGGCCAGTGGTTCCCCTTGTCCAGTACCTGCATCGAGACGGGGCGGAACGATCGGCAGGTCCGGAAAGGGAGGCAGTCCCTGCAGGCACCCTGCACTCAGCCATGCGCCTACCACCAAGATTGCAATGAGCACCCGACGGCCGATCCCGTCCGCGCGCGGCCCACGGATCGCTGGCCGATCCCGGTGCATTGCGTACTTGCAGGTCATCCGGATTGGAAGGCGGTG
The DNA here is from genome assembly GCA_009841145.1 of Caldilineaceae bacterium SB0661_bin_34. Classification (GTDB taxonomy): domain Bacteria; phylum Chloroflexota; class Anaerolineae; order Caldilineales; family Caldilineaceae; genus Bin34. The sequence goes on along the minus strand of VXMJ01000026.1, from coordinate 142,403 downwards.
GTCAGCGACAGACAGGGGCTGCCGCCGTCGCACCCACGATCGGGTCGCCCATCTGGCCTCCCGGCTCCCGGTCGAGCGCCGCACTGATGTCCGCGCGGATCACATCCCACACCGGCAGCCACACCTGCATGCCCTGCTGCCAGCCGGTCTCCATGTGACGTTGCGGAGACAGCGACACGATTTCGACCTGTGACGCATCCAAGTCGTACGCCAACCGCGCTAGCTGGATTGCGCTGAGAAGCCCGATGTTGGTGTCCACGGCATCTTTCACAGTAGTGTAGAGGGCCGGAATTTGGGACACAAGCTTGCGCACCTGGAAGCGACTGCGCAGGGCCAGCAGGACCTGTTGCTGGCGATCGACCCGGGACAAATCGCCTCCCTGCGCGCGGCTGCGCACGTAGGCCAGCGTCTGTGCGCCATCAAAGTGGTAGCGGCCCGGTTGCAGGTTGAGGTAGATGTTCTCCGTCGGTTTGATGTCATACAAGGCACAGGGCACATCGATGTCGATCCCACCCAGGCTGTCCACAATCCGGACAAACCCTTCAAACCTGAGTTTCGCGTACAGATCGATCGGAATGCCGAACTGTTCATCGATGACGCGGCCCAGCAGTTCGGCACCTCCACCGGGTTTCCACTGTTCGCCCCAGTAATCGAATGTGTTGATTTTGCTGGCCAGCTCCGGCTCGGTCGATTCAACCCACATATCCCGTGGAATGGAGACGACCACCACCTTGGGCAACTCCTTGTTGATTACGGCCACCATGATCACGTCGGTTCGCCAAGTTGGGTCACTCGGGCGCTGGTCGCTGCCGAGCACGAGAATGGTTTGAATACCCTTGCCGGTCCGTACCAAGGGGACTTGGGGTTCTTGAGGCTGTGACGCGGGACCGAGTCCGGCAGGTGTCGGCCTGGGTTCGACCGGTTCTTCCCGTATGGGGATTTCGATTTCGGGCACATCCAGAGCCGCCGCCGGTCCCCGCGCCGAATCCTGCCGGCCATTGGCCGGGGCCGGCGATTCGGCCAAGTCGATTTTCTGGCCAGGCGGTTCCCTCTGCTCAAAATATGGAATGCTGACCGAACCAGACGGAGTACCGTTTTCCTTTACGGGGTCAGGTGGTTGGTTGGGGAGTTCAGCCTGGCCATTGGAGGGTAGGTTCACCGAGGGAATCCGGATTGCAGTCGGCGTGGCGGCCGCGGGGACCGCCTCCCCCAAACGGGGCACAGCCCCTCTGCCGGACGGCAACCACTGCGATTGCCAGTCGGTGACACCTTCCAGCAAGCGCATGGGATTGAGGTCAGCAGCATCCAGCTGTCCGGGATCCGGTGCAAAGCGCACCAAACCGAAACAGAATGCGACGGTGCAAAAGACCGTCAAGGTCCGGATCAACAAAACACGCACAGGGGATGGAGGTCCCCCCTGAACCCATGGTCCGCGGGGGGCCGCGTGCAACGACGTGGCCGCATGGTACTTCGGCCGTAGACAGATACTACCTGAACTTCGGACTTTCCTCTGTTTTGAGTCCGTTCCGGTTTTCCGTCGATATCAAACGCACATCTGCCAGGAACCGGCGACGAGGGTCCGGATAACCCTCTTCACGCACGGGACAACAACCATCGACGGACCAAATCAAAGCATCGGTTGCCTATCCAGATCGCCGTTAGTTCATCCGTGCCACCAAAGGAGAACCGGGCCCGGTGTTCTCCGTGTCGATCACCCAGTAGCACCCAAGTGTGGCCTTTCCGGTTCTGGTAGACACCGTGGTCATCTCCGGTTGTTCCCAGGACCGTTAGGCGCAGGCTGTCGGGACAGGCAGCCGACAGCACCAGATCAATGGCTTCCAGTGCCCGCTCATACTCCGCTTCGGACGCGTCTGCTGGAGGCAGGAGCGCGGCGACGCGGGACCTTACTTCTTCGCCTTGACACCGTTCGTCAAGCACCGCATCGCCTTCGTGCGATCGGAGACGCTCCGCAATGCGGCCCTGAGTGTTAAGTTCGAACGACGCAAGGGTTTGGTTGTGGGTCTCCAGCAACTCGACAATGTGTCTGGCGATGTCCAGGCCCTTGATGCCGCTGTAGATGTGATCTCCCAGACGACTCCGAACCTGTTCTTCCATCTGGTCCAGGAGACGGTCTGCCTCGTCCGCGTCCCGGCCACGGGCCGTCAATCGAACGTCAGCCTGCCCGGTGTGCGCGGCCAGCCCCACCGTCGGGTTCTCGCCGGCCATCAGATCCCTGATTTCACTGTCGATTGCACTCTCGCCGATTCCGATTGTCCTCAGGGTCCGCACATGAATGACTCCTGTTCCGCCCGTCCGTTCCGAAAGCCAGGGCAAAACGCTGTCGGCCATCATGCGCTTCATTTCGCGCGGAACCCCCGGCAGTGCGAAAATCGTGCAGTTCCCTCTGGCAACCCGAAAGCCCGGAGCGGTTCCGACAGGGTTGGGCACGATGGTCGCGGTGGCGGGAATCAGTGCCTGCTGTTGATTGTTCGCCGTCATCCGCGTACCCCAGTTCGAGAATCGGGCCTGCAACGCCTCCACTGTTGCCTGGTCAAGAACCAGTTCGTCACCCACCGCCAAGGCGATGGCATCGCGAGTGATGTCGTCTGCCGTGGGCCCCAGGCCGCCGGTCACGATGACCACATCGCTCCGGGCAATACACCGTTGCAACACTTCGGTCACCCTTCCGATGTTGTCGCCGACTGTACTCTTGTAGTACAGGTTGATGCCGACCGCGTTCAACTGCTGGGCAATCCAGGACGCGTTGGTGTCAACCGTCTCACCGAGCAGAATCTCGGTTCCGGTGGTTACGATTTCACCCTTGAGCCAGGCAGACGAGGTCATAACGAGCAACTCCTTGACCGCGCAATCGGAGTGGTGGACGATCCAAAGAGCAAGGTATGGTCCGAATTCTCACCGGTGCCCGGCTTGATCCGCCTAAAGCAAATCAGCGCCTCAGCACAAGCTCATTGCGCAATGAGCGAATTTTGCGGGCCTGGACATCCATGTCGTTCTCGCCGAGCTCCTTGGCCATCGTATCGAGCTTCTCGAGCAACGAATCGCTGATCAAGTCGCCGTGTCGCTCCATCGCCGCACGCGTTTCACCCACGGTGCGGGCCGAGATTAGGGTGAAGAGGAACCGGTCCTCCTCGGACATGGCTTCCGCCTGGATATTGAGGGCAATGTCCCGGATTTCGAGCAGGCGATTCACCACCTGCGGTGCCTGATTCTTCTGGGCTTGGGCCATCATGTTCATCAGGACATTGAAGAAGGGCCCGCGCAGCATGCGGCTCTGCCGGCGGAGTACCTCGGCGGGATCCTGGCTTTGCAGGGCGGCCGAAACGATGGCCACACAGGCCTGGTAGGCGTTCTGTTGCAGGGTCGCCATCTGCTGCTGGATCATCTTGATCTGGCCGTCGATTTGTTCCCGCATCCGGCCCAGACTCTCCTTGACCTGAGCATCGGTTTCCAATTCGATGAGGGTTGACAGTTCCAGCAAAAACTCGTAGTCGAACTGCTGCGGTACGGCCTGCACCAGAGCCAGAACCACGTCCTGACCGTCTCCGGCCGTCCACAGTTGGACCAGCCGTGCCGCCAACTCCTCCTTGTCCATGCCGGCCTGAAGTTGTTGCAGGATGTCCTGGAGCGTGTCCTGCTGCTGCTTGATTTCCAATCCGGCTTGCGTGTTGGCGGACAGCCAGGAAATGACCTGCTGCAACGGCGAGCCTGCGTGCTGCTCGGGTGCCTCCTGCGAACCCAATTGCATGGCCAGCAGCAGGAACTCGCGATCGATCAGGGTGGATTCCGACCGGGCGAGTTCAGCCAGGGCGGAAGTGTCGTCCGCGACCCCCAACATGCGCTGCAGCAACGACATGGCGGCCGCCCGGTGTTCCCGCATCTCACGGGTGACACCCTGAAACTCCCACAGGGCATCATGCAGGCGGTCCAGTGCCATGAACTGGCGCGGGGCCAGCATGTAGCCCTTGCGTTCCCCCGCGGGCACACGGGCAAGGAACGTCGATTGCAAACTGCCGATTACAGCCTGCGGCGAGCTTGCGGCTCCGGCCTGTTCCGGCACGACCACCCCCAGAAACTCCTGTTGGGGCCAATGCACCATCACGGGAAACTGGGTCATCAGCTGATTGCCACAGCTTCCGCATTGGGCGGTGTTGAGCTGACCCGACAGGAACATTGTGAGTAGGGTCGGATTTGCTCCATAGTCCTGGATTGGGAAGACCAGCGATGTTACCCCGGCACTGCACTGCGGACAATCCAACTGGACCTGGCTCGGGGGATAGCGCAGGCTCTTCAGGAACTGTTGAACCTGTTCCAAGCCGGCGGCCGCGCCTCTGTTGTCTGCCGAATCCCCCGTTGGCTGTCCACCCGTTTCGGATGCCGGTACGTCGGCAGGGGACGTCTCCGACGATAACGGCACCGGTTCTGGCGGCCGTGAACCGCCGCCGGGGACAATCAGTTGTTCCGGCCCTGCAGGTTCGCTGGGTTGTCCGGGAATGATGAGTCTGTCACTCATGTAGGGTTCCTGTACGGACTTGGAATTCCTGAACGACGGCAGGCAATTCTGAAACGTGGTCGATGCAGGCGGCCGCCCCGGCCTCTAGAAACAACCCGAACTCCGATTCGGGTACGACGCTGACCGCGCCAATCCACAAGGACGCGGATGGTTCCCGCGCGTCCCATCGGTCGTAGTTGAGTACCAGATCCAGATCGTCCCGCGTGTCGCCGGAGTACAGAATGGTCAATGCGCGGGCGCGCTGTGCAGGGAGGCGGGATCGCATGCGATCCACGCACCATGACACAACAGCCGGATCGGGTTTTTTCAGTATGTCGCCACGGCACATGCAGTCAAAGTCGATGTAGTCGAGCAACGGCCCATTGTCCAGCACGGTCTGCAATTCGATCAAGGGCCGTCCGGTAGCGATGCCCATGGCATCGATTCCCAAAAGCCGAAGGCTATCCAGCAGGGACGCGGTCACCAAGGGGCGTTCGGCATGCCAGGTGCCCGGTAGGTCTACGACGTGGAACGGGGGGGTGTCCAGCACGCCGCCGATGCGTTCGCTGCCCCAATACACAAGGTCGAACCAGTACTGCAGCAGTTCGAATTCCAGGTTTGCGCCGAATCCACGTTGCTCCTCAGCCCAGACACGGCCCCTTCCGCGTGTCGCCGCGGCCGCCGCACCCAGATCCTTCCAACCGGCCAACAGCGCAACCAGAACGACATAGGTGAGGTCCCAGTCGCTGTTCAACCCGCCGGCCAGCCTCATCGCACGCAGATCGGATTCTCCAACCTGACCAGACAGGTCGTCGCGGCCCATGTGTTTCGCCAACAGGTCGATGGTCTGGACAATCGCGGGATCGTAGCTCCCGGTGGTGTCCCACAGAACACCATCGACATCGAAAATCAGACTGTCAACGCGCCGGGGAGGGGTGATGTCAGCGGCCAGCACTCGGGCCATGGGGGTTCCTTTGGCCTGGCAGTTTCAGGACCTTGTAAGGTGCGCGCCGACTCGGTTGGCGTCAAACGCCATGCGGTCAGCATGCAGGACATGCGTGCACGCGTCCGGGCAAACCGTGGGCATATCGCAACCCGACCCTTGCCGACGACGCAAGTCGGGAAGAGGCAGTCCGCTTCCACGAATGGGTTTCGGTCCCCCCGTGCAGAGACGAAGCAACGTTGAGCATGTGGATTCAAGGACAAACAACGCGCCCGCAACCAAGCACCGACGGCCGGCAATTCGCCGCAGCAAAATGTATCATACGGTCGATTGCGTCCGGCAAACCTGTACCGGAGCGTCCTCAACAGGCGCGCCTCCCCGCGAATTGCCGCGATGTTTCAGCGAGATGATGCCGGACTCCACAACGTGCTGAACCTACAAGACAGGACCGCAATTGTCACTGGGGCCAGCAGCGGTTTCGGAGCGGCCACCGCGCGGGCGCTGGCCGCCCGAGGTGTGCGGGTGGCCATGATGGCACGCACGGCGAGCGCGCTGGAGCAACTTGCTGGAGAGATCGAGTCCGCGGGTGGAAGTGTACGGGCGATTCCGGTGGATGTGGCCGACACGGATGCCCTCGGTGCTGCCTGTGAGGAAGCCGCCAACCACCTGGGTCCGATCGAAATCCTGGTAAACAATGCCGGCACCAACGTCGTTCCGCGCCGTTACGCCGACACCAGTCTTGACCAGTGGCGAACGGTTCTGGCCGTAAATCTGGACGCGGCGTTTCTGTTGACCAAACTGGTCATGCCCGGCATGCACGAACTTGGGTGCGGCAGCATTGTCAACGTCGCATCCCGGGCCGCGAACTACCCCAGCCTGTTGGCCGGCGTGGCGTACAGCAGCAGCAAGTTGGGCATGGCGGCGCTCAACCGCATTGCCAACGAAGAAGGCAATCCCTTCGGCATCCGCGCAATTCTGGTCAACCCGGGGGTTGGTGCCACGCCGATCCTGGATCGACGTCCTGAGCCCCCTCCCCAGGAGCTGAGGAACCGGATGCTGCAAGCCGAGGACGTGGCGGACACCATCGTGTTTGCCGTCTCGCTGCCTTATCGGGTGTGTTTGGAAAACATAGACGTCTACCCCACCGACCCGGATGTACGCTAAGGATTCGGATGACGAAGGGCCTGCCCCCACCGGGCCGAGAGGAATGACAGCAATGGACAGGAAATTCCACATCTGGACGGTCGGTTGCCAGATGAACACGGCCGATTCCCAGCATGTGGCCGACGCGCTCACCGACCTTGGCTACACTGCGACCCGCGACCCGGATGAAGCCGAGGTCGTCGTCCTGAACACCTGTGTGGTTCGCCAAAGCGCTGAGAACAAGGCGGTGGGCAAACTCGGCGCCCTCAAGGGCTGGAAGTCGGGGCAACCGGATCGGACCCTGGCCCTGATGGGATGCATGGTGGGAGTCAATCCGTCCCCCACCCTCATCGAACGGTTTCCCCATGTGGACGTGTTCATGCCGCCCAGCGAACCACTGCCTCTGGTCAACCATTTGCTGCAGGACACCATCAATCAGGACTCGGAGTCGCTGATCAGGGACCTGACCTCCGCGCGCCACACACTGCAGGACACGGACGAAACCCACAATGTCCCCGGCCGTTCGGGCGGGGACAGCCTGCATCATGAAGGCGTGACCGCCTATGTGCCAGTGGTGTACGGGTGCAGCCATGCCTGCACCTTCTGCATCATCCCGTTCCGGCGCGGCGTCGAACGCAGCCGGTCCTTGGAGGACATTCGCAGGGAAGTGGAACTCCGGGTGCGCCAAGGTGCCCGCGAAGTAACACTCTTGGGTCAGATCGTGGATCGGTACGGCTACGACCTGCGCGGACCCCTGGGCCACAGCGGACAGGTTCCGGTGCATGGAGGCCTGTCGAATTCCAAGGTGCCGGACCTTGCCGACCTGCTGCGTACGATCCACGACATTCCCGACCTGTGGCGTATTCGCTTCCTGACCAGCCATCCAACCTACCTGTCGGATCGCATCCTGGATACCGTACGCGATCTGCCCAAGGTGTGCGAGCAAATCGAGGTACCGGCCCAGGCCGGCAACAACGACGTCCTGCGCAAAATGCGACGCGGCTATACGCAGGAGGAGTATCGCGACCTGATTAGACACATCCGAGCCAAACTGCCGGACTGCAGCATCCACACCGACATCATTGTGGGATTCTGCGGGGAGACGGACAGTCAGTTTCGAGACACGGAGGCCCTCCTGCGCGATCTGCAGCCGGAAAAGGCACACCTTGCCCGGTACAGTTCCCGGCCGGGCACGGTCAGCGACCGTCGGATGGAGGACGATGTTCCCGATTCCGTGAAGCGCGAGCGGCATGCCCGCCTGGACTCCCTGATGCGCGACATCTGCCTGCGCAAGAACCGCCGCCAACTCGGCGATTCGGTGGAATTGCTGATTGAACGCCGCCACAAGGGCCGGTGGCTCGGGCGCACCCGCCAGAATCGGCTGGTATTCGTGGAACACGAGCAGGACCTGACGGGCTGCATGGTGAACGCACGGATCAGTTGGGCGGGGCCGTGGTCCATGCAGGGACGGTTGGAATCCATTCTGGACAGCCCGTCCACCTGCTGATCGTTGGGCTGCGCCTTCCGGGACCGCAGCTTCTGTCCGATACCAAAGCCGAGTTCCCCTGTGAGCGATTCCGCCCTTCCGATTCTGCTCCTGCAAATCGTCCTCGGCCTAGCCGGATTAGTTGTGGCTGGGTACGGCTTGGTCTCCAGTGCCAGCGAGCTGGCCTCCCGCCTGGGCATGTCGCCAATCATGATTGGCCTAACGATTGTGGCCCTGGGCACCAGTCTGCCGGAATTGCTGGTGAGCATCCTCGACAACCTCAATCCCAACACCTCCGGAACGCTCGCCATCGGCAACGTGGTTGGCAGCAACATCGCCAACATCGGCCTGATTCTCGGGCTGGGTTCGTTGATTGCAGCCCTCCCCATTCAACGTCGCCTGTTGACCCGGGAGTATCCCGCCATGCTTCTGGTCTCTGTGGTGCTGGTCGCGTTCTCGATCGACGGTACCGTGATGCCGCGGGAAGGAGCAATTCTGTTGGCGGGTTTGGCGATCTTCATGACGTACTCCATCGCCTTCGGTCGGGCCCATCCCGAAGCGGTCGAGTCCACGGACGACTCGGACTTCTGGCAGCGATTTGGGCGATGGGGACTGACGGCCGTTCTGGTGGTGCTTGGCTTTTCACTGGTAGGCATGCCGCTCAGCGCCGACGCACTGGTCAACGGAGCCGGTGGCCTGGCACGCCTGTTCGGGATCAGTGAGTTGTTCATTGGACTGTCCATCGTCGCCATTGGTACCAGCCTGCCGGAACTGGCGACCACGCTCATCGCCATCCGCCAAGGGGAACGTGAAATCGCCGTCGGAAATCTCGTGGGCAGCAACATGCTCAATATCCTGGCCATCGTTGGTATCACGTCGGTGGTCAAACCCATGCCGGCACCGGTCTCTATGCTGGCGTTTGACTATCCGATCATGCTGCTGTCCAGCGCACTGCCGTTCCTCGTAGTTTGGTGGACCGGTTTCCAAGCCCGGCGTTCGGTGGGCATCCCCCTGGTCTGCCTGTACGCCGTCTTTTGCTGGAGCGTTGTCTTGAATGCCACGGGCCGTTGGCATTGGCCACCCGAAGGCCTGCCGTTGTTCGAGGCCGTGGCCAGGCTGGCTGACGGAATCTAGCGCACAAACGATCGTCCGGGATCAACCTCGGCCCGGAATCGAAGCTTGACGGCACCAAATGGAGCGGTGTCGGTCTGCGACAGTAGGCGGCAATCGGGTCTGATAGGATCGAACATGCCGGCCCGAGAGCTACGTCCGGGCGCATCCACCGACCCACCCACTTCTGGAAATTGATCCCCCATGCAGCAAATTTCCCGACAGGAAGCACTCGACTACCACGAGGGCAAGCGTCCCGGCAAGCTCAAGATTGTCCCGACCAAACCCATGTCTACCCAGCGCGATCTGGCTCTGGCCTATTCTCCCGGCGTCGGCGAACCGGTCGAGGAAATCGCGCGCGATCCCAGCTTGGCGTACCGCTACACAGCCAAGGGCAACCTAGTGGGGGTGATCAGCAACGGGTCCGCCATCCTGGGCCTTGGCAACCGCGGCGGGTTGGCCTCCAAACCGGTCATGGAAGGCAAAGCAGTGCTTTTCAAGCGGTTTGCCGACATTGACGTATTCGATTTGGAACTGGCAACCCTGGATGCCGACGAAGTTATCAACTTCATCGTCAATGTTGCCCCCACGTTCGGCGGCATCAATCTGGAGGACATCAAGGCGCCCGAGTGTTTTTACATCGAGGAGATCCTGCGCAAGGAACTCGACATCCCCGTGTTCCACGACGACCAACACGGGACGGCCATTATTTCGGGGGCCGGGCTGCTCAACGCACTGGAAGTGGTCGGCAAGCAACTGGACGAAGTTTCCATTGTCATCAACGGAGCCGGTGCTTCGGGACTGGCTTGTGCCGAGTTTTTCATTGCCCTTGGGGCCCAACAGGACAACATCGTGCTCTGCGACACACGGGGCGTCATCTACGAAGGGCGCACGGAGGGCATGAACATCTACAAGAAGCGTCATGCCTCCCGGACAAGCAAGCGGACGTTGCGCGAGGCTGTGAACGGTGCCGACGTATTCATCGGTCTGTCAGCCAAGGGGGCAATGGACGTGACGATGGTGCGGAGCATGGCACGCGATCCGATCATTTTCGCCATGGCCAATCCCGATCCCGAAATCGACTACGACGTGGCCAAATCGGCGCGGACGGACACTGTGATCATGGGCACCGGACGCAGCGACTATCCCAACATGGTCAACAACGTCTTGGGGTTCCCGTTCATTTTCCGGGGAGCCCTGGATGTCCATGCCAGTGCCATCAATATGGAGATGAAGATTGCCGCGGCCCGCGCCCTGGCCGATCTGACCAAGGAAGATGTTCCGGATTCGGTTTTGGCGGCCTACGGATTGACGTCTCTGGTCATGGGGCCCGAATACGTCCTGCCCAAACCACTCGATCCGCGTGTCCTGATGTGGGTTGCGCCAGCCGTGGCCCGAGCCGCCATGGAATCCGGCGTCGCACGGCGCATGCTGGACATGGACGACTACCTGAACGAGTTGACCGAGCGTCTGGGCAAGACCGAACAGGTCATGCGGTTCATGCAAATCAAGGCCACGCGCGACCCCAAGCGTCTGGTGTTTGCCGAAGGCAACCACACCTCCATCATCAGGGCCGCTCATTCCATTGAGCAGGCCGGCATCGCCAAGGCGCTCCTGCTGGGCAACCAGGACCACATCCGCGAGTTGTGCGACAGGCTGAAGCTGGACTTCGAACCCGAAGTGCTCAACCCGGCCGACAGTCCCGAACTGGATGAGTATATTCAGGTGCTGTACGAGGCGCGCCAGCGCAAGGGCGTCACCCTCACCATGGCTCGCGAACTGATGTTGCAGGAAAACTACTTTGGCAGCATGATGGTGAGGACTGGCTACGCCGACGCCTTCATTTCCGGGTTGACCTACAACTACCCGGACGTGTTGCGCCCCGCCCTGCAGGTGGTCGGCGTCATGGAGGATCGGGAGGTGGTCAGCGGCGTCTATCTGATGATCGTGAACGATCAGCTTTATTTCTTCTCCGACGCCACTGTCAACATCAATCCAGGCGTGGAGGAGTTGGCATCCATCGCGATCAACGCGGCGGATGTGGCGGCGCGCTTTGACGTGGAGCCTCGCATCGCCATGATCAGCTATTCGAACTTTGGCAGCACCCGAGGGGTCGAATCCGACCACATGCGCGCCGCCACCGAACTGGTCAAGGAGCGTCGACCCGATCTCACAATCGATGGCGAGATGCAGGCCGACATTGCGGTGGAGCCAGATCTCATGGCCCAGTTGTACCCGTTCAGCGATGTGTCCGATGCCAACGTGCTCATCTTCCCGTCGTTGAGCGCCGCCAACGCGTCCTACAAACTGGTCAACAGACTCGGCGGCGCAGACAAGATCGGACCAATTCTGGTCGGCCTGCGTCGGCCTGTGCACGTGCTGGAATCCGGGGCCGAGGTGCGCGACATCGTGAACATGGCCACAGTGGCCGTGGTCGAGTCGCAGGCCTTGGATGCCGGTGACGAAAGCCTAGCGTCAAGAATGTTCAACCTCTGGCCGATTTTCTGAGGAGCGGTTAGTCTGGTGAATTCAATTGGAGGTTTCGGCCATCCTTGCGGGACAGGTCATACCCCAACCCGTTCCTCCAGGTCCAGAACCTCGCTGTAGCTCTCCAGACTGCCGTCGGGAAACTCCAAGAACTCGATCGGCTTGTAGTGGTCCCCGACCAACCGGTCGCCAGTCAGGCGCGCGCCGTGGCTCTCGCCGGTCTCGTCGAAACGGCAGTACTCGGGGATGCCCAAGGCCGCGTAGTCGGCCGGCTTGTCCTAGCCGTCAATGTGGCCGGTAGAACACGATGCGACTTCCAGCACGAAGTCGGGGGGGCCTGCTCGGCGATGATGTAGGCGTTGCGCCGGGCACAAGCCTCGGGGGCGAAGGCAATCAGTATGTTGGGTGCGCGCAGTCCCTTGATGCTTGGCAGGGAATCGGGCGAACCGTACGCCGTTCCATCAATCACGGTGGTGTCGGGGGTACCGAAGTGCTCGGCGAGGTGTCGGAATCTGTCCATTTTCTTCGGGGCGCCGGGGTGGGTCGGGTAAGGGTGCCAAAAGGGGGACCGCTCCGTTCGGGCCGATGGTGGTGATGCTCATGTGGATCCTGGTAAGACCGTGTGGGACATGGGTGGTCCGGACACCGATCACGGCCTGTTCGACAGGATGTCGGCCACTTCGGAAAGACACTGTTCCGTCTCGCCGGGGTTGCCAACCGAAATCCGCACCCATCCTGGCATTTGGAATCCGGACAGTTCCCTCACCAGGATGTTTCGCTCCGCCAGTTGGCTCTCCAGCCACTTGCCGGAACAGTCCGGACGAAATGCCACGAAACTGGCTTGGCTGGGCAGGACCCTGATTACACCATCCATCCCGGACAAGGCGTTGTACAGGACCGTGCATCCTTCCTGCATCAAGCGGATCGATTCGCGGACTCCCTCTGTATCTTCCAGAGCCGCCAGCCCTGCGGCCTCGGTCATCAGGTTGACGCGAAACTCGGAAACCGGCGGACTAAACTTCTGCTTAATGCGAGGCGACGACACTGCGTAGCCAAGACGCAGGCCAGCCATGCCGAATGCCTTCGAAAAACTATGCAGCACCACCACGTTGCGGTCTGCATGCACATGCTTCCAGACTCTTGCCTGGGCAGGATCACTGGCGAAGTGCCAATACACCTCATCGAACACAAGCAGGACATGGTCCGGCAAATGGTCCATGAGCCAATCCAACTCATCCTGCGTGGTGAGTGATCCGCAGGGGTTGTGGGGGCTCGTCAGATACATCATCCTGGTGGCAGGAGTGACCGCATCGAGCAGGGCCTGCATGTCCAGCCTGTAGTCGTTCAGTTCAACCTGCACCAGGGTCGCACCGCGGTTGGCAACGTTGTTGACGTAGACAGGGAAGTTCGGTCTGGGAACGATGGCTTCATCTCCCGGATGCAGGAAGGCAACGGCCAGTTGGTGCAGCACATCCACGCCCCCGTGACCAACCGAAATGTTCTCAACGGCTAGTCCTTGTCCAAGGTACTCGGCCAGCCGACCGTGCAGCCTGTTGGGCACCTTGGGATATCGGTTGAGCCCGGACAGGACTCCCAACACTGCATTGACCACGTCCTTGCTGGGTGGGCGCGGGTTTTCGTTGAGGTGCAGATAGGTAGGCGCGTGTTCGGGCATTTGGTGACCGGGTTTGGAGATTGACACAAGCGTAGGGGACGGACACAGTTCCAGACCAGCTTAGTCCACTGCCAGAATCCGTAGCCGCCTGTCGGCAGATCCTACCGCGAGGGTTGCCCCATCCGACGACCAGGCCGCGCAGGTCAGCACATTGGAGTCGACCTCAATGGCGTCGACCCAAGTCCAGTTATCGAGGTCAAACAGGCGAATGCAACCGGCCGTGAGGACCGCCGCGCATCGGCGCTCAAGGTTCAGCCAGCATCCCGTAATGCGCTCGTCCGAGAGCTTTGCGGAGCGGACCAGATGCCATCCGTCTGCATCCCACACCTTGAGTTGGCCTTCGTACCCAAGTGTCCACACCTGCCCGTTGGCACCGTCCGACTTCAAGGCGCTCAGGGCAATGTCGTGGGCTGGCACAGCCCCCAAGGGCTCTCCGCCCGGAAACGACCAGATGGTGAGTTCACCCCCTAGGCCCCCCGCCAAAATTTGGGTGGAATTTGCCCAAAAGGCTACGACAGTCAGATTGCCTCGGCTGGCCTTGAAACCGGCTACAGATTGCCCGTCGAAATCCCAGGCCGCAATTCGCCCGCCGTAGGAACAGATCGCGAACAAGCCGGTGTCCGGAGACATGGCCAGGCCCGATACAACCTTCTTGCGATCCCGCACCCGATGCCGCTCCTCCAGACCGGGAAATAATCGGATGGAGGCCGTGCAATCACTGCTCCCGGTAACCAGGACGCTCCCGTCCAGGCGCAGGGCCAATGCGTTGACGCTTTTGTCGTGTGCGTTGATGTGGGCTTCCCGGCTCCAGTTGGCGGTCTGCCAGACTGTCAAATCATTGTTCATGCCGGCAGTTACCAGGCGGGTGCCGTCGCGGGAGAATGCGGCGGCAAGGGTGTAGGGGTGTTCCAGGGTTTGCAAAAGATGCATGACAGGCGCTCCTGACGGTGGTTTCCGGTAGACTTACCCCTGAGGCAGAGGATACCCGTTACCCAACAGCAAGCCTCCGGAACGGACGGTGTCGGGCCCCAATTGAACCCCGGCCGACATCCGGACATCAACCGTTCAAACCGCCTTGGCCAGACCGTTGTCCTCCCTAAACCCCACCGCACGTCAGGCATGTTGCTAGGAAGTCTGGCCATATTGAGCCTGACAGGCTTGATCCTGTGGCGGACCAAGCCCGAAACCACCCGGCTTTCCGCGTGGTTCGGCGCAGCCGTACCGTTGGCGATTCTGGGCTGGATTTGGCGGCGCACCGACATGGCGGATGATCCTTACCACGAACACTGGGCCTGGCTACCTTCGCTCAACCTGGACCTGACCTTTGGGTTGGACGGCTTGTCGCTGTTGTTTACGGTGATCATCCTGGGGATTGGCGCGGCCGTTGTACTTTACACGCACTACTATCTGGAAGGCGATCCTCGACAGGGTGCCTTTTACCTGTTCCTGTTTCTCTTTATGGCCAGCATGCTGGGGATCGTGTGGTCGGACAACGTGTTGGCGTTCTTTGTGTTCTGGGAAGGCACAACGGTCACAAGCTATCTTTTGATCGGCCACGGATTCAGTGCGACAGCCAGTCAACGCGGCGCGCGCAACGCCTTGATTGTCACCGGCGGCGGTGGCTTCGCGATGCTGGCCGGCTTCCTGCTGTTGGGGCAGGCGACAGGTGATTGGACATTTTCGGCATGGAACGCGACACCCCCGACAAGAGTCGACGACACAACCACGGTGGCGCTGGTGTTGATCCTGCTCGGCGCATTTACCAAGTCCGGTCAGTTCCCCTTTCATTTCTGGTTGCCGGGTGCCATGGCGGCGCCAACACCGGCATCCGCCTACCTGCACTCCGCGACTATGGTCAAGGCTGGCATATTCCTGGCAGCCCGCATCCATCCCGCGTTTGGGGATCATCCAGCCTGGCTACCCGCGCTGGTCGGGTTTGGTGCCGTGACCTGTGCCGTCAGCGGGGTGCTGGCGCTGACCAAGACGGACCTGAAGGGAATGCTCGCCTATGCCACTCTGGCCCAGCTTGGATTGTTGTTTGTTGCCTTGGGACAGTCCGGCAAAGCTGCCCTGGTGGCCGCGGTGGTCGGCATCCTGGCCCACGCCCTGTACAAGGGCCCCCTGTTTCTGTCCGCGGGGATGATCGAGCACGCCACGGGTACGCGCGACATTCGGCGCCTCGCCGGACAGGCCCGTCCATTGTGGACCGTGTCCATCATCGTTGTGGCCAGCGCCCTTTCCCTGGCCGCCCTTCCCGTGTGGGGAGGATTCCTATCCAAGGAATACCTACTTGACAGCCTGCTGCACCTTGCCGACTCCGCATGGATCGCTTGGTTGGGCCTGATTGGGGCCCTGATCGGCAGTACAACCTTTGTATGGTTGGCGATCGCCTTTGTGCACAGGATTTTTTTACGCCGGGAACCGGACACTGCGGTGGACCGAACCCACCAACTGCACCCGCCCGCGGTGACCATGGTGGCAGGACCAATGGCATTGGCGGTGATTGGATTCACGTTGCCCTTGACTTTGGACCGCTTGTTCCAACCCTTAGTACAGGGCGCGGTGTCGGCCGTTGCCGGTGAGATGCAGTCTGTCCACATCCACCTGTGGAGCGGCTTCAATGCTGTGTTTCTGCTCTCGTTGGCCGCGTTGGCGGCCGGTACCGGGTTGTACCTGCTAGGGGATCGCGCGCTGCGCGTCCTGCATCGGGGAGTAGACCGGGTGCCCTCCGGGGACTTGCTGCTGGACAGGACCTTGGGGCTGGCCGCGCGCGGGGCTTCGTGGATTTCCCATGGCCTGCAGGACTTGTCCCTCACCAGCCATGTTTCCATCGTTTTGGGGTCAGCCGTATTGGTGGTGGTCCTGGTGGCCAATCGTCTGGGATCGCTGTTCAATCCGTCCGACCTGCGGCTCGTGGCGGAGAGTCCTGTGGCGCTGTGGTTGGAGGGCACCATCCTGCTCTTGTCACTGATGGCGGCCCTGACGGTTCTTGCCTCCAACAACCGACTGGCACCCATCATCGCCTTGAGTGTGGTCGGATTGAACGTGACCCTGTTCTTTGTCCTGTTCGCAGCCCCCGACCTTGCCTTGACACAGCTCCTGGTTGAGGTTCTGGTGTTCGTGCTAATCATCCTCATCCTCTACAAGCTGCCGGCAGCGCAGCCGCCCCGGCTGCCACCGGGGCACAAAATCAGGAACATTGGCATCGCCTGCATCACGGGCGCATTCGGGTTTGTGCTGGTCCTGCTGGCATCCGGACGGCCGCGGTTTGAGCCGATCAGCAACGAAATGATCCGGGCCACGTGGCTGGACGCGCACGGGGCTGCCAATGTCGTCAATGTGATTCTGACCGATTTCAGGGGGTTCGATACTTTCGGTGAAATGACCGTAATTGCCATCGCGGGCATAGGCGTGTACAGCCTGGTGCGCGCCTATCGGTTTCGGCCCCGGCGCAGCCGGGCATCGGAGTAAACAGGATTGATCCGGACGTGGGTGCGCCATGACCGAACTCTATCTGAAGTACGTCCTGAACGGCCTCACCGCCGCCTTGATTCTGCTGGCGTTCTTTTTTCTCCTAAGGGGCCACCTGCTGCCCGGCGGCGGTTTTGTCGGCGGTTTGATGGCCGCCGCCGTGGTTGAGCTGGCCATCATCAGCCAAGGTGCCGTGACGGTTCAGAGACGGGTCGGCCGCTTGCTGCTCCCGGTGTCGGGCCTGGGCCTGCTGACGGCGGTGTTGGCGATTGTCTTCGGCTGGCCGAAGTCCGGCACCGTGTTCGCACCGGTGTACTTCCACCTGCCTTGGCTGGAGGTTGAATTCAGTACGGCCTTGGCCTTTGACTTTGGCGTATTCCTGGTCGTCATGTCGGTAACGTCACTCTTCCTCCTGGATCTCACGCTGACCCGGTCGGCCCGATTGGAACAACTGCTGGACATGGAGGACATGGAAGACCGGTCGGTAGGCAAAGAGCAGGTTTCCCCGCCATCATGAGTGTCCTGCTGCTGGCCTTGCTCGTCATGCTGTTGTTGGGGTCGGGCACGTACCTGATCCTGCGCCAACACGCCATGAAGCTGATTTTGGGTTTGGGACTGATCAGCCACGCCTTCAACCTCATCATATTCAGTGCCACCGGACTGACCGCGGGAACAGTGCCGATCCTGCCCTTGCCGCCGCGGAAGGCCGATGAATTGCCGGAAGCCGGCCATTTTGCCGATCCCCTGCCCCACGCGCTGATTCTGACCGCCATCGTAATTGGCTTCGGGGTGACCGCCTACCTGATTGCCCTGATTCAGCGGTTGCACGAGGTAAGAGACGGCGAGGACTATTCTGCCGGTACCGCCTACCATGACGTTGAGCATTTCAGTCCGGGCCGTACCGGGGAACCCGACGACTACATGTACCTCGAGGACTCCGTGAACGAACCTCCGATCGGCCGCGCCGGTGCGGACGCGTTGGGAGAGGCCCGGTGACCGCCAGCGCCAACCTTGCCAACCTCCTGGCCCTGTTCGCGATCGCGCCTTTGTGTGCGGCCGGAGGCAGCTTGTTGATTCCCCGGTTTCAGTTGCTCCCGCGGCTGCACACACACAGCCTGGCGGCGCTGTTGGCCGGGGTCGTCAATCTCATACTGGCCCTGTGGCTAATGGCATGGACCGTGCAGGGAACCCACCTCGTCCTTCATGTTGGAGGCCATCACGGCCCGTTTGGCATCGTTTTGGTGGCGGATGTGTTCTCGGCCCTGCTGTTGTTGCTGACGGCCGTGATTTACCTGGGAGCCGTACCGTTTGCAATCGACGTTCTCGATCAGCGGGATCGGATGGGGTTCTACCCCCTTTCCCTGTTTCTGCTGATGGGGGTCAACGGCACCTTTTTGGCAGGCGACCTGTTCAACCTCTATGTGTTCTTCGAGATCCTGGTAATCACCAGCTTTGTGCTGGTAACACTCGGCGGGCAACGGGACCAGATCAGGGGCGGATTGCGTTTCGTAGTCCTCAACCTCCTGGGCAGCATGGTGTTTCTGGGTGCCGTTGCCGTTGCCTACGGAACGCTCGGCACCCTCAACATCGCCCACATTGCCGTGCTGCTGCCCCAACCGGGCCTTCCAGCCTGGCTGGCACCGATGATGGCCGGTCTGCTGTTTGTGGCGTTCGCCGGCAAGTCGGCCCTGTTTCCCCTGCATTTTTGGCTGCCTTGCAGCTATCACACCACCCACCCGGTGGTCAACGCCCTCTTTGGAGGCCTGTTGACCAAAGTTGGCCTCTATTCGCTATTCAGGCTCTTTCCGCTCCTGTTTCCCGAACAGTTGGCATCCTGGCAACCCGCCTTTCTGACGCTGGCCGGAGCTTCGATGGTCGTAGGCACACTGGGAGGCCTGTCCGGTGACACCATACGGCGCGCCCTCAGCTTCCAAATCGTCAGCCACATTGGCTTCATCTTTGCCGGGTTGGCACTGGCCGGCGCGCACAACGGGGTACTGGCCGTCAGCCTGGCGCCGGCAATCCTGTATCTGGCCCACCACATGGTCGTCAAAACCGCCGTGCTCATGGCAGGAGGGGCGGTTGAAATGGAACTGAGAACCGGAAGGGTGGTCCCGGGACCGGACGGAGGCACCGGGGGACTACTGGCACACCGCCGGTGGCTGGCGATCTGGTTCTTTCTGACGGCACTGTCGCTGGCAGGCATCCCTCCGTTCAGCGGTTTCACCGGAAAGCTGGGTCTGTTGCACCTGATGGTTTCCATGGAACAGTGGCTGCTCCTAGCCGTCGCGGTCCTGTCCAGCTTCGTAACCCTGTACATGATCATGCGCCTCTGGCAAGGCGCGTTCTGGGGATCGCCACCGGTCCGGCACGAGGTCGGGCCGGTAACCAGTCCCGCCCGACTTGGACCCGGTTTCGGGATGCTTACCCTGACTCCGATTGCAGTGCTGGTCGGCTGCAGTCTGTTAATGGGGGTGTTTGGCGAAAGCGCCTGGAGCGTAGCCAACCAGGCTGCGGCCACGCTGACGGATGTGGAAACCTACATCGACAGCGTCGCGCTCGCTGGGCATTTGGCGGACGTAGGCCATTAGGATTGCCGGAGAAGGCACCGGAACATGACCCAAGACACTGCCAGGTTGGCCACCGAACGGTTCGCCGTGTGGCGTCACCTCATCATGCTGGTTGGCAACACCCTGATGGCCATCCTGTGGATGGTGTTCAACAGCACGTTCACCCTCAGGACGGCTGCCGGAGGCTTCCTGTTCGTTGCCGTGGTATTGACGATCTACCGCAGGTCGTACCTGCGCTGGCTGGCCCGCATCTTCCTGTACACAGGATATTTGACCTGGCAGATTGCCGCCTCCTGTATCGAGGTGGCGGTGAACATCCTCACCGGCAAAGGACACCCTCAGGCACTGGTGGCCTACGAGTTGCGGGCCGACACGGACATCGAAACGCTGTTGCTCGCATCGTCGATCACCTTGACCCCCGGCACAATCGCGGTCGACAGCCGCTTCCGTCCCGACGGCCGGCGGTTGCTGTACGTGCACCTGTTGGACGGTCGCGACCCGGAACTGTTCCGGTTGCAGACACGCCGCGGATTTGAACGGCGCATCATGCAACTGGCTCGTGAGTAGCCCCATGGAAACCGTCTACGCACCGTTTCAAACCGGCGTCCAACTCTGCCTGTTGATCATCGCCGTGTCGATGGTGCTGACCGTTATCCGCCTGGTGCGCGGCCCGGAGACCCCCGATCGGACGGTGTCCTTTGACCTCCTGGCGGTGCAGGCTGTGGCAGCGGTCCTTGTGGTGTCCGTGTTGCTGGGGCGTTCGGACATTTACGACGTGGCCATTGTGACCGCCGTGCTGGGGTTCCTGGGAACGGTCCTGCTGTCCCGATTCCTTGAAGGGGACGGCTGACGCGGGCATACCCATGGAAGTCCTCAACCACTGGGAATATTGGATGCTGCTGGGCTTCATGGGCTTGGGCACGCTACTGATGCTGACGGCATCGCTGGGGGTCCTGCGCATGACGAACGCGCTCGCGCGCATGCACGCAGCCGGCCTCGGCTCATCTCTGGGAATACTGCTCCTGCTGCTGGCCACGGGCTACTACTTCCAATTTATGGGCAACCACGAAAAAGGTTCCCTCCTGCTGATGGTTGCCCTTGGATTCCTGTTGTTGGTTACCAACCCAATCGCCACCACAGCCATGTCACGGGCCGTGATGAGGTCCTCGCCGGACAACGACCGACAGTACTTGGCGTTGGACGAATACGCCGTTGGCAAACGGCTCACTGTACCCGTTCCTTCGGAGCCAAACACCATGATTTACGTTGATCGACGCGGCTGGGATTCGAGCAAGTGGGAAACATATGACCGCGATGTGATTCCGCTGTGGGTCGCAGACATGGATTTTCGATCCCCGGACCCCATCATCAAGGCGCTGCAGGTGCGGGCCGCCCACGGCATCTTTGGCTACGGGGCTACGGAAGAGGCTGTGGGCGAATGGTTCTGCACCCATCTGCTTGAAAGGTACGACTGGCACGTGACCCCGGACCAACTGGTCTTCCTGCCAGGTCTCGTATCCGGCCTGAACCTGGTAGTCCGTGCCATCGGCCGGCCCGGTTCCGGTGTGATGACACACGAGCCCGTCTACCCGCCGTTCCTGGTCGCGCCGGGGTTGCAGGACAGAAAGCTGCAGTCCGTACCGATGCCGCATGACCACAACGGCGGCCTTCTACACTTCAGATTGGACATGGAGCGGTTCAGGGCGGTCGCGGACGATTCCACCGCGCTGTTTCTCCTGTGCAATCCCCACAACCCGACCGGCCGCAGCCTGGCCCGGCACGAATTGTTGGAACTGGCCGAGTTCTGCCTCAACCGCAGCATCGTGATTTGCTCGGACGAGATCCACTGCGACCTCATGCACGAAGGCCGCCGGCATCTGCCCATCGCCTCGCTCGAGCCGGAAATCGCCGACTCGACGATTACGCTGATGGCGCCCAGCAAGACATACAACATGCCCGGTTTGGGTTGCAGTGTGGCAGTGGTGCCCAATCCGGCGTTGCGCACCCTTGTGCAACAAGCTGCCATGGGCATCGTGCCCCACGTCAACGTCATGGGATACGCGGCAGCCTTGGCCGCCTACAGTCATGCGGACTGCCGCACTTGGCTGGAAGAGTTGCTCCGAACCTTGACCGCCAATCGCGACTATATGGAACAAGCACTGCTCGCCGCCTTCCCCGGTGTACGAACCACGCGGCCGGAAGGCACGTACCTCAGCTGGGTTGACTTCGGTGCCGTGGTGGAAAACCCCTACAGATTCTTTCTCAACCACGCCCGGGTGGCCCTGAGTGAAGGAAGCCGCTACCACACGACCGGTGGCCACACATGGGCACGCATCAATCTGGGCACAAGCCAATCACTTCTGGAGGAGGCCGTCGCCCGCATGCAGGCGGCTGTTGCTCAGCACCAAGGTTCCTGACCCCTGCCGGCATACCCTTCGGTCAGTTCGATTCGAGGTTGCCAAGCAGTTTCAGGAACGCGCCTTCGTCCAGTACGGATACCCCAATTTTTTGGGCCTTGGCCAGCTTGGAACCGGCATCCTTGCCGGCCAGCACGTAGTCCGTCTTGCCGGAAACCGATCCGGTCACCTTGGCACCGAGTTCCTTGAGGCGATTCGTCGCTTCGGACCGAGT
Source organism: Caldilineaceae bacterium SB0661_bin_34 (assembly GCA_009841145.1). Lineage (GTDB taxonomy): Bacteria > Chloroflexota > Anaerolineae > Caldilineales > Caldilineaceae > Bin34. The sequence goes on along the minus strand of VXMJ01000026.1, from coordinate 120,377 downwards.
GAAACCGGACAGCTTGCCCGTGATCACAAAGGTTTTGCCGGCGATCCCCGCCTCCTTGGGTTCGGATACCGCAGCTCTTTCAGGTCCCAACATACAAAGTCCAGAAAGGGCCAACGAGTGCAATTCCCGGCGCCGCACCGGATCATTGAAGTATTCGGTCACGGCACCGGCGATCTCGGGTCCCACGCCGTCGATCAGTTCCAGGTCATCCGCGGAACAATGCGGCAACTCCAACAGGTTGCGCACTGCGTCACAGATGAGTTCCGCAACCTGCAGACCGACAAAGGGAATGCCCAGGGCATGTAGCAGCCGCGCCGGGGGTCTGGACTTGGCTGAGACCAATCCGGCCTTGAGGCCCGCGATCCGTCGCTCGCCATACGATTTCAGTTTGGCGATCTTTGACCAGGGCAAACGGTACACGTCGGCCACGGCGGCGATGAAACCCTGGGCGACAAACAATTCAGCTTGGCGTACACCGAACGAGCGAATGTCGAGTGCGCCCCGACTCACGAAGTGCTCCACGGCGCGTGTCAATTGCCGCGGGCAATTTCGGTTGAGACAGCGGTGGGCCACTTCATCTTCCTGTTGGACCAGTACCGTCCCGCATGACGGGCAATGTTCAGGCGGCATCCAGGGACATTCGCTGCCGATTCGGTGTTCCGACAGCGCCTTGACAACCCGCGGAATCACATCGCCGGCGCGCATGACCATGACCTGATCCCCCTCCCGAAGGTCCAGGGAGGCCACGTAGTCGAAGTTGTGCAGCGTCGCGTGTTCCACGACCACACCCCCCACCTGCACCGGTTCGAGCCGGGCTCTGGGTGTCACGACCCCGGTGCGGCCCACGAACGTCTCAATCTCCAGCAGGCGGGTGACCACCTGTTCCCCGGCCCGTTTGTAGGCACGGGCCCACCGCGGATCGCGTCCGGTCTGCCCCAGGGCCCGTTGAGCGGCCACCCCATCCACCTTGGCCACCACGCCGTCCACTTCATACGGAAGGTCGGCCTTGGCGTCCAAGAACCGGTCGGCCGTCTCCACCAACGCCGCGAACTCGCTGTCGGCAAACCTGTGGATAGCGGCGCAGGCCACCGGAAATCCAAGCTGCGTCAGGAAATTCAAACGCGCCTCGTGCGTCGGGAGATCTGGTCCACCTTCGATGTCCAGCAACTCGAAGACCCACAACCTAAGCGGCCTCCTGGCCGATTCGTTGGGGTCCAACTGGCGCAAGCTGCCGGCTGCGAAGTTGCGCGGATTCGCGTACACGCGGTCCTCCTGGGCGGCCAAGGTTGTGTTGAACGCGGCGAAGTCCTCCTTGCGAACGTACACCTCGCCCCGTACCGTCAGGACCTCCGGCACCGACATCCCTTTCGAAGAGACAGCCGGGATTCTCAACGGGATTTGCTTGACGGTTCGCAGATTGGCCGTCACGTCCTCGCCTATGTCACCGTTGCCTCGCGTTGCACCCTGCATGAAAACACCGTTACGGTACTCCAAGGCTACCGACAGGCCGTCGATTTTGGGTTCAAGCACCCATCCCAGCGATTCCTGCAGATCCGGTTCCAGTTGCGGCACCAGCCGTTCGCGCCAAGTCATCAGATCGTCGGCACTGAACACGTTGGTCAGACTAAGCAGAGTGTGCGGGTGTTCCACCTTGGCAAACTGGCTGGCCGGGGAACCGCCGATCCGCTGGCTGGGACTGTCCGGGGTCACGAGCTCGGGATGGGCCCGTTCGATTTCCAGCAACTGGTCCCAGGCCGCGTCGAATTCCTCGTCCGACAAGTCGGAACGGTCTTCGACGTAGTACTGGTGCTGACTGGTTTGAATGAGCCTGCGCAGATGCTGCAGGCGCTCCTGAACGGTCATGCAGACGTGTGGTGTCGCGCTCGCTTTTTCGTCAAATCACTCGAGGTGTGCTTCCTGAACCCACCCGGTTAGGCCGTCCTGGGCTTGCACCCGCCACCAACCTTCGCCATCGATGACCACGGGGTAGGAATACTCCAGGGATGCTTCCACGATGCTGAAGTTCGTCGCCGGTGCATACATGGCCGCGATCATCGTGGGATTGTCGGCGTCCGGGTCCATCCGCAAGGGGATTTGGGACATGCCGGAGGCTCCCTGGACCAACGTCCCCACCGTCCAGGCCGGGGAATCGACAAGCTGATTGCTTTGAACTTCCGCGGCGAGCGCGTCGTCCCCGGACGCTGTCGACAGCTGTTCGCCATCCGAACCAGTGGGCGTAGCCTGGACGCGAACTGTGTTCTCTTCGCCCAACGTAACGGGTGATTCAACTGCGGGGTTGCCTGGGACGTCTGAGTCGACACCGGCTGGCAACCCATCAGGTTCCTGATCCGAACCGAGCAAATCTGCCAAAGGCAACCCCGTCAACTCTCCAACCGCGTCCTGCACAAGGGGTATCTGGGCGATGGATTCGACCAGCTTCGGATATTGATTCCGCGCCAGGCCTGCCGCCGTAACCACCGTCAGGATGACAACCCAGCGCACCCATTTTCGCCGACCGGAGGCACCGGTTTGCCCCGTAGTGTCCGAAGGCTTGCTGGGCGGTGCCGAAATCGGTTTGGACCGGCGAAACATGGTGCTTTTCCCGTCGACTGCTCAGCGCCAGCACTTCAACCGTTGAACCACTCAAGAACCTCCTCGACGGGCCGAGTGTTGAGAACCTGTGACGGCTTCAACTCGGCGCGTCGGGCAATTCCGAGGCCGTACCGAATGAAATCGAAGTGGTTGACATCGTGGGCGTCGCAATTCAGGACCAGGAGGCAACCATGACGAGCCGCCATGCGGGCCAATTCGTCACCCAAGTCCAAACGGGCGGGATTGCAGTTGATTTCCAGGGCGGTTCCCTGTTCCCTGCAAGCCCTGCAAACGGCTTCCATGTCCAGTGCAGATGGATCGCGGCGTCCCAGAAGGCGACTCATGGGATGCCCCAGAATGTCCACATGGGGATTGGCCACCGCCTGCAGGCAACGTTCGGTAATGGTATCCCGGTCCTGCCGCAGGGAACCGTGAATGCTGGCTACGACTACATCCAAACGGGCCAGCGTATCATCGTCCAGTCCAAGCGAACCATCCGCGTGGATCTCGGCTTCGATGCCCTTCAATAGTCGGAAGTCCAGCCCTTCCTCCTCAAACAACGCATTCAGGCCGTTGATTTCGAACGCTTGATTCTCCAGTCTGGCGGCGTCCAGGCTGTCGCCAAATCCGTGGCCCTTCCCGTGATCGGTCACCGCCCAATAACTGTATCCGCGACTTTGGGCGATCCTTGCCATCTGCTCAATGGACTGGTGGCCGTCACTGTAGGTTGAATGGCCGTGAAGTTCGCCCGTCAGGTCGGTGAGGCCCACCAGATCGGCACCCGGCGTCAACGACCGGTGAAGGTCCTTGGTAATGCGATGTCGTTGTTCCGGAACGAAGCCGGGAATGCCCAAAAACCGGGCCAGACCCTGCTCACTGACCGGTTCCGGCTCCATGCGGTCGGCCGATTCGGAAATGAACTCGGCGGAATCCCCACTGCTGGACAGTATGGTCATCAACCTGTCCCAACGGTCGGCACCTGTCATGACAACGGACAGTTCAAAACCGGCATGTAGGACCACCGGGTACGTTCCGTTCCCGATGTTGCCCACGGTTGCGACCTGAGACAGGCCGGACAAGACCTTGCCGACGGCATCCGGGTGGCGTGTCTCCACCAAAATCATGGGATCGCGCACGGTTGCACGCCATTCCCTCAGATCCCCAACCAACGAAACCCTCGCGACTGCCGGACCACCCTCAGCTATCAAGCCCTCGACAACCGATTCCACTACCGGAAGCACGAATCCAATCGGGTCCTCTGGCGGAGGCCGCTCCCTGATCTGACGGATGGCCGTGGCCAGCGAAACTTCCGTTCTGGCTGTGAACCCCTTGAGTTCCCTCAGTTTCCCGCTTTGTATGGACGATTCCAAATTCGACAGGGATTTTATGTCAAGTTCTTCCCATAGGAGCCGGGCCTTGCGGGGTCCAACCCCGGTAACGCGCACCACTTCCAGGAGGCCCATGGGAATTTGTTCCGCCAGGGAATCCAGGGCCGGCATGCGCCCCGTGTCAACCATGGCCTCGATCTCGGCCTCTATGCTCTTGCCAATTCCCTTGATGTCCCGCAAGTTGCCGTTGTGCGCCGCGTCGGCCACGCCGATTTCCAGGTCCTGCACTTGATCGGCCGCCCGTTTCAGGGCATTGACCCGGAAGGCGTTGGCTCCCTGCAAAGCCATCAGGTCCGCTGTGTTGCGGAGGGCTTCGGCCACATCGCGGTTGGTGACTGGGGAGTTAGGCATGCCTGAATTCGGCGGACTTGTACAGGCCGGTTGGATCAATGGCTTCGATTGCCGTGTCCCGGCCGGTGTGTTGTTTGTAGAGGGTCAGATTCCGGTCGATGTCCTGGCTGTTCAGTCCCTGCCGACGTGCCCACGAGAAAAATTCGATGATCTCCGGCTGGGCGGTCACGACTTCCCAATAGAACAATTCCACAATGGCACCGCCAGTCCGGAACTCCCCGCGATCGAAGTATGCCCGCAGCGTCTTCTCTCGATTGTAGGGCACTTTGCAGAAAGTAACTGCCCAACCTTCGCCCTCGTCGGCGCCCGGATTACTGTCCAAAATCGCATAGTCGGCACCGGGATCGCCGTTTAGGGGCAACCCGACCGAACCGGGATTGATAATGTGCCAGTGGCCAGCCCGCAACTCCGGCTCCTTGAAAGGCGGGTTGGGCGACAGAGCGGACGGTGCATGTGCCTGTCGGACCACCTGCCGCTCGCCGGGTATGTGTGTATGGGCCGTAACCACGGTGTGTTCAACCACGCCGGCAAGAAGTTCCGAGGCCTGCTCGTCGGTTGTAAACGGAAACACGGCAGCACGCGGATCGCCCGGCATGCCGTGGACAACGCGCAGGGGCTCGTGTGATGGCCACTTCAGCGACAGGTCGTCCGGCAGCACAGCCAAGTAGTTTCCCAAGTGCTCCGGAACAATCCGGTTGAGCTGATGGAGTGCCCTCCAACGCGACGGGTTTTCGAGATCCGGATGCACACGGGGCGAATTGAAGTCGAGATAGTAGAACTCGTGGTTGCCCCTGATGACGAGCCAGTCCCGCTGCATGATGAACTCAACCACCTCCACACTGAACGGCGTCGAGTTGATGAGATCACCCGCAACGATCACATGGTCGGGCCGATGGCGTTCAACATCGGTGACCACGGCCTCAAGTGCAGGCAGGTTGCCGTGGATGTCGGCCAGCACAGCCAACCGCATCACGCACCCTCCGGACCGTCGGCAGCAATCCCGTTGCAGACAACCCGCCTGATGGCGTCGCCCACAGCCCGGGCCCGGGCCGGTGCGTCTCCCAGATACGCATCCACCGACATGAGGGAGTGCACTGTCTCCGAGGACAACCAGGCACGGATGTCCGGATCAGCCACCAGCAGGTCGGACAGTCGATTGTCTTTCCCCTGCTCCACATCGGACCATGCAGTCAGACAGTGGCGGCGCAACACTTCATGCAGGACCTGGCGGTTGCCACCGGCGCGCACCGCGGCCAGCAGGACGCGTTCACTGGCCGCGAATTGCCCGTAGCCGTCCAGCGTCGAACGACTCCGCTGACGGTCCAGACTCAGGCCTTTGAGCAGTTTCCCGGTGCGGCGTAGGATTTCGTCAGTGAGAAGGAACAGTTCCGGGAGAAACAACCGACGGTTCCCACTGTCATCAAGCGTCCGCTCCAGAATGGCGTTGGCATGGTTCTGCCAAGCCACCGAGACCTGGGCCGACACTTGCCGCGCCAGGCTGCAGATATTCTCGGCCGCGATCGGATTGCGCTTGAACGGCATTGCGCTCGAACCGACCTGGTGTTCTCCGAACTCTTCGGACCACTCGCCGATCATCCGGCTCTGGAGGATGCGGCTGTCCAGGGCAAACTTGTGCAGGGAACCGGCAATGCCGCTGAGAACCTGTGCTATCTGCAGTTCCTGCTTGCGGGGCATGGTTTGCGTTGCGACCGTAAACGCCTCCAAACCGAGACTGCGCATAACCATTTGCTCCAGTTGGGCGGCGGTCCAGCCGGTGCCTGCCAGCAGTTCCGCGAACGGTGCTGCCGTTCCCACGGCACCCTTGACTCCCTTGCCCTTGACGGCGCGGCGCTCCCGTTGCACAGCCGCGAAATCCATCAGCAGGTCCTGGCCGAAACAGGCAACCCGGTATCCGGCGGTAGTGGGTTCCGCCGGCTGGATGTGAGTAAACGCCATCACCGGCACGTCGGCCCACTGTTCAATGCGGTCGTCAACCGTTGCCAGCAGATCCGCCAGTCGCCGTTCAACCAGACCAAGACTTTCCTGCATGCGCAGTGCGTCGACGTTGTCCAGGGCATCGTTCGACGTTGCCCCCAAATGGATGATGCCTCCACCTACGGGGCACTGCTCCGCAAACGTCCGGATTTCGGCCACCAGGTCATGGCGCACCTCGGCTTCGATCTCGGCAGAGCGGCGCAGATCGACATCGTCCTGCCTGGCTTCCAGGTCCCTGGCCTGTTCCCAGGACACAACGCCACACTCCGCCTGTGCCTTCGCCAAGGCGACCCAAAAACGCCTCAGCAACTTGCGTTTGCGGACCTCGCTCCAAACGACCCGCATGCGTCGGCTGCCGTAACGCCAGCTCAACGGCGAGATGAAGGTGTCGTGGCTGAACGTCTCGGTCATCGGGCCATAGTACGGCGTGTGAATTTCAGTCGCCGGGATTGACCACCATCTGCTCACGCGCCGGACCGACCCCGATGTAGGGAATCGGGATCCCGACCCGGTCGGCAATCCAAGTCACGTACTCCCGGGCGTTGCGCGGCAATTCGTCAAAGGAACGGCATCCGGTAGTATCTTCTTCCCAGCCGGGAAAACTTTCCATGATTGGGGTAATTTCCGCCAGATCGGCAGCGGCGGGAACGCTGTCCCGCTCAACCCGGCCGTCGGGCATGCGATAGCCTGTGCAAACCCGAACCGTCTTGAATCCATCCAGGACATCGAGTTTGGTCATGCACAGTTCAGTCATGCCGTTCACCCAGGCCGCGTAACGCAACCCGACCAGATCGAGCCAGCCGCACCGACGGGGACGTCCGGTGGTAGCACCGTACTCGTGGCCAATCTCCCGCAAACGGGCTCCGTTCTCGTCGTGCAGTTCCGCCGGCATCGGCCCCGTGCCCACGGCGGTGTTGTACGCCTTGGCAACCCCTACCACGCGACGGATGGCCTGAATAGGCAGGCCGGCACCGGCCGCGGCGAATGCCGAGGTGGGATTGCTGGAGGTGACGAAGGGGTAGATTCCCCAGTCAAGGTCCCGCATGACCCCAAGCTGCCCCTCCAGCAGAATGTGGCTGTCCGCGTTGAGGACTTCCTTCATCATGGGCACAGTGTCCACAATCCGATCCGCCAAGGCGGTACGGGCCCGATCACACATGTCCATCATCCGATCCGGATCCACGGGTGCAGCCCCCATCGACTGGCGATACCGGTTGGCCCGGGCCACCGCACTTTCCAGTCGAACCTCGAGCCAGGAACTGTTGAGCAGGTCGCCCATTCGCAATCCTTCCCGCGCCGTCTTGTCACTGTAGGCCGGACCGATTCCCTGCCTGGTCGTGCCGATCTTCTGATCGCCGCTGCGCATCTCCTCCTCAAGGCCGTCCGCTTCCCGGTGATAGGGCATCAACATGTGGGCCCTGCTGCTGATCCAGAGATTGTCCGTGCTGACTCCCCTGGCTTCCAGATCCTCGATCTCTTCCTGCAGGGTTTCCGGATTGACCACACAACCGCTGCCGATGACGTTCCGCGTGTCCGGGAAAAAGATTCCGCTGGGGATTCCGTGGAGCTTGAACGTGCCGAATTCGTTCACCACGGTATGGCCGGCATTGCTGCCCCCCTGGAACCGGACCACCATCGCCGCGCCGCGAGCCAGATAGTCTACGATGCGGCCCTTGCCCTCGTCTCCGAACTGTGCTCCGACGATTGCTGTTGCTGGCATGCTTCTACCTTCTGGTTGGAAAATGGGTCGGTCCGGGGTGCGAACCCTGATCAAGGGAGTCAGATGCGCGTTTCGCCCCCGTCCACCGTGAGAACGGCGCCGGTTACAAACGCCGCCTCGCGTGAGCACAGGTATAGGGCCGCGTAGGCCACATCCTCGGGACTGCCCAGACGCCCGAGCGGGATTAGGGGGATCTGGGACTCAAAGAATTCGTCCGGGTAATCCGCAAAGGCCTCCGTATTGATCAAACCCGGCCGAATCACGTTGGAACGAACCCCGTCCGCGGCCAGTTCCACCGCCAAATGCCGGCTGAAACCCTCCAGGCCACTCTTGCTGGATACGTAGGCCGCATCGTCGTAGTCGCCTGCGACGGCACTCGCGCTGCTGATATGCAGAATGCATCCGCGGTTCGCCTCCAGGCTTGGCAGGGCACTTTGGCAAAGCCGAAACGCAGCCTCCAGATTTGTGGTGTAGACCGTTTGCCACTCCGCTCCAGTCATGTCGCGCATGGGTTTGCCCACCGAGGTGGAAGCGTTGTTGACCAGAATGCTGATGCTTCCCATCGCAGCGACAGCGGTCGCCACAATCCGCTCGCTGTCCACGGCCACGTCGCCCGGGACGGCATGCAGGGAAGAGGCGTGTTGCGGAACGCTGTTGCAAAATGCCTGGAGTTTCGATTCGCGGCGGCTGGCGATGGTCACCTGGGCGCCCATATGCAGAAACAGGCGGGAGATGGCAGCCCCGATTCCGGTGCCCCCTCCGGTCACGAGCGCGGCCTCACCGTTGAGGCTGAACAGTCGGTTTGCGGCCACGATTCCGCCTACCTTCCTGTGCCCGGGGAGTGCGCTTCGGAGGACGACATGGGGTCTGGTGCACGCCCGACGCATCCCTGACCCAAGGGCGGGAGCGATCCACAGCGCGAAGTCGGTTTGCAAACACCGTTGAGGACAACCTGGATAACTGCGTTCCCAACAACGCCCGGCCAACCGTCGAATACCGTGTGCGTCGGAGGGGACTTACCACGGCACCCAAGGGCGATTCTATCACTCGTCTAACGTAAAAGACGTCATGTACCACAACGTTCCATCGGGTGCGGTGCGGAGCCCGGATGCAGATGACGCGGGTAGGCAAACGACCTGTCCCGGCCTGCACTGCCGCAGCCCCAGATTTTGTCCGCGGATTCTTGTGCACTACAATAAATTCAACAGAGCGGTCTGTGCCGAGATTGTCAAAAAGGGCACGGGCCGTGTCCCCCAATGGCTGCCGCCGCGTCCGATCAACCCTCGCCATCCGGTTTAGAGCTATACCTAAGGCCCCTGCGGCTGTTGCGCCACCACAAGTTGAACGTGGCGGGCGCCTATGTGGGAACGATCGGACAAACGATCGTCACCCTCATCATTCCCCAGTTTGTCAAGTGGATCGTTGATTCGGGAATCGGCGAGGCACCTCTTCACGCGGGCATTCCCCAATGGATTGCGGAGGCGATTCCACCGGCCCTGGTGGCCGACAAGATGGGAATTGTCATGGCATCGGTGGCGGTCCTGTTGCTGTTGAGCCTGTTGCGCGGCGGGTTCACCTACTTGGCGGGAGTCAACTCGGAGGTGGTCTCGCAGTCCGTGGCCTACAGGTTGCGCAACGCCCTCTACCGCAAGCTTTGCAGTCTCTCCTTTCGGTTTCACGATCGGTCCACGGCCGGGGACCTGTTGTCCCGGGCGGCCCAGGACGTGGAACGGCTGCGATTCCTGACCGGTCGAGCGCTGCTGGGCATTGTCAACGCCCTGTTCCTGATGATCGCCACCGCCGCGGTCCTGTTCGCGATGGATCCCCTCCTGGCAATTCTGGCCATGCTGGTCATTCCGCCGCTCACGTGGCAGGCCTGGACATTCGCCAAGGCCTACCGCCCACTGTCGATGGAAATCCAAAAGCAGCTGGGCGTGTTGACCACGGTTCTCGAACAAAATCTGCGGGGCATCAGGGTAGTCAAGGCATTTGCCCAGGAGAAAGCACAGGTGGGGGCGTACAACGCAGCCAATTCGGTGTGGTTCGAGCACTCCGCCGACGCAGCCCGGATGCGTTCCGTGCGGATTCCCCTGCTCGACCTCTTGGCAGGCCTTGGATCGGTAGTGGTGGTTTATTTCGGTGGACGGGCAGTCATCAACCAGTCCCTGTCGTTGGGCGAACTGTTGGCCTTCATGACCTACCTGGCCCAACTGATCATGCCCATTCGACGCATGGGCATGATCGTTCCCTTCGTCGCCATGGCCGGCGCATCCAGCGAACGGGTATTCGAAGTCCTTGATACCAAGTCGGCCATTGCGGACGGAGACGGCACCCCACCGCTGCCGCCCATCCGGGGCGACATCGAATTCGATCGCGTCTCCTTCAACTACACGCCCGTCAACCGTGCCATCACGGATGTCTCGTTCGAGTTGAAGGCCGGCGAGATACTGGCCTTGCTCGGTGCGACCGGATCCGGGAAGTCGACGCTCATCAACCTGATCCCGCGTTTCTACGAAGCCTCCGGCGGCCGGGTGCTGATTGACGGAATCGATGTCCGGCACGTCCAACTGCACTCCTTGCGGCGGCAGGTGGCCAGTGTCCTGCAGGATCCGGTCCTGTTCGCCACATCGATCCGCGAAAACATCGGTTTTGGCCTGGACGATCCGGACCAGGACCGGATCGTGGAGGCGGCCAAGGCGGCACAGGCACACGACTTCATCATGGAGATGCCGCAGCAGTACGACTCCCGGGTTGGAGAACGGGGCACCACCCTGTCGGGCGGGCAGAGGCAACGTCTGTCCATTGCACGCGCCCTGATCGTGAACCCCAAAATCCTGATTTTGGACGACGCCACCTCCAGCGTGGACACTGAAACCGAACGGCTGATCCAAGCGGCCCTCGACAACCTGATGGCGAATCGAACTTCCATCGTGATCGCCCAGCGCCTCAGCACGGTACGCAGGGCGGACAAAATCCTGCTGTTGGACAAGGGCCGTGTTGCCGGGCTGGGCACGCACCGCGATCTCTGGGAATCCTCCTCGATTTACCGAAGCATTTACGAAGGGCAATTGCGGCGATGACCCGCCATGTGGTGCCCCCGGCAAGGAGAAAACGGCCATGTCGATGAGCAGCTCTGCCTACCGCTCGATTGTCCGGTCGGTGCGCCACAACACACCTGGTTCCGACGACTCCGACGCGGATGTCCGCTTTTCCCGCTACATCGTCGCCCGGCTCCTGGCATACCTGAAACCACACAAGGCCAAGATGTCCGCGGCATTCGCGTCGATGTTGCTGGTGACCGGCCTGTCGCTGTGGATTCCCATCCTGATCAAGGACGCGATCGACATCCACATCAAGGCGGCGGACGCCGGGGCACTCCTGCGCATCTCGGTGACCATTGCTCTCGCCTACGGAGGCACATTTGTATTCCAGGTGCTGCAGCGTTACTTCATGGCCTGGGTTGGCCAGCGGGTACTGGCCACACTTCGGCTGGAACTGGTAACCAAGCTGCAAATCCTGCCGATTGACTACCACACGCGTCGCATCGTTGGGGTCATCGTTTCGCGGGTCATTGGGGACGTGTCGGTAATCAACGAGCTCCTGTCGCAGGGCCTCATTCAGTTGTTCAGCGATGTCATCCTGCTGGTCGGCATCGTGTGGGTGATGCTGGCCCTGAACGCGAACCTGGCCCTGCTGACCTTTACGGTCATCCCTTTCATGGCCCTGTCGACCTACATCTTCTCCAGAAAGGCACGCGACCGTTTCCGGCAGACGCGGACCCTTGCCGCCGACATGATCGGCAACTTCGCCGAGACCCTAACCGGGATGCGGGTGGTCCAGGCCTTCGGCCAGGAACCGAAAATGGCCCGCCTGTTCGACGCGGACAACAGCAGCACCCGGCAGGCCAACATCCATTCGATGAAGCTGGCGTTCACCTTTCTGCCTGTGGTGGAAATCATGAGTGTGGTTGCCACCTGCCTGATTCTGCTGTTCGGTGCCCGCGCTGCAATCAACAACCTGGAAGGGATCACCGTTGGAATCGTGGCCGCGTTCCTTGCCTACGCAACCCGGTTCTTCCAGCCCATTCAGGAATTGAGCCATCTGTTCACAACCATGCAGTCGGCCATGGCCGGCGGCGAAAAGATCATTGAGATCCTGGACACCGACGAAGGCGTGAAGGACCCAGAGGACGGTCGTCATATGCCTCCAATCCAGGGCTGCATCGAGTTCTCGAACGTCGGGTTTCACTACGACGAGTCCGTGGCGGTTCTCCACAACATCAACCTCGTGGTCGAACAGGGCCAGACGATCGCCCTGGTTGGTCCCACGGGGGCCGGCAAGACCTCCATCGCCAATCTCATACCCCGTTTCTATGACGCGACCGACGGCCGGGTGCTGATCGACGGCGTGGACGTAAAGACCGTCACCCAGAGCTCACTGCGATCCCAGATGGGCATGGTTACCCAGGAACCCCACTTGTTCACAGGCACCGTAGCCGACAACATTCGGTTTGCCCGTCCGGATGCCGGCATGGACGATGTGATCAGGGTTGCCCAGGAGGCCAACGCACACGATTTCATTGTCGAACTGGTGGACGGCTACGAGACCGAGGTGGAGGAGGGCGCCACGAATCTGTCCGTGGGACAGCGGCAGCTGATTTGTATTGCCCGGGCCATCCTGGCCGATCCGCGGATCCTGATCATGGACGAGGCAACCTCCAGTGTGGACACCGTCACTGAAGCCATGATCCAGGAAGCCCTGGACCGCCTGTTGGCTCAGCGGACATCGGTGGTCATCGCCCACCGCCTGAGCACAATTCGCAACGCGGACAAGATATTCGTGCTGGACCACGGCAATATCGCTGAGGAAGGTACCCACGACGACCTGTACGAGACGGCCGGCCTGTACCGCACCCTGTACGACATGCAGTTCCTGGACTATCAGGCAGAGTTGGGAATCCCGGCCGGAACTCCTTCCGCGAACGGCCTGCACCCGGCAGCCGTGGCCTCCGATCTTGGGAGCCGCCAACCGCGGCGGACGTGAGCAGCCGGCCGAACACCCTCAGGGACGAACCGGTGTCCCGTCGGGCCAACGGGTTTGTGTCCAGTCGATGACTCTGGTTGCACAAGGCCAGCGCGCAGCGGCTTGCTCGTCAATGTCGATGCCCAGACCCGGTCCGTCGTTCGGATACAGGTAGCCGTTTCTGACTTTGGGGGTGCCGGGAAATACTTCCCGGGCCGCGTCACCGAACCGACACCACTCCTGAATGCCGAAGTTTGGTGCCCACAGGTCCAGTTGCAGATTTGCGGCATGGCCCACCGGAGACGTGTCGCCGGGACCGTGCCAGGCGGTCTTGATGTTGTAGGGCAGCGCCTGCAGGGCCACCTGCCGTGCCGGCGTGATCCCGCCGATTTGGCTAACGTGCATGCGCAGATAGTCCACCTGCCGTCTCTCAATCAGCGGTGTCCACTCGAGCGGGTGGTTGAACAGTTCCCCCATGGCCACGGGGGTTGTACTGTGTGCACGCAGCTGATGGAACCACTCAATGTCCTCGGGGGCCAAGGCATCTTCCAGGAAAAACAAGCCGAACTCATCGACTCGGCGCGCAAACTCGACCGCATGCATCGGCTGCAGTCGTTCGTGGATGTCGTGCAGCAGTTCCACCCGGTCGCCCATGGCACCGCGCACATGAGCCAACATCACCAACGTTTCTCGGCAGTACTCCCTGGGGTCGTAGTAGGCACCTTGGACCGCGCCGGCCGGCTGGTGCAATGCGTGGCCCTTGCCACCATATCCGCCTTGCTGGACGCGTATGTACCGGTAACCCTGATCCTCCAAATCAAGGGCGGACTCGAGCACGGCCTCGGGGGTGTCGCCCGAAGCGTGAACGTACACCCGCGCTGCCTCCCGACAAGGGCCGCCCAACAGGTCCGCCACGCTCATGCCCGCCATCTTGCCCTTGATGTCCCAAAGGGCCTGGTCCAGGCCGGAAATGGCATTGTTCTGAATGGGACCATTGCGCCAATAGCCATTGTGCATGGCCACCTGCCAGAAATCCTCTATGCGGTTGACCGCCCTGCCGACAGCTAAGGGAGCCAAGTGACTCTCCAGGGCAGCTACGACAGCCTTCCAACGCTGTGTGAAAGTGGCACAGCCAACCCCATACAGACCGGGTTCCGATGTAACCACCTTGACGGTTACAAGTGGAGTTCCCTCCGGCTGGGTTGCGACAACCCGTACTTCCTTGACGGTGACTTCAGACGGCATGGCAGTTTCTGCTAGATTCATTGATTGCACACAAAGTGCGCCCGCCGGACATCAAACGGATCAGGACCACACGTGATCATGCCTGCTGTTGCAAACCCGACAACCACATCCATCAGGGAACGGCTGCCTGCCGCGACCGTGGCCGCCCTCGAGTTCATTGCGGGGCAAACTGAAACCAACCACATGGCGAAGGTGTTCCTTGAGCAAGGGGCGATGGTGGTCCGCGGACTGATGAAACGCCACGTAGCCACCGTTCGCAGGGACATCATGCAAACCACGGACGAAGCCATTGCCCAACTGGATCGTGCCACGAGATCCGACGTCGGTTGGCACACTCCGAATGGCTCCCTGTTTATCCCATCGCCGTCCGGGTATGTGCGGGAACAGCAGATCATGGTTACCGGAACCAACTACAACACCAGCGCGGCATTGTTGCGGTCGGCCCTGGAACCCGCACTGCTGGACATCGTGGAAGCCATCCTTGGTCCCAACATCGAGACATTCAACCTGGGGCAGTGCCTGGTCAAGGAACCGGCCGGAGGCCATCCCAAGCACCTGCACCAGGATTCGGCCTACTTCGAACACCGCTATCTGGGACCGGTCGGCGTGTTGGTGTACTGCGTCGACACCAATGTGGAACGGGGTGCCCTGCATGTCGTCCCGGGTACCCACAAACTTGGCCAACTGGACCATGTGGACACGTTTTCGCACCTGGGCCTTGACGACGGCGAATGGCCGTGGGAAGCGGCGTTGCCGATTGAAGGAAACGCCGGCGACGCGATCTTCTTCCATGTCAGGACAGTGCACGGATCCAAACCGAACTTCACTGACATTCCAAGGCCGGTGTTCATCCATCGCTACCGTAGGCCCGACGACTACATTGTTGCCGGCGGCACCACAGTCGAGAATCGCAGTGCACGGGGCGAACACGACGCGAGCCAGACACAGGGCCTGATGGTCCGGGGTTTTCGCTCCCAACGCGATTGACGGACCGCGACATGGGTCAGGGAGGTGCAGGATTGCCGGTGATGTGCGCAACCAAGGAGAAGAAGGCCCTTTTGCGTTCACTGCCGATGCTCCAATCGACCGGAACGCTCTGGAATCCCTCCTGCCAGTCTTCGTGGCTACGGCGATAGTCGAAGAATCCCCAACCCGCGTGTTCCGAGATAGCGGCAGTCATGTTACAAAGCGGCGTGTCAAATCCGTAGTGGTCGTCCTCGTTGAAGAGGATTGGCTGCCCCCGGTAGGCCGGTGAACTCCGGGTCCGGCGAACCATCTCCGCGATGCGCAGGGGATCGGGCACGCCGTTGCCATGAAGGAGAACAAAGTCCAGGACCTCCAACAGCGTATCCGACGGGACGGATCCGCCCTTAAGGCTTGTACTGACCGGCAGAATCCATTCGTCTGTGAAGCAGGCGGCTATTCGGCTCCGGACAAAATCCATCAACTCCGGTGTGCGATGCGAGGACACGAGCGAGTCTCCGTAACCCCATGGATTTCGCACGATGTCCACTTCGTTGCCCAGTTCCAGGAGAACGTTGCGGTAACCGCTTTCAGCCAGCCACCCGATCGCACCCGCTACCGCCGTGCGCACCGCGTTGTCCGATCGGCATCGGTGAAATTGACCAAAGTAGAACAACCCGACGATCACCGCCATGCCCAAAGTGTCTGCTTCGGCCAGCACCCGACCCAGGCGCTGCATGTAATGCGGGTCGAGACTGCCGTCCGCCCCAAAGGCGGAGTTGTGCCACGGCTGGTCCTGGGAGTATCCGAAAGGACTGCCGCCCTGCAGGTTGACCGTGATGCAGTTGAGGCCGGTGGCGCGCCAGTCGGCCATGGCCCGAACGCACGCTTCCGTATTGCGGTCCGGGTCCCAGACACCAGCCGGCCCGTCCCAAAGATTCCGGGTGGCCGGATTGAGGTCGTCAAAGGTGGCCTGAACCATACGACTATTCAGAAGCAGACCCTCTGCTCTGTGCCCTTCCCAGACAGCACCGGGACAGGCGGGGAGGCCATTCACAACAAAGTCATCGCCTTGGATTCTGATTGCGGTGGCGGACATGTGCGCTCCTAAGACAACAGTCGCCCGGCAGTTGGCAGGGCCAAAGCAAGGTACGTGGGGAGAACCATGGCAAAGTCGGTTGACTGGGAACGCGCACAGGTGAACGTCCGGATTGGACTCACCCGGGCCAGCCTAAACACTGTGTTCAGTCGTTGTCGGCGACCGAACCGAGGCAATTCTGTTCTCAAGGATACTGCGGTCGGACCAATCGACGATGCGCATGGCCTCGGCATCCCCCTCGGCAAGCGCCGCACCGGGGATCAACCCGACCACTTCGGTATGGAATACGCCATTACCAGCCTGCATGGCGAGATCGTCAATTCGGTCAAACAGCCGTCGCGGGCCTGTCTGTCGCCAGTCGAGGATGTTGCAACTGACGTGCACCTGCGATCCGATTGAAAAACCACGGGCCTGGATCGCGGGCAGTCCTGAACGCCCGCGCACCGCACGAGCAATACGGCGGGCCAGTGCTGCATCGGGTTCCGCCAGGACAAAGTTGATCGCAATCAGAACGGGCCGCGTACCCAGCACCACAGGTCCGCCACGGCTCGGCCGGGCCGGGCCAAAGTCGGGTTCCCAGCGGGGATCCTTGCCGATTCCAGCATGCCACGCTTCGAATTCCCCTCGCCGAATATTCGAAAGACGGTGTCTGTCCGGCCGCAGCGCGGACTGGCCATAGAGGTAGACGCAAATGCCCAGTTCCTCGCCGATCCGCTGTGCCAGCATGCGCACATCATTAATGCATGCCTGGATGTCGTCGCTGTGCAACGGCACGAACGGAAACACGTCCGTGGCTCCCAGACGAGGATGGGCACCCGAATGTTTCGTCATGTCGATGTTGCTGGTCGCTGCCTCCACAAGACCCAGCGCGGCTGCCGCCAACTTCTCAAACTTGTCGGCGAACGTGAGCACGCAACGGTTGTAGTGGGCATCCACGTGAGTGTCCAGGAGCGCGATTCCAGCCGCGGACACAGTGTGGCAAAGCATATCCACCGTCGCGCGGTCCCTGCCTGCACTGAAGTTCGGCACGCACTCCCGCAAGGGGGACAAAGGCATCCCGCTCATGGCGTTCCCATCGCGCTGCTTGGCCGACTGTGGGTTGTCGAGGTAGTGTTGATCAACCGGTCAAGTCGCGCAGTCGCGCTGCCGCCTGCTCGGGGGTCAAGTCGCGCTGGGGTTGCGCAAGCATTTCGTACCCGACCAGGAACTTCCGCACCGTAGCCGACCGCAGCAGCGGAGGGTAGTAGTGGGCGTGCAACTGCCAAGGCGACCATTGATCGTGCGTGCCGTCACAAGGTGCGCCATGCCAACCCATCGAGTACGGCATTCCGGTATTGAAGAGGCGGTTGTAGGCCGTCAGCAAGACTTGCAGGGTACCGGCCAGAGCAGCCTGTTGATCGCGCGTCAGGTCCTGCAGGCGCGCAACCTGGCGTCGGGGTAGAACCAGGGTTTCAAACGGCCATACGGCCCACCAGGGAACCAGCACAACCCACTCTTCGTTGGCCCACACGAGTCGTTCGCCTGCCAACAGTTCCTGGTCAAGGTAGTCGATCAGCAGGTGCGACCCGTGGCTGCGCAGATAGCGGACCTGACGGTCCTGTTCCTGGGCCGGCAGCCAAGGCATGTGGTCGGTTGCCCAGAGCTGGCAATGGGGATGAGGGTTGGAGCATCCCATGATCTCGCCGCGGTTTTCGAAGATCTGCACATAATGGATGTCTGATCTTTCCCCTGCCTCGCGGTCCAAATCGGACCACAACCGGGCCACCCTCGTCACCGCAGTATGATCCAAGTCGGCCAGGGTCAGGTCATGCCGCGGCGAGTAACAGGCCACTTGGCACAGACCCGTTGCGTGGTCCGAACGAAACAATTCGGGCTGCACGTCGTCGATGGTTCCGGCTGGTTCGCCCTGCAAAGCCGGAAAATCGTTGGCGAACACGAAGACATCGCGATACTGCGGGTTGACTTCACCGTTGGCCCTCTTGTTGCCGGGACACAGATAGCAGTCGGCGACGTACCGCTCGATCCCATCCGCCGCAAACGACTCGGTCTGTCCCTGCCAGGGACGCTGCAAACGTTGTGGTGAATTCAGTACCCACTCGCCGGTCAACGCGTTGCGCCGCCGATGCGAGCCGTGAGTCCTTGCGGAGAGCGCCATCTGTCAAGCTGGGAGGGTTCACCGCGGCTGCCGCCAACCGCGGGCACAGGCTTTGTTATGCGCGGGCCCTGGTGGCCAGTGCGATGGCACCCAGGACACCCGACTTGTTGCCCAAGGCTGGAGGAACGATGAACGACTCGAGACTGTCCAGGAGCCGGGGCACTTGGAGGTACCCGTTCATCTGGCGCAAGACCTCCTTCCTCACCATGCCGTAGAGGAATCGGTTGTCCATGACGCCCCCTCCCAGAATCACCACTTGGGGCGACAGCACGTACAGCATGTTGATGATGCCGGAAGCAAGATATTGGGCTTCCAGCGGCCATGCGGGATGATCAGGCGGCAGAGTCTCGCCTTTGGCCCGCCACCGGCCTTCCAGCGCAGGGCCTGCGGCGAGCCCTTCCAGGCAATCGCCATGATAGGGGCACCACCCCTCATAAGGATCCTGTTCCCAGTCGTGCGGAACCGTAATATGGCCCATTTCCGGGTGCAGCATGCCGTGGAGCATTTGACCGCCAACCATTCCGCCACCGCCAATGCCGGTGCCGACCGTAAGGTAAATGAAAGTGTCCACTCCCCGCGCTGCGCCCCACATGTGTTCGCCTAGGGCCGCGCCGTTGCAGTCGGTGTCGAAGTTTACCGGCACACCCAGGGCGTCTCGTACCTGTCCGGCCAGGTTGATGTACTGCCAGTTGGGCTTGGGGGTTGTGGTTACATACCCGTAGGTGTCGGATCCAGGATCAAGGTCCACCGGTCCGAAGGATGCAATGCCGACCGCCGCCAAATCCGGTTGCCATCGCTTGAACATGTCAATGCAGCCACCGATGGTTGCATCCGGATTGTCTGTCGGAAACCGCGCCTCTTCCCGTATATCATCCGGTCCGGTTCCCACGGCGCAAACGGTCTTGGTTCCGCCGGTTTCAATACCACCGAAAATCATGTTGAATCCCTGAAGTCGCCTTGGGGTCCGGGACGGGCAGCCGGCTTCACGGCTGATCGCCGGCAGTGTATCACCTGGCGGCATCTCGGCTTCCGGCCATGCTTGTCCATGTTGGCCCCAGTCAAACCGCCGTCCTACCGCTGCCGGCAGCCCTGTCCAGTCCCCGAACTCCATGCCCATTCGACACTACCGCTACTGTCCGCAATGCAGCAGGGAGTTGGCCCCGGAGATCGACGGAGGCACTCCTTACAAGGTGTGCCGGCCGTGCGACGTCCGATTCTACGATGAGCCGAAGGTGGCTGTGGTTGCCATGATCCTTGATGCCGACTGTGTTCTGCTCGTCAAGCGGTTGAACGACCCTGAAGCCGGTTCCTGGTGCCTACCCGGCGGATTCATGAACGTGGCCGAA
Source organism: Caldilineaceae bacterium SB0661_bin_34 (assembly GCA_009841145.1). GTDB lineage: Bacteria > Chloroflexota > Anaerolineae > Caldilineales > Caldilineaceae > Bin34. Next base: position 100,501 of record VXMJ01000026.1, on the reverse strand, counting down.
ACCCCACAGGCGGCAGTAACCAGGGAAGTTGGGGAGGAGTGCGGCTTGACCGTGACCGACCTGAAGCTCCTGGGTGTGTTTCCCATGTTTGGGGACGGCAGGATCACCGGTGTCGTCATTGCCTATGCGGCAGTTCCCGACGACACGACGCAGCCTCCGCGGGCAGGTGACGACGCCGATGAGGTCAGGTGGTTCAAGCGCGGCCAGCTGCCAAGTCCAATTGCATTTGAAACCAACCGCCACCTGCTTCACGACTGGAGCGGGACGGTCTGAAACGGGGCTTCCCGGCATGAACGTCAATCGCCACGTCGTCGTCACCGGAGGTTCCGGATTCCTAGGGATCAACCTTGTCCGCTACTTGCTGGAACGCGGCTGGATGGTTTCCGTACTTGATCTGGAACCATGCAGGCCTGAATTCGCAACGCGGATTCACATGGTGATCGGTGACATCCGCGATCCGGACGCCGTTCGGCAGGCTGCATCCGGGGCCGACTGCTTGGTCCATGCGGCTGCCGCGCTCCCTCTGCAGGATTCCGCCACCATTCGCTCCGTGGACGTGGACGGGACACGCAACTGCCTGGAAGTTGCCCAAAGGGTGGGCCTTTCACGGTTTGTCCACATTTCCAGTACCGCCGTATACGGCATCCATGACCAGTTGAACACCTGCGAGAATGCTGCACTGGACGGCATGGGCCCGTACGGCAGGGCAAAGGCCGAGGCAGAAATCCTTTGCCGCAAGTTTCGCTCCCCCGACTTTGCTGTCGCGATCCTCCGCCCCAAGTCGTTCATCGGTCCAGAACGGCTAGGCATATTCGGCCTCCTCTACGACTGGGCTGCGGACGGCCGCGGCTTCCCATTGCCGGGCGGAGGTAACCATCGGTTTCAGCTGCTGGACGTAGCGGATTTATGTCATGTGATTGTCCTAGCCTTAACGAGTGCCCCTGAGCATGCCAACCGAACCTTCAACATCGGCGCGTCCGAATTCGGAACCCTGAAGTCGGACTTTCAAGCGGTGCTGGACTATGCTGGCTTCGGCAAAAGGGTCTTGCGGCTTCCCAGTTCGCCCGCGGGATGGATGCTGGGGCTTGCCCACCGGTTGGGCCTGTCACCGGTCTATCCTTGGGTGTTCCGCAACTTGACGGTGAATTCCGCCGTGGATATCACACGTGCCCGGAACCTGCTCGGGTTCCATCCCAGCTATTCGAATCGCGATGCGCTGATCCGCAACTTCGAGTGGTACCTGCGTCACAGGGACGGATGGCGCCGGCAAACCGGGGTCACCCATACCGTGCCCTGGGCCCAAGGCCTGCTCGGTTTGGCGAAGCGGTTGTTTTGATGCGACCTGGAGGAAGCAGTGTCTGCGGTGGAGCCACCGTCTTGCCAGCCCGGATTGTTGGCGGTTCGTGTTCCGGTCCCTATAATTCCGGGCTGATTCGCGTGTTCAAATCAGGTTGGTTCGTCTGCCATGGCCAGAAGCAAGGTATTACTGAAAGAGCCGGTCGACGGTCTGGGTGTGGCAGGTGACGTAAGGACGGTGGCCCGCGGCTTCGCGCGCAACTACCTGTTGCCGAACAATCTGGCGATTTGGGCTACGCCAAGCGCCTTGAAGCAGGCAGACGAGATTAGACGAGCCGGCGTGGCCAAGCTGGCCCGTCTGCAACAGGAAGCCAATGCCGTCGCCGAAGTTCTGGGAGGCAGCCAGTTCCTTTTTGAGGAAATGGCCGGCGACACCAATCGGTTGTACGGGTCCGTAACGGCCCAGGAAATCGAAGACCGCATCCGCGCGGACAAGGACCTTGAAGTGGATCGGCGCACCTTCCTCATGGACGGGCCCATCCGGCAGTTGGGTGTATCGACCGTCCGCATCCGGTTGATGCAGGACATTGAAACAACCATCGAAATCGGAGTCGTGCGGGAAGGGGAGACTTGGGCGGAGGCCGTGGCCTACCAGGCTACCCTCAAAGCCGAAGCCGAAACCCAGGCCAACAGGGAAGCGCGGGTCGAGGCGGAAGCCGCCGAGGCCGCGGAACCTCCTGCCGCCGCGGATGCCGATGTGCTGGAGGTCCTCCAGGAGATTGAAGCCGACACGGCATCCTGACGTGAACCGCCCGGGCGGTGCCTCCGGGGCTAAGCACTCACGTCGCGCCAGCACCGCGCCCCGAGCTGATGTGTTCCCGGACAGGGGTGAAACCACCACTGGTGCATGCCCCTGTTCACAGGCTTCCGAATTGCTGTGACACCGGCTCAAACTACCTTCAAATTGGTATAATTGTGGTCCCGTAGCAGCCAGGACGAGTGTTGCTGACGGGGCACTATTATGGCCGATTACGCACCTCAGGACCCGGCGGATCAATCCCGTGGCAATCAGGCCGGCACCAACCAGGCGGTGGTGCCGAACTACTTGGGGAGGGTTGAGCCCCAAGCCCTAACCACCGAGGTGGAGGGCAGCTTTGTCGATTACGCCATGAGCGTAATCGTGTCGCGCGCCTTGCCGGATGCCCGCGACGGATTGAAACCGGTCCAGCGCCGGATTCTGTATGCCATGCACTCGGATTTGCGATTGCGTCCGGGATCCCCCTACAAGAAATCGGCGCGCATTGTTGGCGAAGTGCTCGGCAAGTACCACCCGCACGGCGACGGTTCGGTCTACGAGTCCATGGCGCGCATGGTGCAGGACTTCAGCCTGCGGTATCCCCTGGTGGACGGACAGGGGAACTTCGGCTCGGTGGACGGAGACAACCCGGCTGCGATGCGGTATACGGAAGCGCGCATGGCTCGCTTGGCCGCGTCCATGTTGAACGACATTGACGAGGACACTGTCGCGTGGAAGGAAAACTTCGACGATTCGCTCCAGGAACCCGTAGTCCTGCCGGCCCAGGTTCCAAACCTCCTGATCAACGGCACTACCGGCATTGCAGTGGGCATGGCCACCAACATCCCGCCCCACAACCTGGGCGAGATTGTGGAGGCCCAGAAATTCATCATCGACAACTGGAAGCGGCGACACAGCTTGACCATTGATGAACTGATGGTTTATGTCAAGGGTCCGGATTTTCCATTGGGTGGCCAAATTCTGGGCACGGACGGCATTCGCGAGGCCTTCGAGACCGGGCGCGGGCGCATTGTGGTAAGGGCCGAGGGCCGCATCGAGGAGATTCCCGGGCGCAGCCGGACGCGCTTGGTGTTCGAATCCATTCCGTACGGCGTGAACAAGGCCAGCATGATTGCCCGCATCGCCGACATCGTCAACAAGGGTGAGCGGCTGCAGGAAATCGTCGACATGCGCGATGAGAGCGGCCGTGACGGCATCCGACTGGTAATGGAACTGAAGAGCAGCGCCACCCCACAGCGAGTCCTGAACCAGGTGTACAAGTTCAGCGATTTGCAGATGTCGTTTCCCGTCACTCTGCGCGCCTTGTTGGACAACCAGCCGGTGGTCCTGAACCTGCGACAGGCCCTGCTATGCCATCTCGACCATCGGATCGACGTGGTGGAGCGCCGCACCGAATTCCGGCGAGCGAAGGTCAGGGTCCGCGCCCACGTGTTGGAGGGTCTGCTCAAGGCCTTGGCCAACATCGACCGCGTGGTGGAGGTTGTCAGGGCAAGCGACTCGGCGGCGGAGGCCAGCTCCCAGCTTCAAGGCGAGTTCAAGCTCACCGAGCGACAGGCGCAGGAAATCCTGGATATGCCACTTCGGCGGTTGGCTGCCTTGGAACGGCAGCGGCTGGAAGACGAATATGCGGACGCGCTGGAACAGATCAGGGGCTATACCGAATTGTTGGAGAATCCCGACAAGCTCAGGCAGGTAGTCCGAGAGGAACTGGACCAGCTCAGGGAAAACCACCGGGACCCCAGAAAGACCCAGATCCTGTACGGGGTGCAGCCAGAACTGTCCGACGAGGACCTGGTGGTAAAGCAGGACGACCTTGTCGTTGTTTGGCAAAGCCTATACGCACGGCGGACCCAAGCCACCGAGTTCCGGGGCCAGGGATTGGGAGGTCAGGGGGTAAGCGGTCGCTCCGACAAGGAGGACAGCGCCGTCAAGCACCTCCTGTACGCCAATTCACTTGATGCCTATCTGGTCTTCACAGACCGAGGGCGTATTTATCCATGCCGCGCCTATGCATTGCCCGAGGGCTCCAGGACCGCCCGGGGCGAAACCCTGCGGGGATGTGTTCCCCTGGAACCTGACGAGGAGGTACAGGCAGTTCTACACCAGCCGGCCGGGGTCCGCTGGCGCAGCTTGATTCTTGTAACCCGCCTGGGACGCATCAAGCGCATGCGGATGTCGGATTTCACCAAGTTGCGGACTGCAGGCAAGTTTGCTATCACGCTGCACGACGGGGATGCCATTGCCAAGGCCGTTGCCACCGATGGTGACAGCAACCTGTTCCTGTTGACCACCCAAGGTAAAGGTCTGCGTTTGGACGAAACCGCAATCCGCTATCAGGGCACTACGGCGTCCGGAGTACGCGGCATCCGGCTGCGGGCCGACGATTTGGTGGCGGACTGCCTGCCGGTGTCAGACGATGACCATATTGTGCTTCTGTACGGCCACGGGAAGGGAAAGCGCATGGCCATGGAGCAGTGGTCGGTAAAGGGTCGGAACTCTCAGGGCAACTGGGCCATGTCACATCGGCGCTTGGACGAATTGGGTCCGATTGCCTGTGCCGTGACTGTGGCCGATGACAAGGAATTGGCGATTGCAACCGCACAAGGCAAGGTGATGCGAACCCCGATCGCCCCAATTCGTTCCTTGTCGCGCACTGCTGCCGGCAGCCGAGTCATCCGTACAGCTGAAGGTGATCAAGTAGCCGCGGTGGCCGTCGTGCCCATGACCGAGGACCCGGAAGCCGACGACTTAGCGGCTCCACCATTGTTGCCCGAGATCGGACACACCGCCGGGGCAGGGCCGGAATCAGATCAGGACCCGCAGTAGATCAGGCATGGGAGGAGGCTGGGCTGCATGCAACCCACTGCCACCTTTGCGTCGAATTGGAGGCGCCAATGCTGGGCTCGACGGTTGGGCGTGGTACCGGTATCTGTCCGTGTTCGCTTGAGTCGGTCACCGTAAGCCGCGAACATGATCCGGCACTCGACTCAATGCAGCAGTCGGCAACACCAAGGCACATGCCGATCCCAATGGACGGGGTTGCCCGACACCACTGGCCTGCGCAGGCCCACCGACGAGGAGGACGGCGGCCTGTCATCTTGCCACGAGTAGGATCCCACCCATGACGAATCCTCCTTTCAGCCCGGCAGACCTGAAGGCAGGCCCGCGTCTGGCCCTGCTCGGTGAACCGGATCCGGATACGCTGGCGGAATGCCTGGTGGCCATGGCCAACACCGACGGTGGTCGGATCGTGTTGGGTGTCGACTCTGGCCAAACCATCCACCCCGAAGTGGATCCCGCCTGGGCGGACGAGTGCCTGCGCGTAGCCCAAACCCAAACCTCGCCGCACATCCAGGTTTCCTGGCAGGAGGAAGAGGCGCCCAGCGGAACGCTGATCATCCTTCAGGTGTCTCCGACCGACCAACTGCACTCGCTGTTGGACGGCCGTGTTCTTGTACGTGCGGGTTCCGTCAACCGCATCGTGCTGGGGCCAGAGCTCCACTCCATGCTCCGAAACCAAACGATCGCGGGGGAGGACGCGCTCGCAGGATCGGCTTCCGCCGCCGATTTGGATTTCGACCAACTGGAGGCATTTCGGCGCCAGTGGCGCCGGACCAGCCTTGCGCCTCGGGATGAGACATTGAACCGGTTTCTTGGGGCCCTGGGCGTGCAGGATCCCCAACAAGTGCCAACCATGGCCGGGCTTCTGCTCTTCGGAAACAACCCTCAGTTCCACATTCCCCAAGCACGGATCACATTTGTGAACTTCAAGGCCGTGCCAGGACAGGAGGAAAATCGGGACGGACACCGCTACGCCAGACGAGAAGAAATCACCGGCACCGCGCCGCAACAGATCGTCCGCGCCTGGGAGATCGTACGGAACGAGATGGACATGCACTCCGTTGTCACCGGGCTTGAGCGCGAGGACCGCACCGAGTATCCGCTGTCGGTGGTACGCGAAGTCCTGGTCAATGCGGTCGCCCATCGGGATTACTCGCTGACGGGACGCGCCATCGAAATTCGCATGTATGACGGATACCTGGAGGTGTCAAGTCCCGGCAGCCTTCCGGCTCACATCACGGTTGACAACATGCTGGACGAGCATTTCAGTCGTAATCCCAACCTTGTGACGGGTCTGTATCACCTTGGACTCGTCGAAGAATTGGGGCTTGGGATCGACCTGATTTACAACGTCCTGGCCCAACACGGCCACCTACCACCCGAATTCGACGCGAACGCAAACAGGGTGAGGGTCAGGCTGCGGAAGTCTAAGAACCCGCCGCGATCACCCAGCCATTGGGAGCACTCGATGAATCAGCGCCAGATGGAAGCCTTAAGGTACGTTGCGGATGAAGGAGCCATAACCAACCGAGAACTGCGGGCGCTGTGTCCCGGTGTGAGCGCCGAGACCCTGCGTCTGGATCTCAACGACCTGGTCGAGCGGGGGATCCTACTCAGGATCGGAGCCAAGCGCGGCACCAGGTACCTGCTCAAACAGTCATCCCTTGGAAAGTGAACGGCAACGACGATTGCTATAATTCGCTTTCCCAATGTTTCGCCGTCGTACCAATCGCCACAGCAGGTGAATTCCTTGGTTGCCAAATTCGCCAGCGACACACTTGTCGTTGATGTTCGCCGTCAGCCCCGAAGGGCCGTACCTCGATCCCAAACCGCCGGGACGAGGGTGAATCAGGCGGCGGCAGTCCCCGGGACGGCACCGGGGGAGACACCACCAGTTGCGATTCCGATTCCATCCGGTTCAGCTGCATCCGAAGAGAGTCCGCGCAAATTGTGGCGCGAGATCCTGGAGACTTCGATTCTCACCATTGCCGTGTTTGCGCTCGCCCGGATGTCGGTTCAAAGCTATCGAATCGCCGGCACTTCGATGGAGCCGAACTTCACCGAACGCGAGTTTGTAATCGTCAACAAGCTAGCCTACTTGACCCGGGAACCCCGGCGCGGAGACGTGATCGTGTTCCAACATCCCGATGCTGGAACCGGTGACCTGATCAAACGGATCATCGGGGTTCCGGGCGACACAGTTGAGATTCGCAGGGGGCAGGTCTACATCAACGGCTTGCCCACCACCGAACCCTGGCCGCTCATTGAGTACGAATATGATGCAGGCCCGGTACTCGTGGGGATGGACAAGCTGTTTGTGCTGGGGGACAACCGCGCCGATTCGCGGGACAGCCATGTTTGGGGACTACTCGATCGGGAAACATTGATCGGCCAAGCCTGGTTAACGGTGTGGCCGCTCGGGGAAACCGGCGTGATCCAGCATGAACAACCTGCCATCCAGTTGACGGTTCCCTCGTCATAGGCGATGGATAACGACCCGCCTACCGACCGGGGTTCCCGAGGCCGATGCACGGTCAACGGCCGATTGCCGGTGAAGATGTACTGTGCGAATCTCGGACTTTGATCTGGCCATAGGCCACCTGTGGCACTGCGATCGGTGCAGGCAAACGTTTCTCGACAATCCCGCCTCTGTCATGACCGGCCTCAAGCTCAGCGAAGACCAACGCAACGTGCTTAACAGTCTGGCGGCCAACCCCGACTTGCTGCTGGACCGGCTGCGGCATGCCTCGACCGATGACACCGCGTTCGAACGGGCAACCAGCCATCCCCGAGCCCGGTTGCGGCATCTGGGCAGCACAGTGCGCGTGCCAGGCAACCGGACATGAAGGAGCTGCTGCCGGGCCTGTGGCACTTCGAGAGTCCTGCGCCCCGCGTCAATGCGTATCTTTGGAGTGGCCGCAGGGACCTAACCCTGGTTGATTGTGGCTATCCAGGACACGGCAAGGCAATGCTGGAGGAAATCCAAGATTGCGGGTTCCGGCTTACCGACATCGGCCGCATCGTCCTGACACATGCAGACTTGGACCATGCCGGAGGCCTATACGAGTTCAGCCACGCCTTGCGGGTTCCGGTGCTGTGCCACCGGCTGGAAGCCCCAGTGCTCCAGCATCCCGGCATGCGGGAGTTTCGGACAGCGGACCAGCCGGACCCGACGCGCCTGATGGTGAAGCTGACCCAACGGATCGGCAAGCCGTTTCCGGGCACTTCGCCATCACACTTCGTTGCCGACGGCGAGATGGTTGGAGGAGAATTCACAACCATACACACACCTGGCCACTCCCCTGGACACGTCAGCTACCTGCATGCGGACACGGGCATCCTGTTGACCGGCGATTTGTGCACATGTTATGGCGGTGTGGTGCGGGTTCCGCTCTGGCACATCACTCCGGAACGGGCCGAGTGCGTACGCAGTGTGCGCAGAGTGTTGGCGACATACGGCAGCAGCTTGCGGTATCTGGCATGCAGCCATGGTCCTCCGGTTGCGGGCGATGCTGCTCGACGCCTAAAATTGTTTGTGCAAGAACAGTTCCTGCCCGAGGACTGATCGTGGCTTGGTCGGCCAATTGTGACAGGACGAATTCCTGATTCAAGGCAGGTGCCGGGCCGTCGGCATAGGCAAGTCACTCCGCCCTTGGTTGTCGCACAGACTACAACGCTCGGATATCCCACGGTGGCAGGACGCCGCCCGGAACCAGGTCGCGAATCGCAACCGCCCTCCATTGGCAACCGAATCTCACACTTCGTTTTTGGGGGTCCGGTGGTAGTTCTACGGTATAGTTCCCCGGCTTACTCCGCGGCGCGCAAGCACCGCCCAACACACCGGGGAGGATAGAAAACGTGTATAGGTTCATGCGATCACACCAACACCCCGGTGACCGGATTCTCCGATAGAACAACCTCGCTGGCCGCCTAAAGGACTCGAGCCGCGGAGATTTGGTCCGCGGCTTTTTCTTTCCCAGGCGTTTTCGGAGCAGCGACCTTGAGACCAACCCTAGCCCTGTATCGCACCTTCCTGGCGCGTTACTTGGGCCCCTACCGCTGGCACGTCCTGTTGCTGGCACTGGCCGTCCTGACCAGCACGATTGGAGCGGTGTGGGGTCCGCGCATTCTTCGGGATTTCATCGACGGTGTGGTAGCCCAGGACAGTCAGCGCATCCTGCTTCAGGCAGTGGCGTTGTACGTGTTTGTCAACATCGTCCGACACCTGGCCGATGCCCTGATGCAGTACCTCGGCGAATCGGTGGCATGGGCCGCAACCAATCGGCTGCGCGAGGACCTGCTCCAACACTGCATCGGGTTGGACATGACGTTCTTCAACCGGCACCCACCCGGCGTGATGCTGGAACGAATTGACGGAGACAGCAATCAGTTGGCCCACTTCTTCTCGGTCTTCGGCATTCGGCTGGTCAGCGCCTCCCTGATTCTCCTTGGAATCCTCGGTGTCGTGGCAGCCGAGGATTGGCGAGTCTTCGGGGGAATGCTTTGCTTTCTGGCGCTGTCCATCTGGGTCATGCTGGCCATGAGGCACTTTGGTGTGCCGTACAACGAACGACTGCGCGAGGCGACTGCCCAACTATTCGGCTTTGTCGAGGAGCGACTGGCCAGTCTCGAGGACATCAAGTCACTGGGCGGGGTGCCCTACACCATCCGTCAGATGTTGAACCTCATCCGTGAACAGATTAGCCGAGGCCAACGAGCCTTCAGCCTGGGTAATCTCATGTGGCCCCTGAACCTGGCCATCATGGGCACAGGAACCGGACTCCTGGTTGGCGGTGGTGGATGGCTGGTCCTGCGAGGCGAAATGTCCATCGGCACGGTCTATCTGTTGATGGCCTACCTGAACCTATTGTTCTGGCCCCTTGAGAACCTTTCCCATCAGATGGAGGAACTCCAAAAGGCAGGAGGAAGTCTGGTCCGCATTCAGGAACTGCTGGACACCCGGTCGGCTTTGGCGGACGGAAGTCTCTCAAACGCGGGTCAGGCCCCGCCTCGGGTCCGGTTCGCCAACGTGTCCTTCCGTTACGCATCCAATGAAGTCCCAGTCCTGGAGGATGTGTCGTTTGACATTGAACCGGGACGCACACTGGGCATCCTGGGCCGCACCGGCAGCGGCAAGACGACGGTCACTAGGCTGTTGAACCGGTTGTACGACCCGGATGCCGGGACCATTTCCCTGAACGGTACGGATCTCCGCTCATTGCGTCTGCAGACGCTGCGTTCTCTGGTCGGAGTAGTCACTCAGGAAGTCCAGTTCTTCCGCGGGACCCTGCGCCAGAACCTGACGATGTTCGACCCGCAGGTTCCCGACGAGCGCATTCTGGCCGCGATTGACAGACTCAACCTGACCGGATGGCTGACCGGCCTGCCGGCCGGATTGGAGACCGGATTGTCAAGTTCAAGCCTGGCCCTGTCGGCCGGGGAAGCCCAGCGGTTGGCATTGGTCCGCCTGTTCCTGCGCGGCCCGTCCATCGTCATTCTGGACGAGGCCGCAGCGCGTCTGGATCCGGCTACGGAACTGGAAGTGGAATCCGCACTGCAGGAACTGCTTGACGGTTGTACGGGGATCGTGATTGCGCATCGCCTCAAGTCCGTGGAGAAGGCGGACGACATTCTGATCCTGGAGAATGGGTGCGTGCGCGAATACGGCGACCGGCTGTCGTTGATGGCCGATCCAAACTCCGAATTGAACGAACTGTTGCGCCTGGGATTGGAATAGGAGAAGTCACATGGCGTCAGCACAGAGATCGTCGTCTGCCGAGGGTCGAGGGCCTACCGTCCGCAATTTGACGCTCAAATTGATGGGCCTCAGTCCCTGGTGGTATTTGACCAACGCGGTTGCCTGGAGTTCGGCACATGCCATGCCCTTGCTGCCGGGCCTGGTACTCAAGGTTTTCTACGATGGGTTGGCATCCAATGCTCCGGCAACACTTTCGCCCGGTCTGGTCTTGGCACTGTTGACAAGCATTGGCTTGACACGGGCCGCGACCACCTTCGGTGCGGAATGGCTTTGGGGAGGAGTGTGGCACTTCATGACCGGCCAGGTCCGACTGAATTTCATGCGGTTGATTGCCGGGCTTCCGGCCGCGGTGGCCACGCCCAAGTCGTCCAGCGAAATCGTCAGCCGTGTGCGCGACGATGTGGACGAAGCCTGCATGGGCCTTGAAGAGTGTGTTGATGGTCCGGGCGTAATAGCCTTTGCCGTTGGTGCCATCGCCATTATGGCAGGCATTGACTGGGTTGCTACGGCCATGGTGGTCATTCCGGTGATGCTGGTGTCCCTGTCCGTGCACTTGGCCCACACCCGGATCATTCGATTGAGGACCCGTTCCCGGGAAGCAGGAGCCGCGGTGGCCGAATTCGTGGGGGAGGTGTTCAATGCGCTACTGGCTTTCAAACTGGCTCCGACCAGCCGGGGACTGCCCGAGGCGTTCGCCGAACTCAACCAGGAACGGCGGCGCGCCGCTGTCGCGGAAAAACTCCTGTCCGAGCTGTTCGACTTCAGCAACTCGGCGGTGACCGCGGTGTTCACCGGTGCCTTGATGTACTACATCACGGTCACGCGGGGTGACAATGCTTTCACGGTCGGCGAATTTGTGCTCTTTGTCACCTATCTGGACCGCATCACCGAATATGCCGGTTGGGTCATCTGGATGACCGGCAACTTCAAACGGGCCAAGGTTTCCATCAGCCGCATTGCCGAAGTGGTGCCCACCGGGCCGACAGCACACGGTCTGGCGGGACGTAACCCGATTGGTTTGGCGACGTCCGAATTGACGGTTCCAAGCAGCCAGGAGGACCGCCTGGAACGGATGGAGGTTCAGGATGTCTGCTTCAGATATCCGGACACAGAGGGAGGCGTGTCCGACATCAGCCTGGTCCTGCCGGCCGGATCGTTCACAGTCGTAACCGGGAGAATCGGTTCAGGCAAGTCCACACTCCTCAAGGCCTTGCTGGGGTTGTTGCCGATGGACCGTGGCACGCTGCTCTGGAATGGAGAGACCGTCACCGATCCGGGCAGGTTCATGACCCCGCCCCGGGCAGCCTACACCCCACAAAGTCCTCGTCTGTTCAGCGACACCCTCCACAACAACATCACGCTGGGAGAGCAGGTGCGAGATGACAACGTGGATGCTGCGGTGCACACGGCGGTGCTGGAACCCGATCTGGACCAAATGGCGGATCGTCTGGAGACCGCTGTCGGGCCGCGCGGCCTGAGGTTGTCGGGAGGACAGGTTCAGCGCACGGCCGCGGCCCGCATGTTGGCCGCCGATGCCCAACTGCTCGTGGTGGACGATGTGTCAAGCGCCTTGGACCTGCGCACCGAACGCCTGCTCTGGAATCGGGTCCTGAGCCATGTGGAGGGCGGACCCGACCATGAAGCGGCTGGACCGCCTACATGCCTCGTGGTATCCCATCGACGCCGGGTCCTACGCCGTGCGGACAACATTCTGGTACTCAAGGAGGGCCGTCTGGAGGCTCAGGGGACACTTGAGGAACTCCTGGCCACCTCCCCCGAAATGCAAGTTATCTGGAGCCAAGCCTCCCAGGAAGCCGAAGAACTCGACCGCAGCCCGTGACGGATCCCTCCACGTAGAGGAGGGATCCGTCACGGGGATTCGCCTCGGAACCTTTTCTATTCGACAGAGGTGGGAACGTCGATGAAGTTGGCTTCGGGGTCAGGGTCGCAGTCTCCGTACAAACTACAGTCGGTGTCGGTCAGGCCGGCACCGGACGAACTTGTACTGCCCGAAAGATCCAGAGTGAACAGCGTGCCGGGGTTGTCCGCTGCATCGAAAGGCAGAATCTGGAGGTTCTGGAGAGGAGCGTCGGGCACCCTGGGCCACTGAAGCGGCTGGGCCTGCCAGTTGCGGTACGGAAGCGAGACGACCATGACCTGGTCCAGGCCCAAGGAAACGACATCATGCCAATGGACACGGAATTCAACGTCGGTTTCCGCTTCAAAGAGATGGAAGTCGACGGAGAGTGCCTGGAAACCAGGCCGGGATCGCAAATCGGACACATAGAGGTTCCTGAATCCGGCGGTCTTCGTTCCCTCATCGTGCACAACATCCAACTTGGCAACCAGTTCAGCGGGTCCGGCTTCCTTCAGGTACGGTCGTTCCAAGTCCGGGACGCGCAACCTGAACACGGCGCGGTACGAACGGCCGGCCGGCAAGGTACCGGTGTAGGGACCGTGCCACACTCCCACGTCATGCGTCACTGGCTGGGCATACCACAACAGGCCGTCGGTAGCTCCCGGCTCCTGGAAGATGGCGCCGCTGCCGGTGGTGTAGGCGAACGCGCTTTGCTCCCAAGTCCAGTCGCGTCCCAGACTGACACCGTCCCCGGGAGTGGCCGAAACGGTAATCGGAAGTGTGGCGCCGTTTCCGGCACCAACGCGCAGTTCAACCCAATCGGGACCCAGGTGATCCACCGTCACGAGTTGGGTATCCAACAGGGTTTCACCACTGTAGAGCTTGAGTTCGAGTTCGGTCCCCGACACCACATCGCTCGGGAACATCCAAACCCGAATATCGGTCGGGAGACTGATCGTAAGCGGCAACACCTCCAAATTTGACGCGGTAGTAGGAGTGGTCACCGGCGCGGACGAATCTAGAACGGCGGTTTCGGAAACCTCGACTGCCCATTCGGTTCCCGCCTGGAATTCACCTTCGGCCGCCACCGGGGTCTCCGCGGATGTCGCGACGAGCACTTCATCAGCGGGATTGTCGTCCGCGGTGTTGTCGGGCAGCGCCTGCAACGGTGTGGAGGCATCGGGTTCCGGGTTGTTGTCCGGCACCACAGGGAGCGTTGACTCGTCCACCGGAGCATCGTCTGTTTGGGCTACATTGCCCGGAGCAGGATCCGAAACTTCCGTGACGTCACTCACGACCACCCTTAGGGTCGAGGCCCCGGCTGACGTGAGGGCGCGCAGGTGCAGGCCGGAACCGCGTGCATACCCCGAACCACCGTTGGCCATAAGACATCCCATCGGCGTATCCGGGTCCGAGAAGTTGTTGATGTGGATGTTCTGGTAATAGTGGCCCAGGATCTGACAATAGGTAAGGCCTTGTTTGGCCAGCCGCTGGGCGCCCAACTGGCTCAATCCCCAGCCATGTCCGCGCCGAACTTTGCCCACGGCATTCGGATCCGGAATGCTCTTCAGATAGTTGACGTAGGTATTTTCGCGGGTCGGGTGTCCGTTCTCGGCCGAGTACATCGCCGTCAGCGGCAGCACCCTGGCATCCCCTTGGACACTCAGAATGATGCCGGCAGTTTCTTCTGCCGCCTGATCGGTCCGGGCAGTTCGGTAGTCGCACATCACCTGATTGTTAATCCAGTCGCTGATGTCGAAGGGATTGCGGTTGTTGCGGTTCTGCCAAATCTTGTTCCAAGCATATGTGCGCGCTGCGACGGCCTGCGCCTTCAGGGCTTCCATGTCCCACGACGGTGGCACTTCGGCAGGTAGTACGCGGGCTACATACTCTTCAAAGGGAATCTCAACAATCTGATTGTCGGCCACGTTCTTGCGGCAGTAGTTTTGCGAGAGGTGGCGGACGCGAATGGTCTTGGGATGAAACGACCACGGAGCGGTTGTCTGGGCCGTAACCTCGTCCGAGGAAGCATCAAAGAACGTACTTTCGCCAACGTGCAGGTTTGGCTCCGCGCTGATCACCGACGTGGCCTGGGTTTCCAGGTTGTAGGCGGCAGCCTGGTGGTCCGGTGTCACGTAGGTCAGGCCATAGGTTTCATTCCATGCCGGAGCGTAGCCAGGAAACGACGCGACCTCTGCGCCGGACTCCATGTTGTAGACATGAACCTGTCCCAAGGCAGCGGTTTCGGTGCCGGTGGGGGCAATATCAAACGCGACGATGGCCCCTGAAGGGTCCACCTGCATAGCACCCACATGTGCCTGTTCCTGGTCCACCACCACGGTCCCGCCGATCAGGACGCGTGCATGCGTGATCGACCCTTCCACTGTGAAGCCGGGGGAACCGACAGCCTCGGAAACGACTTCACCGGTGTCGGCCGGATCGGAGCCTGTGGTACGAAGGTTGACGGCATTGGCCGCCAGTGGATTGCCGAACTCCGATAGGACGAAGAACCACAATCCTCCAAGAAGTGATGGCCACAGTAACCCCATTGTCAGGGGACCTATGACCGAACGCCAGACGGGCTTGCTGCGACGCGATGGATCCATGAGCCACCTGGGCGGTACGTCGGTAAATCAATTGTTGAGCCTATTGTAGCCTGTTCCGTCTTCCACGGGACAGCCGGAAGACGGCTGGGGTAAATCGAACGTTCGTCCGTTGAACCCCACGGAGCCGGAAGCGGGAAACCATCAGCCGCCTATGAACCATGCCTGCAACGGGCCAATCCCAAGGGGTGATTTCCCTGCACTGGGTACTGGATCCACCTTCCTGCTGAGAAATTCCAGGTGGCAGTCGACGTTACGCGCCCATCGTTCTGTTCACTAGCCACACGCAACCCCAGTCAGGGTGGTTTCACAGTGTTGGCAAGGCCGCATGCCTTGCATTTCCGTCAACGACAACGTGTGCGCTTGAGGGCCAACTTGGGGTACCACTGCGCATCAGTCCGCGGCGAGGGGATGTGCTTATTCCTGATCGATTCGGAACAGCATGCAGGAAGACGTGCCACCATGGCATTCGACTGGGGAAACGGTCGGACACGGAAGTTGACCGACCCCCGAAGACCGATCCGGCCGCATACCGACGGATTACAACAGCCAACCCAGGCAGAACAGACCGGAGTAGAGCACCAGCAAACCAGCTGTCTTGGCCAGGGTGTTGTTCAATCCCGGACCGGACAGTGTCCAAACTTCCTTGATCAAACCGGCCGACGGTACCAGGCCCGCCGAGGCCAGCAAAATCCATGAAGGCGCGTACCCCAGCAGCCAAAGCAGGACCGGCACGAATGCAGCCACGACACAACACAGCGTGTATTCCCAGCGTCCGAACCCCAAACCGTACCGAATTACCAGTGTCCGACGCCCTGCGCGTTGGTCCTGGTCACGGTCGCGGATGTTGTTGACCGCCAGCATGGCAGTTGACAACAGGCCTGGTGCCGCGCCTGCCAGCAAAACGTGCATGGTGACTTGGCCAACCTGTACATACCAGGTTCCGGCTACCGCAAGTACCCCGAAATACAGCAAGACCATCAGGTCGCTGAGACCGTTGTAGGCAAGGGGCGACGGGCCTACCGAGTAGAGAAACCCCAGCAGCACGCCCGTCGCGCCGACCGCCAGGACGAACGGACCGCTGTGCAGGAACAGGTATGTGCCGGCAGCCAAGACACTGCCGAACACAAGGCAGATACCGGCAGTCATGGCCCTGGGGGACAACAGCCCCGCCTGCATGACCCGTTGTGGTCCAATCCGATCCGGCTGATCGGCACCGCGACGCCAGTCCGCAAAATCGTTGACGAAGTTGGTCCCAACTTGAATGCCAACGGACGCCAACAATGTGAGGACAGCGGAAATCCACACCAACGGTGCCGCGGTTGAAGCCATTGCCAAGCCGATCACCACCGGCGCCACGCCGGCAACCAAGGTCTTGGGCCGGGCAGCCTGGACCCAAATTGACAGCAGCGAACGCTTGGCAGGCATTTGGCACACCGAAGGGCATCGTCGGGCTGGACCTTGCCGGACAGGTTGCACCTGTCCGGCGAACAGTCCGAAAACAGCGACAATGGTTATAATCCAGGCCGAACGCGACCCGGTGCGTTAGTGTCGGAGCGAACACATCCGACTGAGTGGCGAGGCATTATGGCAAAGAAAGGCAAAGGCGCGCGGATTCAGGTAACGATGAAGAGCACGGAAAGTTCGCATCGCTATCTCACGGAGAAAAACCGGCGCAACAATACCAGTCGCTTGGAACTGCGCAAATTTGATCCCGTGTTGCGGCGGCACGTGATCTACAGGGAATCCCGTTAGGGTTCCAGTTCAGTCCACAACCCAACCGGCCCGGACTCCCGCGATCGGGCCGTATTTGCGCGCCTTTGGTCCGTCAAAGGCAAGTTGAACACTCAACCCAGGTCACCCATGGTCCCCACCGATTGGGGAAAGGTTGTGCGCACAGTCCTCAAGGGCTGTTGCATGGGCGCGGCCGATGTGGTTCCAGGAGTGTCCGGCGGAACCATGGCCCTGCTACTCGGGATCTATCCGGAACTGCTCGCGAGTCTGGGAGCCCTGTCCGACAAGGCGCTGTGGCAGGACGCGGCCAACCTGCGTTGGCGATCGGTGCTGGACAGGATCAACATTCGGTTCTTGCTTCCGTTGGGGGGTGGCATAGGTGCCGCGCTGCTCGTTTTGGCCCGGGCCGTCGAAGCCGTTTTGTCGCGCTGGCCCTTGCAACTCTGGAGTTTTTTCTGCGGCTTGATACTGGGATCGGCGATCGTGATCGCCTTGGACAGGGTGGCTTGGCGCTCGGACAGAATCCTTCTGGCCCTGGCAAGCCTGTCCACTGTCTGGTTGTGCATGGGTCTGGCGCCTGCTGTCACCCCCACCGTACCCTGGTTTCTGTTGCTGTGCGGATGGCTTGCCGTTGGAGCCATGCTGCTTCCGGGGGTGTCGGGTTCCTGGGTCCTGGTCATGATGGGCCAGTACGGCCCCGTCCTGGCCGCGGTCAACAATCAGGAGTGGGACATTGTCATGGCGGTCCTTGCCGGGGGTGCCATGGGGCTGGTGACGGTGTCGAGAGCCCTGCTGTGGTTGTATCGCCGTTGGACGCAACCCATGCTGGCTGTTCTGGCCGGAATCATGGCGGGGAGCGTACGGCGGATTTGGCCATGGAATTCCGCTTTCGCACCGTCCAGTGCGGACGCCGACCCAGGCATCCTGGGGCTAACCATCCCGGACATCACTCTTGCGTACGCGGCCAGCACCGAGTTCGTGACGGTGTGCGCGGCAGCCTTCGCGGGACTGGCATTGGTTTACATTATGGCCCGAAGTTCCACCTCGGCGGAGGCTTTCCAACACGAACAGCCTCGTTGAGGAAGCAAGGGATGTTTCCAGGTTGGTGCCACCGATATGGCGCATCCCGCCAATGCTGGAAGGGCGCGGGTTGTTGAACAGCCCGTACGCCTGGCATCCAGTCAAGGCAACGACGGCAGCCGCAGTTCCAGGAGACGGCTGTTGGCAGCGTCCGCGACCACAATCGTTTCGGTCAGCCCATCCACGGCGATCCCGATCGGCATGGGGGGATCCTGCGCAGTTTCCTGGAAGGTTGTCAGATCCTGATAGCCGATCAGTTCACCGTCAAGGTCGAAGAACACGAGCCGGCCATGTAAGGGATCGGTCACCACCAAGCCACCTGGCACCACCCCGACAAACGGCTTGTCGTCGGGGTGGCGGGTTGACCACATGGACAGGGGCACCGAAATTTCGCCCAGCGACACATTCGCAGCCGAGATCCGTTGAATCCGACCGTTCCAGGTGTCGGTGACCCAGAGGTCGCCGTTTGCCCCCGGCAATACCGCAACCGGTTCCTGGAATTGGACCGGCCCCGCGCCGGAAGAGCCGATTTCCGCCATCAGAACGCCTTCGGGCGAAAACCGCAGCAGGCGGTGGTGACCTGTGTCCGCGACCACGATACTACCGTCCGCTTCAACGGCGATTCCTCTGGGACCGTACAGGCCGATCGGGTTCCGGTTTGGCGCTTCCTGGTCCAGTGCTGCTCCCCAGGCCAACTCAAACCTGCCATCCGAGGAAAATCTTTGGACCCTGTGATTCCAGGTGTCCGCAACAAACAACCGTCCATCGGCGTCCATGGCAGCGCCCCACGGTTCGTTGAACTGCCCGTCGCCAAGCCTGAAGGGACCGTCGCCATCGAGATCGTCGCAGGTCTCCGGTGCACCAATATCACAGTGGCCTCCGACCTCCCACAGCAGCTCTCCGTTCCGGCCAAACACCAAGACGGTGTCTCGGTCGCCGTCGGTAACCACTCGCCTGCCCTCCAGACCAATTGACACGCCCAGGGGCCTTGCGAATTCCGCCTGTGTCCCAGAGCCGCCCACCACCCCTGCCAGTTCGAGTTTCAGGGCGAGTTCCGAATTCAACATGGGGTTCGGAGCCGTCTCATAGATGGTCGGAAACTCGGTGGGCGGCCAAATCACGGGTGCCAGGTCCCGCTTCACGTGCATGTCGAAGTAATTGACATGCGGCCAGGCTTCTTCGGTCAGCCCGGAGTGGGTCCTCCACAGGAAGCGGTCGAACCACTGCCTTCTCTGCTCCCGGTGGAACACCCCTTGCAGCGAGGACGCGTTGAACTCCTTGTAGGACTCCTCGGGCCACCAAATCAACCGGAAACGGCGCGTTACGTAGTCGCGCTGGACCAGCGGCCGAATGTTGGGTGCAATCGCAGCCCCCGCCAAAATAACGGAGGCTCTCTGCAGGTCGGGAGTCGGGGACCTGCCGTCATATAGTTGTACCGCTTCATCGTCCCGGAAGTACCACGCCATCGGCCAGGACACCTCGTGGTCGTACATGACGGTTGGATCGTAGCCTTCCGGAAGGGCTTTTCGAACAGCGTTGATGTCCGCCAACACCTGTTTCACATCGGGAGTGCCGTGGGCATAGACCAAATACTCGCGGGCACTGTCGTACCGCACATAGGTCAGGTTCCAGGCAACGTGCACCGTCAGAATGCCAAGTGCCAGGCCTGCACTCATGCCCAACAGTCGGCCATTGCCCGGCCTGCCCTGGACAAGCCCCACTGCCAACGGCACCAGCAGCCCACAGCCCCCCGCAACCAGCAGCAGCCACTGCATGGTCTCGCGGACGGCTTCCTGGTCGCTACCGGAAAAAGGCGTGCGGCCCGCAGCAAACATCCAGCAGGCAAACCCCGCGCCGCCCAAGGCACAGGCAACCAACCCCGGCTTGTCATTGGGGGAAACGGTGCCTATCCACTTGGATGCGACCCAACTCCCCAACAGGACCGTTGGCAACACGAGATGGACCATGAGCCAGGGCATCTTTTCCCCCGCCACCGTGTAGCCGGCATAACTGCCGATGGTCCAGACGAGCAGGAAACCCGGTACAAGCCAGGGAACTTCATGATCGGATCGGCTCGATTGCCGGCCCCGGAACGACCTCGTCAGGGCATACCAGACCAGCAAGGGGACTGCGGTCACAAGCAGGGCCAGGGGCAGGAATTCATACAACAGGGCCAGATACAGATAGTAGAACCACGGCTGGCCGCCGCGCATCACTTCCTGTTGTCCCAGCCAGTAGCCCAGGCTGCCCACCACTCCGGACTGTAACCCCGCATCCGCCGAAAACAGATTGGTGTAGAACGCCAGGGCCACGAACCAGAACCCGGCAAACAAGATTGGCAGGTTCCCGTAGGTGAGGGCCGTATCCCACCAAACCGGACGCAGGGAACTTAGAAATACCGTGCTGCTGACCAACCCGATACCGCCGAGCAGACCCGCGACCAACAACGCGGTCGATTGACCGTCGTAGTCCACGGGCATGGGCTCGCCTCCGGCCAGGATCAGGGCAAACGGTGCGAGAAACGGCGCTACCAGGACCGCCATGACGATGGCGGTGTCCGCGAGGCGGCAGGCGGCAAGCCGAGTCGCTTCCTGAGTCCGCCATATGCCCCATCCGGCACCGCAAAGGCTGAAGAGTCCGAAAATGGCTCCCGTGATGAACGCGTTCTCCTTGCTGATCAGGGCCACCAGCATGCTGGATGCCAGAAGGTACAGCCAGCGCTGCAAGCCGGTCTGCACGTAGCGAATCAGTCCCAAGGCCCACAACAAACTGCACAACGCCACGTAAATGTCGTTGCGGATGTACCGGCTGTGAAACAGCAGCGAGGGGCTGATGGTCAATAGGACCGCTGCCAGCAGGGCTCCACGCCGGCCCAGGATGCCGCGGAACCACCAGAGCGATGCCACCGTGGCGGTGCCAACCAGGGCCGGAAACAACCGGGCCGTGAAGTCCGACGCCCCGAACAGCAGGTACATCAGGGCGTTCACATGAAACAGGAACGGGCCGTGCATCATGGGATCATGGCTGTAGTTGAAGGCGTCCGTGATGTACCACGAGTACAGTGCATGGAGGCTTTCGTCGTGCGACAGTGCGCGATCTCCCAGGCCTACCAGACGCATGCCCAAGGCCACCAAGGTCAGCGACACCCAGAGCCAGTGCTCGAACGTCAACGACCGCAGCCCGGATTCCCGCCCGCCGACAGCGCCGGTTGCCGCGTCGGAATATCGGTCCGCCGCGCCCGATGTGTGAACGGTTGACATGACTGCCGGTATTCAACCCCTGGGTACAACGTCCGGCCGCGCCAACAGGAGATAGGGTTCCATGGACCACACGGTGACAAGGACCGACTGCAACTCCTGCCGGCGTTGCACCGACACGGCAAACCGTGATTCTTCGGTGGGCCCCAGGAGCAGGTACTCCACGCCCCAGAGGCGCATCAGCGCCACGATGTCGTCAATGCCTCGCCGGACGTACATGCCCTCCAATGCGTCGACCCTTGCAACCGCCTGAGTGGTGAATGGTTTCCCTCGCCACTGTGCCTCGTGGCCTTGCCAACCCAGCAGCGTCGGTCGGCCGGTCAAGCCACTGACCCAGCTTGTCTCCGGTCGGTAACTGATGCCGGGGGCCTCCGCAATTACCGCTTCCGGATGCGTGTGGCGACGAATCCAGTCCACCGCCGCCGCCCGAGCCGGATCGTACCGATGCAGGTCGCGCAGGGCATGCAGGGACGGTGGTCGACTCGCACCGGCGGCCTTCCCGGCCAATGCAGACACGGGGTACAACAACCCAACGGCAAATGCGGTGCCGACAATTCCGGCTGCCAACGCGCCCGCAAACCGCCGCCGCCCGCGCAGGAGGATGGCGATGGTTGTCGAACCCGTAACAGCCAACAGGATCCAAGCCTGGTAATGGAACTTGAACACCGTGTTCATTCTGGCCAAGGGTCCGAAGACATCGTGCAGAAACAGGAACTCGGGCACGGTCAACAAAAGGACCGCCCCCGTCAGCAACACGGCGTGCAATACCGCGCCCGGGTACCCTGGATGGGGCACATCCACCGCTTGTCTGAGACTGTTGCACGACCAGCCGAGCAGCGCGAGCAGGAGAACGGGCACGATCCATCCGAGGGCCCAGCGCTCCGCAATCAGCGACTGCAATACCCGCAAGTCGATCCCCAGCACCGCAGAAAGGCGATGGGCGGGTGGCCCAAACGTTGCCGCCAACATCCAGGCAAGGCCCAGCAATAGTGCTCCGCCAATCCATACCAAAGCACCTGTCCAATCGCGCGAACGGGTTCGGTGCAACATCCAAAGGCTCAACACGGCACCGGACAGCAGCGGAGCCCACATCAACAGGAACTGGCCAGGCCGACTTGGATTCAGAAGATTGAATGCCACTCCCTCCACTTGGTTCCGACTGGTCAACAGATAGGGCACGACCATCACTGCGGCAGCGGCCAGCATGGTTGGAACAGCCAACCCGAAGACACCGATACGTCGACGCCATGTATCGATTCCCGGATCACTCAGGACCGCCGCTGCCGCCAGCAACCCGCAAACGGACAGGACATCCCAAGTGTTCATGAAAAACGCGGCGGCGACCAGAGTCACTGCCAAACCGAACCGGTGCAGGGTGACATGGGAATGGGCTTGACCGCGTGCACCGGCCAGCCACTGCAGGGCCAGACCCATCGAAAGGAACAGGAATGGAGCCGACAGGACATGAGGGTGATTGTCGCCGAGCAGGAAGCTGAAGAACGGAAACTCCGTGATTACCTCCAAGTGGCCTCCATCAAGCCTGCGGTCGGCCATGACCCGTGTACTGTCCCACCACCACCAGGAACCCCATTCAGGTCCGTACCACGAGACGTTCGCACCGTTGCCCACATCCAACGGCTGCCAACCCAACTGGTTCGACAGACGCTCCAAGCCAATGCCGCGCGCAGCCAGTTGGTCCCGGACCACCTGCAGATTCCCCATGACCGCCACGGCGGCGGCGGTCACTCCTCCGGCCATCCAGTCAAACCGTCTGCGGGACATCCCGGCTAGGCTCCCGCCCATACCCAGCGCACCGGCAATCAGAAGTGCAAACCATGTGGCCTGTCCGATGTGGTAGGCCAAGGCCGGTTGCACTGCGGCCGCCTTGGCAACCGTTGTTAACAACCAATAGCCCAGGTAGTAGTAGCTGATGGGCTGACCGGCCAACCAGGCGTCCTGAGGCGGGTATTGCCGACTGTTCCACAGACTGTTGATGAACATGAAATCCATCGGCTGCTCCGTATGGAACACCCCGGGTTGAAGGCTTGCCACCCACAGCCAGAACAGAAAGGGTCCCCAGAAGACGAGCTCAACCGACGGCCAAGCAATGCCTTCGGCTGCAGCAGGCGGGTTGGAATGGCCCGCAATGTGGCCTCGCCGCTGTTCCCTGCGCCACAGGGTCCACGCGCCGACACACAGCAGTGTCCAGGTCAGCCACGGCAGCCACGGGTCGAAAGGCAAGTGCAGCCAGGCATACAGAATCCAGCTGCCGAAGCCGACAAGCAATACGGCCAGGGTCTTGGCAAAAAGGACGCCCCTGTGCGGCAGGTTCGGAAACAGAACGGGGCACAGAATCTGGCAGGGAAGGGCCCATGCCTGGACCACGACGCACCAGCGGAGGACTGCACCCCATTCAAGTGTGTTCATGGTTGCCGATGGATTCAATGGTGCCGGTCAACCCCGGTACACGGCCGGAACCGCGTAGATCCGGGTGAGGTCGGAGTCATACAGGAGATCAAGCAACCCCTCTTCGTACATGGACGCGAACCGTGCCACGCCATCCGGATGTTCGGCATGTTCCAATTGGCCGGCATAAATCAAGGCAATGGAGTGGGTTTGCAACAAGTCGAGCAACACCTGGTGATCCCGGGTTGTCCATAGGGTGCGGTGCAGCGCGGACCGGCTGGCCACGAGTTCCGGATGCCGCTTTTCGTTCTGGTGGCTCCCCATCAGGCCGGGCAGGCCCGTGAATGTTGCCGCCCGGGTTCCGCCGGCACGGTAGTAGTCCGTCTCGCTCGACTCCAGAATGACCCAGGCCTTGTCAATGTTGGCATTCAGCCAGTTGATGGCATCCATGTCCGATGCAAGCTCAATGAAGTCCCCTCCCGCGGGCCACAAGTACTCGCCAAAGCGCATGAATTCCAGGCCGTTCAACGTTGAGAAAGGTGCCGGTGGGACATCGAAACGACGCATCAGGCGGGACGGGGTACCCAACGGTAGAAACACGAGCGAGGCGGCCAGCAGAACCCCGAAGGCCAACCGCGCGGCTTGCGTCACGCGCAGCCCCCATGCCTGCCGCAACCGTTGCCAGAGCCCGGGCAGGGCCATGGAACCGGCCAGGGCGACCAGGACCCAGGCCTGAAAGAAGAACTTGAATACGGTATTCATTCTGTAGTAGTCGCTACCGTTCAGGAAGTCGGCCACGTAGACCACTTGGCTGCCGGCCCAGATGCCCGTGACGGCCAATAGGAGCAGATTGACTTGAAAGTCGATGGAATCAGGTGTGGACCGTTGTTGCCACACGAGCCACAAGGCAACGGCCAGCATGGTGCCGGTCAGAAGCAACACGGGAAGTTCCCACCACAGAAGCGTGGCCGTGGCCAGGGCGACCAAAGCCGCGGCCAACCACCAGTCGGCTACAGTCCGATGTGACAGGCGTTGCCCAGGCCCGGCCTTGACCTGCAACACCTGCCAACTTAGAACCAGCACCACAAACAAGCCCCACATTTTCAGCCAGGGAGCCAGTTCGTCACCGCCCCGGACAAGGTCCAGACCGCCCACCGCAGATGTGAGTTCAAACGTTCGCCAGAACGGGAGACCGGCCAGATAGGCCACTGTCCCGAACACAAGCGGGATGGCGGCGAATTGCTGCCATCGGGGACTGTTCCCCACCCGCAGGCAGACCAGCGTCGCGGTCACAAGAATCAGGCCGCCGTAAAGCGGCAATTCCCAGAGGTTGGTTGCAACCAACACGCTCCACAGAATCGCGGCACATCCAAGCAAAGCTACCGCCTGCCGGCGGGACAAATCGAAGTTGAGGCCAATTACCACCAAGGCACACACACCGAGGGCCAGCGGAAGCGCCATTAGGTGGGCATGGAGGTCTCCGAACAGAAAACTCCAATAGGGAAACTCCGTAATGGTGGCAGGGATGGTGCGGCTGCTGGCCCACCAATCATGGGCGGCCAGCGAACCGTTCCGGGCATCATCAAACGCTCCTGCCAGAACATCTCCCACCACCCTAGTTGGCCATAGCTGTTCGGGGAGCGGGCCGGAATCCCAAAGCACTCGTCCTCTCCACGCGTCAAGCTGCATCAATGCGCCACACAGATTGCCGATGCCCACGAGTAGGAAAGGTGCCCACAGTGCGCGGCGCAGGGAAACCCACCACGCTTGGTGGCCGCCGCCTTGGGCATGGTGGAAATAGAAGGCACTTGCCCACGCGAGTTGCACTGTCAGGGCAAACCAAACCACGAGCGCGACGTTATAGAACACCTCGCTCCAGATACCTGTCAGCTTGGCTAGGAACGCCACGAGGTATTGGCCAAAGTAGTAGTAGTTGATGTACTTGCCGGCGAAGTGGGGATCGATGGGCGGAAAGGACGGACTGGCAAGTATTCCGTTCACCATTGCGATGTCCATGAATTTCTCGCCGCCTTCCCACGGGTGCCAAAGGTCGGGATTGGCCAAGCGCAGGACCGACATGACGAGCACAGCCAACAGCACCCCGGCTTCGATTGTCAACAGCAACCGCCAACGCAACACGAGGGTTGCCCGGAGTTCCGTACGCTGCTGCCAGGCACTGCCCGCAGCCAATACGGCGAACAGCACCACGGTCGTCCAGAGCCCCTGGACCGTGAATGCCCGGATGCCGGCGTGGGCCACCCACCACACCGGCAGGGAAGCTCCCAGCAAACCTGTGAGGCGGGCCAGCATCCATCCCTTGTCGGGCAGCGACGGAAACAGCCGGAACAGAAATGGCCAGGCAATCAGGGCTAGCATGAATATGACCAGCCAGCCGCCGAACACGGCCAGACTCGCCCTAAGGCTGAACAACTGGTTGAATCGATAGTTGTCGAATGGCCCGTCGGGAATCAGTTGGTGGTCCAGGACAAGACCGGTGGGAGGACCAAACAGCAACCGTCCGGCCAGTGCCCTCAGGGTACGGGCGTCCGGCTCTCGGACATCCATCGACACATCTTCGATGTCTCCTCCGGCCAGCAGACCCAAACCGAAGTTCACAGCGCCAAGAACGCCTCTCTCAACGAGAGTCGGCTGTGGCAACCACCAGTGCCGCGCATGCGCCAGATGGGGTTCGAGCAGAGAGTGCACCTCCGATTCGGTCATTGTCCGCCGTTTTTGAAAGATGCTAACCGGGGGATGGTCGTACAAACTCCAGCTTTCATCGGCGTTGTCATCACCCATCCTGACTCCGAACAGCCGAGGGTCCGCATCCGCCCGAAACACCTCCTCGAATCCCAGTTCGCCGGACCACATGGCCTGGTAGTAGCGGATGGTCATGGGGTACCGTGGGGGAAGGCGAGGCACACTGTCGTAGATACGATTGGAGCTGTACACCACATAGTCTGCGGCCGCCAGTCCGGCCGCCAGAGACGCCAACTTGGTTTCGTCGTCGTTATCAAATGCGCTGAACTCCACGTATCGGTAGCCTTCCGTCCGAGCGTTGCGGACGTTTCCGTCGGAGTCCGTGATTTCACGCGGCAAGGGGTCGTCCCACAGCTCCCACATGATGGTGGAACCGGGTTCGACATTGGTGTAAATCCAGCGTGAGGCCTCCAACCAGGTGTGGCTGCTGCGATAGATTCCCTGAATGTTGGCTGCGAGCCAAAAGGCGCTCCCAACGGTAACCAGCGCAATACATGCCCAGCCAAATCGGTTGGACCTTTTCGCCCCGAGGCGTGGGGTGCCTTCCGGAACAGATACCGAGGACATCCACTGTCCACGCCGGCTGGAACCCCACCAACCGAGGAACCAGGTGGCCCAAGCTGCGCCGAGGATGATCATGAACGGCAACAACGGGAGCATGTACCGGTTGAACTTGGCCAGGAAGACTCCTGTAAGCAGGAAATAGGGCACAACCCAGGCCAGCATCACCCACTCCCCCGGTCTCGGCCGCAACAACCATGATCGGACCCGTCCCGTCACGGAGGCCACGGCCCGCAGGATCAGCCATCCACTGCCGATGCAGGTGGCAAGTCCCAGGGGAAACCAAAGGCCATACTGCAGTTGCTGGCGCAGGAAGTAAAGGTACGGAAGGGTGCCCCGATACTGGCGCGTGAACGGCCAGTCGCTGGCACCGCTCACCATGTCTCCCTGCATGTCGATCACGGCAAATCGGTACTGTGCCCAGTCCAGGAGGGAGAAGGGACTGGTCACAGCGAATGCGATGAAACCGATGGACACTGCCAGAGCCACCATGGCCGCGCCGCGGGCACTTCGCGTCGGCAATGAAACAGACCGCCAAGCCATGGTCGGTGCCGCCACCGCCAACCAGCCGGCCACGATAGGCATCCCGATGGACACCAGCGCGGAGAATTTGGACGATACACTCAGACCAATACCCAGGCCTGCCAGAACCACCCCCAGTCCGCGCCGTCCGTCCTGCAACATCAACACACTGCCAAGGCCTGCCAGAACCAAAAACGTGGTTGCAGCGGGATCGAACGCAAAGAAGTGGCTGTCCTTGACGGGCTGCATGGCCAAGGCGTACCAGCCGGCGGCCACCAGTCCGGTTCCGGAACCATACACTTGGTGGCCCAACAGAAACACCAGGACGATCGTGGCCGTGTCAAGCAATGCGATTGCGAGACGGGCTCCGAACAACAGGTCCTGTGGATTGCGGATGCCGTTCCGGACTGCCTCCAGGAACCTGCCACCGATGCCGACAGACTCCAACAGTGGCCCCGTTCGATGCAGGGCGTGGGCGACAGCCACACCCAAATACAGGGGGAAATGACCGTAGGTGAAGTTGTGTTTTTCGGCACCGTCTGGATTGAGGAAAGGATTCAAGGGGCTCCGATCCGGGTCCAGCCACAGGTCCGGGCTGGCGGGAGCGTGAATCCGCATGGCGTAGTAGCTGTTGGATCGCTCATCCGGGTGGCTTCCCATGCCCTGGTCGTAGTCCAGGTGCCACACGCGGACAGCCAACCCTACTGCTACGATGAGGACAAGACACCATGTGGTCCGAGGTGTCCGGATCGCATGCAACATGGGTACCAGAACCGCCATGGGATCGGGGTAGGGAGACCGGACGCCGACGGATTAGCGGTCGGCCTGGATCGGCGGCAGAATCCAAACGATCTCATCAGCCGGCGGCGGTGGCCAAAGCAGGTACACGTCCGACCACCGGGCCCAGCTTCGATAGTCCTCGTCGGTATACCCCAAATCCAGATCCCGCGGGCCTAGGCCGCCACCCGTGTCAAGCACCTCGCCCTCGCCGTATCCCTCAACAAAGACCCGGGTGCCAAGCGGCAGAACATCCAGGTCCGCCGCCACAATGCCGTTGCGCATAGGTTCTCCGGAGAAGGTGTAGCCATACCAAGGGGCGTCGGTTGGCGTTCCGGCCCGCGCGGGACTGTAGCTCGTGGTCCACATACGCATTTTCCGCCAGTAGTCCACAGAATCGCCTGCAGGCGATTCGTATACTCGGCGGACAATCATCCGGCCGTAGGCAATCCGCCTTGGCTGTGGTGCGTCCGCCAACCAGGATTCCGTGCGCCGGAGATCGGGCATGGCTTGCCCGTCATGGTGTTCGTCCAGGTTTCGCTGTACCGTCGAACCGGCGCGGCCGGGTGCGCGCAGTGCCTGATGGTCTATGGGAAGCGTGGGATCGCCCTCCCAAACCACCGCGTAGGGGACCGGCACCAGAGCTTCGGAAACGCGCCGTTCGCGGATGACAATGCGAATGTACATGTCGGCATCGACCGGTGTTTCGAGACTGGGATCGACTAGGTCCAGCGGACCTACCGCGATGCGACTCCATGCAAGAGCGTCTGCCACAGTACCCGACGGGACTTGCAGGTTGTGTTGACGGTCCCCAATCTGAACCTCCAAGGGCACCGTGGTCGAGGTGGCTGTTCGAGCGGACCTGCTCGTCAAGGCCGAAAGGGCCTGCACTCCAACCGGCGTGTGGCACAACGTACACAGGAGAAGGATCGGTACCGCAACGCACCCCCACCAACGCACCCGGTCGAGGCGGATCAGTCTCGACTTTCGTATGGGTGAAAACCCCTCAGGAATTGTCGGCATGTCCACTAGCTTGCTCCCCGGGTCCGCCCGGGTCATCGGGTGGACCCGGGCTTGGTTGCTACAATTTTGTCTGCCCGTGCCTTGCATACTACGTCGCAGGACTCCTTCGCGCATGAAGCAGATAACACTCACCGAGCCATTTTGCCTGCGTCAGGAAGACGTGCCGGTTCCCGAACGCAAGGCTGATGAAGTACTGGTGCGGGTGCGTCGCATCGGCATCTGTGGGACCGATCTGCACGCCTACCGCGGACGTCAACCGTTCTTCACCTACCCGCGCGTTCTGGGTCACGAATTGGCAGTCGAGGTCGTGGACCCCGGCTCCCACAGGAGTTGCAGCTCAGGGGACCACAGGGTCGTCCTGCCATATCTGGCATGCGGCAGTTGCGGCGCCTGCCGACGCGACAGGTCCAACTGTTGTGTCCGGATGCAGGTCCTTGGTGTGCATACCGACGGCGGGATGCGGGAATCGCTGAGTCTGCCTCCTGACCTCCTGCTGCCGGCAGACGGGCTTAGCCTGTCGCAGATGGCCCTAGTCGAAAACCAGTGCATCGGTGCCCACGCAGTCCAACGCGCGGCCATTCACGGCCGAGACACGGTTGTGGTTGTGGGCACCGGTCCCATCGGCCTGGGGGTAGTGCAGTTTGCCTGCATGGCCGGCCCGGCCCGGATCATTGTGGCCGACATCGCCCAGGACAAGCTGGACTTCTGTGCCGAACACTTCCAGGGAGTTACGGATGTCTGCCTGGTAGACGAGGACTTCGAGACCCGTCTGGCCGACCTGACGCACGGCGAAATGGCCCACGTGCTGTTCGACGCGACAGGCCATCCAGGTTCCATGGAACGCGGCTTCGATCTGGTGGCCCATGGTGGCACCTACGTGCTCGTGAGCCTGGTCCAGGCCGACATCACGTTCCATGATCCCGATTTCCACCGACGCGAAGTGACGCTCAAGAGCAGCCGCAACGCCACCAGACAGGACTTCGAGCGGGTGATTTCCGCCATGCAGAAGAATGTCCTGGTGACCGATCCGCTGCTAACCCACGAAGTCCCGTTTGATGACGTCACCGCCAGTTTCGGCGGCTGGCTTGATCCAGAGGCCGGCGTCATCAAGGCCATGGCCCACTTGTAGTCCCAAGGAACAGCCCCATGCAGGAATTCGCGCTCACCATCGATCTCGTGGACGATGAGCAGGCCGTCGCCGAGTATGTCCGCCACCATGCCGAGGTTTGGCCGGAAGTGATCCGGGATCTCCGCTCGGTAGGGATCACCGACATGCGCATTTGGCTGCTGGGACGCCGGATGTTCATGTTGATGCAGGCCCGCGACGACTTCGAACCGGACCGCGACTTTGCCAAGCTGGAAGCCAGCAGTCCGCGGTACAACGAGTGGCAGCGTCTGATGGACACTTTCCAGTCGCGGGTGCCGGAAGCCCAGGCCGATGAACACTGGGCCGCTATGTCCAAGGTGTTCGACCTATCCGACTACCATTAGGCGTTGCCACCGACGCGCGCCAGAATCTTCACCATTCTTTCATTTGGGAATTCCGCCATGTTGCAAGAAGCCAAGAAGATCCAGTCCAAGGTCGTTGCCTATCGCAGGGATATTCACCGGAATCCGGAGTTGGGATTCCAGGAGTTCAAGACCGCCGCAATGGTGGCCGACGCCCTGACCGAAATCGGCACGCAGGACATCCGGACCCAAGTCGGCCGGACTGGGGTGACCGCCACCATCGGACCCGCCGACGGGCCGGTCATTGGTATTCGGGCGGACATGGACGCGCTTCCGATCGAGGAGCAGGTCGGACATTCCTTCAAGTCCGACAACCCCGGGGTCATGCATGCCTGCGGCCACGACGCCCACACGGCCATGCTGTTGGGAGCAGCCGAGATCCTCCAACAGAACTACACAACCCAACCGGATGCGTGGAAGGGCCGGATCAAGCTGCTGTTTCAGCCGGCCGAGGAAGGTTTCGACGAAACGGGTACCAGCGGCGCCACAGCCATGATCGAAGACCAAGCAGTGGCGGAGCTGGACCATGTCATCGCACTCCACGTCAATTCGACGCGGCCCTCAGGCGAGGTCGCCGTGTGTAGGGGTGATGCCTTGGCGGCCGTGGACAGTTTCGAGGCCTGGGTCCGCGGCGACGGCGGCCATGGAGCCATGCCCCATCAGGGAGTGGATCCCCTGTATTTGCTCAGTGCCATCCTGCCTCAGTTGTACGGGATTCCTTCCCGCCGCATCAGCCCCAAGGACAAGTGCGTGGTCAGCTTGGGACAAATCGCGGGCGGTGCGGCCTCCAACGTGATTCCGGCCGAGGTGTACCTGCAGGGAACCATTCGAAGCCTGTCCGACGAGGTGCGCCAACGGCTATGGCATGAAGTCGAACAGTGCTTCAAGGTCGCGGAATCCCTAGGCGGAGCCTACGAATTTCGACTGCACAAGGGATACCCGGCCATGGTCAACGATGCCGATGTCACGGATTGGCTGGAAGCCACCGCGGCCGATCTGGCCGGTCCGGAAGCCGTCTCCAGCCCGGAGGCTCCGTTCAGCATGGGGGCCGAGGATTTTGCCTATATGACGCGTGCGGTTCCGGGATCCATGTTCATGCTCGGTGCGGCCGTGGAGAACGGCGGAGCCCACCACACACCCCTGTTCGACATTGATGAGGACGTGTTCCCTCTGGGGGTTGCCGTGCTGGCGGAGACGGCCCGGCGCTATGTGACGGGCGAAGCCGACGGCTTGGCCACGGGCCACCATTGATTGGGGACTGCAGTCCCTGATCCAACCGCTGCCGCCACCATGACTTCCGGGTTTCGTCCGGCACTGAACCGGGAATTCCTCAGGGAAGCCCTGTTCCGGCTGATTGCCATCGATTCGCGCAATCCGACCCTGACCCCGGGCGCACCCGGGGAAGAAGACCTGGCGAACTTCATCATGTCGGAACTGGCCCGCATAGGCCTGGAACCCTCCCGGCAGGAAACCACACAACCCAACCGCCCGAATGTTGTGGCCACCATGCCCGGACGACGGTCCGGGGAACCTTCCCTGATGTTGCTGGCCCACATGGACACGGTCGGAGTGGACGGCATGTCGGCGCCCTTCCTGCCGTGGGAACAGCATGGTCAGGTGTACGGCCGCGGAGCCCAGGACATGAAAGGCAGCATTGCGGCGATGCTCGCCGTCGCCGATGCGTTGGTGCAGGCCGGCCACGGACCTGAGGGCGACCTGACTCTGGCGTTCGTTTCGGATGAAGAGGCAGACAGCATCGGCGCCCAGCGGCTGGTCGAGGATCCGATCGCGGAGCAAACATTGGTCCTGGAACCGACCGGCATGGAGATCGCGGTCGCTCACCGCGGCTTTGCCTGGTACACCGTCACCGCCGAAGGGCGTGCCGCCCACGGGAGCCGCTGGCAGGAGGGCATCGATGCCATCTCGTGCATGGGCGTGTTCCTGGCCGCCCTGCACGAACACGCCGCCGAACTGGTCGCGCGTCCGTCGTCAACCGCCGCCGGCCCACCATCGATCCATGCCTCCACCATCGCGGGCGGCACTGCCATCAGCATCTATCCGGCCACATGCACCGTGAGGGTGGAGCGCCGCACCGCACCCGGCGAGGCGTTGGCTGACGTGACCGGTGAACTCAGGTCCCTGATTGAAGCGACAAACCGGCACCTGGGTGCCGAACGGTTGTCACTGTCCCTTGATCTCGTGCGCGAACCATTCGAAAGCCGCACCGACGGCACGTTGCTGGACCGGCTGTGCACGGCGGCATCCGGTGCGATGGACGTTGAACCCGAAGTCGTGGGAGCACCCTATTGGACCGACGCGGCGATATTGGCGGCGGCCGGATCCGACTGCGTGATCTTCGGTCCCCTGGGATATGGGTTGCACACCACCGAGGAATGGGTGGACCTGGCGTCGGTGCACCAGACGGCTGAAGTCCTCATTGACTTGGTCTGCGCCGGGCAGGCAACCTGATTCCAATGGTCTCCGGACCTGCTCCCGTCGGCTCAGGCATGTGACGGACCAGGATCCTTGATCACGAATGACAGTGCAAGGCCCGCGGTTGCGGCAACCGCGAATCCGCCAAAGGTTTGCCGGTAGGCCATGACCGGCTCGACACCTGCGTCGGTGAACCCCTGGAAAATGACCCCGGCCACGGCCACGCCGATCGCCACACCGATGAAGCGCACGAAGCTGTACATACCTGCGGCCACCGTTGCGTTCGACTCGTTGACATCCAGGAGTGCAATCCTGTGGAGGGATGCGAGCATCAGTCCCATACCCAGACCGTGCCCTCCCAATAGGAACCCCAGGCCCAAAAGGGTCTGGGGCAAGGGCGACTGGTAGAGGGACAGCATGACTGCGATCTGCAGCGCGAATCCCACCATCAACGGCTTGCCGCTGCCGAATCGGTCTGCGGCCGTGCCGCCGAATCGGACCATCAACGACATCGCGGCCGGATTGATCATCAACATCAGGCCCAGCGTTACGCCGTCCACTTGGAACATATCCACCAGGAACAGGGGCACCAGCAGGCTGGTGCAACCCATCGTGACCATCCGCAGCGCCGCTCCCAAGGATGCCTGGCGAAACAACCTGCTGCGGTACAGGTTGAGGTCCAGGAAGGGGTTGTCGATGCGCCGTTCCCACCACAGAAGAATCGCCAGGGGAGCCACGGAGGCCAAACCCAGCCGCCAATCCTGCAAGGGCGCGATACCGGTGATGGGCCTGCTGGACAGATAGGCGAAGAAGCAGATTATGAAAATGGCCAACAGGCCCACGCCGGTCCAGTCGAACCGCCGCCACATGTGGGGCTGGATGTTGCTCATGCCCGGCGGTATGGCCCTGGCCACCACGATAATCGACAGGACACCCGTCACCATCGGCAGGATATAGGTGACACGCCAGTCCCACTGGCTGATGAGAATGCCGGCCAGCAACGGGCCAATCCAGGCCACGGCCGGTCCCACGGAACTCCAGGTGCCAAGCGCCTTGCCGCGCTCGTGCCGCTCAAAGATGGCGGCGATGTAGGCCATGGCCAGCGGCATCAGGCCGGCGGACCCGAACCCCTGCAGGGCTTGGCCCACCATGAGCACCCAAAGACGAGGCGCCAACATGGCAACGCACGTTCCGACCAGGAAGACCGCAATCCCGGCCAGGATCAACCGGCGCCGGCCGACCATTTCGCTGAGCCGGCTGTAGACCGGCATCAGCACCATGTAGGGGATGGTGAAGGACATCGACAGCCAGGCCAGGTTTTCGGTTGATGCCTGGAAGGTGTCGCGAAACAGCGGCGATGCCACCCGCACCACCGACGACGCCATGGGCATGATCGACGACGGAAACATCAAGGCGATGACAATCAGCCACGCCTGCTCATTGGACAGGCGCCGGAAATAGGCGCGGGTCGACAGCCAGGTGATGAACGGCAGCAGCCTGTGGAAATCCATCAGGGGGAGAGACGCTGCCGGGTTTGCGCGGGGCGAAACGATGGTTTGCCAGCCCCCTAAGGGCAGTCCTACCACCGCAAACCCGAGTTGGGTGTGCGCTGCGCTACTTGCGCCGGCCGCGTCTGGCGGCGTTGCGGGCGTACCGTCCCGTCAGTTGGGGAAGGGCCGGCTGCATGCGCCGAGCCGGCAGATCGTTCAGGACGGCTTCCAAATCGTCCACTACCATGCGGCCGATGTCCCACAGGGCTTCCGGCACGCTTCCGGCCCGGTGTGCGGACAGGATGGCATTGTCCACATCGCGGATGGGGTGATCGGGTGCCAGCGGTTCTTCCGGGAAGACATCGATGCCGGCCCGGAAGCGGCCCTGCTGCAACAAATCGGTCAGGGCGTCGAAGTCCACAACGTGGGCTCGGCTCATCAAAAGGAATACGGCGTCCGGCCCCAACCGTTCCAACAGCGACCGGTCAATCATGGCCGAGTTGTCCGAACTGGGTACCGCCAGCACGAACACAAAGCGGTTTTGCGACATCAGTTCCGGCAGCGACACCGGGGTGCAGCCCTGACTGCGGATGTAACCGTCCGACAGCCAGGGGTCATAGACCTGAATTCGCGGTCGAAACGGCTGCAGAAGCCGCCTCAGGTTTTGGGCCAGTCCCCCGAAGCCGATGAAGCCCACAGGTTTGTCGAAGAGTGTGAACGTGTCCTGGTTGCTGTCCCAGAGATAGGTTTCCGTTCCGGCCCGGAAATCCCGGTCCGCGGTTACGATGGTCCGGGCCGCCGCAATGGCCAGCCCCAGTGCCATTTCCGCGACCTGCGGACCGAACGCCGGCGCACACGACAGGTATTGGATGTGGCGTTGGTGGCAATACTCGTAGTCGAAATCGGTCTGGAAGCCCCCGGAAACCGAGAAAATGGCCTTCAGCCTGCGTGCCTGGTATATGGAGTCCCC
The DNA here is from genome assembly GCA_009841145.1 of Caldilineaceae bacterium SB0661_bin_34. Lineage (GTDB taxonomy): Bacteria > Chloroflexota > Anaerolineae > Caldilineales > Caldilineaceae > Bin34. The sequence continues at coordinate 64,806 of VXMJ01000026.1, read as the reverse complement.
ATAGCGCCATTGCGAGCAGACCACGGCCTCGGCATCCAGCACTGCCGCCCGGGCCTCCGACTCCGGCATCGGTTCGTCCTGTCCCCACACGATGGAGCACAGGTCCTCCAGGCGTCTGCGGTCAAGTTCGCTGAAGATTTCTCCCATCTTGCGGAACGCCGGATCCACCACAACCTTGTGTTGAGCCATGGAATATCCTCAGGGACGGAGTGTATTGCGGGTCGCATCCAACATTCCCGGCGGACCCGTGTGCCGGACGGGATTCATCGTAACAGACCATGCGGGCATCCCCTTCCCACCGCCGGGGGCGCGTTCGCCAGGACCCGCGGTCGGATCTTTCCATGGCGCTTATTCCCATGACTTGATACCGACAATTGCATGCGAAACTACATCCAGACGCACTGTCTTGGGTAAGATTCAAGGTTGTGAACAAACAAGTGTGACTGTGCCGAACATCTCGTCGGAAGCGTGCCGGCAATCGACGTTCCGGACCCAAGCCGGGCACAGGAATTTGCAGCCTATCCGGGAAGTTTGCCCCCTGCCATGATCCAAGTTTCGCAGTTGACCAAGACCTACGGCGCCATCACCGCATTGGATGCCGTGGAGTTCAGGATTGAACGGGGTGACATCGTGGGCCTGCTCGGTCCCAACGGTGCCGGCAAGACCACCCTGATCAAAATCATGACCGGCTATCTGCACCCCGATGCCGGTACGGTCCGCATTGGCGACATTGACGTGATGGATGATCCCCTGGCGGTTCAGACCCGCATTGGATACCTGCCGGAGAACGCCCCGCTGTATCCAGAGTTATCGGTCCAGGGCTACCTGCTCCTGATGGCCGACCTCCACCGCATGGAACGCGACCGTCATGTGGATGCCGTGCTCGAAGCAGCGGAAGCGACCGGTCTGACAGACCGCCTGACCCAAAAGATAGGCACGTTGAGCAAAGGCTACCGACAACGGGTGGGGATAGCGCAGGCGATCATGCACAAGCCGGATTTGCTGATCTTCGACGAGCCGTCGGTGGGGCTCGATCCCACCCAGATCATCGAGATCAGATCCCTGATTCGATCACTGGCGGAGCACTCGACCATTATCTTCTCCACCCACATCCTGGCCGAGGTGGAGGCCCTGTGCGACCGGGTGCTAATCCTTCTCAACGGCAAGCTGCGCTCCAACGCACGGTTGGACGAGCTGCAAGGCGCCACGGACGTGGTGCTGGTCCTTGACCGGGACGAATCCGATCTCAAGCCGATACTGGCGCGTCATCCCGCCATCGGCGAGGTGCATCGACTGCCGGGAGCGAATGGCCAGACCCGTTACCGGATTACCGCGGACGATGCCCAGGAGGTGAGCCCTCTGGTCTACCAGACGGCCGCCAAGGCCGGTTGGGCGGTGCGCGAACTGTATTGCGAAACCGCGAGTCTAGAGTCCACCTTCAACGATCTGGCACTCCGGAACTGAGTCCCCGGACGCCCTCGTCGGGACCGGCGGGGCCGGTTTCGAACCCTTTGTCCACACCCTTCGCCATCTCCTGCAATGAAGCATTTGCGTTCGCTTGTCGGCAAGGAACTGGAGAGCTACTTCGGCTCTCCCATGGCCCTGATCTTCCTCGGCGTGTTCCTGGTATTCACGCTGTACACCTTTTTCTGGGTGGAAGCCTTCTTTGCCGGAGGCCTAGCGGAACTGCGGGGGCTCTTCCGGTGGATGCCCATTCTGCTGATCTTCCTGATCTCCGCCTTGACCATGCGGCAGTGGAGCGAGGAACAGCGTTCGGGAACGCTCGAGACGCTGCTGACCCTGCCCGTGGGTTCGCTCACGTTGGTGGTCGCCAAGTTCGCGTCCGTGATGATCATGGTGGCACTGGCCCTCGCACTCACGCTCCCCCTGCCCATCACTGTGGCCAACCTGGGAAACATCGACTGGGGCCCGGTCGCCGCCGGCTATCTGGCCACACTGTTGCTGAGCGCGGCCTACGTCGGCCTGGGCCTGTTTGCGTCGAGCCGCACCGACAACCAGATCGTTGCGCTCATCATCACTGTAGTCGTGGGCGGCCTCCTCTATTTCGCTGGCAGCACCACCGCCACCGAGTTTGTACCGCCGGCCATGGCCGATTTCCTGCGTGCCATCGGCACCGACAGCCGCTTCCAAAGCATCCAGCGCGGTGTGCTGGACCTACGCGACCTGGTCTACTACCTGACGCTGACCGGCGTGTTCCTGACCCTGAACGTACTGTCGGTACAGTCCATTCGCTGGAGCCGCGGCCATGATCGGGTCCGACAACGCGAAATCCTGCTGTCGTCGCTTCTGATCGCCAACCTGGTCCTGTCAAACATCTGGCTGCATCCCCTGCGCTTCCTGCGCGTGGACGTGACGGAACAACAGGAGTACTCCCTTTCGGAAACCACGAAGACCTTGTTGGACAGCCTGGTCGAACCGCTTAAGATCACCGGTTTCTTCAGTGCCAAGACGCATCCCCAGCTGGCTCCCGTGGTTTCGGGCATCGCGGACATGCTGGCCGAATACGACATTGCCGGCGGCGCCAATGTGGAAGTTCAGGTTCTGGACCCGACCACCGATCCCGACCTGGAACTCGATGCCACCCAAACCTACGGCATCAATCCGATCCCGTTCCAAATCGAGGAACGGTACGAATCGGCCGTCCGCAACTCCTACTTTCATGTGCTGATCCGCTATGCCGACCAGCACATCGTTCTGCAGGTGGCCGATCTGGTGAAGGTGACCAACGACCGGGACGGCACGACCAATGTCCAGCTCGATACCCTGGAGTACACCCTGACGCGGGCCATCAAACAGGTGGTATATGGCTTCCAGAGCGTGGAGGCCGTGCTGGACAGCCTGGGCGAACCCGTGACGCTGTCGTTCCTCGTGACCCCCGGCCAACTGAACGAGCAGGCCAACACCGACATGGAACTCATCATCGCGACCGGCGAGGAGCTTGCGGCCAGTTCAGGCTACTTTGAGTTCGAAGTAGTCAACCCGGACGCGGAAGGTGCCCGGTTCCCGCGCGAGATGTTGATCAACTCCTGGGGCCTTGAGCCCTATCCTCCATCGATGGTGTCGCCCAGCGACTACTACTTCCACCTGGTCCTGGATTTGGCAGGGGAACTGCACCTGATATTCCCAAGGGGCGGAATCTCGCGATCCTCTGTCAGAACCGTGATCGACGAGACCATTCAACGAACCCAGCCGGGATTCCTGCGTACGGTCGGCCTCTGGCTGCCACCCAATATTCCCACGCAGTCGATCCTGGGCCAGCAGCTTGACCCGTTGGCTTCGTGGAATACGGTACGGAGTTCGCTGTCGTCCGAGTTCGAAGTGGAAGTGGTCGACCTTGAATCAGGACCGGTTGGGGATCACATCGACGTCCTGTTCCTGATCGCGCCCCAGTACATGTCGGAGTTTTCCCTGTTCGCCATCGACCAGTTCCTCATGCGCGGCGGCTCCCTGATTGTGGCCGCATCGAACTTCGGCATTGCACCCCATCCGCTGAGTGGAGACCTGTCGCTGACCGGCACTCCGCTGAACCTCAACGAAATGCTGGCCCACCACGGCATCGTCGTTGAACCGCTGCTGGTCCTCGACCTTCAAAACACGCCTTTCCCGGTCAACATTCCGCGCCAAGTGGACAACCTTACGGTCAGCGAGTACCAGGCTCTCGACTATCCCTTCTTTGTGGATATCCGCTCGGACGCCATGGAGGGCAACCATCCGGCCGTGTCCGGCCTGCCTGCCATCACCCTCAACTACGCTTCGCCGATTACCATCGACCCCGAACGCAACGCCGAGCGCGACGCGGTCACGCTCCTGTATTCCAGCGAGGACTCCTGGGTCACGGACGTGCCCGACATCCAACCCAACTTCGAAGCCTATCCGGACTTCGGTTTCGATGTGGCACCGGAAGATGTGCGCAAGCGCCATCCCCTGGCGGTGACGGTCCAGGGGCGCTTCGACAGCTTCTTCACGGATCGTCCCAACCCATGGCTGGAGGAGGGCGCGGTACCACCGGAAGATGCGGAGGGCCTCCTGACGGAGTTCAACGTCATCGAATCGTCTCCCCTCGACACCCGGCTGGCGGTCATTGGCAGTGCGGAGTTTCTGGACGACCTGATCCTCGACCTGATGCGCATCCTGGTGCAGGACCAGGTCACCAACAACCTGCGGTTCGTGCAAAACCTGGTTGACTGGAGCCAAGAGGATGTGGAACTGCTTTCGATTCGGGCACGGGGCAACACCATTCGCCTGCTCAAGCCCCTAACCCAGCAGGAACAGATCCGGTTCGAGGTCCTGAACTATGTCGTTGCCCTGCTGGCGCTCATCGTCATCGCCGGCATTTGGCGGTGGCGATCCACCAATCAGATCCCGCTTGATGCCGACCCCGGCGAACGCATGCTGTAGCCTGTGCCCGTTTCCCGGTTGGGCGGCACATTCCACCCTGATGCCACGATGCAAACCATCACCAGCCTATTTGTCAACCGCTCCCAACGGGACATGTTCAATGTCCTGGCCGTCCTGCTGCTGCTGCAGATCGCGGCCGCTGTGGCCCTGGTGGTTCCCTGGGATTTCCGCGCACCTGAACGGGAGCCCGTGCGCCTCCTGACCGCCATGCAGGATGCAACCGTCAGGGAGCTGCAGATCGAGGACATGCAGGGCAATGTCATCCATTTGATTCGCGAAGACGACGGCGAATGGCGGTTCAACGACTTCGACGGCTATCCCGCCTCGAACATCCTGTCCGATCAACTGATTGAGGACATGGTCGAACTGGACGATGCCCGGCCGGTGACGCAGACGGCCGGCAGCCATGACCGGTTGAGGGTCGGCGAGGAGAACTTTGAGCGGAGACTCACCGTGACACTGGACACGGGCGAGGACGTGGTGGCCTATGTGGGCACGGCACCGCTGCCCCGGGCCACGCATGTGCGGGCAGCGGATCAGCAGGCGGTGTACATCTCCACCGACCTGAAGCACCGGGAGGTTTCGACCCAAATTACCCGCTGGCTGGACACCGTCTACTACTCGGAAGGACAGAACGACATCCGTGAATTCAACCTGACCAATCCCAACGGAACCTTCAGCTTCAAGCGCGGCGAGGACGACCAGTGGATGATGGAGGGGCTGGCCGAAGGCGAGGTCTTCAACCCGAACAACCTTATTTCACTGGTTACCACCGTGTCCACCATCAGTCTGACCCGGCCCTTGGGCAAGCAGGAACTGCCCGAATACGGAATGCTCAACCCACAAGCAGTCGCCACGTTCCGCGTGCAGGACGACGATGAAGACGAGATGGTGTCCATTGTGATCGGCGCCAACACCGAACGGGCCAATCGGGTTGTGGTGAAGTCGACCGAATCGGAGTGGTTCGTGGAGGCCAACCGCTTCACGGTTGACCGTCTGATCGAACGGACCCGCGACGAATTCCTCGTCAAGCAGCCCGCACCGGCACCCGCGGCCGAACCCGTCCAAGAGGAAGTTCCGGCTCCGGTCGAGGAACCGGAAACGACCCCGACGGAAAGCGAATAACCTCAGGGCCCGGACCGCCTTCGTCCACAGCCGCTATGTCCGCAACGCCCGAAACCGGGCCGGATCCGCTGGACATCGAGAGCCCAAACCACCTGCTCCGCTGGTTGGAGGAGCAGGAGTTGGCTGCCCCGGGCGAGAAAATCGAAACCTCGGTACTGGCCGGTGGCGTCTCCAACCGGACTGTTCGGGTGCAAATCGGTGGCCGCGACCTAATCGTCAAACAGGCCCTGGCTAGATTGCGGGTGGAGGACGAGTGGTTCAGTCCAACCGACCGCATCCTCACCGAGTTTGCAGCACTGGGGGTATACGGCTCGTTTTTGCCGGGTCAGGTACCGGAGCCGGTTCGGCAGGACCGTGAACGCAACATCATTGCGATGGCGGCAGTGCCGGAACCCCATGCGAACTGGAAGACGCGTCTTCTACAGGGATTCGTTGATCCCGGTTCGTGGCAGGAGTTCGGCCGCATGCTGGCCCACATCCACGACAAGGCCAGACCGCAGGTCGACCGACTGCCGGCGCGTCTTCAGTCCAAGATGCACTTTCACTCCCTCCGGCTGGACCCGTACTATTTGGTGAGTGGCCTGCGGGTTCCACAGGCCGCCGACTTTATGCAGGACCTTGTGAACGCGGCAACGAACTCGCGCAACACACTTGTTCACGGCGACTACAGCCCCAAGAACGTTCTGTTGCAGGACCGGCGGCTGTGGCTGCTGGACTTTGAAGTCAGCCATGTGGGCACACCCTGGTTCGACGTTGGTTTCGCACTTACCCATGCGCTGGCCAAGGCCTTGTGGTCGCCGCTGTGGCGCAGGCAGTTTCTGCAGGGAGCCGAGTCCTTCTGGGGTGGCTATCGGCAACGTTCCGGTCCGGCCGTGGCCCAGGATGGGGGCGAAGCCGCAGGATGCAGGCACACTGCCGGTTGCCTGCTGGCCAGGGCGGTGGGCCGGTCCCGGCTGGAGTATTTGAACGATGCCCAGTTGGATCGCCAGTGTGCGCTGGCCCTGCGGCTGATGGCCAACCCGCCCTCCACCATCCCCGACTTGATCCGCGAGGTTACCGGGCAGCTTGGGGAAACCTGAACGTCGACTTGCTGCAGGGAAGGTTCCAATGTTCACCATAGACGACCTGGACGCCCATGAAATCCTGGACAGCAGGGGCCGTCCAACCGTCAAGGCGTCGCTGCTGCTGTCATCCGGGCATTCCGGTGCGGTGTCCGTTCCCTCCGGCGCATCCACCGGCATCCACGAAGCCCATGAACTGAGGGACGGGGATCCACACCGTTACCGGGGCAAAGGCTGCCTGAAGGCGGTCAATTCGATTCGGCACATCGGGGCGGAGGCAGCCAATCTGACCTGGCGTTCCCAGCAGGAGTTGGACAACTTCCTGATCGGTCTGGACGGCACCCCCAACAAGTCCCGGCTGGGCGCAAACGCAGTGCTCGCCGTCTCATTGGCATTTGCCCGCGCGGTTGCTCAGGTAAAGGGCCAAAGTCTATGGCAACACTTGGCGTCGCTCCGCACCAACGCTGCGCCCATGCCCGCGCACCTGCCCTCCCCCACCATCAATCTGTTCAGCGGCGGGGTCCATGCCGGCGGTCAGGTCGCGCTGCAGGATGTCCTTGTCCTGCCATTGCCAACGCGGCCGATTGACGAACAAATGGCGGCCATGGCCGAAGTGTATGCCTGTGCCGTCGACCTGATCGCCCGCGACTACGGCCAGCGCAATCTAACCGCCGACGAAGGGGGCTTGGCCCCGCCCTTCAAGAACACCCACGAAATGTTGGCCCAGGCTGACGTCTGTTGTCGAACCGCCGGATTGGAACCGGGGATCGACTACAAACTGGCAATCGATGCCGCCGCCAGCCATTTCCATGTGGACGGCCGTTATCACGTGGACGGCCAAACCCTGTCCGCCGGGGAGTTGGTCTCCCTGTATCGAACCTGGTGTCGAGCCTACCCCATGCACAGCATCGAGGATGGGTTGGCCGAAGATGACTGGACCGGCTGGCAGGAGCTGTACGCGGAACTCGGCGATGCCACCATCGTCCTGGGCGACGATCTGCTGTGCACGAACCCGAACCGAATCAGGCGGGCGGCGGAATCTGCCTGCGCCAATGCCCTTTTGTTGAAAGTCAACCAGATCGGGACACTCAGCGAAGCGCGGGACGCGCTCGAACTGGCGCGCGGCTACGGTTGGCACGTGGTCGTGTCGGCCCGCAGCGGCGAAACCGAGGATGATTGGCTGGCCGATCTGGCGGTGGGTTGGCAGGCGGACAACATCAAGGTCGGCTCCATCACCCAGTCGGAACGACTGGCCAAGTACAACCGGCTGCTTTACCTGGGCGGCCGCGAACCATTTGGTCCCGCAGCAGGGCATTTGGCTTGACAAAGGCAGTTGCGGGCCGGCGGCCGGATGCCCCGAGGACAGGCGTATAATCCCACGCACCTTGCCCGCGCGATACGATCGATTTTGGCGCAGCGGCTTGACGCGCCGGACGATACCGCCATCTTCCAACCCATGGACCCTTGCCCATGCCCGCCATTGCCCCTTCGGACCTCAACGACCTCGTAACCGGAATTCTGCATGGCTCGGGGCTGCCCAAGGATCAGGCCCGACGGACGGCCAACCATCTGGTTGAATCGAACTTGATGGGGCACGACTCGCACGGGGTGCTGCGGGTCCCCGGATATGCCGAACAGATTGAGCAGGGCAGCATCAAGGCTCTTGGCTCCCAGATCGTGGAACGGGATTCGTCCGCTACGGCGGTCGTGGATGCCGACCGCAGCATCGGCATTCTCATGGCCTACGAGGCGATGGAAATGGCAACCCGGAAGGCCGAAGCTGTCGGGGTCGGGGTTGTGACCGTACGCAGGGCCAGCCACATTGGACGGTTGGGGGCCTTTCCTCCATTGGCCTCCGCCAAGAACTGCGTTGGCATCATCATGCTCAATGGCGGAGCCCGATTCACAGCCCCCTTTGGCGGTACAGACCGCCGGTTGCCACCAAATCCCCTAGCCATCAGCGTCCCCACCGATACGGACGATCCCATGATGCTGGACATCACCACCAGCATGGTGGCTGGCGGCAAGCTGGAAGTTCTGACGGCGCGCAACCAGGAGGCGCCGGAGGGATGGCTCGTGGATGGCGACGGCAACACCGTCACCGATCCTGCGCTGTTGCGCACGCCCCATGCTGCCATGCTTCCGCTGGGCGGTGCACTAGGACACAAGGGGTACGGCCTGTCCATGATGATCGATGTCATGGCAGGGGCATTGTCCAGGGCAGGATGCAGTCAAGAAAACCCAACCCGGGGTGCCAGCGGGTTCTTGTGCATGGCCTTGCAAATCGAAGCCTTCGTTGACATGGACGAATACCGCACCGAGGTGCGTCATCTGATCGACTGGATCAAATCCTCCCGCGTGATGCCGGGAACGGATCAAATCTACCTGCCCGGCGAGATCGAACAACAGCGCATCAGGGAACGGACTGCCAGTGGAATCCCAATTGAGGACGCAACCTGGAATCGCATCGTGGAGTCAGCGTCGAAATACGAAATACCGGTTCCTGCCTAATTCAGTGCTTGGAGGCAACCATGGACGGCAACGGTCGTTTTGAACGGATTTTCAGGTCCCCCTACGCTGTCCCCAACGGCATTGCAGCCTGTCCGGACGGCGTTTGGGTTGTGGACCAGATCACGGATCGGGTGGCCCTGGTCAGCCTGGACACGCCCAACGACTACCAGGTAACCCATTTCCTGAAGGATTACCCCAGCGATTCGTCGAACACCAGCGGCCTGAGCTGGCACGACGGCGATCTCTGGCTGGCAGCCAACGGGAGTTCGGACCTATGGCGGCCATCCCGTGAGCAGGATGCGCGGAAAGGAGCCGGCGAGGTCTTAAGGATGGATACCGACACCGGCGAACTAAAGGAACGGCGTCTCCTTCCCGGCGGCGGCGGCACGCACGGCATCGAGGTTGACTGCCGGGACCCGGACTACATCTGGCTGAGCACCTTGTCCCGGCAGACTCTGAGCCGGGTTCGCATAGCGGACTGGTCCGTTAACTCAACCATTCCGCTCCAGCACGATCGATCCCACGGCTTGGTCAGCACCGAAGAGGCGTTGTGGATCGTCTACACCAACGAACGGACCATCGTCGAGACGGATCCGGATACCGGCGAGCCCGGTCGGACCATCAACATTCCCGACGACATGCCGCAACCGCACGGAATGACGCGGCAAGGCGCGGACTTTCTGTACTGCGACGCGACCAGCGGTTGGATTGTGAGAGTCCACGACGTTATCGACGGCTGACGTCAACAGTATGTCGCGCACGGACCTGCGACATCCGTCAGTTCGACATCACAACTTCCGGAGTTCGCCCCGGGAGGAATCTCCGATGTGCCGATATGGCACGGGAACTGTCGGCATGCCGGAAACGTTCCCGACTTTCGCGACCCAATGACAACGCCCTCAAAGGGAATCGGGTCTACCAACACCATGACCCAACAACCGTTCACATCCGGGTGGGATGCGGATTTTGGGAACCAGTGTCGCGTCGGGTGCGGGGCATGCTGCATCGCCATCAGCATCAGCACCACAATCCCCGGTATGTCCGGCCCCAAACCGGCAGGGGTACGGTGTATCCAACTGACCAGCGACAACCGCTGCCTGTTGTACGGCAAACCCGAACGGCCCGACGTGTGCCGCGAGTTCCAGCCCTCGGCCGAGATTTGCGGCCGCACCAACGACGAGGCGATGCACAACCTGATTGAACTGGAAGCACTTACCGCCGCCTGACACACCTTCGGCGTTGCGAAGTCGTTGACCAGACTACCGAACGAGCCACCACTTCCATCCCCGATCTGTCGACACGGCGTTAGGCCAAACACGGCAACGATTCGGCCAACCGCGACCAATGCCAAGTTGGCTTGTTATGTCAAGATGGTTTCGGCGATGCTGGACCGGGACAGCCGCCGGCAACTCTCGCCCAAACCACACTATGTGCTGTCTGCAGGAACCAGCTTCGCCACCCGCGGACGCAACGCACCAACCACGGTCCCGAAAGTTGGCAAATCCGACACCAACGGACCAAGCCACTGCTCCCAAGTCTCTTCGACATTCACAAGCATACGCTCATCGAAGAAATCATTCGGGCCTGTAAACGAAACGGCCCGGACCGCGCACTTCTCTCGGAGCAACATGTCGAAGTCTGCCAATTCCATCCGGTCCCCATAGGAACCAAACATACGCCAGAGGTCATAGTAGTCGCGGGCGCGTGAACGGCTCCAACCGCGCGCCTTGAACAAAGCTGCCTGCTGGAGGAGCGCCCGTAGCTTCTCGGCGACGATCTCCTCAAGAGAATACACTGGGACCTTGATGTTCAAAGGTTCCCCGTACTCGTGGATAACCTGTCTTTTCTCTGATGGCCGCAGGATCCTCTCGTCCACAGTGACCTCGATCATGACGCGGGTCTGGGTGTGGCTGTGCCAGGGAAACCGCGCTCGCACGGTGAAGGCCTCCTGACCTCCCGGATGTGGCTCCCTCTCCGTGTAACGCTCACAGATGATCTCCACCGGCGCGTATTCATCCAGTAGGCGAACCGCAATCGCGCACGATTCCCCGATGAGCTTCTCCATCTCATCGCCTTTAGGAATCTCCTCCAGTGCAGAGAAATCCAAGTCTTCGGAGAAGCGGTAGTCGCCGAAGTAGCACTTCCGCAAAGCCGTTCCGCCTTTGAACACCAACGTATCGGGGAGCGCAGGCACCTTGGTGATACCGACCAACACCCAAGACTGCAAGTAATCCCTTTCGAGTGCCTCCCAAGGAAGGCCCAGACGCCGGCGCGCTTCCTGTAGTCGTGTGCGAAGGGGTCTCACACTCCTACCATCCCCGGTAGGTTCTCCTGGACCATCCAGCGGCTGTTGCACGATCCCTTCCGAGGTCCTGTGGGATCGAGTTTGCAGTAACCCTTGACGGGCAGCTCCGACAACACCGCAAGTTCGGATCCGGGAACGCCCTGAGATTCCAGCACCCATCCCAAACGCTTGGCAGTCGTCACTCCCAGTCTGACGGCATATTCCGAAATGAGTTCAATATTCAACCGGTCCATGGCGACTTGCACGGCGTGGAGCACCTCGGTAAAGCCCCCACAGTACCGGGGCATGGAGAGCCCATCCAGCAAGGTACGTTCCAGATCCGTTATGGGTACGCGAACCTCACCGATCCACCGCTGCCCGCCGCCGAAGAAGCGGTCGGGCTTGACTTGGGTGAACCGGTACAACGTATCTCCCACCAGGAAGCCGCTTCCGGGCCTCCGCCTCTTCGCCCTGTCCTTCCTCAGACGGGGAATCCAGGCGTCCGTTGTGGTAAGAACGAACACGTCCCTCGGTATCTGCTCTGTCAGCCCGTGATAGTGCATGGCCGACCAATGGGAGATCATGGCTGGAGAGACAAGGGCCGCGGCGACTTCGAATTCATGGACGGTTGCAACCCCTGGCACCATGGAAGAGAGCGCGTAGAGTCCTCGGCGAAGCAGCACGATCCAGTTGTTCCTGCGGAGGTGGTGCAGGGCTTCGACAAGGTAGGCGTCCTTCAGGCCGACGCGGGGTGCCAGCTGCCTAGCCCTGTCAGTTGTAAAGATACGGTCTCCCTCATAGGCGAGGAGCCGGACCAACTCGATGCCGACAAGGGATTGCTTGGGCTTTGTACCAACTGTCATTGGAGATCCCAAGGATGTATCTGGACGAACAAGCTACTTGTTGGTAAATCTATAGCAAAAGTTGGACAGTATCAAAGGATCCATATCCTTTTGGCAAAAGACAAGAGGTTGGGGAATGGATGGCATCATCATCCGTCAGCCCATACCCCCGTTGAGGCCATCCGCATTCAAATCCACGGCTGTACAGGCGAAAGTATCCGCCCGATCGGACAATGGCGGAAGTGTGCCTGCGTCGCATACCCTGTTGGTACCTGCGCCTGAGAAACCAGTTCACCAGCAGGGGGTGTGGACAAGCCCTCCCCCGGACCCAGGTGGTCTAGCAAAAGAGGGCTCCGAATCCAGTTGGCTGCCGCTATCGATCCGATGACCGGCCGTCTTAGGTGGCAGAACAACATGCCCGGTGCGGAGATAGCCCCGCGAACGCGGGGCTTGGGTGGCCGTCCCCATATTGACGGCTGGATTTGGGACAGAGCCGCCGACCATCGGAGTACGAACTCGCAACTAGACCGGCCCCAAGTAGTGCAACTGCCCTACAAGGCCCAGTTGAAGTCCAGTGGAGCAGTTCTCCCAAGAGCTGTGTCAGGGCGGGCATGCATTGCTGGCGGCCAAGCAGAAGACCTTGGAGGCTGTGCCGCAGCACCCGGCTCGCCGATTGGCCCGGATATGCCGCCTATACGTTTGGGACTGGATCCGGGAGGCCCTGACAGCCTTGCCCGCGGATTCTCAAGTCGCATTGCAAAGCGTTACTAACTTCAAAACCTATCGGAACTGCGAGCGTCCAAGACTCCTCAGACTATTCCTGAGGGATCTGAACAAGGACGGAACGGGGTCGAACATCAGCCCTTTTGCACCCAGCCGCCGTCCACGTTCAGCACCTGGCCCGTCACGTTGACGGCCCGGCACAGGTACAGGGCAGCCTCTGCAATGTCTTCCACCGTTTGCGGTCTACGTAGCGGCACATTGGCATCCAGTTTCTCCTGCATCCAAGTGGCATAGTCTGGACGCTGCGCCTCAACGAAACGGGCCACGTTGGCCCGGTAGACCCGTTCCTGCATGGGGGTGTCGACAATTCCGGGAGCGATCAGGTTGCAGCGAACCCCGAATTCCGCCATGTCCATCGCCATGACCTGCCCGAAATTGATTAGCGCGGCCTTGGCGGCACTGTAGGGAGGATCGTTGCGGGCGCCAAACTGCCCCGACACCGAGGCCAGCAGCACGAAGCTCCCGTCGCCGCGTTGGACCATGGGTTCAACGAAGGCGTGGGCCACATGCACAGCACCCAGGGTATTGACCTCGAATATCCCTTTCCAGTCCGACGGGGCCATCCGCCAGAAAGGAAACCCTGACTTGCCGGAACCCAGCCCCACGGCATAGAGGACATGGTGGACAGGTGCCTGCCCCTCGCACTTCGCAGCCACGGCTTGCACCGCATCCCAGTCCGTGACATCGGCCCTCAGGCTGTGGCAGTTCAGTTCAGCAGCCACGGTTCCGACCTGCTGATCCCGGTCCACCAGGGTCAACTCCGCCCCGGCGTCGTACAGGGCTCTGGCAATGGCTGCACCAATACCCCGCCCCGCCCCGAACACCACGGCATGGCGGTTGGCTATCTGCGACATGTTTGCGCTTTCCCGCAGTGTCCTGGTACTGACTTCAGCCGGATTCGATGAGGTAGCCGGCGGCGGAAACCCGTCGGTGGAGTTCGACCAACTCTGGGTCGTCCCCAACATCGACCATGGTGGTGGTCACCCCCGGCATGAGAACGGGCAGAGTTCCCCTGCGGAAGAACGCCCAAACGGCCGACGAGTTGTGGGAATTGTTCGCGAAATGCACCGTGAGGCCATCCGGTTGACGATAGGTAACAATGCGCGGCGGAAGATCAATTTCGTCGCCGCGTGCCTTGAATCTGGAAAGCGCTTCGCGGTCAAGATCCACACCAAGTCCCGGTCCGTCCGGCACGGTCACGAGTCCATGTCGCACTTCAAGCGAATCCGTCAAGAGATCGTGTTCGTATATGCCGGTGCATGTGATAGCGGGCCACTGGGCGTGGGAAAGCACCGAGCCGATGTGGGCCGCCAAGGCAGCAGTTAGACCGGTGCCCACCATTTGCAGAAAGAAGGGCTGTCCATATGCCGCAGCCGCGTGTCCGCCGCGCATGACAGCGGAAACCCCACCCGCCATGACGTATCCGTCACATCCGCCGTGGTCAATACGGAGTGCAAGTTCATCCGAGTAGTGATGGGCTACCGGACAGGCAATGGCGCAGCGAATGGCCTTGTTGCCGCTGGAGTCAGCAGCTGGGATAGGCCCTTCCACGAGCGCCATTTTCGAAAACCGGTCCTCCAAATGCCTCAGCACCGGGATGGCTCGGGGCGCGGACAACAGGAAATCGTTCCAGTCCGTATCGATTTCAAACGTGTCCGGCGTGGCGTCGCTGATCAGGTCGAGGGTTTCGACCACGTCGAACCAAGGCCGCGTCTTGATCTTCATGCTGGTGTAGCCGTGTTCGATCGCCCACAACGCCTCCTGCCGATACAACTCAGGCGGCATGTCGTGACCCCAGTGGGATACGGGACAATGGGTTCTGCAGGGCTCGCCCAGCAAACGGGAGACAGGCACCCCCGCCTCCTTGCCCGCGGCATCCAACAATGCCATCTGCAGTCCGGCACCCAGCCGGTCCTGCCACATGAGTTCAAACGGGTTGCCGCCGACCACGGCCTGATGGTCAACGGAACGACCCCACGTGTAGTTCTGGATTGTCTCACCCGTGCCGATGACCCCCGACTCCAGTTCAACGATCGTCACTTCGACTTCGGACCAGGCGTGGATCAACGCCCTCTCCATCTCCCGGCGGATGGCTTGCCGAGTGGGTACCCACAACAGGTGAGTCTCAACGGAGGCAATGCGCGATTGGTTCATGTGGAAAGTGCCAGCGTGGACGTCATGTGCAAGTGGGTGCGGCCGGATCTTCGGCACGGTTGGTACGCTACGGTGCCGTGTTCCGCTTGGCACCGCGATTCTAATCAAACCACGACAGCTTCCGGCTGCAGCCCTTCCGCCCCGAACGTCACCTGGCGGTCCAGCCGCCATCCATGACCTGCATGGATCCTGTGATGGATCGCGCATCCGGACCCACCAGGAACAGTGCCATCCGGGCCACTTCCTTCGGTTCCACCATGCGTTTGACCGCAACCGGTTCCAGTATGACCCGTTCGACCACCTCCGACTCCGGAATACCGCGGATACGCGCCAGATCCGCGATTTGGTTTCGGACCAGGGCCGTGTTGACGTATCCGGGACAAATGGCATTGACCGTAACACCGTAGGCAGCCACTTCCAGCGCCGCCGTCTTGGTCAATCCCACCAGACCGTGCTTGGCCGCGATGTACGCACCCTTGAACGGACTGGCGATCAGTCCGTGGACGGAGGCAATGTTGATAACGCGGCCCCATCCCTGTTGCTTCATGCCTGGCAGAACCGCCTTCATCAACTGAAAGGGGGCCGTTAGCATGACTTGGATGATCCTGGACCACATGTCGTCGGGAAACTCATCAATGGCACTCACGTGTTGCAGACCGGCGTTGTTGATCAGGATGTCAATGGGGCCGAAATCCGCAATCACCCGGGAGCTCAGGTTGCGCACCGCGTCCATGTCGGATAAGTCGGCCTCGATAAACGAAGCGCCGATGGCCTCCGCCACTGCCGCCACTGCGGGATCGATGTCGGTCACGATGACCCTTCCGGACTTGGTGGCGAAGGCCGTAGCCACCGCTTCGCCGATCCCGCGGCCCGCCCCGGTCACCAGCACTGTGGTGTCGTTCGCAATGGTCATTGATTCCGGATTCTCCTGCCTGGGCGGTCATGGGGAACCAGGGTTCACAGTCGACATGGGGCAGTCGCCCGGGTGTGTCGGCCGACCGGACATCCTATTTGGGCCGTGCGGTTGCCAGATCAGTGAAACTGGCCGGGCAGGCCGCATGGTTCCACGCGAAAAGATGGCAACGGGTTCGCGGGCGGATACGGTCCATGTACCCGCCTGCAGGCAGGCCAGCAGCACCGTCAACACCTCCATGTAGGCAAGGTTCATGCCAGGGCAACGACGAGGACCACCGCCAAACGGAATAAAGGCGTACCCCGCGTCCTTGGCTGCAGCCGGGTCCAGGAAGCGCTCTGGATCGAACACATCCGGATTGGGCCAATGTTGAGGGTCCCTGTGAATCAGAAATGGCGAGATATTGAGCAGATCCCCTTCGCGCACCACCAGGCCGGATGGCAATGTATCCGGCTCCAGGGCCACGCGCCGAATGGCCCAGCCGGCAGGGAACAGCCTCAGGGCCTCATCAACGACGGCACGGCCGTAGCGAAACTTGGCCAGATCCTGAAGGGTCCAACTTCCATCCGCAGGAAAGGCCAAACTGGCTTCCTGCAACCGCCGCGCCACGTCCGGATGTTGTCCAACCAGCAACAGAATCCAGCAGATAGTGGCCGACGTGGTTTCGTAGCCGGCCAAGAGCAGCGTTACCAGATCGTCGCGCACCTCCTGTCTGGTGAACTTCGCCTCACCGGATTCTTCGTCGTGTGCCAGACAGTAGCCAAGTACCGTCTGGTCATCCATGGTCCCGGCATCGATCCGGTCGTACACGAACCGGTCAATGGCGGCCAGGTTCGAGTGATAGGCGCGGGTCCACGGCCACGCCCGGGAGGTCAGGAATGACGGCAGGGCAGACTGCCAAACCTGCTGGGACACAAGATTGTCGAAGGAATCCAGGAACTTCCTCCACCCCTCCGGCCGTTCCGCTCCGAACAGTGCGGTATAAATCACCCAGCGGGTAAGGGCAACGGCCGCTTCCTCGACTGTGGACGACGAACCCTCCACCAACCTGCGCACGGCTTCCTGGGTCCGGGCCTGGACCAAAGGGAAGTATCGGGCCAGCTGCCGATGGTTGAACGCCTGCTTCATTTCACGCCGATGGTGACGCCAGGCCGGACCCTCGGAGTTGGAAATGCCCTCTCCCAAAAGCCTGTCCGTTGTGTCCAATCGCTTGCCGTAGGCCTTCGCCCGGTCCTGCATGACATGCTTGACGTCTGCCAAGTCGCTGATGACCGTGATCCGAACGGACCCGATCCGGAACCGTGCAATTTCTCCCTGGCGGTGCCACTCCTGCTGAAAGAGGTTGTGCAGATTTCCCCGCATCAGGTACCTGATCGCCTGGAGGGGATTGATCAGACGATACGGCGGATCCCTTGTCATGGCCGAAATCAACTGGCCTACCCATTGGTCACGGCCAGCACACCGTCGCCTGCAAACCGAGTTACCCAAGGCGCGGCAGTGCTGGCCGTGAAATCGCCTCCCGGATCAGGACGAGGCAAACACCAGATCGCAGGCCTCGGCAGGCATCCAGTGCGCGTCCTGGCCAAGCCACTTCACGTTGCATCCAATCGGATTGGTCAATGGCTGCGAGACAGGTTGGCCCGAAGTATGTTCCGCCAACGCCCTTTGCAGGTCGTTGACGGTGGCCTTGTCGCCTTCGCGTGGATTGTCGATGCCGCGCCCGGTGTAAACCAGCTTGCGCTCGCCGTCGAAGACATAGAAGTGGGGAGTGCGCAGCGCACCATAGGCCAGCGCGGCCGATTGTTCCTCATCCCGGAGGTAGACCCACGGAAAGCGATGTTCGGACATGCGCTGCACCATGCCGTCGAACCCGTCGTCGGCTGCGACGTGCACGCTGTTGGAGTTGATGCCGACAAAGCGGACACCCCGATCCTTGAATTCATCGGCCGTGGCGCGGGTGTTCTCGTCGGACCCGATTACAAAGGGACAGTGGTTGCAGGTGAAGAAGACCACGAGGGTTTCGACAACGTCGAAATCGGCAAGTGAGTAGTTCTTGCCGTCGGTCGCCGGCAGCCTGAAGTCGGGGGCTGTCTGGCCCAGTTCCAGTGTGAACGCCATGTTGGGACTCCTTGTCCGGTTTGATGCAAGTGGATTATAGGTTGCGCAGCCGGAGGTCGCAGCCGGTCCGGGCGTTGTGCACCTCTATTCGTAGCGCAGCGCCTCGGCCGGATAGATCCGGGTGGCCTGCCAGGCTGGGAGGGCCGTGACCGCAACGGAAAACAGATAGGTACCCCCGGCCAGCAACAGGATGGACTGCCACGGAATCCCAAGTGGTTCGTCGGTGGCAAACGTGTAGAACGCGCCAATCAACTCGCTGCCGGTGATCATGCCGATGGCCGTGCCCACCAGAATCCCGGACAGGGCCACAAAACTGGACTCCAGGATGAACATCCAGGCAATGGCAGCCGTCGGCATGCCGATTGCCCGCAGCATGCCCACCTGTTGCCGCCGCTCCACGACAGTGCGGGCGCTGATCACCGCCAGTCCGGCCAATCCCGTGATCAATCCCAGGGCCAGGAAACCCTGGAACAGTTGCAGCATGCCGCGCAGGATGGCCTGGGTAACGGTAAAGCGATCCGACATGAGTGAGGCATTGAGGCCGCCGCTGAGCAGGGAACGCTCTGCCGCCTGGGCCACGGCCCGGGTCTCGTCTTCAGTGAGGCCCTCCCGAACCTTGATGTAGTGTGCGTCTGGAGTCGGCGGACGGGCAGTCAAGGTCGGAAAAACACCGCGGTTGACCAAAATGTCGGAATCGGCCAGCATGGGCCCATCTTCCAAGGCACCGATCACCTTCAGTTCAACCGGTCCCAATGCGTCCGCATCGGTCAAGGACAACTTGACGGTCATGGGCGGGAGTGTGTTCCCGTCCAAGGCGTCGGCCAACGGCGTCGTGGCCGAGTCGGATTCCGCGTCATCGCCTTGCCATCGTTCTTCCACCAGCCAGTATTCCATGATCGCGACATCGGTCCGCGTACCGAGGGCTGCCCACGCGTCCGCATCGGTTGCATACTCGGGGGCACGCCATCGCAACGAATACAGTTGGGCAGCCTGGCCTGTATAGCCCGCGTCCACACCGGAAATTGATGTGCCCCATTCTTCGCGACTGTAGGGAGCTGACTGCAAGGGCTCAATATCGCCGAAGTCGGTGATGATGGACGACATCAACGCCACGTCGGACAGGGGGAAATCCTCCCGTTCATTCGCCTCGACTCCCAAATCGTAGATGGGATCGAAAAAACTCAGCGGCCCGGTTGTCAATTCGATGTCGAAGTTGGCATTGAGTTCAGCCTCGGGCGCCGCGGCCGTATTGGTTGCCTTGATGACATAGGCCATCACGATTACGGACAGGATCACGGTCGCGAACAGGAACATGACGGTCCCCGTGCGAAACCGATTGCCCAGGGAATAGGCAATGGCCAGGCGAATGGACGCCGCCACCTTGCGCAGGGGCGCTACCAGCCGGGTTGCCAGCGTAGCCACGGGGGCTGCTCCGGCCTGGATAACGAAAATCGCACCCAGCAGGGAAAACGGTGCGGACAGAATCTGATCCAATAGCACCCAGCCCGGATCGAGGTCGCCATCCACGACTTCGTCAAACCTCAGCCAGGGATAGGCCCAGATAGCCAGCCAACCCATACCCAGCAACGCGACCGGTGCGGTTTGCCTCAATCGGCCGGGCACACCTGCCCATACAAGAGCAAAGTAGACCGTCAGGGCCAAGCCGCCAGTCAGCAATGTCGCGCCCCACCGGACCGGCGACATTCCGATACCCTCAATCCACCAACGGCTCAAGAGCAACGCCGCGCCCCCAACCAGCAGCAGTACAGCCGCAGTTGTCAGGACAACCCAACGGGTCCTCTGACCTCTTCGCCGCAAGGTTCCTTCCGGGAGATTGCGAATGGCCGTCACGATGGAGACCCGACTGACGCGTACGGACGACACCAAGATTACTGCCAGGGTCAACAGAAGGCCCAGACAAAATGCCACCACCAGCGACCAAACAGAGACCGACCACTCCAACTTGAACAGGAACTCCGGTCCCCTGAACTGTCTGCTGATGGTGGACAACAATCCGGTCAGGAAATCGATCATCCCCCAGGAGACAAGCAGGCCCAGTCCCAAGCCCAGAACACAGGCGGCCAAGTCGTACACCAAGCCTTCGGTGACAAACATCTGAACCATGGAGCTGCGGCGCATGCCCAAGGCCCTGACAATGCCCAGTTCCGATCGGCGTTCGGCCGCCAGCATCACGTAAATCAGGAAGATTAGGACCAGACCGGCCAAGATGGAGAAGGTGCCGGACGCCGTAAACATGGACCCGAAAGCCACACCTGCGACACCGGCTCCCTGGACCGCCAGTTGCTTGCTCAACGGAGTAAGAACCTGGAACCTCTCAAGTTCCGCAAACCCTTTGACCAGAGCAGTTCTGGAGGCGGAATCCAAGTCCAGGTCCAATATCCACTCCCGCACGGCGGCGCTGGCCAAGGCGGTCCTCAGTTCCGAATCCGTCACAGTGGGAGCAGAGACCGCATCGTCGCCCGAGCCCGAATCCTCAGAGTCCGCGGACCAGGCTGCCAGCGTGCCAACGTGCTGTCGGAAGTCGGTCGACCCCGAAAAACTTTCGGCGATTTCCACCAGGAATTCAGGTGCCCCATCCATTTCCAAGAGTGGATTGATTGCGGAAGTACTGGCCAATTGAATGGCGGCTTTCACATCCGAACGGGCCAGCACCTCCATTACGCCTGCAAACTGTTCGTCGTCGAGGGACAGTTCCCGCAGCCGCTGATTGACGGTGTCCGTCAATGCCATGCCTTCGTCCTCGTCGCCGGTGAACGACACAAGGACGGCATTGTTCCGTTCAGGCATGAACAACAACCGGCGCGCCTCTTCAAGGTCCATCATGACAACGGGACCAAGCAAGCCCAAGGGTCCCGACTCCTGCACAATGCCTCGGACACGGTAGGGAACCGGAATTGGCCCGACAAACACTTCCAGCAGATCGCCCGGCCGGGCGTTCAGTTGTTGCGCCCCCAGCTGGTTCAGGTACACATCGCCCTGCCGGATCTGCAATCCCACCTGGTTCAACTGCTCGTCTGTTTGTCCGAGCAGCGTGTTCAGGTTCAGAAACTGAAACAGGTTCAGATTTTCGGGAATCTCGATACCCAAGGCCTCCAGGGTGGGCAGATCCACGGCTGCGTCCGGATCGATTCCCAAGGAGGCCAGATCCTGGTCCGCAATCCCCAGACCCTCTAGGCTGAGTTCCGTGATCCCTTGTTCCGCCAAGAGCGACGTGTCCAGTCCAAGATCCGCCAGAGTCTGGAGATCAATGCGGATATCCCGCAGGGATACCGATTCACCCTCCAACTCCGTTGCCAGGAACCAAAGGGCGGCCGCTCCGGCCAGTACGGGTGCCGCCGCACTGGCCCCAAAATCTCCCTCGACCACTTGCAATACGGTAGCGGCCGTATCGGCTACCGTACCGACCACAGGCGCCATGATGTTGCCGACACCGGGTTGCAGCACGTCCATGCGGACCGGTGCCCCCGATATGTCGTGCAGACCGAACTCGGATGTGTATTCGTCGTCGACGGCAAAGATGAACCCGATGGGCTCTCCTTGCCCCGTAGTTGCATTGCGCACCACCGAAGGGAAAAAGATGGCCCCGGCCATCCCGTCAATCAACGGTTCGTCCTCGGAAGCGGCGCGCAGGTTGCCGTAGTCCGCAAGGGTTATGCCCGGCAGACCTTCCTCGACCAGCTGGACAATACTGTCGGCATCGCCGTCAGCCAGACCCTCCAGCAACTCCACGAGGTTCGTGTCCTGCTCGGAGGAGTCTTCGTCGGCTTCAAAGTCGTCGTCCTCCGCAAGCTCCAACAATGTTCCCAGGAATGCCGGGGAAATCACCTGATCGACATGGCCGTAGGCCTCAACAACCTGGTTGCGCAGGGAATGGTTCAGGGTATCCCCAAGGCTCAAGGCAGCCGTGAAAATGGTGGTGCTGAGCGTCAGGCCGACCACGATCAGGAACGACTGCAAGGGACGCCGAGGAATGTTGCGCAGGCCCAACCGGGCCAGGATCGGACTTCGCACCGACAGCGCAACCATCAACAGGCCCACCAGAATTAGCGTGACCGCCATCCAGAGGGCGGCGGGTTGCATGAAGTTCATGTTGTGTCCGGCCCGGTACCGGGTGTTGCGCCGTCCCTCAAGCCACCATCAGCCGATGGGCCGTCCCTCACACCGGCCATGCCCGCGATGACCGTATCCTCCTCGGTCGCAGCATCGTGTTCCATGCCTTGATCATTGGAATCTTCCGCGGTGGTGGTCAAGCCGTTCCGGTCGGCCACCATTCGACCGTTCGCCATGCGCACCACCCGATCGCAGAAGTCCCCGACCTTGGGATCGTGCGTCACAATCACGAACGTCTGGGCGTGTTCCGCATTCAAGCGGCGCATTAGGTTCAGGACCTCCAGTGATGTGTCGTCGTCCAGATTGCCGGTGGGTTCGTCCGCCCAGACAATGGCAGGCTGGTTCGCCAGTGCCCGGGCAATGGCTACCCGCTGTCTTTGGCCTCCGGACAGTTGTGCCGGCCGGTGGTGCTTCCAGTCCGCCAGGCCAACCGCGTCCAGCATGTCCAGGGCCTTGTGGCGAGCCTCCCGGCCGTGGACACCGTTCACCAACAGGGCCAGTTCCACGTTCTCGGCGGCACTGATGACCGGAAGCAGGTTGTACGACTGAAAGATGAAACCCATGTGTTCAGCCCGGTACCGCGTCAGATTCCGATCACCGAACTTCTCGAGCGACTGTCCCTCGATCACCACCGATCCGTGGTCGAAGGTGTCCAGTCCCGAAAGGCAGTTGAGCAGTGTTGTCTTCCCGCAGCCCGAAGGCCCCATCACGGCTACCATTTCGCCGGCCTGGACCGAGAAATCCACCCCCCGCAGGGCTTCAACCTTGGAATCGCCAATGAAATAGACCTTGCGGACATCGGTTGCGCTGATGATGGGTGGGTTCACGAATGGGTACTCCGGAGGTTGTCAGTCGGCACTCGATGCAGTGCCAAGGGCATTGACCCGTGTGCACCTGCACATGGCAGCTTGAAGGCGGTGTACCAACCTGCCGCTTTCCATGCCGGCCACGCCTTTGGGCGCAACCGCGGGCACCATTGTGGCCCAATCCGTCGCCCGCGCATGTAGCGCAGCCGACCCGGACACAGGCAGGCTGCCCCGGAATTGCGGGATTCCAACCCACACGAATGCGGGTATGATCTCCGCACACCACTACTCGCATGGAGGATAGACAGACCATGGCATCGGTCAGGCGCAACGAAACCATAGAACTAACGTTTGAAGCGGAGGTTCAGGTTGCGAACCCCATGCGTGAAATCGAATTCAATGTCGCGTTCCGCGAAGCAGGCGGCACCGAGGTTGTCCTGCCCGGTTTTTGGGACGGCGGGAGCACTTGGAAGGCCAGGTTTGCCTGGCCCCGGGACAGCGAGTGGCAGTGGACCGCGTCCAGCAGCCCGGAAGATGCCGGCCTGCACGGCCGGACCGGTGCATTTTCGGTCCAGGGGACCGACGACTCCACCGGCTTGTCGATCAGGGGGCCCATTTGCATTGCCGACGATGGCAGGCACTTCGCCCATGCCTCGGGCACCCCGTTCAACTGGCTGGGCGATACATGGTGGATGGGCCTGTCGCGGCGGCTGCCGCTTGAAGGTCTTGAATTTCTGATCGAGGACCGCATCGCGAAAGGGTTCACGGTTATCCAAATCATTGCCGGCCTCTATCCCGACATGCACTGGTACGACGAGCGCGGGATGGGCGACGGCGGCTATCCGTGGGACCAGGACTTCAATTCGATCAACCCCGCGTACTTCCGTGAAATGGACCGGCGCATCGGCATGCTGGTCCATGCAGGGCTCTCCCCTTGCATTGTGGGATTCTGGGGCTATTTCATGGACTTCGCCGGCCCGGACGTATTGCGCCATCACTGGCGCAATCTCGTTGCGCGCTACGCCAGTCTGCCCGTCACGTGGTGTGTTGCCGGCGAAGGCCTCATGCCGTTCTATGTGGACGCCCATAGGATCGAGGACATGGATGAATGGCGCAGAACACGCAGCGCCGCCTGGTCCGCCATGGCAACCTGGATTCGCTCCCAGGACGGCTTCCAGCGCCCCGTCACGATTCACCCCACCGACTTTGGCCGGCAGCAGGTGGACGATCCCACCACCATCAACTTCGAAATGCTCCAGACCGGACACCAGGGGTTTCCGGCCCTCTCGAACACCATCAACATGCTCGAGGCTTCGCTGGCCAAACAACCCGAGATGCCCATTATCATCAGCGAGGTGAACTATGAGGGCATTCTGGAGTCGAGCGGTCCCGACATCCAACGATTCCTGTACTGGTCAAGCGCCCTCTCCGGCAGCGCCGGGTTCACCTATGGCGCCAACGGGCTGTGGCAGGTCAACAGCAATGAAATGCCCTATGGTGCCTCGCCGCACGGCATGGCTTGGGGCGGTCCGTCGTGGCGCGACGCCAGCCAGTTGGGTGGTTCCGGCCAGATTGGCTTGGCCAAGCAGTTCCTCGACACGCTGGATTGGCCGTCGCTGACCCCGTCACCCCATCTTGTCAGCGACCACGCATCCGAAGAAGACCGCATCCTGCCATACGCCGCGGCGGCGTCCGATGGGACGCGGATTGTATTCATCCCCGCCCCCGCCATCTTCCTGCTGCGCCGCGGAGGCTTGCAACTGCTCGAACTTGAACCAGGGTCGAGGCGCGAGGGTTTCTACCTCAACCCCAAATCCGGTGAGGAACTGGAGGCCGTGGACATCGTGGCCGAGCCGGACGGGACAAGCTTTATGCCAACGCCGCCCATCATCCAGGACTGGGTGTTTGTTCTGCGGCCTTGAAGTTACCGTCTGGTCGGCCCTCGTCATGATGCAATCCACATGGAACAAGCAGTGTTTGCCGACGGCATCCTGACCAACGCCCGAATCCTCACGAACTGGCCGGCGATGCCGTGGGCGACCGAACTGGTTTGGCACGGAGGCCGCATTACACACGTGGGTGGTCCCGGCAGTTCCAACGGAGCCGCGGGGCCCGGCACGCTGACCGTCGATTTGAGAGGACGGCTTGTATTGCCCGGACTATGCGACTCCCACATGCACTTCACAAACTGGTCGCTGTCCTTGCAGGAGGCGGACCTCTTTGAAGTGCCCTCCTTGGCAGCAATGCTTGACCGGTTGCGGAGTGCCGCTGCCAACCTGAATGAAGGTAGTTGGCTGTTGGGCCGGGGCTGGAACCAGGCTATTTGGCCCGAAGGCCGGTTTCCAACCCGACACGACCTTGACTCCGCCTGTGGTCATCGACCGACTCTGCTGTATGCCAAGAGTGGCCACGCCGCCGTCGCCAGCAGCTCGGCCCTAAGTCAAGCCGGCCTACATGCAGGCGCCGTCGCTCCCGCCGGGGGATTCGTCGAGCTGGACGATGACAACGAGCCCACCGGCCTGCTGCTGGAAAACCCGGCCATCGGGTTGGTCGAACAGGTTTGTCCGGTCCCCTCGGCATCGGCCATGGAAGCGGCTTGTCTGCAAGGACAGGCACGCCTTCATGCATGGGGAGTTACGTCGGTTCACGACTTCGACGGCAGACAGGGATTCGAGGCATTCCAACGGTTGGACAGGGCGGGACAGCTGCGACTGCGCACCGTCAACCATGTGTCCCAGGACCAGTTTCCCCATGCCCTCGATTTTGGATTGACAGGACCGATGCGCGGCCCTTGGCTCACCGTTGGGGGCCTGAAACTGTTCGCCGACGGTGCCCTGGGCCCCCGGACCGCGGCCATGGCCGAGCCATATGCCGGCGAACCGGACAACTACGGCATGACGGTTGTGGACAAGGAGGAAATGCTCGAACTTGTGGCATTGGCCAGCAGCCGCGGGATTGCCAGTTGCGTCCACGCCATCGGCGACAGGGCCAATCGGGATGTCCTGGACGTGTTTCAGGAAGTTCGCCGGCAGGAGCGCGAGGCGGGCGTGACACCTGACGAACGCCGCCATCGGGTGGAGCATGCCCAGGTCCTGTTGGAGCAGGACATCTCCCGCTTCGCCCACTTGGGCATCAACGTTGCAGTGCAACCCATCCATGCCACACAGGACATGGCGATGGTGGACCAATACTGGGGCGCGCGGGGCAGGTACGCCTATGCCTTCAAGTCGCTGCTGTCGCACGGAACCCGCATGGCGTTCGGCTCGGACGCGCCGGTGGAGACTCCCAACCCCTGGGTCGGCCTGCATGCTGCGGTCACGCGTCGTCGTGCCGACGGAACACCCGGACCCGACGGCTGGTACCCCGCTCAGAAAGTGGATCGCATGACGGCGTTGCGGGCCTACACGGTGGAAGCAGCCTTCCTGGAAGGACTTGAACGGACCATCGGTACTCTGGCACCTGGCATGCGAGCCGATCTGACGATTCCGGATCGGGACATACTGGCATGTCCCTCGGACGATTTGCTGGACACGCAAGCACTCCTAACCGTATCCGGAGGAGAAGTCGTACACCGACACACCGCTGCCTGACCGGGCGGAACCAGATCCCACCGCCCCGTGTGACTGACGGCCGTAAGTCGATGGCGGGAAGTTATCCCGAATGTGTCCGCTCCTGCAAGACGAGATCCGCACCAGCGATGCCCATTTCCCCCGACACCGAGTAGAACAGACAGTTTCGGCCTTCCGCAGTGAAGATGCACGGATCCCTCAACTGTCGCGCCGGACCGTGGACGGCTCCCCGCGCCGAGGGTTCCAGAATCTGGCTGATGCCTTCGTAAGGGGTTTCCGGTTCCAACACTTCGAATTCCGGACCGGCCTTCCACTCCGTCCAAGGACCTTCGGTGATCAACGGTGCGGCCTGGATGCGCTCCGGACAGTCGCCGGCCTTGCTGAAGAACACGACGAGCCGGTCTTCGCCGACCTGGACGGCAAAGTGACGGTGTGCCTCACTGAACAGGTGGGGTCCTTCCTCAAAGCTGTCCCATGCATCGCCGTTTTGCCGATACAGAATGCCGGGCATCGCAATTGCGTACCTTCGTTCCCTCCAGGGGAACACGCGATAGTAGCTTGGTCCCAGAATGCGGTTCCCGGATACGAAGTCGATGCCGTTGCGGGACGTGGCCAGCAGTGTACGCTGACCTCCCAGATAGGGGAACTTGAGATACAGCGGATCATCGGCGAACTGGTCCTCCGTCAGCACCGGACCGTGGTAGTACATCAGGATTTGCCGACGCGCAGCGTCCACATGAACATCCGGTGAGGCGATGTGATGATGACAGGGAGTCTGTGCAAGCTGCAATGTGCCCTGCTCATATACCTGCCAGGGACCATCCAGGCGATCGGCGTAAGCCAGGCGGATGCCCTTGCCCTGGTGGTGGGCAAAATACATGTAGTACCGGCCCATGCGGTCCGAAAGCCATGTTGGGACCTCAATCACCGAGGCTCCGTTGACATTGCCTTCAAGCACGGGATTGCAGTCGGCATGAATCAATGGGTTAGTGGAAAATCTTTCGACCGTAAACATTCGATCCTTGCCGGATTGCAAAATGGACTTGGATACTGCCGCGGTGGTTGACCGCAAGTACCATGCCAATGACGAAGTGCGCCGATCCTAACCCAACAATCCACGGCTGCTTTCCCGTTCAGGCGGAACCACACAGCCGCGAAGCAGCATAATGATCAGGTGTCCGACCTGGTTACCACCGCGTTTGGTCACTGAAGGGCCCACAACAGGAAACGAACCCCATGTACTTGTCCCTGTCCGTTCGTGTGGCCGAGAGCTTCACCAACAAACGCATCTCCACCGTGCCGCTTGCCGACATTGCGACCACGGCGAACGAGGCCGGCTACCGAGCTCTCTGCATGCGCGCATCGGTCGTTGGGATGGCTGACGCTCCGTCTCGCCAGACAGAGGTGTTGGCCACGGTTAAGCGGACCGGGCTGAGCGTGTCGATGGTGACGCCAGACTTCGCTGTGCCCGAAAACAGCCCCGAGGGACCGGGCGTGTTGCGGAACATCGAGCCGGCTCTGGACTTGTGCGAGCGACTGGAGTGTGATCTCATCCGGGTCTGCCTCAAGGAACAGTCGGACATCGAAGCCGCCCGGCTTGCCTCGGACAAAGCCCGCGAGCGAGGCATCCGCCTGGCCCACCAGTGCCACACGCAAAGCCTGTTCGAAACCATTGAGGGATGCCTGGACGTGTGTAGCCGGGTCGACCGGCCCAACTTTGGGTTGATTTATGAACCGGCCAATCTGGTATTGTGCGGTGAGCCCTACGGATCGGAGGCCATCGAACGGTTGGCCGAAGTGATTTTCAACGTGTACCTCCAAAACCACACCCCGGACCCCCAAGGCACACTCATGATGGATACATGGAGTCAGGGACGGATTCCAACCACGCTCCACCGCTTCACGGACCCGGGTGGAATCGACATGCCGGCAGTTATACTGGGCCTCGAAGGCATTGACTACACCGGCAGCGTCACGCTGCACCACACCCAGCTCGATGTGGTTTCCCCGTTGGAAGCAGCCGCCGACAGTGCGGGTTTCCTCCTGAATCTGATGGCATCGGGCTGACCTTGTTGAGGGATCGATCAAGTTTCCGAGCCGACCCATGCCCCATGTAACCCAACAACAACGAGAGCAATACCGCACCCAGGGATATTTCATTCTTGAGGGTGTCATTCCCCAGGACCAGCTCGACGGCCTGCGCAGTGAATGCGACCGGCTCGTGTTGGAAACTGATCGGGAGATGGAAGCCAAGGGGATTACCTCCTATGGCATCAGCCACTACAAGCAGCGCTACTTCATCGCCAACCGGGGCAAGGAGAGCGAGGTCATTGCCGCGTTCCTTTTCAGCGATCTGATGGCCGACGTAGCCAAGGCCACGCTGGGTGACAACGTGTGGCTGTTCCACGAGCAGTACGTGGTCAAGGCACCGGAAGTGGGCACCAAATTTGCCTGGCACCAGGATTCCGGATACATCGGGCACTACCACACCCCGTACCTGTCGTGCTGGTGCGCCTTGGACGACATGACTCTTGAGAACGGCACCATCTACGTTCTGCCGTACGACAGGGCAGGCATGACCGCGGACGACCTGTTCGACCACACGGTGGAGGCGGAAACCAACGACAAAATCGGATACAAGGGAGACGATCCGGGCATCCCTGCCATTGTTCCGGCCGGCAGCATCGTGGTGTTCTCAAGCCGCACGTTTCACCGGTCTGGCACCAACGTTTCCAAGAACATTCGGCGCAGCTTCCTGGCCCAGTATTCCAAGGAAATCATCATGAACAAGGACGACACCGCGCCTTGGGGCCAGGACGTTCCCTTCATCCAAGACGGGCAGCAGGTCAGGCGCGGTCTGGCAGTACTCGCTTGAGGCCGCAACCCAACACTGGTCCTCTGGCGGACGACCGATGAACACTGTCGTACTGCCTGCGAGTCTCCGGATGTGCCATCGCCCCCATTCCGCATGAACGGACAGACACATGCTGTTGGGGCTGGATCTCGCCGCACTGCAGGAGGGCACTGGAGACTGTGAAGCAACGGGGACGACACTACCGTCCCGGACACGCAGGACCGGTCCTGAAACACCAAATCCGGATGACGACATCCCTACCGCCCATCCCAATCGACCACGCGTCGACTTCCGGAATACATCCGTTGGTTTGTCCTTGAGGTCCACTTATGACTATCGAAGCCAACCGCGCTGCCGACTGGGACCACCTTGTCCGGCACACCTTTATCGATTTCACCCAGACTACGGAGTTCCTCAAGCAACCAGTCATCATCAGCAAGGCGGATCGGATCACCTACACCGACGTGCATGGCAAGGAGTTTCTGGACGGACTGAGCGGGGTATACGCCGTATCCCTGGGCCACAATCACCCTAGGCTCAATCAAGCGGTGTCGAGCCAACTGGAGCGAGTCACGCTGGCTCCTCCGATGCACGGTATCGCCGATGTCTCCCTGCAGCTGGTGGCCGCACTCGGTGCCGTGGCTCCTCCCGACATGACGTTCGTCAAGAGTTTCAGCGGAGGTTCCGAGGCCAACGAAGCCGCCTTCAAGTTTGCGCGCCAGTACCACCGGCTGACCGGCAATCCGAGCAAGTACAAGATCCTGTCGTGCTACGACAGTTACCACGGTGCCACCGCGGGTGCCATGGCAGCCAGTGGCACCGGTTCGCGCAAGACCGCATTCGAACCTCAGATGGGCGGTTTCCTGAAGTTCCTGCCTCCCGCCTACCTGACACAGGCAGCGGGGTCCCCCGAGACTGCGACAAACCTCGCTCTTCATTTGCTGGAACGCCAAATCGACGGCGAAGACGCCTCCACAATTGCGGCCCTGATCATTGAGCCCGTCATTCACCTGGCCGGGATTGCGGTGCCTCCCGCAGGTTGGCTGGAAGGGGTCTTGGCCCTGTGCCGGACGCATGAAATCATTTTGATTTATGACGAGATCATTACCGGCATTGGCCGGACGGGCCAGATGTTCGGTGCTCAGACCTTCGGTGTCGCCCCGGACATCCTGACTTGCGGCAAGGGTCTGTCCAGCGGTGTCCTGCCGGTCAGCGCCATGGTTACCCGTCCAGACTTGGCCGAAGCCTTTATCGGTGCCGAGGCGGACCAGCGACACTTCAACCATGGTCATACCTTTGCCTCCAATGCCCTGACCAGCGCAGTCGGCGTAGAGGTGCTCGCCATCATGGAGGAAGAGGATGTGTGCGCCAACAGTCAGGCTCAGGGACGACTGGTCAAGGAGACACTGAAGGAATGGCAAACCGAACTTCCGATTGCCAATGTGCGCGGGGAAGGCCTCCTTGTGGGATTCGATTTGGTTTCGGAACCCGGTTCCCCCGATGTCAACCAGGGGTTGGGGCCGGTCTTGCGCCGCAAGGCGATAGACCACGGATTGATCATGCGTGTCCAGCCTACTTGGGGAGCCCTGGCACCTCCTTTGGTTTGTACCGAACAGGAGACCTGGCAAATCCTGGAACGCTTCAGGGAAGCAATACTTGATGCATGGGACGCTGCCGCTTGACAAGGGCAGGGAAAGCAACAAACCAGTGTCGTGGCGGATGTGCATCGCCTGGCACCAACAGTCTGAAGTTTGGACAAGCCTATAGCAGCCCGACATCAAGACTGGCGAGCGGAAAGGCCCCAAATGGGTTACGCAGTTGAACTCTACTTTGATCCCGACAGCGACCTCGCCGTCCGAGAGATTTGGAGCGGAATCGCAGACGCGTTCGGCTTGTCCACAATGTTGACCAACGGCGGGAGACCGCACGTATCGCTCGCTGTGTATTCCGATGATTTTGACCATCGCAGCTTCCTTCAGGAGCTGCCCGCGTTTTCCAAGTCATTGGCTCCCCTCAAGGTCCAACTGGGCAGTGTGGGAACCTTTCCAACCGAGGAGGGTGTAATCTTCCTGGCACCTGTAGTGACGAGCGAGTTACTCGCCGTTCACGAACGGTTTCGCATAGCCTTTTCCGGGTTTGAAGGCTGCGCCTCAGCCCACTACCTTCCAGGGAACTGGGTACCTCATGTCACGGTTGCGACTGATCTGACAGGTACCGAAATTGCACAGGTGAGCAAATATTGCTGGAAGCATTTCCGGCCGATACGGGGATGGTTTCAGGAAATCGGACTGGTCGAGTTCCGCCCGGTCAGAGAATTGGCAACCTTCAAAATCGGTTCGACATAGCCTCCAAGTCATTGCCTGGACACTGTCTGTGTTGAGTGTCCAGCCTCGGCCATTGGGGACAGAGACAGAGTCCGGCTGCCGGTAATTCAGGGCAGTGCCCCGGTATCAGTTGCCGACCACAGCCAACCTCAACCAAACACACCACACCGACCAGCGGCCCTCCCTAAGAATCTCACTGCGTTCAGTACTGCAAGCTGCGAGCAAGGAACCATAGCCTCGTGGCATGGTCGCGGTCACGCCTGGTGATTTATGTCGAGTACCAACAGACTGCCAATTGGATAACCTTCAAGGCCGTATTGCCTACTGCACACAACCCGCCCGCGAACTGATTGGCCGTTGGGCCAAGGAGATGGTCTCCTTGATCCCATTATGGTCAGCCCTTCGTGTGCATCCCTTCATCATCTGGTGGGGTGGTCCTTGAGGGATCCAGGCATTGGAAATTCGTACATCGAGTGTGGTGGCGCGCTCAAGGCGTCACGAATTCCGCACTACAAGGGACTGTGCAGGCCCTACTGTGACTTCGGTCTCCAAGGTGAGCTGGTCACCCTTACGTTCAAACGGAACCGATTGTCCGTCAACAGTCACCATTGGATCGTTCATTCCACCGAGGACCGGTACCTGCAAGTGGCGCAGGGGAAGGTCTCCGTGGAGCACACTCAACCGGCAGCCGTCGGCATCCAACTCAACCGTGCCCCATCCCCGATCCAATGACCAGAAGCATCGGAACTGGTCCGTGCCCCGGAGTACCGGATTGAACCCGACCAAACCCTTGGACATGTCGAACTTGAACCCTGAGTAGGCGTTGAGCAAGGCGTAGGACGCCATGCTGCGTGCGTAGTTGTTGCCGCATTCGAACTCGTTCCACGGATTGCGTTTGGCTCCGTCGTACCGGTCCCGAATGGCTTGCACACATTCCAGACCTTCATCAACCAAGCCGACCATGATCATGTGGGTTGCCGCGGCATATTCGAACCCGTTCATGGTCTCCTGCGAATAAGGGGCGGGAATCAACGGCTTGTAGGCGCCTTCCGGCCAGGCACAGATGACCAAACCGCCTTCGTCGTTGAGGCAGTAGATGCGGCACGGGTTGTACACCCGGCTCATGTCCGGGATGAAGTTGTGCCGATAAATCGCCGCGCACGCCGATCTCACTTGCACTGGATCAAAAAGATCACCGAGGCCATACAACGAGGCATGCCACTGGCCCAGCACCTGGTCGATGCTGCTGCCTTCCCCAATTTGGTATTTGATCTCCTCATGTTCGCTGTTCCAATACGCTTCCAACGGGGATCCGCCGCGCAGCGTGTCGGCATGGCTCCCAAAACCCTCCAGCAGTGCCTTGTCCCTCAGATCAACCTGCTGAATGTAGAACTCGCCGTTGAACAGGTGTTCGTCAACCCAGGCCTTGCCACTTTCGAACATGCCCAGACAGTCGTCAGCAAATCCACGCTCGCCAAGATGGCGTGCCATCTCGGATGCGGCCTTAAGGGCACCTAGGTAGAACCCTGTCAGCCAGGCATTCGGCCCGAACAGCTCCATGTCCAGCGTATGGTGCTGACGACCGGTCAGTACCCCCGAGCGTTCTGGGTCCCACCGATCCGGGTTGTGTTCGCTCCAGGCATATTCAAGCGACCGCCGCACTGCCGGCCACAATTCCCGAAGCCAGTCGTCGTCGCCGCAGATCTTCCAGTCGCGGTACATCTTCATTACACCACCAAGCTGGCCGTCGCTGCAGGGACGGAAACCCCAGGGGGCAGTTCCCAGTGGAAGCTGCAGTCTAAAGGGCATGCCGCCGTCCGGCTGCAGGTTGTACTGGTAGTCCGCGGTTCGCATGGACCGCTCCAGCTCGGGGAACAGGAAGGCGAGTGCTTGCTGGTAGTTCCAGACGTGGGTGCAGCTGCCTTCGCAGCACCCTTCGTCCGGATGCAGGCCTTCCCAACCGTAGAACGTGCCGTCTTCGAGACGCAGAGCCGTGGGAGATTTCAGAATGGCCAGGTTGGCCGAAACGGCATCCAGGGCAACGGGCGGCAGCGTCGAGCCAAACAAGGCCTCCCTGAACGTGTCTGTGACCGTGTAGAGCCGCGACCAGTCCTCAAGTGCGTATCGTGCCGTATCGACGGAACTATGCCAACGCATAGCGTAGTGGTTCTTCCAGGTGCCGCGGGTTTCCTCCGGATGCCAATAGTCCTCACAGTTGGGAAAGTTCCAGCTGATCACGAAGCGCACCCGACGACTTGCCCCGGGTTTGAGCGCGAAGTGGACAGCCAGCAGGCCACTGTCCTGATCATCCAGGCGCACCCCGTGCGCCCTGGCAGACGAATCCGAATACGTCCGATTGGCGAAGGAGCCCGCGGTCTCGAGGTCCTTCCAGTAGATCTCCAGGTTGTCGAACCAGGTACCCCGAAACCAGTACTCCTGCCAGCTCACCTCCATGTCGGCATCGTTGCCGGCATCCGTGGCCAGGGCCATGTCGCCAAAAGCCGGATCATCGGGTTGGGTACCCTCGCCCGACAGCTTGAGCACGGTTCCCCACGGGGTCGATTCGACCCGATTTCGCGTAGGTTTAGCCAAAGGGTTGGACAGGACACCGACCAGCGAATAGGTGAGTTCCCCGTTGGTCGGGTTCTGAACGTTGAACTCGAAGAATGCCGCTGGCAACCCGGAATCGTCGGCATCGGTGGGGATGAACGGATTGAACGCGGTCATCCGCACCTTGCCGGGAAAGGAGTCGTCGATGAAATCGAGTTCGGCAATTGGGAACTTCCCCGTGAAATCCACGGAGGCAAAGTGCGGGAGGCCGGTCAGATACTCGCGGCGAGGACCCCATCCGAAGGTACCAAACGTGCCGCCGTGCAGTTCTCCCTGATAGGGAGCCGCCAAGTTGCCGTGCAGAATCCGTGCATCCACCACCTCGTCGCGGTTTTCCGCCTTGATGGCAAAATGGGAAAAGCCGTTGACGCTGCCCTTGTTGGGCCGGTTGAAAATCTCCCAGTCGATCAGGCGTCCGTTGCCCGCCAACCCGATACAGCCGGTTCCAATGCCCCCCAGCGGAAAGCTTATCTGGTTGGTGTGCTCGCCGCGGTATACGAACGGATCCATGTTGACAGTGTCCTTGGTTTTTGGTCTGCGACCACGTTGAAAACCCGGCTCCGATACGGCACACGCGACGGAAACCGTCAGACCCGGGCGAATTCAGTCTCCACCATCGCTAGGCCGTTGTCGGCGATGAACAAACCGTACACAGTGGGCAGGAGTAGGACCAAGCCCTGACTCACACATGCAATGCCCATGCCAAACAGATTGCAACCTGACATCACTCGTTGTTTGGCGAGCTGTTGACCGAAACAGCATCCCGGAGCTCATGGGCTTCCGGAGCTTTGAACGCGCCCCAAGGAATCCCCTGCCGGCAATGAATGGAGATGTCCGTCAGGTCCCTGAAACGTCGCCCGATGTCGAGATCCCGGTGACTCTTTCAAGGCCGGCATAGGCCACGGCGCCAAACCGAATGTCCAGCACCTCGCCCGGTTCCATCGTGCGCGTCGCCGAGTGCTCCTGGGCCTCGGCGAAATGGTGGTACGGTGCCGTCCACGGTTCCAGGGCAATGTTGTAGGTGCGCCCGTACCAAGGATGGCCCGCGCTACCCCGGTACACCTGCCAGAACCAGATGGAATTGAAGATCTCGGTTGGCCAATACATGCCGAAGCCCACCTTCCGTGCCTGGTTCGTCAATCCGTACCATCCCGCTTCAAGATCAAACAGGAATGCCAGATCGTGGGACTTAGTTTCCGGGCCCGGTATGCGGCTCAGGTCGATCGTGCTGCCATCCCTGCCCTGGACGAATGGCCAAGTGTAGTCTTCGCCCGATTCCAGACGAGTTGTGGGTTCCGCCTCGACCACGCGCACCTTGGCACCCGGAATGTCGACCACGCAACTGCTGTCGAGAAAGGGAGCGCCAAACGCGGGATGATGGCCCCAGAGAATCTCAAAGGGAACATCGCCTTCGTTCGTCACGATTTCATGAAACTGCAGGTTGGCCTGCCAACGGTGCAGGGTGACGACCTTCTCAATGCGCAACGGCGAACGGTAGGTGCGGACATCGAACTTCACCGAAATGCACTCGGGGGTGTCCAGCAGGACTTGCATGTTCCATGGCATCAGCGGGGTTTCACCGTGCAAACCGAACTCGCCGTCCGCAACGGTGGTCGGATACCCGCCCACCGGGAAGCATTCCTGCCAGCCGCCGAAGTAGTAGTCCAGGAAGGGCCCGTCGGCCCGCGGGTTGGAGGGGACAAAGTTGCGCGTGGCGCGTACCCCCAGGGGCGACCGCCACATGAAGTCCGTGTCGGTGGGCTTGTGCAGGAATTCGAAGACGTCGGTGCCCTTGTCCACCAGGATGGTGACGCGCAGCAGCTCGTTCTCCATCACCAGGGACTTCAAGCCCCGGTAGGTCATCTCGGTCAGACGGCAACCAAAGTTGCGCTCATGCGTGTAGACGGGTTCCAGCACGACAAACTCCTTGAGTCCGGGTGGCGACCGTTCGACGGTCAGTTGACAAAGCCAATGTCGGCCAGGTACCTGCGATTGCGCTGCGCACTTTCGAACGGCGAACCCAATCCCGCCACGACATCCTGCTCAACGGTGACATAGCCGGTGTAGCCGGTACGCAGCAGCCAGTCGCGCACCGCGGGGAAGTCCACATCCCCCTGGCCCAACTCGCAGAACACGCCCTTGGCAACGGCTTGAAAATAGTCGAGTTCCGCCTCGGCGACCTCGGCGGCAAGACGCGAACTCCAGTCCTTGAAGTGGACATAGCCAATGCGGGAAGCCAATCGGTCCATGGTTGCCAGAACTGTATCGGCACGGCCGGCGCCCAACGCGAAGTGCCCGGTGTCGAACACGAGGTTCACGTGGTCGCCCACATACTCCAGCAGCCGATCGATCTCGCGCGGCGTCTCGATCCAACCGGCCGCGTGGAAGTGCACCACCGACGCAATGCCGGCCTCGTCCCGCGCCGCGACCGCAATCCGGTTGACGGTCTCTCCCAGTACCGGCCAGAGGTCATCCTCCAACTCCATGTCGGGGATGATGCGCCCGGCGTTTTGTATGCGCACGGGATCCGATCCGTTGTCCGCAGCGATCACCAGGAACGGCGCGTGGTCCTGGTGGTTCAAGTCCGCAACAGCGCGCAGCTGCCGGGCAATCATCAGATTGTGTTCGACGATTTCGGCCTGTTGCGTCGCGTCTTCAAGCCGAGTGCCGACATAGGCACCGGTCATATCGAGGGAGCGCTCCGCCAGCGCGGCGGCCAGATGGTGTGGATCCGTTGGGAAAAATCCCCAGTCTCCAAGCTCCGTGCCCGTGTAACCGGCCTCCGCCAGTTCGTCGATCATGGTGTCCCACGAAATCCGGTCATCCTTCAGGGAGCCGAACTCCAAGGTCCCCCAACTGCACGGGGCATTTCCAATTCTGATCTGATCCAGGCGTGATTCCATAACTTCATCCGGTTTGGTCGTCAGGGGCTTTCCTGGATTTGAGGGACTTCGACCCAGCCGCCGGTCGCCCAGGATTGGGACGCGGCATGTTGGGCTTCCGCCACCCGCAAGGCATCGTGCACCGACGGTGCGTGCGGCTTTCCTTCATGGATGTTCCGAACAAAGTGGAACGCCTCCAGTGCCTTCAGGTCGTCGTACCCCAGGGAAATGCCGGTACCCGGCTGAAACCAGGCAAAATCGGGGTGCTCGGGCCCTGCCAGTATGCGTGTATACCCGTCGTACGGGTCCGGTGCCCGGCCGATGGCATTCTTGTCGGTGGGCCGGTAGACCCCCAGTTCGTTCATCCGTTCGAAGTCCCAACGGAGGGCGCCGCGGTCGCCGTGCAGGTCGAAGGCAAACTCGCACTTGGGGCCGTACATCACGCGGCACGCTTCGAGCACACCGCGGGCACCGGATGCGTACTCTGCCAAAACGGCAACGAAGTCCTCGTTGGTCACGGGACCGGCCGGGTCCTCCGGAGCCCCCAGCGTAAAGTGCGTCCCCTTGCCCGGAACCGGCAAGGGCCGACTGGAAACGAAGGTGTGACGCATTGAGCAGAGGCGTACAACCGGACCCGCGAGGAAGTTGGACATGTCCAGCACATGCGACATCAGGTCGCCCAACGAGCCGTACCCCGCCTTGTCGCGTTCAAATCGCCAACTCAGTTGGCTGAGTGGATTATGGCCGTACATCGAAAAGAACCGGCCCCTGAAATGCGTGAGCTTGCCCAAGCCGCCCGACTGTTGCAGTTGACGCGCATACTGCACGAGAGGAGCCCAGCGGTAGTTGAACCCGACACACGACTGCACGGATGCCCGGACAACCGCTGCCGCGATCGCCCGTGTATCCTCGACACCGAGCCCCACCGGCTTTTCGCACAGAAGGTGCTTGCCGGCCGCAGCCACCACCTCGGCCACGGTCCGATGCAGTTGATTTGGCACGGCAATCGTGACGATGTCCACGCCCGGATGGGTCGCGACCCTGTGCCAATCCGTCGAACAATCCTCGAAGCCGAACCGTTGGCGGGCCTGTTCGGCCCGGTCCGCATCCTCATCCGCACAAATCACCAGACGGACATCAAGTCCGGACTTCCAAAACCGTTCGGGGATTTGTCTGAAGGCCCGGCTGTGGGTTTCACCCATCCAGCCCATGCCGATAACCCCAATTCCGTAGGACGCCATGGTTGTGCGGAGTGCCTGTTTGCTGGCCGCTCAGATGCAGGGAACTAGGAACCGGGTGTTGCCACGACTTTGACCGCGGCTCCGGTGCGGCACAGGTCCAGGCCCTCTGGGAGGTCAGCCAAGGGCATCGTCAGGTTGAGACCGGACGGCTGCAGCATGCCGTCCTCCAGCAGTTGAATGGCCTGCAGGAAGGTTCCCACACCCACGAAGGTCCCAAAGATCCGGAGTTCGTGTTCGGTCAACCGACTCTGGTTGACTGTGGGGATGAGGGAGTTCAGTCCAAAGCAGCAGATCTGGCCCATCATGGCCGCCAGGTCCACCGCGGTGCCGAGCTGCCCGCCCACGGCGTCGACGATCAGATCGACTCCGCGGGCGTCGGTCACTTCGTCGACCACCGCCGCCAAGCTTTCCACCTGGACGTTGACGGTCCGGTCAACACCGGCGTTCCGGACCTGTTCCAGCCTTGTGTCCGCGAGGTCGGCGACAATCACGGACAAGCCTCGGGATTTGAGCATCAAGGCGTGGAGGACCCCGATGGGGCCGGCACCAATGACCAATGCCGTGTCCGTGTCGTTAACCTCGAACTGGTTGAAGCCCCCCAGGACGCAGGACAGCGGCTCAATCCACACTGCGTCGCCCAGAGGCAAGTCCGGCGCAATCGGCAGCAGGGCCTTGTCCGGTGCCAGCACGTACCTTGCAAATCCACCGTCCCGGTGGATCCCGATGGTGTGGAAGTTCGCGCAGTGATTGGTCCGTCCCCTGAGACATTGCGGACACGGCTCCAGGTTCTGTTCCCTGCAGTACAGGTTGGGGGCCAACACAACCCTGTCCCCCTCCCGAACGGAAGTGGCCGCAGCCCCAAGTTCCACCACATGGGCGGCCAACTCGTGTCCAAGCACCACACCGGGATCGGCTGGATGGCCGGGAGGATCCTTCACGATTTGCAGGTCGGTGCCGCAAACCCCACAGGCATCGACTTCAAGCTTGACCCAATCCGGCGGAACCGTGTCCAGCGACGGTTCCGGGCGGTCCTCGACGATGAATTGTCCGGGAGCGGCAAACACTCCTGCCTGCATGATGTCTCCTTGTGGATCGGCTACCAGCGTTCGACCACGACCTTGGTCTGCGTGTAGAACTCCACACCGTGCCGCGACTGCGCATGGAGATCGCCGAAGAAGCTCTCGTTCCAACCGCTGAACGGGAAGAATGCCATGGGCGCGGCCACGCCGATGTTGATGCCGATGTTGCCGGCATCGGCGCGGTGGCGGAACTCGCGCGCCGCCTTGCCGTCCCGAGTGAACAGGCAAGCCATGTTGCCGAAGGCCCGATCGTTGACCCAATCGATGGCCTGGTCCAGATCTTCGGCCTGCATCAGGCTGAGGACGGGGCCAAAAATCTCATCCCGGGCCACGAGCATGCCGGGTTCCGCATTAAGAACGGTCGGATGGATCCAGTGTCCGGCCGGGTGTCCGTCCACCCTGCGGCCGCGGCCATCCACTACGAAGCGTCCGTTCCCGTCGTCGGCCTGTGCCAGGATCCCTTCTATGCGTTGGCGGCTTGCTTCGGTGATCACCGGTCCCATTTCGGTATCGTCATCCAACCCGTTGCCCACACGCCGCGAAGTTGCCAGGTCAGCCATGGCCTCGGCAAACGGCTTGTGCATGTCGCCGACCGTGATCGCGGTCGACAGGGCCAAGCACCGCTGGCCGGCGCAACCGAAGGCGCTTTCGGCCATGGCATTGGCTGCGCCTTCCACATCGACGCCAGGCATGATGACAACAGGATTCTTGGCTCCCCCTTGACACTGTGCGCGTTTGCCGTTGGCGGTGGCGCGGGCGTAGACCAGTTTGGCCACCGGCGTGGACCCGACAAACGAAACTGCGCGCACCAAGGGATGATCGATGAGCGTATTTACGACATCCGCATCGCCGTTGACCAGTTGCACAACTCCGGAGGGGAAACCCGCCTGCTCGATCAGACCGAACAGCTTCTGGCTGGTCAGCGGGACCTTTTCGCTGGGTTTGAGGATGAACGAATTCCCCGTGGCCACTCCGTAGGGCAGAAACCACAACGGGATCATCGCCGGGAAGTTGAAGGGGGTGATGGCCGCCACCACGCCCAACGGCTGGCGGATCATGTGTTCGTCGATGCCGTGGGCAATGTCCTCGTTATTCCACCCTTGGATTAGGGATGGCATGCCGCAGGCCACTTCAACATTTTCGATGCCCCGCCGAACCTCGCCGCGCGCCTCGACCAAGGTCTTGCCGCACTCAAGGGTCACCGTGCGGGAAATGTCCTCGAAATGATCCTCCAGCAGGGCCTTGAGCCTGAACAGCGGCTGAACCCGGTCCACGACCGGGGTGCGGCGCCATGCCGGATAGGCGGCCTGGGCAGTCTGCACAGCCGTGTCGACTTCAGTGGCAGTCGTCAACGGCAGTGTTGCCAACTGTTCGTTGGTGGCCGGATTGCGCACCGGCATGGTGTCTTCGGATTGGCTGGCCGCAAACGATCCGTTGACGAAGTTCTTGACAATCATGGCTTGCATCCTTCCCTGCTTGTCGGCGCCGGAGCACCGTTAGCGGTCCTCCGGTCCCGAACCTTGGCTAGCGGTAGAAGCGCTCCTTGGACCGCATCTGCTCCCATTCCTCGCGCGCCGCGTTGACCGTGTCGATTTCACTGACTTCGGCCACGGGCACGTCCCACCAGGACTCATAGACATCCACGCCGAGATAGCGGTCGTTGGTGACGTGGATGACGACCGTGCGGTCAATGTCCTTGGCGCGTGCCAGTGCCTCCACAACATCATCCACCGAATTGCAGCCAATGACCACGGCACCCAGACTGGCGGCGTTGGTGGCCAGGTCCACCGGCAGGGGACGCTTGTGGCCACCGGCTTCATCCGTAGGCAACGCACCGTTCTCGGGGAACAGGTATCGCGTGCCGAAGCCGCTTTGGCCCAGGGAGCGGCTTAGGCCCCCGATGCTCTTGAAACCACTGTTGTCCATCAGCACGATTGTCAGCTTGTAGCCCTCCTGGACCGAAGTGACAATCTCCGAGGCCATCATCAGATAGGAACCGTCTCCAACCAGGATATACACCTCTCGGTCCGGTTCCGCCATCTTTACGCCGAGGGCGCCGGCGATTTCGTATCCCATGCAGGAATACCCGTATTCCATGTGGTACTGCAGCGGATGGCGGCTGCGCCACAGCTTGTGGGAGTCACCCGGCAGGCTGCCGGCAGCACCGACCATCACAGCGTCCGGATCGCCCTGTTCATTCACGGCGCCTATAAGTGCACCCTGCGCGGCTACTCCGCTGTCCGACTCGTGCAAGGCATAAATCCGGTCCACCTCCGATTCCCACTCCTTCTTGAGCGCCGCAATGCGGGCATCAAGGTCGGCGTCGGTGATTTTGTCTGGCAGCATCGCGTCCAGTTCCTCCAGGCAGACCCTGGCATCGCCCGTAACCGACACCCCTTGGTGCTTGCCGGCATCAAACTCGGACACGTTCAAGTTGATGAAGCGGACTTCCGGATCCTGAAAGGCGGTCTTGCTGGCGGTG
Organism: Caldilineaceae bacterium SB0661_bin_34; assembly: GCA_009841145.1. Lineage (GTDB taxonomy): Bacteria > Chloroflexota > Anaerolineae > Caldilineales > Caldilineaceae > Bin34. The sequence continues at coordinate 22,618 of VXMJ01000026.1, read as the reverse complement.
GTGAAGTCGCTCCAACGGGTGCCAACTCCCATGACCACATCCGCGTCCCGGGCATAGATGTTGGCAGCGGACGTTCCGGTCAATCCCATAGCCCCCAAGGATCTGGCATCATCGAAGTCCAGGCTGCCTTTGCCCGCCATGGTCTCGGCAACGGGGATGCCGGTTCGGCCCGCAAACGCGCGCAATGCGTCTTCGGCTTCGCTGTATTGGACGCCACCACCCGCCACGATGAGCGGCCGCTGGGCTCCGCGCAGCAACTCCGCAGCTCGTTGCAGGCTGGCCAAGTCTGCGCGCGGACGCGGCACGTGCCACACCCATTCCTCGAACAGCGCTGCGGGATAGTCGAACGCTTCCGTCTGCACATCCTGCGGGATGGAAATCGTGACGGCACCGGTATCCGCGGGGCTGGTCAGGACGCGCATGGCCTCCGGCAGACTGTAAACCAACTGGTCCGGGCGATTGATGCGGTCCCAATAGCGGCTGACCGGACGAAACGTGTCGTTGACCGAGAAATCCTGGCTGTGTTCGGACTCCAGCTGTTGCAGGACCGGTGCCACATTGCGCCGGGCAAAGATGTCGCCCGGCAACAGCAGCACCGGAAGGCGGTTGATGGTGGCCGTGGCCGCCCCCGTCACCATGTTGGTGGCACCGGGACCGATGGAGGAGGTACAGGCCAGCGTCCGCAACCTGCGGCTGTGCTTGGCAAAGCCAATGGCGGTATGCACCATCGCCTGTTCGTTGCGGGTTTGGTAATAGCGGAGAGCAGGGTACTGTTGCAGGGCCTGGCCCATTCCGGACACGTTGCCGTGGCCGAAGATGCCGAAGCATCCGGCAAAGAAGGCTTGGCGCCGACCGTCGCGCTCCGTGTACTGGGCACACAGGAAGCGGACAATGGCCTGCGCCATGGTGAGACGCACAGTTGGTTCGGTCATCGTTGTTCCCATCCCCGTTTTGGTTGCTACCAGCCGCCGTGGCTGTCAATGAATTCGTTCACCTGGTCCCAGGTGGGCATGAAGTTGGCGCAGCCATGCCGCGTCACCACCATGGCGCCACAGGCGTTGCCCAGCCGGGCGGACCGCTCCAGCGTCCAGCCGCTGACCAGTCCAAAGATGAAACCGGCGCCAAAGGCATCCCCGGCACCCAGAATGTTGTAGATGTCCACCGGGAATCCGGGCACGTCGCAAGGAGGTTCGCCGCGGGTGTGGACGCGCGCGCCCAGGGCACCGACCTTCTCAATCACATGCTGCGGACCCAGACTCTGGATCCGCGCGATGGCAGCCAGAACATCCCCCTCGACCTGGGTGTCGGACACCTGCGAGTCCGTCACGGTCATTTGGGCTGGATCGGCCAGCAGGGCGGCATTGACTTCATCGTGCGTTCCCACGACGATGTCCACCTGCTGCATGATCGACCGGGCCACCACCCCGAACGCCCGGGCGTCGTGCCACTGGTCGGGGCGGAAATCCAGGTCGAACACCACGGTCGCACCGTGGCTGCGCGCCGATTCGGCCGCAAACATGGTTGCCGACCGACTTGGTTCGCGGGAAAGATTGGTGCCGGCAAACTGGAACACCCTGCAGTCGTCGTACGGCGAGGCCAGCACGTCGTCAATGGTGACGTTGATGTCGGCACAATTCTCCCGGTAGAAGACCAGCGGGAACCGGTCCGGCGGTTCGATTCCCAAGACCACCGCACTCGTGCGCAGTCCGGGCTTGCGTACAACCCACTGTGTTTCCACGCCTTCGTTGACCAGGAACTCCAACACGAAATCCCCGACCGGATCGTCCCCGATCCCTGTCAGGAGCGCAGCCCGGCGCCCCAACCGGGTCATGCCCACGGAAATGTTCGTGGGCGAACCGCCCACATAGGCGGCGAAGGACGTGATGTCCGGGAAGCGGGTTCCCACATCGTTGCTGTAGAGATCGATGCTGGACCGCCCCATGTGCAGGGAGTCAAAGGACTTGGCGGAGTCAGTCATGGCCAAATGAGGGAAGCGGGACGTCCGTGCAGGCCTAGGCCGGTCGATACAGCGGAACGTCGGGATTGGTGGTTCGGTATGTGTCCTTGACCCAGGCGTAGCGCGGATCGTCCTGGTTCGCCAGGCTCTGCGCGCTGCCGGCGAGCACGTTCAGATAGTAGGTCACGTAGCCCGGAGGGCTGACCACCGGGTGGTAGCCCTCGGGCACCAGCACCACACAGTCGTTGCGCGGACGGACCAGGGCATCGATGGGCTTGCCGGCCTGGTGGAGCGGGGAGGCTTCGTCAGTATAGACGCGTTGATAGGCATACCCGTCGGGATCGTAGGTTCCGAAAGGATCGCTGCGGGTGGAAGTGATTTTGTAGTAGTAGATTTCCTCGAGGTCTGCCTCCACCAACTCTCCCCGGTCATCCTCGATGTGGACATCGTGCTTGTGGCCCGGATAGCTGCTCCAGCCGCCGCTGGGCGTGTACACCTCAACCAGGACCAGCCTGTCCACCGGGGAACCGGGCGGCAGGGGGTCGTTGATTTGCCTTGTCGCGTTGTCTCCTCCCCGCAGGTTCATGTCCACTTGGCCGGGGAGGGTGAGAAACGGCGGATGTTCCACTTGCGCCGGAGCCGTCGCGACCGCAAACTCGCCGTCTTCAACACAGGTGACCGTCAGGTCGGACCCGGGCGGCAGGTACAGGGTGTGGCACGCGCCGGCGAAGACATTGGGGCGTCCGCCGAATTCGTCGGACAGGTCGATGCGGTCGGACTTCAAACGATAGCGTCCGCTGAGGTTGACCAAGGCCAATTCCTGATCGCCGGTCGAGGTTTCCCAACTCCGACCGGATTGGATCCGGTGGACTTCGAAGCCGATCCAGGCCCAGCCGGCGCTCTCCGGGGTCACGCGCGTGACCAACCCCGGTTCGCCCGACTCGGCATCGGATTGCGGCAGGACCAGAATGTTCTCTGCGGTGTACTGCATCTATGGTTTTCGTATCCAGGAGGGCGAAGGCCGGTTCGCCGGCAATGTAGGCACCAAGGCAGGCACCGGAAGACCGCTGCCAACCGGGAACCGGTGCGGTCTGCAATCTGCATCCCGTTATTGTCCAACAGAACCCCGCGTTTTCAAACGGTCGCCCAGGTTGGAGGGCCGAACGTGACGGTGTGCAACTGGATTTCCGGGGTTGACGGCGGTGTTCGCCAATCCGTTGGCTGCCCTACAATCCGTACCAAACCGCACTCACTCCTGCGTCCACGTCCTTGAGGATGCAGCGAGTGCAGCCAGTCATACGACAGTGGAGCAATGTCATGACCTTCAAACTGGGGTTCGCAACCCTGCGATGGCACGAACCGGACCTGGAACCCTGCCTGGAAGCACTCAAGGAAGCGGGATGGGATGGCTGGGAAGCCCGGTTCCCGCTCGACTGGATGGGTACACCCAAGCGCCTCCGGGGCATTTGCGATCGCGTCGGCTTACCCTTGGCGGTGCTGACTGCAATCGGCAGCCCCGACCACAGGGATCCGCGCGTGTATGAAATCAACAAGCGGCGCATGGAATTCGCCGCCGAAATGGAATGCGACTGCTTCATGTTCATGTGCGCCGAACAGCCCGCGGACAGGCTGGCCAATACCGACGAGGTGTACCGGGCCGCGGACGCAGCGGACGAATGGGCCGAGTTTGCCGGCACCCTCGGGCTTGAGATCACGATGCACATCCATACCAACCACACGGTGAATTCCCTTGAGACGTGGGACGCCTACATGAAGCGTCTGAGCAGATCAGGTCTGTGCATCGACGTTTCCCATGCCCATTTGTGGGGCATCGATCCCGTGGAGGCCCTGATCCTCTACCGCAGCCAGCTCAACTATGTGCACCTTCAGGAGTACACCTCGGTGGACATTCGGGACGACCGTTGGTACTACCCGGAATGGGTCGATGTGCACGTACCCGGTCACATGGACTTTCCCGCGATCCGGGCAAATCTGGCGGAGTCGGGTTTCGACCGCTGGGTCACCGCGTGTCCGGGAGCTCCGATTCCGGGTGCCGACTCGCCCATGGACGAAGCCCGTCGCAGCGCGACCACACTGCAATACCTGCGCTCCATCGATTTTTGACGGCCGGCCAGGGACGGAATCGCGCTTCGATTCCATCCCTGGCGGCGACACTCGAACCGGAATCCATCGCAGGGCGAACCGGAGGCCTTCGAGTTACCGGTGCGCAAGTTCTTCGCGTAATTTGTCAAGCCTGAGCTGCATGATTTGCCGTTGCTGCTCGGCAGCGATTGGCAGTTCATCATCCGGTGAATTGCCCAAGCGTTCCTGCAGGAGTTCAAGCATCGCTTCCGCGCTCTTGCCCGTGGCGCACACGATGAAAATGTATCCGAAACGCTGTTCGTAGCGCCGGTTGCCCGCTGCCAAACCCGCCAACACCTCCTCGCTGGCTCCATCTACTCCGGACTGTTCACCCTCGGACCAGTTCCTTGTGGTGGCAAACCTGGCCCGCAGCGAATCGATGTCGCCAATCCTGGGGTGGTGCGCAAACGCTTCCAGCCAGTCGTCCCGATCCAGCCCCAGCCAAATTTCGTCGGCCTCCGACCGCAGGGCCTGCCAATCCGCAAACGGAATCCGCTGCACCATGGATTGAACCCAACGCTCGGAACCACAGCATCGTTCCAGCAGTTCCGCCTGCCGTGCCGCAGGCAGGCGGTTCAGAGCAACCGTTGCTTCGCTATGCATGGATCATTCCACCACAGACACGGGTCAAACCAAATCGCACCCAGTCGAGACTGTCACCGGTCATCGCCCTCGTCGCCCGTGGATCCACCCGGGACCCTCGGGCGCAGGCGCGGTTCGTCGAACTGACCTGTAGAACTGGCCAACCGGTTTCCGCGAACCACGGCAACAATCCAGACTTGGAGCCGACAGATAGGTGCGTCTATTGGTAGATGATGATGTCGGGTGGATGGCCCAGCCCCTGCACTTGTTCCGGAGTCATGAGCGGCGTGTCGTATTTAAAGAACAGCTTGAGGGCGGGCCGCTCGGATGGCGTGGGGAGCGCGAAGCGCCTGTAGCCATTGAGTTTGGCACCGGTCCCCCCAAAACCATCCATGTCGAACGATAAATGAACGGCATCATAGTCTTTAATGCCGCCGCGATTGCGGAACATCCGCTCCGCGAACTGGTGCACCATCAGGAGTTTGGGAGGCAGCCCTTCCTCGTGCACGATTGAGGCCAGGTAACGCTGCACCTCATTTACGTCTTCGGCGGAAATGGAGCCAAGGGCCTGTCCCGGACGCACTCCCAGTCGCTCCGTCGCAAATTCAGGGTCCAGGGCGACATGCACAAACGGTTCCCTGAGAAATGGAGTGAGAAGCTTGACTTCTGACAGCGGGTCGCTCCACCCAATCTGCGTGTCCAAGAACAGCAGCAGGCCCTCCTCGCGGGCCGCCTCAACGTATTCGGCTATGCGATCGTGGGAAAGCCGGCTGATCCATGCGCCGTCGGATGTGGGGCCTGCCTGCGCGACCCCCACAATCAAGTGAAACGCGGGTTGAGTGCTCCGGGGACCGTTGAGCCGATCGTAACGTTCGGCCATGGCCGCGATCCGGGGAGCCACGTCGCGCGGCGTGCCGTCACCCAGCACTCCCATAAACGGTATCCCCGGAAAACCGTAGAACGAGACAATTTGGGCCTCCGACCAGGAAAAAGCGGTGTCCGCCGGAGAGTCCGACAAGGTCTCGCCTTGCTCAACGACCTGGACAACACTGTCAGGATCCTGTGGGCCCGCCTGGTTCGGTGTCGGATCGGGTGCGGGCACCGGCGGCTCCTGGACCGCGGGTGGTTGCGGTGCCGGCGGTTCGACGGGAAGTACGGCTCCATCGGCATGATTGGGAAACTCAATGACTTGGCCTGCGAACAGCAGATCAGGGTTCTGCAGGCGATTGTGCGCGATCAGTTCCCGCATGTCCACACCATAGGCGCGCGCAATGACATGAAGTGTGTCCCCCCGCCGCACCCGGTGCGATGTTGCGTCGGGATCCACTGTGATCGGCTCCGGTACTGTGATCGGCTCTGGTGCGATCACCGGAGTCTGGGGTCTGCGAATGGAGGCAACGGGAACCTGTATGGGCTGACCAACCCAAATTGCAGACGACGAGTCGATGCGGTTGAGAAACAGGATCATCTCCAGCGGCACACGGTAGAGGGCGGCAATGTCAGGCAAGGAATCGCCCACACGGACTGCATGGGTACCCGGGGAATGGACCGAGAGGGACTTGACGGCAGGGATCTCTACCCGTTGGCCGACGAAGATAAGATCTCGGTTTTCGATTTCGTTCTGGGAGACCAGAACGGAAATGGGGACATCGTATCGGCGGGCGATAATCGCCAGCGTCTCCCCTCTCTGGACTATGTGAACCTGGTTCAAGGCCATCGCTGGCGCTGCCGTCACCGCCAACAGCAGGACGCCCGCGCACAGCACAATACCCAACCGATGCAATCTGTACATGACTCCCCTCACGACCCGAGCAACAGGTCCCGAATATCTGTCGCAAGGGAGTAGAGCGCAGATTTACAACGACGGTGCAGGGGGCACCGGCCTGCAACAGAATCTATTAAGATGACTAATTCAAAGGATATACCAAATTGACCATCCTTGCTGACGACCCGGCAAACGTCAAGGTGACAGCATCTAAATTGGCTGGGCCAACCGGGTGAGTTGGCCTGTAGCTATTGTGGGTAGGTTCCGGATCAAGCCTGCGGAAAACCCCTGATGGACGGTCTGATGCCTTCGCCCTGGTCGAGGCCTTGGCACCCCCGGGGACCGCGGGTGGATCGGATCCAATGGCACCATCTGACGAATATGTTGGTGGTGGCGGTGCTGGCCGCCATCTGCGGTGCGGACAGTTTCGAAGCCGTTGCCCTCTTCGATCAGCGCAACGAGGCTGGGTTGCTCGCCGTCCAGGAGCTTCCTCACGGGATCCCCTCGCACAACACGCTGGAGCGGATCTGCGCGCGGCGGGATGCAGCTCGGATGAAGGAGGACTTTCGGGACAGGGTGCAGGACATCTTTGCACCGACCACCAGTCAGGCCGTGGTCATTGCCTTCGGTACTCTATGATGTTTCCTGAAGTTGCAGTAGGCCAAGCGATTCTCTTGGCCTACCGCACCCGATTTGTGCTTGCCTGAGGATTGACAGTGCACCCGTGAAACTTGCAGCCCACACCTACGGCAAAGCCCGCGTGCGCGTTTTGCGCCTGGTGCGCGAACAAACCCGGCACCGAATCTCGGATCTTAGCATCGACATGGCCCTGTTGGGCCGATTCGATCGAGCCTACACCCACGGAGACAACGCGGATGTGGTGCCAACCGACACCATGAAGAATCTTGTGTACATTACGGCCTGCCAACACCCCAACCTGGAAACCGAATCGTTCGCCATTGAGTTGGCACAGGGAATGTTGCAACGATACGGCCACGTGTCGGAAGTGCACATCGACTTGGTCGAAACCCCGTGGCACAGACTGCATGTCAACGGTTCCGACCATCCACACGGTTTCGTGCAGTCGCAGGCCTGCACTCCGTTGGCGGGGGTGATGGTGGCCCGGGACCAGCAAACCGTCAGGAGCGGGTTCCGAGACCTTGCCCTCATGAAGACCACAGGATCTGGTTTCGCCGACTTTCTGCGGGACAAGGTCACAACCCTCCCGGAAGTCGACGACCGCATCTTGGCCACACGCATGCAGGCCAACTGGACCTACGGCGCGGCTCCTGCCGGCTACGCTCAAACCGCCGGGACCATCCGCAGCACCTTGGAGGAGGTGTTCGCGGCCACTTACAGCAAGTCGGTACAGGACAGCCTTTGGCGCATGGGCAGCGCCGTTTTGGAACGGATCCCTGAAATCGAGGACATCACGCTTGCGATGCCCAACTTGCACTATCACGAAGTCGATCTGGCGCAGTTTGGTCTCGCTTCGTCAAACCGCGTGTTTCTGCCGACGGACGAACCGCATGGCCATATTGAGGCAACCGTGACCCGGTAGCGGTGATCAGGGTTGTGCTCGGTCCACGTCCACAGTCTGACCTGTTTCGGCACGGGTCCCAAACACATCGAACAAACCCGGAGACATGGACATGGGCACCTTGACCACGCATGTGCTGGACACGGCGCAAGGCAAGCCTGGGGCCGGCTTGCAGGTGGATTTGTACCGCTGGGCCGATGGCCGCCGCAGACTGGTGAAGTCCGTGGCAACCAATCACGACGGTCGATGCGACGAGCCGCTCCTGGAAGGCGGCGCGTTTGAAACCGGGGAGTGGGAGCTGTTGTTCCATGTCGGCCGCTATTTCGCCATGCAGTCGCTCGACCTACCCGATCCTCCGTTCCTCAATCAGGTCCCGATCCGCTTTGCCATCGCCCGGGACGGCCACTACCACGTGCCGCTTCTAGTATCTCCCTGGAGCTATACGACATACCGGGGTTCGTAGTCCGCACGTCTGGCCCGATCCTCGCAACCAAACCAAGGACTGTTGCATGAACCACTCCCATATGCGGCGGGCGATAAAGTTGTCCCGGCAAGCCATCAACACCAATCTGGGAGGCCCGTTTGGTGCGGTTGTGGTCCGCGGTGACCTAGTGGTCGCCGAAGGTTTCAACCGCGTCACGTCCAGCCTCGATCCCACAGCCCACGCCGAGGTTACGGCCATCCGCGCAGCCTGCACGGCACTGGGAACCCACCAGTTGACGGACTGCGAAATCTACACAAGCTGTGAGCCGTGCCCCATGTGCCTGGGTGCCATCTACTGGTCGGGCATCACACGCATCTATTTCGCCAACTCGCGTGAGGATGCGGCCGCGGCCGGGTTTAGCGACCAGTTCCTGTACGAGGAGATCCCCTTGCCCGTCGAACAGCGAACCGTCCCATCCGTCAGGCTTCTGGGCAACGAAGCGCTTCGGGTATTTGACGAATGGCGGGCCAAGCAAGACAAGATCCCTTACTGACCATTCTGGCGCCGGGATGGACATGACTCTTGGCTACGGCTTCCGTGGACAGGATGGTGTCTGTGGCCCCTAATGCATCCCATCAATTCGACACAGCCACTGTGCCATCGTGTCCGCTCTCGCCAGTATCACGCGGAGCTTCCCAAAGGATCTCGGCCCACATCCTTGTAGTACAGGTACCGTGCCGGTTCCTTGCCTACGGCCGTAAACCACTGGGGACAAAAGGGAGCCATCCAAATCACATCGCCGCGCTGCACCGGATGCCAGTCGTCACCGAGCCGGTAAATTCCCTTGCCCTGCACCATCAGCAGCCCATGCTCCATTACATGGACTTCCACCATGGGCAAGGCGGCACCGGGAGCGAACTCGAACAGATTGACGGCCAGATCGAATTCGGGCGCATCGGGCAACAGCGTCTTGAGCATGGCATCCGGATCGCCCATGAACGGCTCTGCCGAAATCGTCTGCTCGCGTCCCGACACCGGTTGGGGCGCGGACACACCGGCCAACGGCACGTATGGTTTCTCAAACACGGTCAGACGACAGCCTTCGGTTGAGGCAAGCATGTGTTCACAATCTGCCGGGATGAAGGTAAAACCTCCTTGTGCAAGATCCTCGCGGGAGCCCGCGACATCAAGCGTGCACCTGCCCTGCTCAACAAAGACGAACCGTTCGATGCCGGGTGCGGGTGCGGCGGCAGCCGATTCAGGCCCCATCAACGCCGCGAATTGACAGAATCCGGCCCCCATTCGCGGCGAAATCAAAATCACGCCGGAGGAATTGAGCCAGTTGGGCAAAGGCGCCTCGACATGGGATGGAGGCGTGATGAGGGCGTAGCTGGGGCGAATTCGACTGCGGGTAAATCCAAATGGGTCCATGGGAATACCTGTACTTTCTTCCTGGTCGAACACCGCATCACCGGGTCCGGTGGAGCAACCGGCCAAAGCCGGGTTCAACCCGGATGGCCTCCCGATGGTAGACCGTGGTTCCTCTCACGATGGTCCGTTCCACTGCACCGCGGAACGCATGCCCCACAAATGCACTGTGGCGATGGCGGTAGAACAGGTGGTCGGGGGTCAATGTCCACCGACAGTCCGGATTGACGACCACGAAGTCGGCGTCGCTGCCGGGTTGGATTATCCCCTTGCGGGGATACAACCCCAGCAGGCGGGCCGGATTTGCCGAAGCCATCCGCGTCAAGGCCGCCAGCGACAGGCCCCGCTTGTGCACACCTTCCGTCATCAGCGCAGGCAACATGGTCTGGATGCCGGAAATCCCGCCCCAAGCCTGCCACACGTCGCCTTCTCCAACCCGCTTGAGTTCGGGAGGACAGGGTGAATGATCTGATCCGAACGTGTCCACTTTCCCTGCCAGAACACACTGCCAAAGGTCTTCCACGGTCTCGCGGCTGCGCAGCGGAGGCGCGCACTTGGCGTCCGGCCCGATCCTCTGAAAGTCGTCGAGATCGAGGAGCAGATGGTGGGGACAGGTTTCCACCGTTACCGGGACTCCCCTACGCTTGGCCGCAGCCACAAGCCGCACCACATCGGGTAGGGACGCATGCACAACATGCAGGGTTGCTCCGGTGGTTGCCGCCCAGTGCAGAACGCGGGCCACTGCTTCCACTTCCTGGTGTCCTGGGCGCGATTCCGCCCAGGCCAAGGGATCGCGCCGTCCCCGCGACCGAAGTTCCTCGGCCAGGTACATGGTCACCCTTTCGTTCTCGGCATGTACGGCCAACAGACTGTCGAGGGCGCGCACCTGGCGCATACCGGCGAACACAAGGTCGTCATCCACCCGGGGAAAATCGGGACTGGACACCAGGAACGCCTTGAAACCGACCACCCGTTCGGCGCAGAGGCTCTCCAAGTGAGCCAGATTGTTGTTGATCAACCCGCCCCACAGGGCGTAGTCCACTACGGCTTGGTCGCGCACTGCTGTCTGCTTGCGTTGCAGTTGAACGCAGTCCACGGTCGGCGGGGATGAATTCAGCGGCATGTCGACCACGGTGGTGACGCCGCCCGCGGCGGCCGCCATGGTGCCCGTCCGAAACCCTTCCCAGTCCTCCCGTCCGGGCTCGTTGAAGTGGACATGGCTATCCACCAGGCCCGGCAACAACACGCGACCTTGCAGTGCAAGGCAGGTTGTGGCCTGGATATCGGGAGACCCGGCTACAACCTGGGCCACGACACCGTCCTTCACGACTACGCCGCCGCGGAATTCCCCGGTCTCCGTAACGACCAACGCGTCCTTCAGATACAGGTCGGCTTGCATTTGCCTGGTTCCCGACTTCGCCTGGCGCGCTACGAAGCGCCTGCCGGTGCCGCACAACCGAGTCGGCAACGTCGCCCCGGCCCGTAGCCTGGGAGAGCGTGGCAGAGGATCGGAAGCAACACCGATTCCCGAGTTGCGCGGGACAGACGGATCGTCCCCTTGCGCGTTGATCCGATGCTGCTAATACCCCTTGGCCATGTCACATACGTTTGCCAGTGGCTCACCGGCCACGTACCGTTGCAGGTTCGAGGCAAAAAAACGGACCACATTGCGGTGGCGATCCGCCGAGAACCCGGCTTGATGGGCCGTCATCAAAAAGTTCGGCGCGTCCCACAGCGGACTTGATTGAGGCAGAGGTTCAACTTCCTGAACGTCAAGGCCTGCGCCTGCAATGAGCTCTTTGTGCAATGCTCTTGCCAGCGCCTCTTCATCGATGATGCCGCCCCGCGAAACATTGACAAGATATGCATGGGACTGCATCCGGCCAAACTCCTCGTCGGCAATCCAGTGGTAGGTTTCCCTGGTCAAGGGACAGGCAACCATCACCATGTCGGCCACTTGGAGAAAGGCGTGAAGATTCTCCTTGGTCGGCGTCCTGATTTCGGCCACGCCCGGTGCTTCGGTCCTCTCCGGGTCCAACGAAAGAATGTTCAGATCGTAGCCGGCGCCACGTTTGACAATCTCCTGCCCGAAGCCACCCATCCCCAGAACCAGCATCGTCCTCCCGGTGATTTCGGCAATGGGAACCTTCTGCCACTTGCGGGCACTGTGACTGCGAACGGCATCGGGCAGGCCGCGCGCCAAGGCTAGCAGCAGCGCCCAAGCCTGCTCTCCACCGGCGGCGGCATACAAACCCGCCATGTTGGTCAGAATCACGTCGGACTCGACCAACTCGGGGAACAGAACATTGTCCAGGCCGGCCGACGCAGACTGAAACCACTGCAACGAGCCGGCCTGCGCGAAAACCTCCTGCGGCATCAACCCCATGATTACCTCGGACCCGTCGGCCGCCGCGGCAGCCTCGTCCGCAGTCTTGGCGTGCACGATGTCGGCATCGGGTGCCGCGGCCTGTACCTGGGCCAGATCCGACTCGGTCATGGACGGGTAGTAGACAAGAACGCGCATGGAGACCTTCCGCAACGCAACCGGACACGGGAGTCAAAAAGAAATTCGGAGGGAAGTCGTCAACCGGAACCAGTGGCCTCGGGCATGTCCGACGCGCCGGGAATGTCCACGTAGACAACCTGTTGCCGTACCTCTACGTCAAAGGACTCCGCCTTGTACGGGCCCTCCACCGGGCCTTCGTTCACGGAAACCTCATAGGCCCTCACACGCACGCGCGCCGGGTTGTGCCACGACTGCCCCGTCCGGATGTCGAATTCCCAGCCATGCCAAGGACAACGCAGGATCTCCCCTTGCCGGGAGTACACGAGCGCGCCGGGCTGACCGTGCAGGAAGCCCGTTACGCGTCCATTGCAAAGGGGCCCGCCCTGATGGGGGCAGGTGTTGCGCAGCGCGAAAAACTCGCCTTCCAGGTTGAAGATGCCGACGACGCGGCCGGCAACCTCGACAACCTTCCGCTGACCTGCCGGAATCTCGTCAACGGTTGCGACCGCGTACTTGGGCATTGCGGACTCAGATGGGCAGGTCGTACAGTTCCGCGGCGTTCTCGGCCATGATGCGCCGGCGCGCGGCGTCGGCGACGGTGGACGGGATGGCGCGCATTGGATTGTCGAAGTCCCAGTGGGGGTAGTCCGACGCGAACATCAACCGATCGGTCATGTCCAACTGGTCCAGCATCTGATTGAACTGGTGCGGATACAGAGGCTCTTCGATGGGCTGCGTACTAATCCACATATGCTCGCGAATGTATTCGGACGGCGGTTTCTTGACCCGGGGCAGTTCCTTGTGCAGCTTTTCCCAGGTGCGGTCCAGTCGCCACATGAGCGGAATCATCCAGGCAAACCCGCCCTCGATCAGGACGAACTTGAGGTTGTCGAATATCTCGAACAATCCTTGGCTAACAATGCTGGTCACCTGGGACTGGAAGCTTTGCGCCATCCCTGCATGATCTTCAATGTAGTAGGTCGGAGATCCGGCACCCGTGATGCCACTGCCGCCCACACCACCAAAATGCACGGCGATCGGGAGGTCGTATTCGCAGGCCGCCTCGTAGATCGGCCAGTAGCGCCTGGAGCCCAGAGGGTCGCGGGTCCGGGTAACCAGAAATACCTGCGCCATCGAGGGGTGGTTGCCCAATCGATGAATCTCCTCGGCCGAAAGCGGTCCGTCCTCGTAGGGAATGATGATCGAGGCGCGCAACCGGCTGTCGTGCGCACACCAGTCCTCAATCTGATAGTCGTTGACGGCCTGGGCATGGGCTAGCCCGAAGTCGAAGTTCAGGACTTCACCCGTGCCGGTGAGCGGGGTGAGGATGGCGTAGTCCATGTCGAACTCGTCCAGGAGCTGCATCTGCGTGAACTCCAGATTTGCACCCGGTATGTCGCCATTGGGAGGCCACGCGTCGTGCCGGGCGGCCATGGGCATGGACCGGGGGAACAGCATGCCGTCGTAGGTGCGCTTGCCGAAATTGAGGTATTGGTCCCTCCAGAAGGGAGAGAGGTGCCTTTCGAGATCGTCGGGTTGGATGTACACATGCACATCCGTGTCGATGATCGGAGTGCGCACAACCTCGGCGCCGGTGCGATCTTGCAGTGGGCTTGTCAAGCTAACGGCCATGGCGGGACCTCCAAATCGGCGACTGGTGTGGACAACAGCAATCCAAACAATCCTTCCGCGGTCACTCTAGACTATAGAATGCGCGCGGATTCTCAAAACACACTTTTCGCCGCAGGTCTTCCGGCATCCAGTCCGGGACCCTTGGCGCGATCTCCTTTTGCTGCCAATGCGGAAAGTCGGTGGAGAACATTAACAGCTCGTCCGCTTCCATCATATCCAGAATTTCAAGCATCTGATCCAGATCATCCGGTGCATCCAACGGCTGCAGCGACCACCGAAAATGGGTTCGGATATAGTCCGCGGGCCAGTTCTTAACCCACGGCACATTGTGCCTCAGCCCCTTCCACTCCTTGTTCATCCGCCACATTAGCGACGGTGCCCAAGTGAAGCCACCCTCCAGCAACACAATGCGCAGTTGCGGATAGCGGTCGAACAGTCCTTCGTAGACCATGCTCATGACCTGCGACTGAAACACCTGAGCCATGCCGGCATGAATTTCGTAATAGGTTTGTGGCCAGCCCACACCGGTGGGGGGCACACCCGGAGCACCTCCGAAATTGATGGCCGCAGGCAGTCCGGAGTCTGCGATGGCCTCGAACAGCAGGTCCATGTTGCGTACCCCGTACGGCACATGCGACCGTACAGGGAGAAGGACCTGCACAAAACCCGGAGTGTTTTGCCAGCGCCGAATCTCCTGGACCGCCGCCACGGGATTGTGGCTTGGAACAATAATCGATGCACGGAATCGGTTGTCCGCTGCCAGCCACTGCTCCTGCTGCCAGGTGTTGACCGCCGTGGCCATCGACGCGGCCAGGTCCACGGAGTGGATGGATGGAACCCTGAAGGCATTGTTCAGGATGGCCACTGAAATCTCCAGCGGATCCAGCACCCGGTCCTGTATCAACCGAACGCGTGCCGCAGTGTTGCACCGTCCGTCGCCGAAGTAGTCGTCACGGATGTCGGGGTGCACGGTCGTTGCCACCATTTCCGGATAGTCGTTCGCATCCGGCCCTTCAAACGACGACTCCTCCGTATAGTCCACCCAATGTTGCGGAAGATACGGATACAGTTCCTCCAAATGCGGAACCTCATTGTGAATATCGCAGTCGATCACGACCGAAAACGCCTTCTGTACAGCGAGGAGTGCATTGGGAATCCTACATTAACAACATCGGGCCGCGGCCCCTGCGCGATGTCCGTCGCCTACACGGCCAGACCGGCGCCGCCATCCACCTTGAGGTGGGCACCAGTAATCATGGAAGCTTCGTCCGAAGCCAGGAACAGGAAGGCCTGGGCAATGTCTTCGGGCTGGACCAGGCGTCCCATAGGTGTTGCCTCCAGCCGACGCCGGTAGTTTTCCGGGACATTGATGCTGGTCGACTCGTCGTTGGGGCTGTGAGGTGCGTTGGCCCTGAGGAAGGGTGTGTCCACATGTCCGGGGGACACGAGGTTGCACCGAATTTGATCGGCGGCATAGGCCGCGGCCGTACTGACGGTCAAGCCCAGCATGCCGACTTTGCTGGCGGAATAGGCGGGATTGCCCCCGGCATGGGTCACCGCCAAGGATCCGGTGTTGATGATTGAGCCGTGTCCGTACCTGCGCATGGCCGGCACAACCGCCTTGATGCCAAGGTAGGCTCCGGTCAAGGCGGTTTCAACGATGAAGTGCCACTGCTCTTCGGTCTGTTCGTCGAAGCTGTTGCGCACATTGCTGCCGGCGATGTTGCACAGCGTGGTTACCTGATCAAACGCATTCAATGCGGCGCCAACAGCCGCCTCCCAGTCCGCGGCCGAACGCACGTCGCAGCGACAGCAAATCGCCTGCCCGCCGGCCCGGCGGATCCCATCTGCGACCTCTTCGCCTGCCTCTTGATTTATGTCAACTATGCAGACCGAAGCCCCTTCACGGGCAAACAGCCGGGCCTGGGCCCGGCCCATACCGGACGCACCGCCGGAGATGATGGCGGTCTTGCCGGCCAGTCGCGTGCCCATGCGCGTCATTTCCGGTCTAGGGATTCAGGAAGTCGCGTTGGCCGGTATAGCGCGCCACGGCATCGGGATCGAGCTCAAGTCCCAAGCCCGGATTGTCCGGTATGGCCAAATGTCCGTTGGCGTCCAGACACCAGGACCCCGCACGAAGTTCATCCACATAGGCCGAACCTGCTATGTACTCCACCAAGTCCGTTCCCGGAAATGCGGATGCCAGATGGAGATCCGCCGCCAGTCCGCAGGCGGTGTTCCAACCGTGGGGGATGTAACGAACCCCGGCATCCTCGGCCATGCGGCCAATGCGACGGGATTCGGAAATCCCGCCGACTTTGGTGACATCGGGCTGGACGATATCGAAACACCCGCGGTCCAACCATGGCTTGAAGGTTTGACGCCGGGTCAGGACCTCGCCGCCGGCAATGGGCAGTGGTGCATGGACGCGGAGTTGTTCAAAGTCCGCCATGGCGTCAGGCGCCAGCGGTTCCTCAAACCAGCCCACATCGTAGTCTGCAAGCATGTGGGCGGTCCGCAGAGCCCACTTGTAGCCTTTGGTCCAGAAGGCGTCGCTGGCCCCGGCATCAACCATCAACAGGCACTCGTCTCCTACCAGCGACCGCGACTCGCTTACGATCCGCTCGTCCAGACCCTGATCCTCACGGCCGAAGGGTCCCCAGCCCATCTTGATGGCACGGTATCCCCGGTCACGCAGCGGCAACAGCACATCGGCCATCCGGTCGGGGTAGTCCATCAGCACCGAGGCATAGGGCATAACCGTCTCGCGATATCGGCCGCCCAGCAACCGTCCGACGGGTTGGCCGACAGCCTTGCCCAGAATGTCCCACATGGCAATGTCAACGGCGCTGATCGCGTGGGTTACCGATCCTCCCCGGCCGGTCCAAAACGTGTGCTGGTGAAGTTTTTCGGCGACTCGTTCCGGTTCCAGTGCGTTCTCGCCGCGCAACAAGGGCCACATCAGATCAAGCGCGCCCTTGACTAGTGCTTCCGACGTAAAGGCGCTGCCCAAGCCGGTAAGGCCTTCCTCCGTGACAATCAACACCAACGTGTGGACACAGTCGTCGGCTTGTAGTTCCTCATCCCAACCGCCTTCCGGAGTGGCCCCCCGCAAGCCGGCACAGCGAATTTCACGAATCCTCATGTCAGTGATCCGAATGGCTTACTGGTGTTCGGTGCGGCACGTTGGAAGTCGTTGGATGACAGGAGTTTTGGTTCGGGCAACCAATCCTCGGATTACCATTCTGTTCCGAAACACCCAAGAGGAATGCCGCCATGGAATTGCGTTGGACCACCGATGCCGAACTGACCGACCTGATGAAAGAACATCTGTTTCCAGCCGTGGTGGGAGATGTGATGGACGCGATTGGTCTCGACCATCAGTTCCTGCCCGCCGACGTGAGGCCCATTGATCCGGCCATGATCTTGGCCGGCAGGGCCGTGCCGGTGCTGTCCCGGGACGTGAACCGATCCCGAACCAAGTCGGATGCCGCGGAACAGCCCTTTGGGCTCCTGATGGATGCATTGGACGATTTGCGGCCCCATGAAGTGTATCTGGGGACGGGAGGCAGCTTGGATTATGCCCTCTGGGGAGAATTGATGAGTCTGCGAGCGCAGAGGTTGGGAGCCACAGGGGCCGTCCTGAACGGTTACCACAGGGACACGGGTGGCATTCTGGAACTCGATTTCCCAACGTTTTCCAAAGGCGCCTACGCTCAGGATCAGGGTGCGCGGGGCCAGGTGGTTGCCTGGAGGATCCCGGTGATGATAGGCCAGGTCGAGATCAAACCCGGCGACCTTCTGTTTGGCGACCGGGATGGCATTTGTGTCATTCCGCAAGCCAGGGAACGGGAGGTGCTGGCGCTGGCCTGGGACAAGGTCCAGGGCGAAAACACGGTCCGCAACGCGATTCGAGACGGCATGGGTGCCGCCGAGGCATTCAGGAAGTACGGCATCCTGTAACCATCGGTCCCGTGGATGGCCCGATGGTCATCGGCTTGGACGGGAACCGACGCGATGCGGGTGGGCCAGGAGAGCCGGGGAACGGACCAAATCCCTGTGGCCACGTCGCATGTGGAAAACTGCTTTGGGTGTCTCTCAGCCGCTTCGCTGGGAACTGCCGAACTGCTCATCCATGTCGGCGCGGCAGGCTTTTCCGATTTCCGCGTCGCACGGCGCATCCAACCCTTGCGGGTCAATCGAGTCGTTGGTCACTTCCAAGTAACATCGACAGATGTAAGCCTTCTGCCCCAAACCGGGAACCGTCACCTTGACCCAGTTTTCGCTGTTGGTGACCGTTAACCCGTGGGTTTCGGCACCGGCCTTGATGGACATGAACTTGTCCAGACTTGGCCAGGTCCGCACGTATAGGTCCAACTCCGGCACATCGTCACGAAGCCGAACCGGAACAGGCGGGTTCAACTGTCGTTCAAACTCCTTTGGTTCTTCCAGCGGCGGACCGGCCGGAGCCTCGTCCTGTCGGGCACGACCTCCGCAGGACGCCAACTGCAGGACCAGGGCAAGCAACACGAGACTGCCGAGAATGCGCAACAGGATATTGAACTTCATGTCCCTGAAATTCCATCAACAATCCAATTGGCGACACCTGTCGGACGACTGGACTAAATAACCTGGGCAGATGCGCCCGGGATTGCCGACCATGGGGCACCGCGCATGGACCATGTGCCGTCCAGCGGGGAGATGGGGCATCATGCCTCGTTCCGACGCCGGGACCATCCACGCATGGTGGACAGCCCCGGCGGTATTGGATTGCCGTCGAAACGTTAGTTGCCGGTCGGTTGTAGGCTGAACATCACGTACTTGAATTCCGGCCACCAAGTGAACGGAACCGCGTAGACATTGTCCGAGGTCGGCCATCCATCCCAGTAGTGCCAATTGAACGGCATCACGTAGGTGGTCTGGACAATCGCCAGCCCCGGCAGGTGTTCGAAGTACAGGCGCACAGCCTGCCGATACAGGTCCTCGATGGCCGGATCGTTCGGGCTCATCTGTTCAATCTGGTTCATCACCTCGGTTAATTCGGGGATGTTGACGCGCCACCGGTTGCCGGTGTTGGTCTTCTCGCCAATCGGGGTGATGTTGGTGTGCTTCCAGTCCGAGAACGTCAACGGTCCCTCGGCCCAGTCGCCACAGAACCAATGGGAACTAATGTCGAAATTGCCGGTGTCCAGGGAGTCCCACATGGCCTGACCTTCGATTCGCTTGACATTGGCCTTGATGCCTATCTTGGCCAATTCCTCGGACAGATCGAAGGCAATGTTGTACTCGGTGTTGGCAAAGCCCGGAACATTGATTTGGAACTCCATCGGGTTGCCTTCGCCGTCAATGCGAATGCCGTCGTTGCCGGGCATGAAACCCAGTTCGTCGAGGATCGCATTGCCCCGGTCGATATCGTAGTCAAGCTCGAACTCGGCCCGGATGTCCTCGAAGGAGTACTTGTCGTGCACACCCCAGTCAGCCCAGGGGAAGCGCGCCGGAACCGTCGGCACGCCAAACAGGAGGTCGGCCACTTTCTGCCGATTCACCGCGGCGTTGATGGCGTGGCGCACCTCCGGCAGTGACAACGGGTACTTGGCGTTGTTGAACCAGATTGCCCGCGGGCACGGATCGCGCCAGCCGGCCAGCTGGACCGCCGGGTTGGCGTCCACCGCAGCCTGCATCAGCGTGGCGTCGCCCAGTGCATGGGGATGATCAATCTTGTTGACCTTGACATCGGCAATCTCGGTTTCCGGCACCCGCTCCAGGCGTGTGACGTAGTAGGTGGGCCCTACTTCAACACCCATGCCGTCCATGCCCCAGTAGTTCTCGTCCTTGACCCAGATGTTCATCGCCTGATCCGGAAACTCCTGGTGGAGCTTGTACGGACCGGTAAACACCGGAGGATAATTCTTGAACTCAAGCGGGTCGTTGCCTTCCCACACATGCTTGGCCTGAACCGGGAAACCCCAGGCCCGGGCAAAGTTCATGTGGAAACGCGGATTCGCCTTCGTGAGATTGATGACCACAGTATGGTCGTCGGATGCCTCGACAGAGGCGACCCACTCCTGCATGGTCGAACCCATCCGCAACGCGATCTCGCTCTGTACCATTTCAATCGTGAACTTGACATCGTGCGCCGTAAAGGCCGTGCCGTCGTTCCAATGGGCCTCGGGCCGGGTCTTGATCGTCAGCTGCGTGAAGTCGTCGTTGTAGTCGTAACTCTCCGCCAACCAATAGACGAAATCACCGGTGGCCCAGTTGATGTTGAAGAGATGCTCCTGGGCCGCCTGCCAGATGCCGGGGGCCGCGGCATTCGGTGCCAACAGGTTGTAGCTCTCCCAGACATCCCAATTGCCGCCGATTTCATTGACGATGACGGTCTCGTTGCGCGGCGTGGGAACGTACTCGCCGGCCACACCTTCGTCGGCCTCTGCCACGGGTTCGGGAGCGCCGGTGTCGGGCGGCGGGGCAACCGCACAACCGGCCAACGCCGCCAATGCCAGCATCAGCAATAAGAGCAACAGTCTCAACTTCATGGCTTCACTCCTGACAACAATAAGAAAACAAAGAACAACGGGCGCGAACCAGTCTTGGCTGCGTTCGCGCCGGAGCCGGGAGGTCATGCCGTCCCTTGGCGTGTGCCGACCTTAAATCGGACGCAACCGACCTGGCCGCTGAATTGAAGTCTTGAACGGCTCAAGTTAGCACGGATCTGTAAACTGTACAAACACTACGACCCTTCAGGGGGGTGGCAGGGGCATGGCAACCGGGACCTCGCGCCCCCCTTGCCTGGAGGAATCGAGAAGGCCTTGGATGATCACGTTGGTCATCAGCGCCTGCCACGGATCTATCGGCGAGGGTCCGCCGGATTCGATTGCGGCATAGAAGGCTTCGCACTCCCGCTGGAACTGCACGTGCGGATGACTCGCCTCCACGCCCAGCCTGATGTCCGACAGGACACCCCAACTATCGCGGAAGACGGTGAGCTCCGGGGTCAGGCGCAGTCCCCCTTCTCGTCCCAGCACGAATGTTTCGCCGACCGAATCCATGTGCATGGCCCACACCGACTTGATCACCATGGCCGCACCGTTGTCGAAACGAACCCAGCCGGCCCCAAACTCCTCTACGTCAAGCTGCGCGGGATCCCATTGCCAGTGCACTCCCCGGGTCGGAGGGCCGCCATGGCCGATGTGGGTCAGGGTCATCCCGCTGACCGACACCGGCTGCGGATGCTCCATGAGCCAAAGCACGGCGTCCAGGGCGTAGACCCCGATGTCGGCCGTCGCGCCAAACCCGGCGGTCTTCTCGGAAATAAAGGTGCGGCCGGGAATGCCCCGGCGACGCTGAGCTACGGTTTCCGCGTAGTAGATGTCCCCGAGATCACCACTCTCCACCACTTCGCGCGCGGTCAACAGATCGTCGGAGAACCGTGTCTTGATGGCGCACATGAGCAACCGGTCATTGTCGCGCGAGGCCTTGACCATTTCCGTGGCGTGATCGAGGCGGGCCGCCATGGGCTTTTCCACAATCACATGTTTGCCGGCATTCAGGGCATCCACGGTCGGATCGCGGTGCGCTTGGTTAAACGTGCACACATGGACCGCATCCAGATCGTCCTGGGCCACCAAATCCCGGTGCGAGTCGAACGCCTGGGGGATGCCGTAGAGGTCGGCCATTTCCCGAGCTTTGCCCGGAACGACATCCGCGACCGCCGCGACCTCCACATGATCGAGGGTCTGCAGGGCCCGCAGGTGGGCGCGCGCGATGCCGCCGGCACCGACGATCCCGGCGCGAAAAGAGACAGGACTCATGATGGGTGTAGACGTTGTGGGGAAAGGAAAGGCACGGAGCCAAGGACCGCTACAGTTTTGCCTCCAACGGCCCTGAACACGCGGGGGTTGTAGTATACAGGTTGCTTGCCAGGCGTTGCCGCCGACCTGTGCCGCCTTCAGGCCATCCCCTGTGCCCAATCCGCCACCCCGAACCAACCAGGTGTGATGAAGCCGCTCGTCTCGTACGTGATCACCAGGGCGCTGATGTTTGTCCTGAGCATCTGGGGCGCCTTCACACTCGCCTTCTTCTTCTTCCACCTGATCCCAGGCGACCCCGTATCGGCCTATTTGCAGCAGTTGGAACAGCAGTTTTCGCAGACAGTTGACGCGGCCGATGCCGCGGCCATGGCCGCGGAGATGAAGGCCAGGCTGGGCATTGACGGTTCGCTGCCCGAACAGTATTGGCGGTTTCTGGGCAACGTGTTCATCCGGTTCGACCTGGGGCCTTCGTTCATCAACTTCCCCAAACCAGCCCTGGAGCACATCCTGGAGAAGCTCCCTTGGACCCTTTGGCTGCTCGGGACGTCCACCATTATTTCGTGGATTCTAGGTTTCGTCGTAGGCGGCATCATCGGCACCTTCCGAAACAACTTCGCTTCGCAGTTTCTGATCAATTTTTCGCTTGTTATATCGCAGATTCCCTCCTATTTCACTGCGTTATTCGCTCTTTTCCTGTTTGGGTACTGGTTCGTGTTGCTGCCCACCAAGGGCGCGTACGATCCCGGTATCGAAAAGGACCTGCTCAATCCCCGCTTCCTGCTCTCCGTGGCCCGTTATGCCATCATGCCGGCCATGGCGGTGGTCATGGTG